>NZ_JBNDIV010000007.1:0-470315 GCF_050434585.1 Pseudomonas sp. 2725 | reverse complement strand
ATGAACTGAAGCAACCTGCTGCCGAAAACTGCGTAACTCTTTGTTTACCAAGGAGTTTTCCGTTTCGACTGCGCCGGAAGTGGGGCGAATTATAGACACCTGGAATCTGCCGTCAACAGCTATTTTCACAATTCTGTCATATAGGACAAAAAAGCCCCGAAAACAAAAAGGCCGACCCAATGGGTCGGCCTTCTGCGCCCTTCTACTTACAAGCTAGGGAACGCGAATTGCGAAGCCTCGTGGCTCGCACGCTGTGGCCAGCGCTGGGTGATGGCCTTGCGACGGGTGTAGAAACGCACACCATCCGGGCCGTAGGCATGCAGGTCGCCGAACAGCGAACGCTTCCAGCCGCCAAAGCTGTGATAAGCCACCGGCACCGGCAGCGGTACGTTGACACCGACCATGCCGACTTCGATTTCGTCGCAGAACAACCGCGCGGCTTCGCCGTCACGGGTGAAGATGCAAGTGCCGTTGCCATATTCGTGATCGTTGATCAGTTGCATGGCTTCTTCCAGGCTGTTGACCCGAACAACGCACAGCACCGGCCCGAAGATCTCTTCTTTATAGATGCGCATTTCTGGCGTGACGTTGTCGAACAGGCAACCACCCAGGAAGAAGCCTTCCTCGTGACCAGCGACGGTCAGGCCACGGCCGTCCACCACCAGTGTCGCGCCGGCAGCTACGCCGTCTTCTACATAACCGCTGACCTTGTCGCGCGCCTGGCCAGTCACCAGTGGGCCCATGTCCAGGCCGCAGTTGGTACCGGCACCGATTTTCAGCGCCTTGATTTGCGGAACCAGTTTGGCCACCAGTGCATCGGCCACCTGATCACCCACGCACACCGCTACCGAGATTGCCATGCAACGCTCGCCGCAAGAACCGTAAGCCGCGCCCATCAGTGCGCTGACGGCGTTGTCCAGGTCTGCATCCGGCATCAGCACAGCGTGGTTCTTCGCACCGCCCAGGGCTTGGACGCGCTTGCCACGCTTGGTGCCTTCGGAATAGATGTATTCGGCAATCGGCGTCGAACCCACAAAGCTCAGCGCTTTGACTTCCGGCGCTTCGATCAATGCGTCCACCGCAGTCTTGTCACCGTGTACCACGCTCAGCACGCCTTTGGGCAGGCCCGCCTCCAGCAGAAGCTGTGCAATCAGCAGCGTCGAGCTCGGGTCACGCTCGGAAGGCTTGAGGATAAAGCAGTTACCGCAGACGATCGCCAGCGGGTACATCCACAACGGCACCATGGCCGGGAAGTTGAACGGAGTGATACCGGCCACCACGCCCAGCGGCTGGAAGTCAGACCAGGCATCGATGTTCGGTCCGACGTTACGGCTGTACTCGCCCTTGAGGATTTCCGGAGCCGCGCAAGCGAACTCGACGTTCTCGATGCCGCGCTTCAATTCACCGGCAGCATCTTCCAGGGTCTTGCCGTGCTCTTCGCTGATCAGTTGGGCGATACGCGCTTCGTTCTGCTCCAGCAGTTGCTTGAAGCGGAACATCACTTGGGCACGCTTGGCCGGCGGCGTGTTGCGCCAGGCCGGGAATGCAGCCTTGGCCGCGTCGATGGCGCTCTGGATGGTTTCGCGGGTCGCCAGCGGCAACTTGTGAATTGCCTGACCGGTAGACGGGTTGAACACATCAACCGCGCGACCGTTCTCGGTCACCAGTTCGCCATTGATCAAATGCGGAATAACGCTCATGGAAGCTCCTGAAAAGTTGTCCACAGGCGTCCGTTAAAGAGCGCCTGCTATATAGATGCTTTTTGTAGGAGCGAGCTTGCTCGCGAAGATGGTGAGGGCGCCGCGTTCATCCAGGCAGCCCACATCATCGTTAACGTCCATCGCGAGCAAGCTCGCTCCTACAGGTGTGTTGTCAAATCAGTCGATCTTGCTCAGCACTTCGCCGACCGCGTCGAACAGACGATCCAGGTCCTGCGGCTTGCTGTTGAAGGTTGGGCCGAACTGCAGGGTGTCGCCGCCGAAGCGCACGTAGAACCCGGCTTTCCACAGCGCCATGCCGGCTTCGAACGGACGCACGATCGCGTCGCCGTCACGTGGAGCGATCTGGATCGCGCCGGCCAGGCCGTAGTTGCGGATGTCGATGATGTTCTTGGTGCCCTTGAGGCCGTGCAGCGCATTTTCGAAATGCGGTGCGACTTCGGCCACGCTCTGTACCAGGTTTTCCTTTTGCAGCAGGTCGAGTGCTGCCAGGCCAGCGGCGCAAGCCACCGGGTGCGCGGAATAGGTGTAGCCATGGGGGAATTCAACCGCGTATTCAGGCGTCGGCTGATTCATGAAAGTCTGGTAGATCTCGGAGCTGGCAATCACCGCGCCCATCGGGATCGCACCGTTGGTGACTTGCTTGGCGATGCACATCAGGTCCGGTGTCACGCCGAAGGTGGTTGCACCGAACATGGTGCCGGTACGGCCGAAACCGGTGATCACTTCGTCGAACACCAGCAGGATATTGTGCTGGTCGCAGATTTCACGCAGACGCTTGAGGTAACCCTGTGGCGGCACCAGCACGCCAGCGGAACCGGCCAATGGCTCGACGAATACCGCCGCGATGTTCGACGCATCATGCAGTTCGATCAGCTTCAACAGCTCGTCAGCCAGGGCGATACCGCCCTGCTCCGGCATGCCACGGGAGTAAGCGTTGCTTGCCAGCAAAGTGTGCGGCAGGTGATCGACGTCCATCATCGCCTGACCGAACAGCTTGCGGTTGCCGTTCACGCCACCGAGGCTGGTGCCGGCGATGTTCACACCGTGGTAGCCACGGGCACGGCCGATCATTTTGGTCTTGGTCGACTGGCCCTTCAGGCGCCAGTAAGCACGGACCATTTTTACAGCGGTGTCAGCGCACTCGGAACCCGAGTCGGTGAAGAACACGTGGTTGAGGTTGCCCGGGGTCAGGTCGGTGATTTTTTCAGCCAACTGAAAGGACAGCGGATGGCCGTACTGGAAGCCTGGCGAGTAATCGAGGGTACCCAGTTGCTTGGCGACCGCTTCCTGGATTTCCTTACGAGTGTGCCCGGCGCCACAGGTCCACAGACCGGACAGCGAGTCATATACCTTGCGGCCCTTGTCGTCGATCAGCCAACTGCCTTCGGCGCCAACGATCAGCCGTGGGTCGCGCTGGAAGTTGCGGTTGGCGGTGTAAGGCATCCAGTGAGCATCGAGCTTGAGCTGGCTGGCCAGGGAAGTCGGTGCGTTTTCAGGCTGGTTCATGGGCGTAACCTCGCAAGGCAATAAGCGGCGTAAGGATTGAAAACCGTTGTTGCAGCTAAATTGCCACGGGGATAAAGTCGGTGAAATCCAACTTTTCTAATGTTCAGTCAGCCAACTACTAAACTTTGAGTAACCCGCATGAGTACTCGCCGTCCCGATCCGCTGGCCCAGGTCAGCGACTTTGATATTCGCCTGCTGAGGATTTTCCGCAGCGTGGTGGAATGCGGCGGCTTCTCCGCGGCGGAGACCGTGCTGGGCATCGGTCGCTCGGCGATCAGCCAACAGATGAGCGATCTGGAGCAACGCCTCGGCCTGCGCCTGTGCCAACGGGGACGTGCCGGGTTTTCCCTGACCGAAGAGGGCCGCGAGGTCTATCAATCGGCATTGCAGCTGTTAAGTGCGCTGGAAAGCTTCCGCACCGAGGTCAATGGCCTGCACCAGCACTTGCGCGGCGAATTGATCATCGGTTTGACGGACAACCTGGTCACCCTGCCCCACATGCGCATCACTCATGCCCTCGCGCAATTGAAAGAACGCGGCCCGGACGTGCAGATCCAGATCCGCATGATCGCGCCCAATGAAGTCGAACAAGGCGTGCTCGACGGTCGCCTGCACGTCGGCGTGGTACCGCAGGCCAGCGCATTGTCGGGGCTGGAGTATCAACCGCTGTATAGCGAGCGATCGCTGTTGTACTGCGCGGTCGGTCACCCGCTGTTTTATGTCGACGACAAACAACTGGACGACGAACGCCTGAACAGCCAGGACGCCATCGCCCCGACCTTTCGTTTGCCGGCGGAAATCCAGGCCCATTATCAGGCGCTCAATTGCACCGCCAGCGCCTCGGACCGCGAAGGCATGGCCTTCCTGATCCTGACCGGACGCTATATCGGTTACCTGCCGGATCACTACGCGAGTCTTTGGGTACAGCAAGGCCGGTTGCGAGCGCTGAAAGAAAAAACACGCTTCTATGACCTCAGCCTGGCGTCGGTCACACGCAAGGGACGCCGACCGCATCTGGTGCTGGAGAGTTTTCTCGAGAGCCTGGCCGCGACGCGTTGAAAACTGTGGGAGCGGGCTTGCTCGCGAAGGCGGTGTGTCAGTCA
Source organism: Pseudomonas sp. 2725 (assembly GCF_050434585.1). Lineage (NCBI taxonomy): Bacteria > Pseudomonadati > Pseudomonadota > Gammaproteobacteria > Pseudomonadales > Pseudomonadaceae > Pseudomonas > Pseudomonas sp. 2725. Next base: position 465,985 of record NZ_JBNDIV010000007.1, on the reverse strand, counting down.
CATGAGTATTGACTGGGACGACGCCTTCGCGAGCAAGCCCGCTCCCACATTAGCTTGCGGTGCAGTGTTTTATTGTGTGAGGTCTTGTCTGAAACCGGTGGGTACGTTATCAACGCACTGGCCGTCCCACCCACTCGTTCGGAAGTGCTTATGACCTTTGAAGTCCCAGCCCACGGCGCAAAACACGTCAGCCGCATTCGTCAGAAAAACGAAGAGACCATCATCAAGGCCGCCGAAGACGAGTTCGCCCGTCACGGGTACAAAGGCACGAGCATGAACACCATCGCCCAGAATGCCGGGTTGCCCAAGGCAAACCTGCATTACTACTTCACCAACAAGCTCGGTTTGTACGTGGCGGTGCTGAGCAACATCATCGAGCTGTGGGACAGCACGTTCAACACCCTCACCGCCGAGGACGATCCGAGCGAAGCCTTGACCCGCTACATCCGCGCCAAAATGGAGTTCTCCCGGCGCCAGCCGCAAGCCTCGCGGATTTTCGCCATGGAAGTCATCAGCGGCGGCGAGTGCCTGACCGAGTATTTCAACCAGGACTATCGCGCCTGGTTCCAGGGTCGTGCGGGCGTGTTCCAGGCCTGGATCGACGCCGGTAAAATGGACCCGGTCGATCCGGTGCACCTGATCTTCCTGTTGTGGGGCAGCACCCAGCACTACGCCGACTTCGCCACGCAGATCTGCCGCGTCACCGGGCGCACCAAGTTGACCAAACAGGACATGGAAGACGCCGGGGATAACCTGATCCGCATCATTCTCAAGGGCTGCGGCCTGAAACCTGCCATCTAAGCACTTATGCCATTTACCCTCAGCGGTTTTTGCGAATACCGCGAAGAGATTCGCAAGAGCCGCTTCATTACCTTCGCCGCGCCGATCTCCAGCCCCGCCGAGGCCCAGGCGTTCATTGAACAGCACAGCGACTTGAATGCCTCGCACAACTGCTGGGCCTGGAAGCTCGGTGATCAGTACCGCAGCACCGATGATGGCGAGCCCGGCGGTACGGCCGGCCGGCCGATTCTGGCGGCGATCGAGGCACAGGATTGCGATCAGGTCGCGGTGCTGGTGATTCGCTGGTATGGCGGCATCCAACTGGGCACCGGGGGGCTAGCCCGGGCCTATGGCGGAGGTGCAAACAAATGCCTGCAAGCGGCGCCAAAGCTCGAGCTGATCAGCCGGGTGCCACTGCATTGCGCTTGCGGATTTGCCGAGTTGGCCCTGGTCAAGCTGCGGGTGGCGGAGGCAGGTGGATTGGTTGTGGATGAAAGCTTCACCGCCAATGGTGTCGAGTTGCAGTTGGCCGTAGGCGATGCGCAAATCGACACCTTACAGTCACAACTGGCCGATTTGAGTCGCGGGCGAATTTTGTTACGGCGCTAAAAGGCTTCAGCACCGGCTGCAATTTTTTGGGGCACGCCGCTTTTTCACTTATTCCATATTTGCCCACATCTGCTGTGCACCCGCCTGTGGATAACCTGAGCACATACCGCTGTAACCCTTTTGTCATGCGGCTTTGCGGACTTTGCTCAATTTTCGTCCAATCTGCCATCAAGCACGTCAAATTCAAATAAAAACAAATAGTTACAGCGGTTTATCGCCTTTAGAAGTAGCCACTCAGTGCTTATGCCCGTGCAGTGAGCTTGCGCACAAATACTGTGGAGCAATCTGTGGATAACCCGTTCATGGCCGTCTCGGCGCCCTGTACGGTATGGCTTGTGGTCGATTGCTCATTTTTTGAGCAAAACCCCACGAGCAAAATCGGGGCTTGATTTGCGCCATTGCCCCCATGTGGTGCCGGGCTGTGCGTGGCACATTTGAAAGCTGCGTACTGAACGCCTCTGGTCGCAGGACTTCGAGATTTTCCTGACCTAGTGGCCAGAAAATTGCTTTATCCACAGGCACAAGTCCAACAGCACTGAGCCTGTCATGCCCAATCACGCTCCAATCCCTGATCCAGTTCCGCGCCTGCAACTGCGTAGAATCACAAAACGCTACCCCGGCTGCCTGGCCAACGATGCCATCGACCTGACCATTGCCCCTGGCGAGATCCATGCCCTGCTCGGCGAAAACGGTGCGGGCAAAAGCACGCTGATGAAGATCATCTACGGCGTTACCCACGCCGATTCCGGCGAGGTGATCTGGCAAGGTCAGCGGGTGAGCCTGCGCAATCCGGCCCAGGCCCGGGGTTTGGGAATCGGCATGGTATTCCAGCATTTTTCGCTGTTCGAAACCCTGAGCGTGGCACAGAACATCGCCCTGGCCATGGGCGCGGCGGCAGGCACACCCAAACAGCTTGAGCCGAAGATTCGCGAAGTGTCCCGGCGCTACGGCATGACGCTGGAACCGGAGCGACTTGTCCACAGCCTGTCGATCGGTGAACGGCAGCGGGTGGAAATCATTCGCTGTCTGATGCAGGACATCCGCCTGTTGATTCTCGATGAACCGACTTCGGTGCTGACGCCGCAGGAGGCCGACGACTTGTTCGTCACCCTGCGCCGCCTCGCCACCGAAGGCTGCAGCATTTTGTTCATCAGCCACAAGCTCGGGGAAGTGCGTGCGTTGTGCCACAGCGCAACGGTTTTACGAGGCGGTCGGGTGGCCGGGCATTGCGTGCCGGCCGAGTGTTCGGACCAGCAACTGGCGCGCTTGATGGTCGGTGAAGCGGCGGAGTTGATCGCTGACTATCCGAAGGTTACCGGAGGTGATGCGTGCCTTGATGTCCGTGGATTGTCCTGGCACAACCCGGACCCATTCGGCTGCTCGCTTGCCAACATCGACCTTGAAGTGCGCCGCGGTGAAATTGTCGGCATCGCCGGTGTCGCCGGCAATGGCCAGGATGAGTTATTGGCCTTGCTCAGCGGCGAAGCACTGCTGCCCCGCAACGCCAGCGCGACGATCCGTTTTGGCAAGGAACCAGTCGCCCATTTGCGTCCCGATGCTCGCCGCCAACTCGGCTTGGCGTTCGTCCCCGCCGAACGCCTGGGTCATGGTGCGGTGCCGGAACTGAGCCTGGCGGACAACGCGCTGCTGACTGCTTTCCAGCACGGCTTGGTGAGTAACGGCCTGATCCAGCGCGGCAAAGTCGAAGCAATGGCCGAGGAAATCATCCGCCGTTTCGGGGTCAAGACACCCGATAGCCAGGCGCCTGCCCGCAGCCTGTCCGGCGGCAACTTGCAGAAATTCATCCTCGGTCGGGAAATCCTTCAGCAACCCAGACTGCTGGTCGCCGCACACCCGACCTGGGGCGTGGACGTCGGTGCCGCCGCCACCATTCACCGCGCCTTGATTGCCTTGCGCGATGCCGGCGCGGCGATCCTGGTGATCTCCGAAGACCTGGACGAACTGTTCCAGATCAGCGACCGGCTCGGCGCCTTGTGCGGCGGTCGGCTGTCGGCGCTTCACGCCACCGTCGACACCCGCCTGAGCGATGTCGGCGGCTGGATGGCCGGCCAGTTCGGTGCCCCTCAATCACTCGCATCCGCCACGCGCTAACGGAGTGTCACATGCTGCTTTCTCTTGAACCTCGCGGCCAGCAATCGCGCCTGATGCTGTGGTGCTCGCCGTTGCTGGCGGCTGCACTGCCCCTGGGCTGTGGATCGTTGTTGTTTATCGCGCTCGGGCATGACCCGTTGCTGACCTTGCACACCTTGCTGATCGCACCGGTCAGCGACCTGTACGGCGTCTCCGAATTGCTGGTCAAAGCCCTGCCGATTCTGCTCTGCGCATTGGGCCTGGCCGTCGCCTATCAGGCGCGCATCTGGAACATCGGTGCCGAAGGTCAACTGCTGCTCGGTGCGCTGGCCGGCAGTGCGCTGGCGATGAACATCATCGATATGCAAAGCCGCTGGGCGCTGGTGTTGATCCTGCTTACCGGCACCCTGGCGGGCGCTGCGTGGGCCGGGCTGACGGCGTGGCTGCGTACGCGCTTCAACGCCAATGAGATCCTGACCAGCATCATGCTCAACTACATCGCACTGAACCTGCTGCTGTTCTGCGTTCACGGCCCTTTGAAAGATCCCGCCGGGTTCAACTTCCCCGAGTCAGCGATGTTCGGTGACGCCAGCCGCCTGCCGCTGCTGATGGACGATGGCCGGGTCCACGCCGGGGTTTACTTCGCCCTGCTTGCGTTGGTGGCGGTGTGGGTGCTGTTGCAGAAAAGCTTTGTCGGTTTCCAGATCAAAGTACTCGGGCTGGACAAGCGTGCCGCCGGCTTCGTCGGCTTTCGCGAGAAGCGCCTGATCTGGCTCGCGCTGTTGATCAGCGGCGGCCTGGCGGGGCTTGCCGGTGTGTGCGAAGTCACCGGTCCCATCGGCCAGCTGGTGCCGCAGGTCTCGCCGGGCTACGGCTATGCGGCGATCACCGTGGCATTTCTCGGTCGTCTGAATCCTGTCGGCATCCTGTTTTCCAGCCTGTTGATGGCGCTGCTGTACATCGGTGGCGAAAGCGCACAAATGAGCCTGAACCTGCCGCAAGCGATCACCCAATTGTTCCAGGGCATGATGCTGTTTTTCCTGCTGGCCAGTGATGTGCTGATCCTCTACCGACCGCGTTTGAACCTGCGCCGGGCCCGCCGCGCACAATCCACCGTCGTACAAACAGGAGCGATGTGATGGATATCGATCTGCTGAGCAATATTTTCTATGCCATGGTCCGCTGCGGTACGCCGTTGTTGCTGGTGGCGCTGGGGGAACTGATCTGCGAGAAAAGCGGCGTCCTCAACCTGGGCCAGGAAGGCATGATGCTGTTTGGTGCGGTGATCGGTTTCATCGTCGCGTTCAATACCGGTCACCTGTGGCTCGGCGTGTTGCTGGCAATGCTCGCCGGGATGCTGTTGTCGTCGCTGTTTGCCCTGGTGGCACTGGTGTTCAACGCCAATCAGGTGGCCACCGGTCTGGCCCTGACGATTTTCGGCGTGGGCCTGTCGACCTTCGTCGGTGCGGCGTGGGTCGGCAAGCCGCTGGCGGGATTCGAGCCGGTGGCGATGCCCTATCTGAGTGAAATCCCACTGATCGGGCGGATGCTGTTTGCCCAGGATCTGCTGGTGTATCTGTCGTTCGCGTTGTTTGCATTAGTGGCCTGGGTGATTCTGAAAAGCCGCGTCGGGCTGATCATTCAGGCGGTCGGGGAAAACCCGGATGCGGCCAGCGCCATGGGCTTGCCGGTGTTGGCCGTGCGGACCTTGGCGGTGTTGTTCGGCGGTGCGATGGCCGGGTTGGCCGGGGCTTACCTGTCCCTGGCTTACACGCCGATGTGGGCGGAGAACATGAGCGCCGGGCGCGGCTGGATTGCCCTGGCGCTGGTGGTGTTCGCCAGTTGGCGGGTGTGGCGCCTGCTGCTCGGCGCGTACCTGTTCGGGCTCGCCAGCATCCTGCACCTGGTGGCGCAGGGACTGGGGCTGGCGATTCCGTCGAGTCTGCTGGCGATGTTGCCGTATGTCGCGACCATTGGGGTGCTGGTGCTGCTGTCCAGGGATGCGGTGCGCACACGGTTGTATGCGCCGGTTTCGCTGGGACAGCCGTGGCAGGCTGGGCATTAGTGGTTGTTTGGGCGGGCCTCTTCGCGAGCAAGCCCGCTCCCACATAACCGCATCTTGCGTAATTAATGTGTCTGGCGCAGACCCTGTGGGAGCGAGCTTGCTCGCGATGGCTGCCGAACAGGCAACACTTGAGCAATGCCCCACGCCAATTCAAACACCAGAAAAACCACCAGCAGCGAACTCGCGCCATGGATCAGGGCATAAGCCTGCCAGGCCGAGAACAGGAATCTGCCCACGGCGTCATACCGCCCATAAACCTGCTGCGGATCACGAATCCGCAACACCGCCCATACGCACACAATCGAGCCCAACAAATTCGCCATCAACATGTGCACCGGCTCGAACGGTGGCAGCTCACCGGGCAAACTCAACGCCTGACTCACCCACGTCAAAATCCCATGCAACGCCGCAAAACTCCACGGCGTGACAAACGCGACCGTCACGATCAGGTCATACCAGGCACTGCCTTGCACCAACCGGCGATATTGCGTTGTAGTCCACATCGACATTGCTCCATCAATTCAGGGAGCAATAAGGCTAAAGCCTGGAGTATGCTCCAGGGTCAAGCCCCCTCGAGACGTCATGATGCGCATCGGTGAATTAGCCCAGGCCAGCGCCGTCAGCCGCGACACGCTGCGCTTTTACGAGCAGCGCGGATTGATTGCGGCGCAACGCAGCGCCAACGGGTATCGCGACTATCCGCCAGACATGGTGCAACTGGTGCAGTACATCAAGACCGCGCAACGGCTGGGCTTTACCCTCGGCGAGATCGGCAACAGCGTCGCTACAATCTGGCAGTCGCCCGATCCCGACAGTGCCGTCACGCAACTGCTGCAAGACAAACTCAAACTGATCGAAGCCCGCATGGCCGAACTCGGCGCGCTGCGCGATGAGTTGCAACAACGGCTCGGGCAACAGTGTCCATTGAATCCACGACTCTGAATTTTCAAGGAAGCCACTCATGTCCAAGGCAAAAACCGCGCTCATCATCGGCGCCTCCCGGGGGCTTGGCCTCGGGCTGGTGAAAACCCTGTTGGCCGATGGCTGGCAAGTCACCGCCACCGTGCGCGATCCGCAAAAAGCCGAAGCCTTGCAGGCCTTGGGCAAGGTGCGGATCGAAAAGCTCGACATGGACGATCAGCAAGCGGTGTCCGCCCTGAGCCAACAACTCAAGGGCGACGTGTTTGACCTGTTGTTCGTCAATGCCGGGGTCAAGGGGCCGGATGTCCAGACGCCGAACGGTGGCGCGACAATGGCCGAAGTCGGTCAGCTGTTTTTCACCAACGCCGTGGCGCCGATCAACCTGGCCCAGAGTTTTGTCGAGCAACTGCGACCGGACACCGGCGTGCTGGCGTTCATGAGTTCGGTGCTGGGCAGCGTGACCATGCCCGATGCGCCGGAACTGGCACTGTACAAGGCCAGCAAGGCGGCGCTGAACTCCATGACCAACAGCTTCGTCACTCAGTTGGGCGAAACCAGGCTCACCGTGCTGTCGCTGCACCCGGGCTGGGTGAAAACCGACATGGGTGGTGAAGGCGCGGACATCGACGTGGAAACCAGCACCCGTGGCCTGGTCGATCAGGTGAATGCGTATGTCGGCAAGGGTGGGCATCACTTCATCAATTACCGGGGCGAAACCATTCCCTGGTAATACCGCCGGGTTGCATCGGCCTGTCGGGTTGGGCTTGCCCGCCGGGCCGTTTTGATCGACACTTCGCACCTCGCCTCCCCGGCGAACCTGGATCAGCAGACAGGGCAACACTGAGCTGGCAACCCTGAACCCAACTTTCAGAGGAGCCGGCCAACATGCCTGCGACCCGTACCTGGTTAAAGAATCCCCTCGCCATTTTCACGTCCAATGGTCTCGATGCCCGTGGCGGTCTGGTGCTGCAAGACGGTTTGATCGTCGAAGTGCTCGGCGCCGGTCAACAACCGTCCGCACCGTGCAATCAAGTGTTCGATGCCCGCGAGCATGTGATCCTGCCGGGCCTGATCAACACCCATCACCACTTCTATCAAACCCTGACCCGCGCCTGGGCGCCGGTGGTCAATCAGCCGCTGTTCCCGTGGCTGAAAACCCTGTACCCGGTCTGGGCACGACTGACCCCGGAAAAACTCGCCCTCGCCACCAAAGTCGCGTTGGCTGAATTGCTGCTGTCCGGTTGCACCACCGCCGCCGACCATCACTACCTGTTCCCGGAAGGTCTGGAAAACGCGATCGACGTGCAGGTCGAGAGCGTTCGTGAACTGGGCATGCGCGCCATGCTCACCCGTGGATCCATGAGCCTCGGTGAAAAGGACGGCGGCCTGCCGCCGCAACAGACCGTGCAGGAAGGCGAAGTGATCCTCGCCGACAGCCAGCGGTTGATCGCCGAGTACCATGAACGCGGTGACGGCGCGCAAATCCAGATCGCCCTGGCACCGTGCTCGCCGTTCTCGGTGACCCCGCAAATCATGTCGGCCAGCGCCGAACTGGCGAACAAACTCGACGTGCGCCTGCACACCCACCTGGCAGAAACCCTCGATGAAGAAGATTTCTGCCTGCAACGCTTCGGCCTGCGCACCGTGGACTATCTGGACAGTGTCGGCTGGCTCGGCCCGCGCACCTGGCTGGCCCATGGCATCCATTTCAACCCGGATGAAATCGCCCGCCTCGGCGCCGCCGGCACCGGTATTTGCCATTGCCCGAGTTCGAACATGCGCCTGGCCTCGGGCATCTGTCCGAGCATCGAGTTGACCGATGCTGGAGCCTTGCTTGGTTTGGGCGTGGACGGTTCGGCATCCAACGATGCCTCGAACATGATGCTCGAAGCGCGTCAGGCGTTGTACATCCAGCGCCTGCGTTATGGCGCCGAGAAGATCACCCCGGAGCGCGTGTTGGGCTGGGCGACCAAGGGTTCGGCGAGCCTGCTGGGTCGTACCGATATCGGCGAGTTGGCGGTGGGCAAACAGGCTGACCTGGCGATGTTCAAGCTCGATGAACTGCGTTTCTCCGGCAGTCATGATCCGGTGTCGGCGTTGCTGCTGTGTGGTGCTGATCGCGCGGATCGAGTGATGGTCGGTGGCAAGTGGCGGGTGATCGACGGACAGGTCGAGGGGCTGGATCTGAAGGGGTTGATTGCTGATCACAGCCAGGCGGCACGGCAACTGATCGCCGGGACCTGATACAACACCGATTAAAACTGTGGGAGCGGGCTTGCTCGCGAAGGCGTTGTATCAGTCGATATTTATGTGACTGACACACCGCCTTCGCGAGCAAGCCCGCTCCCACATTGGTTTTGTGGATTGGCGCACCAGTGGGTGGCAGCTGTGCAAGGACACGCACTGTAATCGGACTTAAAGGACCTGTCGCGATCCTGCTCGCGATGGCATCACCGTGGATTCCAATTTTGTTGTCTTGTTGGTCAGCAACTTGCATTGCCCTGTGCAAGCCCGAGAGCCCAGCCAACCTCACAACAAAATGGAGTTTCAATTCATGCACAAACGCCCGTTGAAGAAGCTGCTTTGCGCCGTTGCGGCGGCCATTGGTTTGAGCGCCAGCCTGACCGCCGTAGCCGCCGATCCGCTGAAAGTCGGCTTCGTCTATATCGGTCCGATCGGTGACCACGGCTGGACGTATCAGCATGAACAGGGGCGCAAGGAACTCGCGGAAAAATTCGGCTCGCAGATCACCACCAACTACGTGGAAAACGTCGCCGAAGGCGCCGACGCCGAGCGGGTGATCCGCAACATGGCCAAGGACAACTACGACCTGATCTTCACCACCTCCTTCGGCTACATGAACCCGACGGTGAAAGTTGCCAAACAGTTTCCCAAGGTGACCTTCGAACACGCCACCGGCTACAAGCAGGACAAGAACCTCGGCACTTACCTGGCGCGCACTTACGAGGGCCGCTACGTCGGCGGCTTCCTCGCGGCGAAGATGACCAAGACCAAGAAGGTCGGCTACGTCGCCTCCTTCCCGATCCCGGAAGTGATCCGCGACATCAACGCCATCCAGTTGGCCCTGAACAAATACAATCCCGGCACCGAGATCAAGGTGGTGTGGGTCAACTCATGGTTCGATCCGGGCAAGGAAGCGGACGCCGCCAACGCGTTGATCGATCAGGGCGTGGACGTGGTGTTCCAGCACACCGACAGCCCCGCGCCGATCCAGGCCGCCGAACGTCGCGGCGTGTATGCCGTGGGCTACGCTTCGGACATGGCGCACTTCGGGCCGAAAGCGGTGCTGACCTCCATCGTCAATGACTGGGGGCCGCACTACGTTCAAGCAACCCAAAGCGTGCTCGACCATGACTGGAAATCCCGGGACTACTGGGGCGGTTTGAAGGAGGGCACCGTTGAGCTGCCGATCAGTGACCTGGTACCGGCGACGGTGAAGAGCGAAGCCGAGCAGCTCATCGCCGACATCAAGAGCGGTGCGCTGCAACTGTTCACCGGGCCGATCAAGGATCAGGCCGGGGTCGAGAAAATCCCGGCGGGCGAGAGTGCGACCACGGTGGAACTGGCGTCGATGAATTACTACGTGGAAGGCATGAAGGCCGAGGTTCCGAAGTAATTCTCCAATGCTGAAACACCGTCCCTGTGGGAGCGAGCTTGCTCGCGATGGCGGACTTTCAGTCAGCAAAGATGTTTGTTGTGCTGGCCTCATCGCGAGCAAGCTCGCTCCCACAGGGTTCTTCAGTGTTTTCCAGTCTGCGTTTTTTCAGGACAATCCATGAACAGCCTCCCCATCATCGACATCACCCCGCTCTACAGCGACGATCCATCCGCCTGGCCAGCGGTGGCCGAACAAATCGACCTCGCCTGCCGCGAGTGGGGTTTCTTCTACATCAAGGGCCATCCGATCAGCACTGAGCGGATCGACGAACTACTCGACAGCGCCAAACGCTTCTTCGGCCAACCTACCGCCGAAAAGCTCAAGATCGACATCACCCAGACCCGTCACCATCGCGGTTACGGCGCCATTGCCACCGAGCAATTGGACCCGAGCAAACCCAGCGACCTCAAAGAAACCTTCGACATGGGCCTACACCTGCCGGCCGAGCACCCTGACGTACTGGCGGAAAAACCCTTGCGCGGCCCCAATCGCCATCCGTCCATACCCGGCTGGGAAGCGCTGATGGAGCAGCACTACGTCGACATGCAAGACCTCGCGCAAACGCTGTTGCGGGCAATGACCATCGCGCTGGGGATTGAGCGTGATTTCTTCGACGCGCGCTTCAATGAGCCGGTCAGCGTGCTGCGGATGATCCATTACCCGCCGCGCCACACCGCCAGTTCCGAAGAGCAACAAGGTGCCGGCGCGCACACCGACTACGGCTGCATCACCCTGCTCTATCAGGACGCCGCCGGTGGCTTGCAAGTACGCAACGTCAAAGGCGAATGGATCGACGCGCCGCCGATCGAAGGTACGTTCGTGGTCAACCTCGGCGACATGATGGCGCGCTGGAGCAACGACCGTTACCTGTCGACGCCGCACCGGGTGATCAGCCCCCAGGGCGTGGATCGTTATTCGATGCCGTTCTTCGCCGAGCCACACCCGGATACCCGCATCGAATGCCTGCCCGGATGTCAGGACACATTGCACCCGGCGAAATACCCGGCCACCACCTGCGCCGAGTTCCTGCTCTCGCGCTTCGCCGATACCTACGCTTATCGACGGGAACCGGAAGCGGTGTGATCAACCGCCTGGTCAGGTTTTACCAATTGTTGCGGCAACCCTCTGTAGAATGGCGACCATTGCACCTGATGAGAAAAGAATTATGTACGACTGGCTGAACGCCCTGCCCAAGGCAGAATTGCACCTGCACCTGGAAGGCTCGCTGGAGCCGGAGCTGTTGTTCGCCCTGGCCGAGCGCAACAAGATTGCCTTGCCATGGAACGACGTCGAAACCTTGCGCAAGGCGTATGCCTTCAACAACCTGCAGGAGTTCCTCGATCTGTATTACCGGGGTGCCGATGTGCTGCGCACGTCCCAGGACTTCTATGACCTGACCTGGGCGTACCTGCTGCGCTGCAAAGAGCAGAACGTGATTCACACCGAACCGTTCTTCGACCCGCAGACCCACACCGACCGTGGCATCCCGTTCGAAGTGGTGCTCAACGGCATCGCCGCCGCGCTCAAGGATGGTGAACAGCAACTGGGCATCACCAGTGGTTTGATCCTGAGCTTCCTGCGCCATCTGAGCGAAGACGAAGCCCAGAAAACCCTCGATCAGGCGCTGCCGTTCCGCGATGCGTTCGTCGCCGTGGGCCTGGACAGCTCCGAGATGGGCCACCCGCCGAGCAAGTTCCAGCGCGTGTTCGACCGTGCCCGCCACGAAGGCTTCCTGACCGTCGCCCACGCCGGTGAAGAAGGCCCGCCCGAGTACATCTGGGAAGCCATCGACCTGCTGAAAATCCAGCGCATCGACCATGGCGTGCGCGCCATCGAAGACGAGCGCCTGATGCAGCGAATCATCGACGAGCAGATCCCGCTGACCGTGTGCCCGTTGTCGAACACCAAGCTTTGCGTGTTCGATCACATGTCGCAGCACAACATTCTCGACATGCTGGAACGCGGCGTGAAAGTGACCGTGAACTCCGATGACCCGGCGTATTTCGGCGGTTATGTCACCGAGAACTTCCATGCGTTGCACACCCATCTGGGCATGACCCAGGATCAGGCCAAGCGCCTGGCGCAGAACAGTCTCGATGCGCGGTTGGTAAAACCCTAAAGGCAAACGCAAACTTGCAGGAGCTGGCTTGCCAGCGATAAGGCCATCACCTCCAGTATTGATGCTGGATGAGAGGCCGCCATCGCCGGCAAGCCGGCTCCTACAACGCCATTTCCAGTTCAGACTCACTGGCAAAGCGATGAATTTCCCGTTGCCCGGAGGCCGTCACCTGCAAGGTTCGGGAATCGTTGGGCAGGCTCAACCACCCCGACTGCATGAACAGCTGCAACAATGCCGCGCCCAGCGAGCCGCCCATGTGCGGGCGCCTTTCGCTCCAGTCGGGGCAGGCGCAGGCAACCCTGCCGTTGTGATGGGCCAGCGCCTGGATGAACACTCCCCGTGCCGCCAACTCTGTCGCGCCCTTGAGCGTGACCGTGACCCGCTGATCAAAGTGTTCGATCCAGCCCGCCTCCAGCAGCCGCTGATACAGATCGGCTGACAGGGTGCCCCCCAAATGATCGTCGCACAGTCGGGCACTCAACAATGGCGACCGCACCACCCGGGGTTTGACCAGAGGTGCATTGCGCTTGAATACGTCCGGAATATCCTGGGGTGCGCTGGCGAAGGTCGCGCTGGCCAGTGCTTCGATTGCCGCTCCGACCTCGGGAGCGGCCAGGCGGAAGAAGCGTTTGCGGCCGCGGTTTTCAACCTTCAGCAGACCTCCGGCGGACAAACGGCCCAAGTGTGCACTGGCCGACGACGATGACAGGCCGGCCAGCAATGCCAACTCTTCGGTTGCTCGCGCCGAACCATCCATCAAGGCCCACATCATTGCGCTGCGCTTTGGGTCAGCCAGCAACGTGGCGATCTGGCTGATGCAAGGTGCATGTTCCATGTATTCACTCCCTGTTGAATCGTTTCGTCTACTGCCCAGAGAAATCTTGACCAGTAATGTGTCGTCGGCCAATCCGTGGAAACTGCCATAAGCCCGGCAACGCCTTGCTCAACCATTTGCGCTGCCCGGCCGATGCTGCGAAGGCCAGAAGGATGACCGTGCAGCCGGGCCGACTCGAACGTGGTCCCACCATTGGGGATCGACGCTACTTACATGATGAGGGCGCTAGTATATGCGGGTTGGTCGGCGGATCCTTTCCTCCACCCGGCGTAGGTGGTGATCGTTCCTGAGGGAAATTTCTCTTTTTTCGTGCGACTAATGATCGATTCCCGAAAAGCCTGGAAATTGACTGCTCAAAAGGGCGCATCGTCTGGCAAGCATTTCACGCAACAGGTTCACCGGCTTACTCAATTGTGCGCGATGGGCGCACAACAGATTCAACGGTGCGCGCTCACAGAGCAGCTCCGGCATCAGCACCTTCAAGCGGCCGGCCAGTACATCGGCGGCCACATCGAGCCAGGATTTGTAAGCGATCCCGGCACCTGCCACGGCCCATAGGCGCACGACATCGGCATCGTCGCTGAAACGATCGCCGCTGACGGTCAGGCTGACTTCGCGTTTGCCGTCGTGAAAACTCCAGTGATCGTGGACCCGGCTGCCGAGCATGTACAACAGGCAATTGTGCTGTGCCAGTTGCTCCAGCTGCCGCGGCTCGCCATGCCGGGCCAGATAGCCGGGAGCGGCGCACAAAACCCGTCGGTTCTGCGGGGCGATGGGCAGCGCCACCAGGCTGGAGTCCTCCGGTTCACCGTAGCGCAGGGCAATGTCTACCGGTTGGCGAAACAGGTCGGCGATGCGGTCCCCCAGCAGCAGGCGCACGGTGAGTTTCGGATGCTCGCGTTGAAACTCGTCGAGCCAGGGCAGCAGCAGGTTGCGGCCAAAGTCCGATGGCGCCGACAGTTGCAGCACCCCGCTGACCTGGTCCTGACCACTGGCCAGCAATCGCCGGCCCTCGTCGAGATTGCTCAGGGCCGCGCGGGCGTATTCAAGAAAGCCCTCGCCTTCGGCGGTCAGGCGCAGGCTGCGGGTAGAACGGGCCAGTAAACGGGCGCCGAGTTGCTGTTCGATGCGCTTGAGCGCCGCACTGGCCACCGCCGCCGACATGTCCATGCCCCGCGCGGCGGCGGACAGGCTGCCCAGGTCCGCCGCCCGGACAAACAACTGCAAGTCATCGAAACGCAGCATCAAGAACACCGATTATCAAAAAAAAATTGAAAGAGACTGCTCTTTTAGCCGGTTTTATCTTCAGGAGAAATAGCCAATCATCTTCTCCATCGAATCCCTTCTTTATTAGTGTTCAGGAGCCGCCCATGAAAGCCATTGCCTACTACGCCTCGTTGCCGATCAGCGACAACAAGGCTCTGCAAGACATCGAGCTGCCAGAGCCGGTTGCCGGCCCCCGCGACTTGCTCGTGGAAGTCAAAGCCATCTCGGTCAACCCGGTGGACACCAAAGTGCGCCAGAACGTCCAGCCCGAAGGCGGCGCGGCTAAAGTGCTGGGTTGGGACGTGGCCGGTGTGGTCAAGGCCGTGGGCAGTGAGGTGACGCTGTTCTCGGTCGGCGACCAGGTGTTTTACGCCGGCTCCATCGCGCGGGCGGGCGGCAACAGCGAGTTGCATGTGGTGGACGAGCGCATCGTCGGCCACATGCCCAAGACCCTCGGATTCGCCGAAGCCGCTGCCCTGCCGCTCACCGCGATCACGGCCTGGGAACTGTTGTTCGAGCGCCTGCAAGTGCGCGAAGGAAAAACCGATGAAGGCCAGAGCCTGTTGATCGTCGGTGCGGCAGGTGGCGTGGGCTCGATTCTTACGCAGCTCGCTCACCAACTGACGGCCCTGAAAGTCATCGGCACCGCTTCGCGTGCGCAGACCCAAAGCTGGGTGAAGGAGCTGGGCGCTGACCTGGTGATCGACCATGGCCAGCCACTGAGCGAAGCACTCAAGCGTGCCGGAGTGGATCAGGTTACCCACGTCGCCAGCCTGACCCAGACCGACCAGCATCTGGACCAATTGGTGGAGGCATTGGCGCCCCAAGGCAAACTGGCGCTGATCGATGACCCCAAGTCGCTGGACGTGACCAAGCTCAAGCGCAAGAGCCTGTCACTGCACTGGGAGTTCATGTACACCCGTTCACTGTTTGAAACCGCGGACATGATCGAACAGCACAACCTGCTCAATCGCGTCGCCTGGCTGATCGATGCCGGGACACTGAAAACCACGATGGGCGAACACTTCGGCACGATCAACGCGGCCAATCTGCGCCGTGCCCATGCCCTCCTGGAAAGCGGCAAAGCCAAGGGCAAGATTGTATTGGAAGGGTTCTGAAGCGCTGAAAAACCGCCACTGATTTCATCGCTTTCTGCTGTTTTCCGCCTGCGACCGGGACGCTCCGGTCGCGGACAACCTCTGTGGGCGCCCTCGAAAAGCCGTGTTTTTTTTAGTTACAAACCGTCAGTCAGACAGTTGATCCTTGTCACAATGGTGACCGTGTACGGGTCTACAATCGAATCTCCTGCGAGGCATTCTTTTGCGTAACGTCTTTTACGAGAGGTGATCAGCTGTGAAGATCCTGATAAAAGAACTGGCAAAATCCCAGTGGCAAGTCCGTCTTGACCAACATGCTGTGACGTTCCGCAGCGAAGCAGAAGCTCGCGCTTTCACGCGTACCCTTGAAGCCCGCATCCAGGCCCCTCACCCGATTCCCGTCCTCCTCACGCAGCGCGCAGCCGGCTGACTCCGGCCTCAAACCCGGGCTTGCGCCAGCGCCCGGGCATTTTGCAAACGCCGGGTGAGCACCGCCGCGCTCACCACCAGAATTCCACACAGGCTGATGACCATGGCCATCGGCACGGCGCTGCCGTCGTGCAACACGCCCACCAGCGCAGAGGCGCCGGCAGCCACGCTGAATTGCAGGCAACCGAGCAGCGCCGACGCGCTGCCGGCCCGTGCGCCCTGCCCGCTCATCGCACAAGCCGCCGCGTTGGGGCTGATGCAACCGAGGCTGGCGATACAGATGAACAATGGAATCAGCAGCGGCCACAATTGTGCCGTATGCAGAGAGCTGACAGCGAGCAGGGTCAAACCGGCCGCCAGATAAACCCACACCGCACGCGCCAGCAAAAACATCGGGCCACGTTTGGCCAGTAACCGCGCGTTGACCTGCGCCACCAGAATGAAGCCTGCCGCATTGATGCCGAACAGCCAGCCGAAATGCTCGGCCGCAACGCCGTAGAGCTTGATGAAGATGAAGGGCGAACCGGCGATGTAGGCAAACATCCCGGCGATGGCGATGCCCCCGGTCAAGGCATGGCCAAGAAATATGGGATCGGCCAGCAACCGACCGTACTGACGCAGCGCACCCGACAGCGGTTGACGCGGTATGTGGGCCGGCAAGCTTTCCGGCAAGCCCGTCGCAACCGCCAGGCCCGCCAACGCACTGAAACCGGTCAAGGCCAGGAAAATCGACTGCCAGCCTGTCGTGTTGACCAACAACCCACCCAGCAATGGCGCAAGGATGGGAGCAAGTCCCATCACCAGCATCAGCTGCGAAAAGACTTTCGCCGACCCCACCGCATCACACTTGTCGCTGACCACCGCCCGGGAAATCACCATCCCCGCGCAACCGCCCAACGCCTGGATGAAACGCGCGCCGATCAGCCATTCCAGGTTCGGCGCATAGGCGCACGCCACGGAAGCAGCGGTGAACAAACCGACACCGATGAGCAACGGAATGCGTCGCCCGAAACGATCCGCCACCGGACCATAGGCCAACTGACCGATGGACAAGCCGAGGAAGTAGGCCGCCAACGTCATCTGGACGTGATTTTCGTCCGTGCCGAAAGCCAGGGCCATGGCCGGGAAGGCCGGCAGGTAGAAATCGATCGCCAGCGGACCGAAAGCGCTCAAGGCGCCGAGAATCAGAATGGTACGGAAGTTCATCAGGCATCCAGTGGGGCAGAAGTCGGCAGCCCGACAGTCTAGCCGCGCACGGACGCCTTGAACATTCCGGTAGCTCGCTAACTATCAAATTCAGGCCAGTTTGACGCCGTAACCCTCTTCGCTGATCGCCTCGATCACCTGCTCGGCGGTCAGCGCACTTTCGACACCGACCTCCCTGGCAGCCAGATCGACCCGCACACTGGCTGCCGGGTCTTTGGCCTGGAGCGCCTGGGTGATGGCTTTGACACAGTGACCACAAGACATGCCTTCAACGTTGAACACTTGCATGGGATGACTCCTTTTTCCGAGGGTTGAACCCAGTTTCGAGCTTGCCACCATGGCAAGGTCAAGTTCTGAAGTGATCTGCCGGGCTGGCAATCGGCGCGACGCTCGGCCAAGCTGCGTCCATCAATGACTCGAACTCAGGAGATTCAGCCATGCGCTGGTCAGTTTTCAGCCTGTTTGGCTTTCTCAGCCTTTTCGCCGCCGTGCCTTCGGCCAATGCTGCCAGTCAGGATTATGGCGTGCTGATCATTTCCCGCGAGCGCCTGGAGGTCGCGACCAGTTGCGAAATCGGCGTGTACATCCAGGATCAACTGGCAGCGCGGCTGTTTCAGGAACAGAGCACCTCGTTCAACCTGCCGCCGGGCATCGTCTCGCTACGCCTGAAACTGCTGCCGGGCCAGATGCCGGGTTGCAATCCGGGCATGCTCGCGCCGGGTTCGCAGGATATCCAGCTCAAGGCTGGCGATGTGCTCAAGTACCGGATCGCGATGACGCAGGAAGGGATGTACCTCAAGCGCGCCGGTCTCGGCTACTGACATCTAAACCACTGGGGATCAGCGGCACGTTTAAGATTGGCACTTGACCTTGCCAGCATGGCAAGGTTGATCCTGTGGTCATCTACTACAGGGAGTGCGACCGATGTCCGAATCCACCACGTTCGACCTGCCGATTGCCGGTATGACCTGCGCCAGTTGCGCCGGGCGGGTCGAGCGCGCCTTGAGCAAAGTCATTGGCGCCAGTGCCGTCAGCGTCAACCTCGCCACTGAGCAGGCGCGGGTCCAGGCACCCGGCGACAGCTTGCCGGCCTTGATAGATGCTGTGGCCAAGGCCGGCTACAGCGTGCCGCAACAGAGCCTGGAATTGAGCATCGACGGCATGACCTGCGCGTCCTGCATCGGTCGCGTCGAGCGTGCGCTGGGCAAGGTGGCCGGAGTGAAAAGCGTCAGCGTCAACCTGGCCAACGAACGCGCCCACCTTGAACTGCTTGGCCAGATCGATCCGCAGACCTTGATCGCCGCTGTGACAAAGGCTGGCTACAGCGCCAGCGTCTGGGAAGCCGAACACCCGCCAACCGACAATCAGCAACAGCGCCTGCACCGCGAACGCCTGGCCTTGATCATCGCCATTGCCCTCGCCTTGCCGCTGGTATTGCCGATGCTGCTACAGCCATTCGGTGTGCACTGGATGCTCCCGGCCTGGGCGCAATTCGCCTTGGCCACGCCGGTGCAATTCATCTTCGGCGCACGGTTTTACGTCGCCGCCTGGAAAGCCGTGCGCGCCGGGGCCGGCAACATGGATTTGCTGGTCGCCCTGGGCACCAGCGCCGGGTATGGCTTGAGCCTGTATGAATGGGCCACCGCCGCCGGGCGCATGCCACATCTGTATTTCGAAGCCTCGGCGGTGGTGATCGCCCTGGTGCTGCTGGGCAAGTACCTGGAAAGCCGCGCCAAGCGCCAGACTGCCAGCGCCATTCGAGCCCTAGAAGCCTTGCGTCCGGAACGGGCGATTCGGGTGACCGATGGTCACGAGCAAGACGTCGCCATCAGCGCCCTGCGCCTCAATGACCTGGTGATGGTCAAACCCGGCGAACGCTTCCCGGTGGATGGCGAAGTGATTGAAGGTCAGAGCCACGCCGACGAAGCCCTGATCAGCGGCGAGAGTCTGCCAGTGCCCAAGCAGCCCGGCGACAAGGTCACCGGCGGCGCGATCAACGGTGAAGGCCGGTTGCTGGTGCGTACCCAGGCCCTCGGTGCGGAAACCGTGCTGGCGCGGATCATCCGCCTGGTGGAAGACGCCCAGGCCGCAAAAGCGCCGATCCAGAAACTGGTGGATAAAGTCAGCCAGGTGTTCGTGCCCACCGTACTGCTGATTGCCCTGGCCACCCTGATCGGCTGGTGGCTGTATGGCGCGCCGATGGAAACCGCGCTGATCAACGCCGTGGCAGTGCTGGTGATCGCCTGCCCATGCGCCTTGGGCCTGGCCACACCGACGGCGATCATGGCCGGCACTGGCGTGGCGGCGCGCTACGGAATTCTGATCAAGGACGCCGAAGCACTGGAGCGAGCCCATGAAGTCAGCGCGGTGGTGTTCGACAAGACCGGCACCCTGACCTCCGGCGCCCCGCGCATTGCTCATCTGAGTGCCATCGACGGTAATGAGGCGAGCCTGCTGCAATTGGCCGGCGCCCTGCAACGCGGTAGTGAGCATCCGTTGGCCAAGGCTGTTCTGGATGCCTGTGCCGAGCGTGGACTGAAGGTGGCCGATGTCAGCGACAGCCAGTCCCTGACTGGTCGCGGCATCGCCGGCAACCTCGAAGGGCGTCGCCTGGCGCTGGGCAATCGTCGCCTGCTGGAGGACAGCGGCTTGAGTGCCGGGCCGTTGGCCGACTCGGCGATCGCCTGGGAAAAAGAAGGCCGGACCTTGTCCTGGCTGATCGAACAATCCCCCGAACCCCACGTGCTGGGCCTGTTCGCCTTTGGTGACACCCTCAAGCCCGGCGCGCTGCAAGCGGTGCAACAACTGAGCGCACGAAACATCAGCAGCCATCTGCTGACCGGCGACAATCGTGGCAGCGCCAACGTGGTGGCCCAGGCCTTGGGCATCCACGATGTGCATGCCGAAGTGCTGCCGGCGGACAAAGCCGCCACGGTCGCCGCACTGAAACAGACCGGGGTGGTGGCGATGGTCGGTGACGGCATCAACGACGCCCCGGCACTGGCCGCCGCCGACATCGGCATCGCCATGGGTGGCGGCACCGACGTCGCCATGCACGCGGCCGGCATCACCCTGATGCGCGGCGATCCACGACTGGTGCCGGCCGCATTGGAGATCAGCCGCAAGACCTACGCCAAGATTCGGCAGAACCTGTTCTGGGCCTTCGTCTATAACCTGATCGGCATTCCGCTGGCCGTGTTTGGCGTGCTCAACCCGGTGTTGGCCGGTGCGGCCATGGCGTTGTCGAGCGTCAGCGTGGTGAGCAATGCGCTACTGTTGAAAACCTGGAAACCCAAGGACCTGGAGGACAACCGATGAACATCGGCCAAGCGGCCCGCCACAGCGGCCTGAGCGCAAAGATGATCCGTTATTACGAATCCATCGGCCTGCTCAAGGCAGCCCATCGCACCGACAGCGGCTACCGGGTATACGGCGAAGACGACCTGCACACGCTGGCGTTCATCAAACGCTCGCGGGACCTGGGGTTTTCCCTGGAAGAAGTCGGCAAGTTGCTGACCCTCTGGCAAGACCGCCAGCGCGCCAGCGCCGATGTGAAAGCGTTGGCCCGCCAGCACATCGATGAGTTGAACCAGAAGATCCGTGAGCTCGGCCAGTTGCGCGACACCTTGCAGGACCTGGTTGAGCACTGTCAGGGCGATCATCGGCCGGATTGCCCGATTCTCAAGAATCTGGAGTCGGGGTGTTGTGTCACCCCGGCCCCATCGTGATTGCAGGTCACCGCAAAAACCTGTGGGAGCGAGCTTGCTCGCGATAGCGGTGTATCTGACACATCAATGTTGGATGTGCCGACGTCATCGCGAGCAGGCTCGCTCCTACAGGGGATTTGGGTGGCGCACAAAAAACCCGGCCGAAGCCGGGTTTTTCTTTAACCGATCACTGCATCCACGGTGGAGGCGGTTCTTCGGTCTTGCCCGGCGGCGCATCGTCCGCCGCGCGTACGGCTTGCTTGCGCTCTTCATCCAGGCGCGCGGCCTCGATCTCGCGCATGATTCCGCCCACGTCGGCCAGCTCTTCCGTGTCGGCGAACTCGCCGGTCAGGACACTGGCCGGGTGCAAGGTGCCAGCCTCGTACAAGGCCCACATTTCCTTGGCGTATTTGGTCTTCTTCAGCTCCGGCGCAAACCGCCCGAAGTAGGACGCCATGTTGCCCACGTCCCGCTCCAGCATGCTGAACGCGTGGTTGTTGCCAGCCGCATCCACCGCTTGCGGCAGGTCGATAATCACCGGGCCGGTCGGCGTCAGCAGCACGTTGAACTCCGACAGGTCGCCGTGCACCAGACCGGTACACAACATCAGCACGATCTGCGAAATCAGGAACGCGTGATACTCGCGCGCCTGGTCCGGTTCCAGCACCACATCGTTCAGACGCGGCGCGGCATCGCCGTACTCGTCGGCCACCAGCTCCATGAGCAGCACGCCTTCGAGGAAGTCGAACGGCTTGGGCACCCGCACACCGGCACTGGCCAGACGGAACAGCGCCGCCACTTCGGCATTCTGCCAGGCGTCCTCGGTTTCCTTGCGGCCAAACTTGGAGCCCTTGGCCATCGCGCGGGCCTGACGGCTGTTGCGCACCTTGCGGCCTTCCTGGTACTCGGCCGCCTGACGGAAACTGCGTTTATTCGCCTCCTTGTAAACCTTCGCGCAACGCAACTCGTTGCCGCAGCGCACCACATAAACAGCTGCTTCTTTACCACTCATGAGTGGGCGCAGCACCTCGTCGACCAGACCGTCCTCGATCAGGGGTTCAATGCGTTTTGGAGTCTTCATCAGCTTTTATTGTGGGTCCTTTATTACCAAACACGCGAAAGTCATTCGTTATACGGCAATCCACTCACGGGGGGGAGGGGTTGCCGACTTATGAACATTGCAGATGCACACAATGTACCGTTCTCATCAGGTAAAACCGACGACCGCCATGGTCGTTCCAGATCATAGCCGAGCCTGCGTCACTTGTTGTGCAGAGGCATTGAGGGCAATTGCGACAGAAGCTGACACCACAGTTCATGCCTTTCGTAGGAATTTTCCCAACAGACCTCAATTTCCTCCGACAACAGCCGAAGTCCTAAGTGACAAAGTGATTTGTCCGACAATCGCTCCCCCAATAATAGCGATGCCGCACTCAAGGACCCGGGTTGACCAAGAACGTTTACGGCTGCCAATAAACCGCGAGTCATCTGCACTGCGTGGGCCTACAAGAAAATCTGGAGCGCGGATGAACATCAAACAGAAGTTGACCTGGGCGTTTGCAATCATCGCCTGCCTGCCCGTGGTGCTGGTCGCCACCCTCGTTGTGCTGAACCTGCGCAGTGATGCCAGGGACGAATTCGTCGACGGCAGTGCCCGCGAGATTCGTCAGGTCAGCAACGCCATGCAATTGTTCTTTGACGGCATCAGCCAGAACGTCGATTACCTGGCCAAGCAGCCGCTGATCCGAAACTCCGACGACAGCCTCAAGACTTACATGGCCGCCAACGCCGAAAGCGTCCCTCAGGGGGAGGCTGACAAAAAAGTCTTCGCCCTGCTCCAGGATCTGGGCAACAGCCACCCGGCCTACGCCTATGCCATCCTCGGCACGGCGGCGGGCGGCTATGTGTCGTGGCCGGATGATCCTAAGCTGAACAACTACGACCCCCGCCAGCGCCCCTGGTACAAGGCCGCCCAGGCCAAACCGGGCAAGCCGTTTCGCACCGAGGCCTACTACTGGGCCCAGGATGACGCGACCTATGTCAGCACCGTGCGCACCATCGACAACAAGCTGGGCACCAACGGCGGCGTAGTCAGCATCGACGTGACGCTCAAGCAGCTCACCGAAATCGTCAAACAGATCAAGCTCGGTGAATCCGGCTACCTGATGCTGCTGGAAAACACCGGCATGGTCCTGGTGGACCCGAAACAACCGGAACACAACTTCAAACCGCTGAGCACCCTTGGCGACGGCTACGCGCAATTGGCCAAGGCCGGCAAGGGCCTGGTGGAAGTGGAGCTGAACGGCGAGCACTACATGGCCAACGTCTGGCCGTCCGAGCAACTGGGCTGGACCTTCATCGGCCTGATCAAACAGGACGACGTGATGAGTTCCGCGACCCAGTTGACCTGGTTGATCGCCATCATCGCCGCCGTCCTGGCCGTCATCTTCGCCATCGTCGGCGCCAGTTTTGCCAGCCTCATCGTGCGCCCGATCCGCAGCGTGGCCAGCGGCCTGGAAGGTATCGCCCAGGGCGAAGGCGACCTGACCCAGAACCTGCAAATCCGTGGCAACGATGAAACCGCGCAACTGGCCAACTGGTTCAACCAGTTCCTGACGGCGATTCGCAACCTGATCCAGAACATCGGCGGCGCGGCGGGCAAAATCCTCGCCACGTCCAAGAGTTCGACCCAGGTCTCCAGCGACATGGCCGAAGCCGCCGGACGCCAGCGTGAAGCGGTGGACATGGTCTCCACGGCGTTCCACGAAATGGTCGCCACCGCCAACGAAGTCGCGCGCTCTTGCAGCCAGGCGGCGGAGTCTGCCGACAGTGGCCAGCGCCAGGCGCGCGAAGGTCAGCAGCAGATCGATGCGGCGGTGAACAGCGTGGATCGCCTGAGCCAGGAAATCGAACAGTCGGCCCAGTCGATGCAACAGCTCGAACGCGACAGCAACGACATCCAGTCGATCCTGGGGACCATCCGCTCGATCGCAGAACAGACCAACCTGCTGGCGTTGAACGCCGCGATCGAAGCGGCCCGGGCCGGTGAACAGGGACGCGGCTTTGCCGTGGTGGCTGACGAAGTGCGGGCCCTGGCCAAGCGCACGGCCGACTCCACGGCGGAAATCGACGGGCTGCTGGGCAACCTGGCCAAACGCACCAGCCAGGTGACCCAACAGATGCACGCCAGCCTGGAAGTGTCCCAGCAATCGGTGACGCGCATCGGCGAGGCCCGCAACAGCTTCGGGCAGATCCGCGAATCGGTGGACGTGATCCGCGACATGAACACCCAGATCGCCACGGCGGCGGAACAACAGCATCAGGTGGCTGAAGACATCAACCGGCACATCAGCCAGATCCATGGCGATGCGCAGTTGGTGGCGGAACTGGCCAACTCGGCGCGCCTGGACTCCCAGAGCCTGGCCGGGTTGTCCAATGAACTGGACGGGTTGGTGCGCAGGTTCCGTACCTGATCAACCGGCACACCCCATAACCCTGTGGGAGCGAGCTTGCTCGCGAAAGCGGTATGGCAGTCAACATGGATGTTGAAGCTGATGGCCCCATCGCGAGCAAGCTCGCTCCCACAAGGTTTCGGTGTCGCTCACATAATCTGAGCCAGGCACAAAACCTGTGGGAGCGGGCTTGCTCGCGAAAGCGGTATGGCAGTCAACATTGATGTTGAAGCTGATGCCCTCTTCGCGAGCAAGCCCGCTCCCACAGTTGTTCGTGTTCAACGTTCGATAATGGCGGTCACGCCCTGCCCGCCCGCCGCGCAAATCGAAATCAGCCCCCGCCCCTTGCCCTCCGCATCCAGCAACTTCGCCAGGTTGGCGACGATGCGCCCGCCCGTGGCGGCAAACGGATGCCCCGCCGCCAGGGAGCTGCCCTTGACGTTGAGCTTGCTGCGGTCGATCGAGCCCAGCGCCGTATCGAGCCCGAGACGGGTTTTGCAGTACTCCGGATCCTCCCAGGCCTTCAAGGTGCACAGCACTTGCGCGGCGAAGGCTTCGTGGATTTCGTAGTAGTCGAAGTCCTGCAAGGTCAGGCCATTGCGCGCGAGCAAGCGCGGTACGGCGTAGACCGGCGCCATCAACAACCCTTCGGCACCGTTGACGAAATCCACCGCCGCCGCCTCACCGTCACGCCAGTAGGCCAGTATCGGTAACCCGCGTGCCTTGGCCCATTCCTCGCTGCCCAGCAGCACCAGTGACGCGCCATCGGTCAGTGGCGTGGAGTTGCCGGCGGTCAGGGTGCCCTTGGCGCTTTTCTCATAGGCCGGCTTGAGCGCGGCGAGCTTTTCCAGCGTGGAGTCCGGGCGCAGGTTGTTGTCGCGGGTCAGGCCCAGGAACGGTGTCATCAGGTCGTTGTGCCAGCCCTCGGCGTAGGACGCCGCCAGTTTCTGATGGCTCTCAAGCGCCAATTGATCCTGTGCCTGGCGAGGGATGTTCCAGGTCTGGGCCATCAGCTCGCAATGCTGGCCCATGGACAACCCGGTACGCGGCTCGCCGTTGCGCGGGAATTCGGGGATCAGATGTTTGGGACGCAATTGCAGGAAGGTTTTCAGTTTGTCGCCGGTGGTTTTCGCGCGGTTGGCTTGCAGGAGGATTTTGCGCAGGCCTTCGCTGACACTGATCGGCGCATCCGAGGTGGTGTCCACGCCACCGGCGATGCCGCAATCGATCTGGCCCAGGGCAATCTTGTTCGCCACCAGCAGTGCCGCTTCCAGCCCGGTGCCGCACGCCTGCTGGATGTCATAGGCCGCAGTGGCGGGCGACAGTCGCGAACCCAGTACGCACTCGCGCGTGAGGTTCATGTCTCGTGACAACTTGAGCACCGCCCCAGCGACCACTTCACCAATGCGCTGGCCGTGCAGGTTGTAACGTTCGATCAGGCCTTCGAGGGCGGCGGTGAGCATCACCTGGTTACTGGCCGTGGCATAGGGGCCGTTGGAGCGGGCGAAGGGAATCCGGTTACCGCCGATGATCGCGACGCGGTGCAGTTGGGTCATGAAGAGCTCCTGACAAAAGACCTGATGTAAACACTAACCCCTGTGGGAGCGAGCCTGCTCGCGATGGCGGCCTGTCAGCTACATTGATGTCGACTGACTTATCGCCATCGCGAGCAGGCTCGCTCCTACACTGTAACC
Organism: Pseudomonas sp. 2725; assembly: GCF_050434585.1. Lineage (NCBI taxonomy): Bacteria > Pseudomonadati > Pseudomonadota > Gammaproteobacteria > Pseudomonadales > Pseudomonadaceae > Pseudomonas > Pseudomonas sp. 2725. The sequence continues at coordinate 440,035 of NZ_JBNDIV010000007.1, read as the reverse complement.
AAGCGTAGGCCTTATCTCGTGGATCGAACGACTGATCGCCATTCATGGTCCACACTTTGATCCCCAGCTTTCGGAGCGTGTTCCATGTCTGACCGCTATATCGACTTCGCCAATTCGTCCATCGGCCATCGCCTGGTCGGCGCCCTGGGGTTGCCGACACCGACCAGACTGGAGCGCTGGCAAGCGGGCCGGTTGCGACCTGTAGAAGGCGCCCTGCTGATTGGAGGCGGGCCGTTGGCCGAACACGTCAGCGCTTTCGCCAACCGTCTGACCGACGCGATCTACAGCTACGGCGCCGAGCCTTCGATGGCCACGGCCTGGATTCCCGGCCATGGACCGAAACTCAAGGCCGTGGTGTTCGACGCCAGTGACCTGCTGCACACCGATCAGCTCAAGCAACTTCGCGAGTTTTTCCAGCCGCTGATGAAAAACCTCGACCACTGTGCGCACCTGGTGATTCTCGGGCGCGATCCGCAAACCTTGCGCGACCCGTTCGCCGCCAGTGCCCAGCGTGCCCTGGAAGGTTTCAGCCGTTCACTGGCCAAGGAGTTACGCAGCGGTGGCACCCTGCAATTGATCTACGTCGGTGAAGGTGCCGAGGGGCAACTGGAAGGCCCGCTGCGGTTTTTCCTCTCACCGAAAAGCGCCTTCGTGTCCGGGCAGGTCATTCGCTTGAATCCGTGTTTGACGCCCGTCACCGACTGGACACGCCCGCTCGCCGGGCGCAAGGCACTGGTCACCGGTGCGGCGCGCGGTATCGGTGCCGCCATTGCAGAAACCCTGGCCCGCGATGGTGCCGACGTCATCCTGCTCGACGTGCCGCCGGCCAAAACCGATCTCGAAGCCCTCGCCGCACGCCTCGGCGGGCGCACCATCACCCTCGACATCTGCGCCGAAGACGCCGCCGCGCAATTGATTGAACAACTGCCCGACGGGCTCGACATCGTGGTGCACAACGCCGGCATCACCCGGGATAAAACCCTGGCCAACATGACCCCGGAATACTGGGACGCGGTACTGGCGGTCAACCTCAATGCGCCACAAGTACTGACCAAAGCCCTGCTCGACAGCGGCGCCCTGCACGACAACGGCCGGGTGATCCTGCTGGCGTCCATCAGCGGAATCGCCGGCAATCGCGGGCAAACCAATTACGCGGCGAGCAAGGCCGGGTTGATCGGATTGGCGCAAGCCTGGGCGCCGCTACTCCACGAGCGCAGCATCAGCATCAACGCCGTGGCACCGGGCTTCATCGAAACGCAGATGACCGCGCACATTCCCCTCGGCCTGCGCGAAGCCGGACGCCGCATGAGTTCGCTTGGCCAGGGCGGCCTGCCGCAGGACGTCGCCGAGGCCGTGGCCTGGCTCGCGCAACCGGGCACCGGCGCGTTTACCGGGCAAGCGTTGCGCGTATGCGGGCAAAGCGTTCTGGGGGCTTAAGGATGATCACCGACTGGCACACACTCAACCGCGAACCCAGCCTGCCGGGATTGTATGCACGAGCGGCGACACGGCGAAAAATCACGGGCACCACCCTACCCGATTCGGGTTTGCGTTGCTGGGTCGAAGCCGATCTCAAGCGCCTGGCGGCTTATCGCAAGGTCTGTGGTTTCGCCGACAACGGCCTGCTACCACCGACCTACCCGCACATCCTCGGGTTTGCCTTGCAGATGCAACTGCTCACGACCAGGGACTTCCCGTTCCCGCTACTGGGCCTGATTCACCTGAGCAATCGCGTTCGTGTACTGCGTCCCATGGGTGGAGTGAATCGGGTATGCGTCAGCGTGCAAGTGCAGAACCTGCAACCCCACGCCAAAGGCGCGACGTTCGATCTGCTGACCACCCTCGACGATCAGTTGGGGCCGTTGTGGGAAGCGGAAAGCCGGATGCTCTGTCGCGGCGTCAAACTCGAGGGTGAACCGCTCGAAGAGAGCCTGGTATCTAGCCTGGCCCTGAGCGAAGTCGAGCACTGGAAAGCGCCTTCGGACATCGGCCGGCAGTACGCCAAGGTGTCCGGCGACTACAACCCGATCCACCTGAGCGCGGCCAGCGCCCGACTCTTCGGCTTCCCGACCGCCATCGCCCATGGCCTGTGGAACAAGGCACGCACGTTGGCTGCGCTGGCCGGGCATCTGCCTGTAGCGAATGTCGAGATCGCGGTGCAGTTCAAGAAACCGGTACGGTTGCCCAGTGAGGTGACGTTAATGGCCAGTGGGCCAGGGCCGAGCGGGGATTTTCAGTTGGTGGGTGTCGGGGAGCTGGAGCATATGGTCGGGCATTGGCGGCCGGTTGCCTGATAAAGCTGATACCTCGACGTGGCGAGGGTGCTGGCTCCCTCGCCACAAAAGCTCCGTGGTTAGTTTTGTGGATCGAGATTATCCAACGCCCGGTTCACCGCCAGCTCACCCAGCATGATCACCTGCGCAATCCCCAGCAGGGTGTTGCGCTGCGAGCCCTCCAGAAAACCTGCGAAATCACTCGCCATCACACTCGCCGACGCCAGCGACTCACAGGCGTGGGCCAGCAGGGTCTCGGTATCGATGTCCGGGGCGATGACGAACATAGTGCTGGGTTTGTGAACGGCAGGTTGCTTGGGCGGATTGAGGTAGTGATCGAGGGCGCGGTCGGCGGCTTCGTGGAGTTTATTTGAGTGAGGGGATTGGTAGGGAGAAACGTCGTCGGTTTCGGGGGGATTCGGGGTGGGTTTGAACATGGTGAAGCTCCAAGTATGGGATGGAACTGCCACTGATTGCCGCGACAGCAATCAAGGGTGGCAGCTGTACGCGGGGTCGCGGACCGAGCTACTTGGAAACCCGGCATACCCGAAGGTATCCCGCGCACAGCCACCATTACATCAAACGACAAGCACCGAAGCGCTCCGGTTTAAGCCGGTGGATTATGCACCAAGTAGACTGAAAGGCCGCGACAGCCCGGTCACTGAATTTGCAGCGACCGACAAAGGCTAGAGATCGCACTTCCGACGGACAACCTGAAAAACGTGTCGGAGGTTTCCTCGGGACTTGAGGAAAACTACACAGGAATGTGTTGGCTGAAAGGGCGTCATCGCGAGCAAGCTCGCTCCCACAGTGGATTGGGTACACCTGCAAGATTTCGGTCGGCTGGCAGGCCGCCATCGCGAGCAAGCTCGCTCCCACAGCCAAAAGTGACCCGCTAAGAGCGGAACCATAAGTGGCCGTTACCGAAGAAATGGATATGTACACAACCCAAACCTCCGTTTTGGCGGAATGATTCTATGCTGACATTACTCAGTGATGGTCAAGGTAGACGCACTCATGAAAGCCAGCCTCCCCCACAAACAAAAAAGTGCCGCCGCGAATGAGTTCGCCCTGGGATTGCTGACCGCCGCCATTCATCTGAACCTGCCGGGCATCGGACAGGTACCGAATCTGCCGGCGACCCTCACGACCAGTGCGAGCCTGCAATTTTGAGTGCCGGGGACAAACTCTTCGGGCGCCTGCTCCATCGCCATCCGCCGCCCCCGCCGGAGCCGCAAGAGGCACCGCGGGTGCACAGTTTCGGATTGCAGATGCAGCTCAATGCCGAGGGGCGTGTCGTTCAACTGAGCGGTCCGCTGCGGCACTTGCTGGCCCAGCACCCCCCCAGCGAGCAGGCACCGCATCTGTTCGACTTCCTGTTGCCCCACAGCAGCCTCGTCATCGAAGGCTCGCCGGCGGACTGGCAGGGGCAAACCCTGGACCTGGACTTCTACAGCCTCACCGGCCCCCCGCTGCATTTGCGCGGCTGGGTGCAGCCCTTGGCCGATGCCTGGTTGTTGCAGATGCTGGACATCGGCGACTTGCTGCTTGAGCGCCTGCAATCGCGCAACCGCGAACAATGCCAGGTGCTGGCGCAGCAAATCGCCGAACAGTTGCGCCTGTGCAGCCTGACTCGCCTGCCCGAGGTACTGACCGAGCAACTGCAAAGCCTGGCCCAGCGTTTTCAGATCCCCTGCATTGCTCTCGCCTTGCTCGATGAGCAGGAACATGGTTGGCAGATTCAACAGCACTACGCGGCCTCGGATGCACCGCAACTGTGGCAAAACGGTCAACGCCTGGGCACGGGGCTGGACAGTTTGAGCGGCTCGGCTCCGCAGCACCTGACCCCGCGCGAACACCCGCGCCTGCAAGGTACGTTCGGCAATACCGATGGCTTCGCCGTGCCCTATCATGATGCGCAAGGGGTGGTCGCTTGGTTGTTGTGCGGTTTCTTCACGGCGCAAAAACGCGCCCCCGATGTCACGGAACGCGACTGGCTACAAATTACCGCCGCGCTCGCCAGTCCCTTGCTCGGGCGCCTGCGCGAGCACCGGCATCACCTGCAACTGGAACGCCTGGAATCGCTGCAAGCCTTGCTGGGAACAGGCTGGTGGGAAGTTTTCAGCGACAGCGACGAGGTTCAGTTGGCACCTTCGCTGGCGACAACCCTGAACCTTGGAATGTCGCGTTTATCCATGCAGGACTGGCTCGATCAGGTGTATCCCGCCGACCGCGAAGAGCTGCGCATCTGCCTGCAAGACTTGCAGGAGACTGGCACTCCCCTGCTGCTGTGCGTGCGCCTGTATCGCCCCTACGGTGCGCCCGCACCCGCCTGGTATCGCCTGCAAGGCCAGGCGCTGGGCGCGGGAAAAAACCGTCGTCTGGTGGGGTTCATGCTCGACATCAGCGACATCAAGAACCAGGAACAGAGCGCCATCGTCGCCCATGCACGCCTGGACAATCTGATCGCCAGCTCTCCGGCGGTGATTTACGTACAGCGCTATGTCGACGGTGCGTTGCACCCGGTGTTTTTCAGCGACAGCCTGTTGCCACTGCTCGGCTGGACCCTCGCCGACTGCGCACCCGGGGCGCTGGTGGAGCGGGTGCATCCCGACGACCGACCGCAGTATTTCGAGCGCACGCGGCTGTTGCTGCGTGAAGGCTCCGTGCGCGCCCGCTATCGGTTGCGTGACAGTCACGGCGACTATCACTGGCTGCTGGACGAAGCGAAGTTGTTGCGCAACGACCTCGGCCTGCCGGTGGAAGCCGTGGGCCTGTGGCTGGACATCACCGAAGCGACCCTGGCCACCGAACAGGTCAGGCAGAGTGAAGAACGCTACCGGATGTTGGTGGAAGACTCGCCGGCGATGATCTGCCGCTACCAGCCGGACCTGACCCTGACCTTCGGCAACCTCCCGTTGGCCACCAGTCTGGAGTTGGCGCCCGAACAATTGCCGGGGGTGAATCTGGGCGGCTGGATGTCCGGGGACCAGCGCACTGCATTCATCCAGCGGTTGAACCGACTGAGCCCCGAGTTTCCGGTCAGCACCGCCGAGATCAACCTGCAACTGCCCGGCCGCGAACACGCCTGGTGGATCTGGTCCGATCGTGGGGTGTTCGATGAACAGGGCCGGTTGCTCGAGGTCCAGGCCGTGGGGCGCGACAACACCGAGGTGCGGCGCGCGCAGCAGCAGCTCACACAAAGCGCGAAAATGGCCACCCTCGGAGAAATGGCCACCGGCCTGGCCCATGAGATCAACCAGCCACTGAACGTGATGCGCATGGCTATCGTCAACGTACTCAAGCGCCTGAACAACGGCGACGTACAGGTCGATTACCTGATCGACAAGCTCACGCGCATCGACACGCAAGTGCAGCGCGCCGCGCGGGTGGTGGACCACATGCGGGTGTTCGGCCGCCGCTCGGAAACCGAGCAGCAACCGTTCAACCCGGTCCAGGCCATCGAAGGCACGCTGTCACTGTTGTCCGAGGACCTACGCGACAAAGGCGTCGACCTGCGCATCAGCGAGACCGGTTTTGAGGTGCAGGTGCGCGGCTATGTCGATCAGCTTGAACAGGTACTGATCAACCTGATGGTCAACGCCCGGGACGCGTTGCTCGGCAAGCGCGAAACCCTGCCCGGGTTCAAGCCGTGGATTTCGCTGTACACCGAACGGGATACACACTCGGTACGCCTGTGGGTCGAGGACAACGGCGGCGGTATCGACCCGCGTTTGCTGGAGCGGATTTTCGAGCCGTTCTTCACCACCAAACCGGTGGGCTTCGGCACCGGTCTGGGGCTTTCGGTGAGCTATGACATTGTCGAGAACATGGGCGGCAAGCTGAGCGTCAGGAACTCCACCGAGGGTGCGCGTTTCTGCATAGAACTGCCGATTGTGCTGCCGGATCAGATCACCAGGGATGGGCGTCCCGAGTGACAACCGAGGTTGGCACCCACCTCGACTTTGTTCAGGTCAATCCCCAGGCTTGCCAGTGCCAGGCATAAAAACCCCTGTAGGGCACAGGGGTTGAGAGACTGGCTGACTCTAGGATGCGTGCGGTGGGTAGTTGGCCAATATCCGCGTGACTGTTTCCCAGATGGCATCGCGACGATCCGTCGGGTTCGGCGTGCGGCTGAGTATCTGTTCGTCACTGCCACGCCACACCAGTTTGCCGTCCTTGCCATCGAGCAGGTCGATCTGGATGGTCGCCACTTTGTAGCTGACGTTGCGGGTTTCGTTATACATAGGGGCGCCGTAGTAGCCATACCACGGGTTACCCCAGCCGCCACCGTAATTGGTGGTCACCTGTTGTTGCCGCTCTTCGACAATCAGGTAGGTCTGCACATTCAAATCGCCCTTGGCGCCTGCGGCGGCCGGGCGCAGACCGCGCTGATCCAGTTGATCGGCAACCGCCTGACGGATGCGCTGCTCGGTCAGGTCGCTCTTGATCCGTGGATCGTCGGGACGGTATTGCAGGGCGGGTTCTTTCCAGGTCCAGCTGCGATAGGCAGCAAAGTCGCGGCTGGCGTCGAAGTCATGATTGACCTGGTTGGCGGCGCAGGCACTGAGCAGCGCGGCCACTGCCAGTAAAACAAAACGGCGGAACATGATGAGTCTCCGGTTGAAGGCATGATCCTGCGGAATGCTTCTTATCTACAAGAAGCTAACTAGGAGGATACGCCGACATTGCCTTTTTCACAGCCTCCCGTATGGCATCGGCCCGCTCGCTTTCGCTGCCCCGGTTGCCGGTTTCAGCGCTGGAGCTCCACACCGGCTGGCCGCTCCTGGCGTCAAACATATCCACCTGAACCACCACGACTTGCTCCTGATAGGTACGAACGACAGGTACGGTGGCGTACCCGCCATATCCAGGGCCGTAGCCGTTGTAGCCACCATAACCGCCGCCGTAATAGTCGTCCTGTACCTGGCGCAAACGGGTTTCCAGGCGCAGGTCGGCGCTGACGAACAGGTCGGCCGGGCGATTGTCGTGCAACGGGCGCAAGCCGCGTTGATCCAGCGCATTGCTGACCGCTTCGGCGATCTGTGCCGAGTCGGCCCAGGCGGTGCCCGGTGGCAGATGCCCGTCGAGCCAGGCCCAACTGCGGTAGCGCCCATAGTCACGGGGGGCTGCCGGGTAAGCGCTGCGGTCAAAGGTGTTGGCGGCCTGGGGCGGCGCCGGTGGCAATGGGTTGGACGTGGCGACATAGGGGTTGCTGCCCTGACAGGCCGCCAGCCCCAGGCAGAACACCAGTACACCTGAATGACTTTTCATTGCATGCTCCGATCAGACAGGCCGACAGATCCAGTGCAAGTAACGTCCAAGCCCGGCAAAGCTCGGATGACGACGGTGGGCCAGTTCCATTTCCAGCAGGTCCACCAGCTCGGCGCGGGCCTGGAATTCCACCGGCATGTAATCGTGAAAAACCCGCACGCCACTCATGGTTTCGACCTGCCACAGACCTTCAAGTTGCGCCGCCAGCTCACGCGGATCAAGGGGCTGTTGCGGGGTCAGGCTCTGCTTTTCGCCAGCCATGTCGTTCTTGCGCATCTTGCGGAAATGCCCCTTGAGCAAGTTGCGATATATCAGCGCGTCACGGTTGTAGAACGCCAGGGACAGCCAGCCGTCAGCCTTGGTCAGCTGATGCAGCACCGGCAGGATGGCGTGGGGTTCGGCCAGCCATTCCAGCACGGCGTGGCACAACACCAGGTCGTAGGGTTCGGTGAGTTGCCCGAGCAGCTCCTGCCAGGGTGCCTGAATGAACGTGGCGCTCTGCCCTGCTTCGGCAAAACGCTGGCGGGCGCCTTCGAGCATCGGCTCGGCAGGCTCGGCGAGGGTCACCTGATGGCCGCGCTGTGCCAGCCACAACGACATGTGGCCAAGCCCGGCGCCGATGTCCAGCACGCGCAGCGGCCGGTCGGGCAAGATTTCGGCCAGATCGGCCTGCAACACCGCCAGACGGATCGCGCCTTTGGCACCGCCGTAGATTTTTTCGGCGAAACGGGTCGCCAGTTGATCGAAATGACGGTCGCTCATCAGCTGAACCTCCGTTCGCTGTCCGCCAGTTTGCTGCGCACCACGGCGTCCATGTCCAGGCCCAGTTCGCCGCACAGCAGCAATAGATAAAGCACGATGTCACCGACTTCCTGCCCGGCGTGGGCGAGTTTGTCCGCCGGCAACTGGCGTGACTGGTCTTCGGTCAGCCACTGGAAAATTTCCACCAGCTCGGACATTTCCACACTCGCGGCCATGGCCAGGTTTTTCGGGCTGTGAAATTGCCGCCAGTCATTACGGTCACGGATGGCGTGCAGGCGTTCGGTCAGTTCAACAAGGTTCATCGGGCTCTCCTGAAGACGTATAGCTTCGGGGGGATCACAGGTGAAGGCAAGGGCAGAAGATGCATGTTCTCTGTGCAACCCTCTATGCTTGTGGGAACTCGGCAGCATGATCGACAGCCCAAGGCTCAATTCTCTTTAAACAGGACGTTCACTTCATGCAGGTAGAAGGTTTTTCCGAATGGCTCGGCCAGGTACTCGGCTCGATCATCCGCTTCATCGTTGATGGCCTCAGTGGTCTGTTCAATCTGTTGAGCAACGCCAGCAGCAATTTCATCGAAGGCCTGTCCCAGGCGCTGGGCATGGATACCTCGGTCATCAGCATCGTGACCTTGATCCTCGGCCTGATCCTGCTGTGGTCAGCGATCCGCGCCTTTCTCAATGCGTCGTTCATCATGGGTTTCATCTGGTTGGTGCTGGGGCTGTGGTTGCTCAGCTGGATCATCCATTGACCCCACCGAACACCTGTGGGAGCGAGCTTGCTCGCGATGGCGGCGGCACATCAAAAACTGATTCAACTGAAAGAGCGCTATCGCGAGCAAGCTCGCTCCCACATTGGATCTCTGGTGTTTTATGAATTGAGCTCACTTAGCTAATCCGTTTTCACCGCTACAATGCCCGCTCCTCCAAGGAGCCTGCATGTCCAACCTGACCGCCGACTGGCGCGACCGCCCTACCCATCGCCGGGTCTGGGCACTCGCCGCGCCGATGATTCTCTCGAACATTTCCGTACCGCTGGTGGCATTGGTCGACAGCACCGTCATCGGTCACCTGCCCCACGCCCATCAACTCGGCGCCGTCGCGGTTGGGGCCAGTCTGTACACCTTCCTTGCATGGGCCATGGGCTTTCTGCGTATGGGCTCCACCGGGTTCGCCGCCCAGGCAGCGGGGCGTGGGGATGGTGCCGCCTTGCGGCAGATTCTGTTGCAGGGCCTGCTGCTCGCCATCGGTCTGGCCGTGGTCCTGGGTGCGGTGGGCGTGCCTTTGAGCGGGGTCGCGTTGCATTTCATGCAACCGTCGGCTGAGCTCGATCAGCTGACCCGCGAGTTCTTCCATACCCGCCTGTTCGGCCTGCCGGCGGCGCTCGCCAGTTATGCACTGGTCGGCTGGTTCCTCGGCACCCAGAATGCCCGGGCACCCCTGGCGATTTTGCTGAGTACCAACCTGGTCAACATTGCCCTGAACCTGTGGTTCGTCCTCGGCCTGGAATGGGGTGTGGTCGGTGCTGCCCGGGCCTCGGTGATTGCCGAATGGACCGGCGCACTGATCGGCTTGCTGATGACCCGCAAAGCCCTGCGCGCCTACCCCGGGCATATCGTCTGGGCGGCATTGGCGCTGTGGCAGAGTTGGCGGCCATTGCTGGCGGTCAACCGCGATATCTTCATCCGCAGCCTGGCACTGCAATCGGTGTTCTTCCTGATCACGGTGCAAGGCGCACGGCTGGGCGACGCCACGGTCGCGGCCAACGCTCTTTTGCTCAATGGCCTGCTGCTGACCGCCCACGCCCTCGATGGCCTGGCCCACGCTGTCGAAGCCCTGTGCGGACATGCTCTTGGCGCCCGTAACCGCGATGCCCTGCGCCGTTCATTGGTGGTGGCAGGTGGCTGGTCGTTGCTCGCAAGCCTGGGCTTTGCCGCGCTGTTTCTGTTCGCCGGGCATCTGTTCATCGAGATGCAGACCGACATTCAAAGTGTGCGCGACACCGCGTTCATCTACCTGCCCTACCTCGCCGTACTGCCGCTGATTGCCGTCTGGAGTTACCTGCTCGACGGCCTGTTCATCGGCGCCACCCGCGCCCGGGAAATGCGCAACGGCATGCTGCTGACCGTGGCGCTGGTGCTGCCTTTCGGCTGGGCACTGCAAGGCGGGGGCAACCATGGCCTGTGGATAACCTTTCTGTTGTTCATGCTGCTGCGCAGCCTGACCCTTGGCATGATCGCCTGGCGCCTGCGCCGTAACGATGGCTGGTTCGCCGGCGGTATTCACTGATCGGGCGTGGCCCCGACAATCAATTTCGACCTCATGGCCAGGGTGGATCGTTCTGCCACAGGTTTCGCAGGTGATCGAGGCGTTCCTGTTGAGTTCCGCCCGGCAACGGCTGCACGGGCACCGCGTCGGGATACTGCAGGCGTAGCCATATCCAGCCATCGAGCACCGGGCGCTCGCTGAACCCCAGCGCGATCCCCTCCTGCACATGAGCCCACAGGCGGGAAAAATCGACACCGGTGGATCGGTTCCAGCGCCAGGCATGCTGCTCGAGCAGGCAAGTTTGCAATTTTCCCTGCTGCCCAACGCTGAGGCTTTCCTCGACTGCCAACGGGCTGACCGACAACCCCGGGCTGGACAAGCGCTGCCAGCCCTCACAGCCCATCGCGCGGTCGGCCCAACTACCGCCGAACCAGCGTAACTGGTGGATAGGTCCTAGCCAGCGACTCAGTTCAACCGCATCGCAGGCATCGAAAAAATAACTGGCCGTGGTTGGGTTGTAGTAACTCAAAAGGGCCCGGTGCAGGCCAAGCGTGACCGTGAGCATGCGCCGCAAATGCGCCAGCAACGACGAAGCGCCCGCCTCGCTGACCACCAGCAGTCCGGGCCAGCGTTTTCCGTCGACGATGCATAAATCGGCCAGTGCCGGGCAGGTGCGCAGATCGACCAGGACCGGCCCCTGTTCATGCAGCGCATGCCACTCCGTGCCTTCGAACAACCCGAACCATCGGGCCTGGGCAAACATTTGCCGAAGTGTGACACCCGCCTGCGGCGTGCCCGGCACATCCAGCAACAACCACTGCGGGGGTGCCTCGGGCGTACGTGTGGCAATCATGCTCCAGAGCTCTGGCCAAGCTGCGTCGCCAGACGACAGGTGCACAAAGCCTGTGCGCAATGGTTGAAGCTGCCGCCACCGGGTAGCAGGCACAACATCAGCAATGGCTCCCCCGAGCGCAACCATTGCTCCAGGCCCTCATCATGGGTGCAGCCGGGCTGGGGGGTGTCGGCGTCCGTCACCTCGACCGTTGCCGGCGCATGCAGCACCCCGGTTATCTGCGGTTGATCGGGATCGCCCTCGACAAAACCCACGACCACCTCAGTCCCTTCCCGTATCGGCGTGAACGTCGAGGCCTGCAACTGCCTGGCCAGGGGCAGCCAGCAATGACTGGGTGTCGCCCCTTCGCCCTGATAAAGCCAGTCGAATTGCACCGGTACCGGCCTTTGCGGGTCAGGGCTTGGCTCATCGACCTCGACGACCCACGCCCGTTGCGGGCCATGCATCCTTGGTTCGATCGTCGCACAGGGCGGTTTGATGGGTGCCGGCCAGTGCAGGGCACGGGCCTGGTTGTGGTAAGGCGTCGTCGTATCCTGGCTGCCCCAATGCTCAACGCGGGTCAGCAGCCAGAGCCGATTGCAATCGGCAACCGGATGACCGGACAGCGGCATCAGTCGACCGCTGCGCAAGGTCGCCAGGTCCGTCCGGCATTCGGCGCACTGCACAGCTGTCCCACCGCTACGCCGACGTTCGAACTGCCGCACCGCCGGTCGATCGCCCTCGCTGCGCAATACCACAGGTTCGCCGGTTGGAAAATGCTGCCGGTCATCACCAAACACCACACAGTGCCCGCGGGCCCGGTGTTCGAAGTGGTAGTGAAGCCCCTCCTGGGCGCACAGTCGCTGGAGAAATTGCAGGTCTGACTCTCGATATTGTGTGCAAAAATCCCGGGGCGGGTATTGGCCACTTAGTTCCAGACGTCGATCCTTGCCGGTAATGCCGTGCTCCTTGAGGACCTGGTCGAGGATTTGCGGCACTGAACGGGCACTGAAGATTCGCTGGCTGAAGCGCTGGGCCAGGCAAGCCAGTTTTGGCCCCAGGCGCACCTGGCAGAGTCGGGGTCCGCTGGCGTGGTCACGCTGGACGAGCTCATGCAATTGTCCATGCACGTAGCTTCCGGCTGGTCCGAAATGCAACGAGGCAGGGCGATACAGCAAACTGGCAAGGTCAAGCACCGGGTCTTCGATCAGCAGTTCCAGGTCGAACACGAACGGCTCGCTGATGGCTTCTCTGCCGGTAAAGACCAGGACCTCTAAGGAATCGGGCAGACCTGCTACATCCAGACGAAATGACGGTTCGCTGACTGGATTGAACATCGGCGTTTCTCTACAGGAGGGGCGGCCGGGGATTCTCGCTGAGAGACATGGCCGAGTAGAGTGCCGAAATACAAATTAGGAAATAACCTACGCGAAAAGAAGACCAAATGCGTTGGGTCGTCGAAGATGCTGGAAATTTCGCCTGGAACAGAAGAATTGCCGCACCAGGCCATCTGAAATTTCCGCAGCGAACGGTAAATTTTCAGACGACCTGATGAGCGTGACACTTACCTCAGGAAGACAGGTAAGACGAACGGGTCAGCCCCAGACGCAAGGCATCGAGGAACTGCGTGCGCTCGGTTGCGCTGATGCGGGCACTGGCGCACTTGTCGCGGTAGTGGGTCATCAGTTCTTCCGGCGACAAGTGCACGTAACGCAGCATGTCTTCGATGGTGTCGTGGGTTTCGATACCGGCGTGGTACACGCTGCCATCGGCGTTCTGGTAGATGTTCACCGAATCGGTATCGCCGAACAGGTTGTGCATGTCGCCAAGAATTTCCTGGTAGGCACCGACCAGGAACACACCCAACAAGTAGTCCTCACCTTCTTTCAACGCGTGCACCGGCAAGCTGGTCTCGATGCTCTGCTCGTCGACGTACTGGTTGATCTTGCCGTCGGAGTCACAGGTCAGGTCTTGCAGTACCGCACGACGCAGCGGCTCTTCGTCGAGACGGTGCAGCGGGATGATCGGCAGGACCTGGTCGATGGCCCAGGTGTCCGGCAGGCTCTGGAACACCGAGAAGTTGCAGATGTACTTGTCGGCCAGCTTGTCATTGAGTTCGTCCAGCACCTGACGGTGGGAACGCTGGCGTGCCTTCAACGAGTTGTGCAGGCGACGGCACACGGCGAAGTAGCACTGCTCGGCCAGGGCTTTCTCGGCCAGGGTCAGCTTGCCGTCGGCGTACTGGGAGGCAACATCACTCATGTAGTGCGTGGCGCGCCAGTAGGTTTCGGTGACCATTTCGATGTCGGTCGGCCCCAGCAGGTCCACCAGCCACTGCACGGTTTCCGGCAGCGCTTCCTTGTTCTCGATCTGCGGCACGTCGTCGTTGTGTTTCTCGACGTCGGTCACCTGAATCACCAGCATCGCGTGGTGCGCGGTCAGGGAACGGCCGCTTTCGGAGAAGATGTTCGGGTGCGGCAGGCTCTGCGCATCGCAGAATTCCTTGAGCATCCCGACCACGACACCAGCGTAGTCGTCCATGTCGTAGTTGATCGAACTGGCATTACGCGAGTGCGTGCCGTCGTAGTCCACGCCCAGGCCACCGCCGACGTCGATGTGATCCACCGGAAGGCCGAGGTTGCGCAATTCGCCGTAGTAACGGATCGCTTCCTTGAAACCGTGCTGGTAGTCCGCCAGGTTGGCGATCTGCGAGCCCATGTGGAAGTGCAGCAGGCGAATGCCCTGGTCCAGGCCCGCCGCGCGGAAACGCTCGACCACCGACAGCAGTTGCGCTGCCGACAGGCCGAACTTGGATTTTTCACCGCCGGTGTCCGCCCACTTGCTCGAGGCCAGGGACGACAGGCGCACGCGCAGGCCGACCTGAGGCTTGACCTTGAGCGAAGCCGCTTCTTCGATCACCAGGCCGACTTCGGATTCTTTCTCGATCACGATGAACACGTTGTGGCCGAGCTTCTGACCCATCAGCGCCAGACGAATGAACTCGCGGTCCTTGTAGCCGTTGCAGACGATGGTGCCGCCCTTCGGCGCCAGTGCCAGCACCGCCAGCAGTTCAGGCTTGGAGCCAGCTTCCAGGCCGATGGAAACGTTCTGGGTGGCGATGATGTTTTCGATCACCGCTTCCTGCTGGTTCACCTTGATCGGGTACAGCGCGGTGTACTTGCTCTGGTATTCCAGACGCTCGATGTTGGCGTCGAATGCGCCGGTCAGCTGACGCACGCGGTCTTGCAGGATGTCCGGGAAACGGACCAGCAATGGCAAGGACAGGCCGCTTTTGCGCAGCTGGTCGACTTGCTCGTACAGGTCGATAGGCGAGCTGCTCGGACCGTTCGGACGAACTTCGACGCGACCGGCGTCATTGATCGCGAAATACCCGGCCCCCCAATGGCGAATCCCGTAAACACTGCGGCTGTCCGCAACTGTCCATTGGCTGCCATCGTCTTTGCGTGTGCGTCGTACGGACATCGAAGTCCCCTATAAAGAAGTCATAGTGCGTCGCCTGGGTTCAGGCCGGCGCAGTCTAAAGAATGAAAATGACGGTTCGTCAACGAGGCAATAGACCCCGCCGACCGCAGTGAGTTTAGATACCGGTCATGAACAGGCTCTGTGAAAACCATGTAGACGATGCCGGACCTGAATGTCATCAGGACCGGATCAAGCCGAGGGTGGTTTTCACAGAGGCTGCTAGCCGCCGGACTTCTTCGCTTTGAAACCGAGCTTGATCAGTTCTGCCAAGAGTAGCTCGACATGATCGCCCTGGATTTCGATGACACCGTCTTTCAGCGCCCCACCGGTACCACAACGTTTCTTCAACGTCGTGGCCAGGTCCTTGAGCGCGTCTTCAGCCAACGGCACGCCGGTGATGGTGGTCACCGTCTTGCCGCCACGGCCCTTGCTTTCGCGACGCACGCGAGCGATGCCGTCGCCGGCCGGGATAACGGTCTGTCTGCAGATGCAGGCGTCCACCGGTTTACTGCATTCCGGGCAATGACGACCTGCGTCGGTGGAAAATACCAGGCCGCCCAAGGCGGCGAAGGATGCGGCTTTTTTGGCCACCGGCAATCCTCTTCGGAGGACAAAGACTGGTCGCAGCACTTGGGAAGGCTATCGACCGCGAAGCCCCACTCAGGCAGGGGCAGCGCTACTGAAACGGTACGACATTCATTTCACTGTAGGAGCGAGCTCGCTCGCGATGGACGTCAACGATGACGCGGGACGTCAGACAGCCCGTGTCGTTCTTGCGTTTTTCGCGAGCAGGCTCGCTCCTACAGGAAGCAATACCGCTTCAGTTTAAAAAGGTCGCGCAGTGTAACGGCAAAAACGCCGATTGCTAAGAGCCAATCGGCGCCAATTTATAGCTGTTTTGCGACGTCGATCCGGCGTGAGCGCAAATAGCGCTTCAACGCGGCCAGAGAGTCCGGGCAATAAGGCTTTTGCTCGATTTCCAGCATGACCTGATCGATAGGGATAAAGCGCGCTTCGAGCACCTCTTCCGGTTGCAGGATCAACGGGCCGTCCCACACCGCCGAGAACGCCGAACACCACAGGCGATTGCCGGTGTCCTCAAAGTAAAAGTGGTCATGGGCGGTCAGTTCCACGCCACTCACGCCCAGTTCTTCCTCCAGCTCCCTTGCCGCCGACTCGGCATAGGTTTCACTGGCGAGCACCATGCCCCCCGCCGCCACGTCCCAGAAACCGGGATAGATTGCCTTGCTCAGGGTGCGGCGATGCACGCACAGCTCGCCAGCGGAGTTGAACAACATAATGTAGGTGCCGCGCCCGATCAGCCCGCGCTCGCGCAAATCGGAACGGACCAGGGCGCCGAGCAGGTTGTCCTGCTCGTCAACCCAGGCGATCTGTTCGGCATCGGAAGCCGCGCGGTGCGCGGCTTCCCTGGCATTATCGACCATGACTCAGCCCTGATTGAGCAGTTGACGCAAATCGATCACCGCCGCGTTGGCCCGGGAAATGTAGTTGGCCATGACCAGCGAGTGGTTGGCCAGTACGCCGAAACCACTGCCGTTGAGGATCATCGGGCTCCACACCGGCTCCTGCGACGCTTCCAGTTCACGAATGATCTGGCGCACGCTGACCGTGGCGTTCTTCTTGGCCAGCACATCGGCGAAGTCGACTTCAATGGCGCGCAGCAAATGCGAGAGAGCCCAGGCCTGGCCGCGAGCTTCGTAGAATACGTTGTCGATCTGCAGCCATGGGGTTTCGACGATTTCCTCATCGACTTGCGGCGCCACACCCGGCGTCACCACCTCGGTCTTCAACGCAGTGTTGAGCTTGACCCGGCCCACACTGGCCGACAGTCGTTGCGACAGCGAACCCAGACGGGTGCCGACGTCACCCAGCCAGTTGTTCAGGTTGTCGGCGCGGGCATAGAACAACGCGCTCTTCTGGTTAGGATCGGACAGTCGCGCCTGATAGCGGCTCAGGGAATTGATGCCCTCCTGGTACTCGGACTCACTGGATGGCAGCACCCAGCTCTTGTTGTCGAAGTTGAAGCGCGGCTCGGCCTTGGCCAGGTCGGCGTCTTCGGCGGACTGCGACTGCGAACGGGCGAAGTCTTTACGCAGTGCCCGGCTCAGGTCGCGGACCTGCACCAGCACGCCATATTCCCAGCTCGGCATGTTGTCCATCCACAGGCCTGGCGGGAATCGGTCGTTGGAAATATAGCCGCCCTGCTTGGTCAGCAAGGTGCCGGCAACGGTCTTGAGGGTTTCCACCGTGGTGTAGCCGACGACCATCTGCTTGCCTTCTTTCTCGGCCGCCAGTTGAGCGGTTTGCTGGACCGGGAACAGCGCCGGCTCCTGGCTCCAGTACCAGCCCAGGACACTCGCCACCAACAGGTAGATGCCCAGCAGAGTGGCCAGCGCCCGGCTGAACAACAGACCACCCAGATAACTGCGGGTCTCCGACTTCGGTTCAGCGGCACGTTCAGGCGCACTGTCTGTGCGGTTCTTCCAGTCCAGCATGGCGATATCCTTTCAAGCTCTTGAGTTCAACGGTTCGACCACAACCATACAACAACGTGCCTTGGCCCGGCACCCGCCATCGCACCGATGCGGAAAATTACCGGGCTTGCGGATCAAAAGAACGTCTGTGCACCCGACGACGCGGCGACCCTCAAAATCCCCCCTAATGGTTTGGATTGCCACCCTAAGGGAATCCCCGACCCTCTAAAGCCCAAAAAAACGGGCCGATCAGCACTGGCAAAAAAATCATGAATGGCCGGCGTTCCGTCACTCGTCCATTTCCACCCCGCGCCTGTCAAGTGCCCTGATTCAGGTACTTCGCCCCTTAAAACCGCGACTTGAAAGGCTAGAACAAGACCGTCCAGTCACAAACTGAATAAAGACACATTGCAGATTATTGACGTACAGCACTCATGTAATGGAAAAGTGGTGCTAGCATAGAGCCACCACTCGACCTCAGTGTGCACCCTAACTAGTAGTCAGGATATGACCGAGCCAGAAGATCCCAGCCGCGAGCGCCTCAAGCACCACTTTGCCCAGCGGGTAATTCATCAGGCTCGTCAGATTCTTGAGATATGGCAGCGCCTGCAACGCAGTGAGTGGTCCACCGCCGACCTTTCGGAACTGAGCGAGGCCAATCTGCGCCTGCTGCGTTTCGCCGAGCGTTTCGAACAACCGGAACACTCGCAACTGGCACGCCACATCGGTCAGTCACTGGAGGCGGTCGACGCCAATCGCGGACGCCTGAGCAGTGGCCTGATCACCGATCTCAACCGCTTGATGCAGCGTCTGTCACGCACCGGCCTGCGCCATGGCGACCAACTCGATCAAACCTTTCTGCCGCCGCTGCGCAAGCCCATCTACGTGATGTTGCAGGATCACGACCGCGCCGAGCGCCTGGCCAAACAACTGGAATTCTTCGGCCTCAGCGCCCAGTCCCTGGACAGCGTAGACGCGTTTCGCTCATCGATGGTCGAGCGCATGCCGGCGGCGATTGTCATGGACGTGGATTTTAGTGGCACCGGTGTCGGCCTGAAACTGGCCGCCGAAGCCCAGGAAGGCCTCGATCATCAGCTGCCGCTGCTGTTCTTCAGCCTGCACGAAACCGACACCCCGACCCGCCTGGCCGCCGTGCGTGCCGGCGGCCAGGAATTCCTTACCGGCACCCTCGAAGCGTCGAGCCTGCTGGAGAAGATCGAAGTCCTGACCTGCGTTGCCCAGTACGAGCCTTATAAAGTGCTGATCATCGACGACTCCCGCGCCCAGGCCTTGCACACCGAGCGCCTGCTCAACAGCGCCGGGATCGTCACCCGCACGCTCATCGAGCCGATCCAGGCCATGGCCGAACTGGCGGACTTCCAGCCGGACCTGATCATCCTCGACATGTACATGCCGGCCTGCACCGGTACGGAACTGGCCAAGGTGATCCGCCATAACGACCGTTACGTCAGCGTGCCGATCATTTACCTGTCGGCCGAAGACGACCTGGACAAGCAGCTCGACGCCATGAGCGAGGGCGGCGACGACTTCCTGACCAAACCGATCAAGCCCCGGCACCTGATCACCACCGTGCGCAACCGCGCGGCCCGGGCACGCAACCTCAAGGCACGGATGGTCCGCGACAGTCTCACCGGGTTGTACAACCACACGCATATCCTGCAATTGCTCGAAGACTGTTCGTTCCGCGCCCGCCGCGAAAGCAAGCCGCTGAGCTTTGCCATGCTCGACATTGACCACTTCAAACGGGTCAATGACAGCCACGGCCACCCCATGGGTGACCGGGTGATCAAGAGCCTGGCGCTGTTTCTCAAGCAACGCCTGCGCAAAACCGACTTCATCGGCCGCTACGGTGGCGAAGAGTTCGCCATCGTCATGCCGGATACCGATATCGAAGCGGCCTACAACGTGCTCGATGAAATCCGTCAGCGCTTTGCCGAGATTCACTATCCCGCGCAACCCGAGGATCTGTGGTGCACCTTCAGTGCCGGAGTGGTTGAGCTTTGCGAAAGCTCCGACAGCCTGATGATGGCCAACCAGGCGGACGAAGCGCTGTATCGCGCCAAACACGGCGGACGCAATCGCGTACAGGGCGCGCGCACATCAAAGCAAAGTGCCACTTTTTTATCGGAATCGACCGATACGGTCATAACCCTGTAACAGAAACGCAATAACTTCAGGCACTTACCATTTCTGCCGTTGGTAGTCCGTAATGCGCCTGAAGCTGCTGACCAATCTCAATACCCTCCTTCTGGTGGCCGTGTGCGTGGCCCTCGGCGCTACGCTGTGGTGGTCGCAGAAAGCCCTGGAGCGTCCATATCTATTAATGGAGCGCTACCTGGGCCTGTCGCAGCAATTTCAGAATGACGTCGCCCGCAGCATTGAGGATTACTTGGGCAGCGGCGATGCGCTGCGCCTGAGCAGTGCAGCCCAAGGCATCGACAGCCTGCAAAAAGAACTCGGCGAATTGCCACCGGCCTTGGCCGAGGCGTTGCGCCCCAGCCTGTCGACCCTTGAAGAATTCAGCAAGACCGACCTGCTGGCCGCCGGCAAACTGGCAGGTGATCCGCAGGCCTTGCTGCTGCAGGCCGAGCGGGAACTGGGTGCCAGTCTCGATCAGCTCAGCCAGTACGCCAGTGGCAATGCGGCCTACCTCACGCCGCTGCTCACCGCATCGCAACACTTGGGAAAATTGTCCCTGACCCGGGACAAACTGGTCAGCAGCGGTCGCAGCGAACTGGCCGCCGATGTCGAACGCGAAGTGGCCAACATCCGTATCCAGGCAGAGAAACTCGACGCCCTGCCATTGCTGGGCGTGACCACCAACAGCGAGTCGAACACCGACGATTTCGCCTCGATGATGGGCCTTGAGAACACGGAAAAAACCGTCACCGAAGATGCCGGCGTCGGCCTAAAGCGCGAGCTCAACAGCCTGCTCATCCGCTATCCGGCCGAGCTCTCGCGCACTCGCGATCAAATCCGCAAACGCGCCGACCTCAGCGCGGCGACCCACCTGAAAATCGCCGACGTGCAACAGGCCATTGCCGGGATGGAACCGGTGGTGCGCGCCCAGCACGGGCAGATCCAGGGTGAAGTGCGGCTGATGCAAGGCGTGATGATCGGTTTGATTCTGTTGATCGCACTGCTGATCGACACCCTGCAACGCAAACTCGCCCGGACCCTGACCAACCTCGCCCCGGCCCTCTCGACCTGGGCCGAAGGCGACTTCAGCCGCGACATTCAACTGGGCAACACCAACCGCGAATTGCATGACATTGAAGCCTCCCTCAACCGCTTGCGCGCCTATCTGGTGGACCTGGTGGGGACCATTCGCCGCAACGCCGAACAGGTGGCCGGCAGCAGCCGCACCCTGGCCGACCTGAGCAACGACCTGCATGACGGTGCCGAGCATCAGGCTGGCGACACGGCACTGATCCGCGACTCCCTCAGCGAACTGGAAGCGACCATTCAGCAAGTCGCCGGCGACGCCAGCCAGGCCGCCGAAGCCAGCCGCCACGCCGGCCTGGCCGTGGAGCATGGACAGAAAGTCATCGGCCTGAGCCTCACCGGCCTGCATGCGCTGGTGGATGAAGTGCAAGGCAATGCGCAAATGATCGAACACCTGGCCGAAGAGTCGGCCACCATCGGCGGCGTGTTGACGGTGATCCGCTCGATTGCCGACCAGACCAACCTGCTGGCCTTGAACGCCGCCATCGAGGCGGCCCGGGCCGGGGAAATGGGCCGAGGCTTTGCGGTGGTGGCCGAAGAGGTGCGCTCACTGGCGCAACGTACCGCCGGGGCCACCGCAGAAATCCAGACGCTGATCGCAGGGCTGCAAACCGCCGCGCGGCAATCGGTGGAGGGCATGCGAGCCCAGGTCGAACACGCCGAAGCCACGGCCAGCCAGGCCCAGGCCGCTGATGGCGCGCTGGATAAAATCGTCGGGGCGATCCAGACCATTTCCGACACGGCGGTACGCATCGCCGATGTCACCGCCCAGCAAAGCGGTGCTGTCAGCGAAATCCGTGACCACAGTGAGCGGATTCACCAGCTGGGCGGGGATAACCTGCTGCGTATCGGCGAAGGCCGTGAGCAAGGGGAAAACCTTTTGGTGCTCGGTGGACGACTGCATACAGCCGTCCAGGCTTTCCGCGTCTGATAGATTGCTTTCGCGAGCAAGCCCGCTCCCACATTTGATCTCTGGTGTTCACAAATGATGTGCACACAACAGAACCAATGTGGGAGCGGGCTTGCTCGCGAAGGCGTCAGAACATTCACCACAAAACTCCCGCGCTGCACACCCCGCAACTGTCCGCTATCATCCCCCCAATTCCGATACGCGAGATCGTCATGCGCCGCTTGCTCTGCCTGTTGTTTTTAGTGTTCGTCCTGCCGGCCAGCGCCACTGGCTTGCTGGAGAACCGACCCAGCTCAAGCCTGGGCTCGATCAACAACAGCGCCGACTTCCTGCCGGTGCGCGAAGCTTTCCAGCTGAGCCTGGTAGACAGCACGCCGCAATCGATCAAGTTGCGTTTCGTCGCCACCGAAGGTTACTACCTCTACCGCCACCGCTTTCAATTTCGCGCCGACCCGGCCGATGTCCTCCTCGGCGCGGCGAAACTGCCCGACGGCCAGAAAAAGCACGATGAATACTTCGGCGATGTCGAGGTGTACCACGGCATTCTCGACGTTGAGTTGCCGCGCACCGACCAACGTGCCTTCACCCTGGTCGTGACCTATCAGGGATGCGCCGACAAAGGCCTGTGCTATCCGCCGGAAACCGAGCGCCTGAGCATCGACGGCAGCGGCGCTCCGGCGACGGCTTATCAATGGAGCTGGCGCGAACTGGCGTTGTTTTTCCTCGCCGGCCTGGGCCTGACGTTCACGCCATGCGTGCTGCCCATGCTGCCGATCCTGTCCGGCGTGGTGCTGCGCGGCCAGGTCGGCGGCTGGCGCGGTTTCAATCTATCACTGGCCTATGTGCTGCCAATGGCCGCCTGCTTTGCCCTGCTCGGTGCGCTGATGGGCCTGTTCGGTGCCCAGCTCAATCTGCAGGCGCGGCTGCAATCGGCCTGGGTGCTGGTGCCTTTCGCGATGTTTTTTGCGCTGTTTGCGCTGGCTATGTTCGGCGTCTTCGAATTGAAACTGCCGCACGCCATCAGCAGTCGCCTGGACCGCATCGCCGGCCGCACCGAAGGCGGGTCACTGTGGGGCGCCGCGGTGTTGGGCGTGGTCTCCAGCTTGCTGGTTTCACCCTGCGTTTCGGCGCCATTGGCCGGGGCGCTGCTGTACATCAGCGCCAGTGGCGATGCGCTGGGTGGCGGCTTGAAACTGTTCATGCTCGGCCTCGGCATGGGCGCGCCGCTGTTGCTGGTGGCCACCGGTGGCGCAGCCTGGCTGCCGAAGAGCGGTCCGTGGCTGGTCTACGTGAAAAACGCGATTGGCGTGTTGTTGCTCGGGTTGGCCGTTGGCCTGCTCGGCCGCGTCTTGCCGGGCCAGATCACCTTGCTGCTGATCGGCTTGCTGGCAGGCGGCGTCGGCCTGTTCATGGGGGCGCTGGAGTTCGTCTATAAACCACCGCGCAAACGCCTGGGCCAATTGCTCGGCATGTTCCTGCTGTTTTACGCACTGGCCTGCTGGTACGGCGCCTTCAGCGGCCAGACCGACCCGTTCAACCCGATTGGCCAGCCCCGTATCGTTGACAACAACGGACAAGTGCAAAACACCAGTACCTGGCAAACCATCATCACACCGGCCGAACTGGATCGCGCACTCGCCGATGCACGATCATCCGGCACACCGCTGCTGCTCGACTGGTACGCCGACTGGTGCATCAGCTGCAAGGTCATCGAACGCGAGGTACTGGATGACCCTGTCGTCATCGAACGCCTCAAGGGTTACCGGCTGATCCGCTTCGACATCACCGCCAGCAACGCCGAGCAACGCGCCCTGCTCGATCGCTACCAGTTGTTCGGCCCCCCGGCCCTGATGTTTTTTGGCAAGGACGGCGTCGAACGCGCCGATGTGCGGGTGATCGGCGAGATCAACGCCAGGGACTTCGCCGAACGTGTAACCAGGGCGAATGACCAATTTTAATCAAGCAGTCATATATTTCGCGCAAACATCGGTCATCGTGCTGGCTATTGCAGAGAACTGGACAGTCACAAAGGCTTTGCGGCATAGTCGCCGGGTTCTGACAATTGCTCACAGATAACATAGGAACCGCCGATGGCGACGTTACTCGTTCTGCACGGACCCAACCTGAACCTGCTCGGCACTCGCGAACCGGGCACCTACGGCGCCACGACGCTGGCGCAGATCAACCAGGACCTGGAACGCCGTGCCCGCGAAGCCGGTCACCATTTGCTGCATCTGCAAAGCAACGCCGAGTACGAATTGATCGACCGCATCCACGCTGCACGCAGTGAAGGCGTGGACTTCATTCTGATCAACCCAGCAGCTTTTACACATACAAGTGTCGCATTACGTGACGCGCTGCTGGCGGTGAGCATCCCATTCATCGAAGTGCATTTGTCTAACGTGCACAAACGCGAACCTTTCCGCCATCACTCTTACTTCTCCGACGTAGCGGTGGGAGTGATCTGCGGCCTTGGCGCCAGCGGTTATCGACTGGCCCTGGAGGCCGCCCTGGAACAGCTTGAACAACAAGTTAACCGCCCCTGACCGACCCTTGGGAGTTGATGATTCATGGATATCCGTAAAGTTAAGAAACTGATCGAATTGCTGGAAGAGTCCGGCATCGACGAGCTCGAGATCAAGGAAGGCGAAGAGTCCGTACGCATCAGCCGTCATAGCAAGACCCCGGCTCAGCAGTACTACGCGCCAGCGCCAATGCATGCTCCGGCTGCCGCGCCTGTTGCTGCCGCCGCTCCGGTTGCCGCTGCCGCACCTGCTGCCGCCGCCGCGCCTGCACTGAACGGCACCGTTGCCCGTTCGCCGATGGTCGGTACGTTCTATCGCAAGTCTTCGCCAACCTCGCCGTCCTTCGTGGAAGTCGGCCAGACCGTGAAGAAAGGCGACACCCTGTGCATCGTTGAAGCCATGAAGATGATGAACCACATCGAAGCTGAAACCAGCGGTGTGATCGAATCCATCCTCGTCGAAGACGGCCAGCCGGTTGAGTACGACCAACCGCTGTTCACCATCGTTTGAACCGCGGAGAGCCTTTGATGACTGCGAAGTTGGAAAAAGTTCTGATCGCCAACCGCGGTGAGATCGCCCTGCGGATCCTGCGCGCCTGCAAAGAGATGGGCATCAAGACCGTCGCCGTTTACTCCAAGGCTGACAAGGAACTGATGCACCTGGGCCTGGCAGACGAATCCGTCTGCATCGGTCCGGCATCGGCCGCCCACTCCTACCTGCACATTCCGGCAATCATTGCCGCAGCCGAAGTGACTGGCGCCACCGCCATTCACCCGGGCTACGGTTTCCTTGCGGAAAACGCCGACTTCGCCGAGCAGGTCGAGAAATCCGGCTTTGCGTTCATTGGCCCGAAAGCCGAAACCATTCGCCTGATGGGCGACAAGGTATCGGCCAAGCACGCCATGATCGCTGCCGGCGTACCGACTGTTCCGGGTTCTGACGGCCCGCTGCCGGAAGACGAAGAAACCGCTCTGCGCATTGGTCGCGAAGTCGGTTACCCGGTGATCATCAAGGCCGCTGGCGGCGGTGGTGGTCGCGGCATGCGCGTTGTGCACAAGGAAGAAGACCTGATTGCCTCGGCGAAACTGACCCGCTCCGAAGCAGGCGCGGCGTTTGGCAACCCGATGGTCTATCTGGAAAAATTCCTGACCAACCCACGTCACGTGGAAGTCCAGGTGCTTTCCGATGGCCAGGGTCACGCTATCCATCTGGGCGACCGCGACTGCTCGCTGCAACGTCGTCACCAGAAGGTTCTTGAAGAAGCGCCGGCACCGGGTATCGACGAAAACGCACGTGAGGAAGTACTCGCACGCTGCGTCAGGGCTTGCATCGATATCGGCTACCGTGGCGCAGGCACTTTCGAGTTCCTGTACGAAAACGGCCGCTTCTACTTCATCGAGATGAACACTCGTGTCCAGGTAGAGCACCCGGTTTCGGAAATGGTCACCGGCATCGACATCGTCAAGGAGATGCTCAGCATCGCCGCCGGCAACAAGCTGTCGTTCACCCAGGATGACGTGGTCATCCGCGGTCACGCGCTGGAATGCCGGATCAACGCCGAAGACCCGAAAACCTTCATGCCAAGCCCGGGCACGATCAAGCATTTCCACGCTCCAGGCGGCAACGGCGTTCGCGTCGACTCGCACCTGTACAGTGGCTATGCGGTTCCGCCGAACTACGATTCGTTGATCGGCAAGCTGATCACCTACGGCGCAACCCGCGACGAAGCCATGGCGCGCATGCGCAATGCGCTGGACGAAATCGTGGTCGACGGGATCAAGACCAACATCCCGCTGCACCGCGACCTGACCCGCGATGAAGGCTTCTGCAAAGGGGGCGTGAACATTCACTACCTCGAGCACAAGCTGGCTGGCGAGAAGCACTAAGCTTCGACCCGATCAACAAAGCCGCCTTCGGGCGGCTTTGTTGTATCTGGACGTTCCTTCACCCCCTGTAGGAGCGAGCTTGCTCGCGATGGTGGTCAACGATAACGCGAGCGTTCAGACTGTACGCGTCTTCCTTGCATTCTTCGCGAGCAAGCTCGCTCCTACACAGGCCTGCGCGTGGAAATGGCACCTGGCGTGTCGTCATCTGCCCCGCGCTCGCGTAAACTTGCGCGCTTCTTGCAGCCCGCTAGGCTGCAATCAATATTTTTCAAAGGTGCCCGCCATGCCTTGGCTGCAAGTCCGTCTCGCCATCAGCCCAGAACAAGCCGAAACCTATGAAGACGCTTTCCTTGAAGTGGGCGCCGTGTCGGTGACCTTCATGGACGCCGAAGATCAGCCGATCTTCGAGCCGGAACTCAACACCACGCCGCTGTGGTCCCACACGCACCTGCTGGCCCTGTTCGAAGGCGGCACCGAGCCAGGCCCGGTATTGGCCCATCTGGAGCTGCTGACCGGCAGCCCGTTGCCCGAGCACCACAGCGAAGTGATCGAAGACCAGGACTGGGAACGCAGCTGGATGGACGGATTCCAGCCAATGCGTTTCGGCCAGCGCCTGTGGATCGTGCCGAGCTGGCACGCCGCGCCGGAGCCTGATGCAGTGAATTTGCTGCTGGACCCGGGCCTGGCGTTCGGCACCGGCACCCACCCGACCACCGCACTGTGCCTGGAATGGCTCGACGGACAGGACCTGAAAGGCTGCAACGTGCTGGACTTCGGCTGCGGCTCGGGGATTCTGGCGATTGCCGCCCTGCTGCTGGGCGCCAAGGAGGCCGTGGGTACCGACATCGACGTGCAGGCGCTGGAAGCGTCCCGCGACAACGCCGGGCGCAATAACATCGCTGATGAACTGTTCCCACTGTATCTGCCGGAAGATTTGCCGCAGGTTCAGGCCGATGTGCTGGTGGCCAACATTCTCGCCGGCCCGCTGGTTTCCCTGGCGCCGCAGCTGTCGGGCCTGGTCAAGTCGGGCGGGCGCCTGGCGCTGTCGGGCATCCTCGCCGAACAGGGTGACGAAGTCGCTGCCGCCTACGCCAGGGACTTCGATCTGGACCCAATCGCCAATCGCGATGGCTGGGTGCGCATCACTGGCCGTCGGCGCTAGAATGATCGCCTGCATAATCCGGATCGCCGCATGACCGACAGCTTCGTCACCCAGTGCCCGCATTGCCAAACCAGCTTCCGCGTCAGCCATGCCCAGTTGAGCGTGGCTCGCGGGGTGGTTCGTTGCGGCTCCTGCTTGCAGGTGTTCAATGCCGCCAGGCAGTTGCTTGAGCAGGCCGGCAAGGAAGCACCAGTCGCGACGCCGCTCCCGCCTGTGCAGCCTGAGGAGCCCCTTGAGCCATCGCCACCGCACGCCATCAGCCAAAAGCAATGGAGCGCGACCGAACTGGACCTGGACAGTCTCGACCTCGACGAAGAACTCGCCCGGCTCGAACAGCGGGAAATCCAGCCGGCCACCGAACTCGGCCGCCATCGCGACGACTCGCTGAGCGCCCGTCGCGACAGCGCCGGGCAGGACGACGAAGAGCCGTGGTCCGACAGCCTGTTCAGCGCGTCAGCGGCCGATCGTGCGCCAGTCGACGAACCGCTCGACAGCCTTGAAACACCAGAGCCGACGGTCGAAACGAGCAAAACCTCACGCACCGAACCTTCGCTGTCCCTGGAACCGGTTGATCTCGACGACGAATCGCAACCACCCCATTTGCGATTGCACGACCCTCTTGATGCGCCGCTGAACCATGAACGCCTGTCGGCCGCCGACGAGAGCGAAATCGACGACAACCTGCCCTCGATAGAACCGCTGCGCAAGCGACGCGAACGCAGCGAACCGGGCGTGCGCGCCGAAGCGCTGCAAGACCTGACCGACGACCCGCTGCAACTGGACTGGCAAAAACGCCGCTCACCTTGGGGCCGACGGCTGTTGTGGTTGCTGCTGGTGCTGATTGCCGCAGGCGCCCTCGCTGGCCAGTACATCGCCTACCATTTCGACGAACTGGCGCGACAGGATCAATATCGCCCGTGGTTCCAGCAACTGTGCCCGCAAATCGGCTGCACCGTGCCCTCCAAAGTCGACATCGCGAAAATCAAAAGCAGCAACCTGGTGGTGCGCAGCCACCCCGAGTTCAATGGCGCCCTGGTGGTCGATGCGATCATCTATAACCGCGCGCCCTTCTCCCAGCCCTTCCCGCTGCTGGAACTGCGCTTCGCCGACCTCAATGGCCATCTGATCGCCAGTCGTCGCTTCAAGCCTGGCGAGTACCTCAATGGCGATCTCGAAGGCATGGCGGAGATGCCTCCGCAAACGCCGATCCACATCGCCCTGGACATTCTCGACCCAGGTGCCAAGGCCGTGAACTACAGTCTGAGCTTCCACTCTCCGGAGTGAAACGCTTCATTACTCCCGGATTAACGCCGGCTTTCTGACTGCTCCAGGCAAACCAAACCACGGGTAATAACAGAATAACTGTTCAGAATTTGTTCAATTCAGCCTTTATCCAGTCATCGAGAGCGGGTATCATGCCAACCCTTTTTCGAACTCTCATGATCCGGCCCCACAACAGGGAAGTCCTATGTCGGCGGTACGCATCGGCCCATACACATTACATAACAGCTTGATTCTCGCCCCCATGGCGGGTGTCACCGACCAGCCCTTTCGTCAGCTGTGCAAGCGCTTGGGCGCGGGACTGGTCGTCTCGGAAATGGTCACCAGCGACATGAGTTTGTGGAACACCCGCAAGTCGCGCATGCGCATGATCCACGAAGGTGATCCCGAGCCACGCTCGGTACAGATCGCCGGTGGGGACGCGCAGATGCTGGCGGACGCCGCCCGTGCCAACGTTGAAATGGGTGCGCAGATCATTGATATCAACATGGGCTGTCCGGCAAAAAAAGTCTGCAACAAGGCTGCCGGTTCCGCACTGTTGAAGGATGAACCCCTGGTAACCGAGATCCTGCAGGCCGTCGTGGCTGCGGTCGATGTGCCGGTTACCCTGAAGATCCGGACCGGTTGGGACCGGGACAACAAGAACGGCCTGACGGTGGCGAAGATCGCCGAACAGGCAGGCATTACGGCGCTGGCGGTGCATGGCCGCACCCGTGCCGACCTGTACACCGGTGAAGCCGAGTACGACACCATTGCCGCAATCAAGCAGGCGGTGTCGATTCCGGTCTTCGCCAATGGCGATATCGATTCGCCGGAAAAAGCCCGGTACGTGCTCGACGCGACCGGTGCCGATGGCCTGTTGATTGGCCGGGCTGCCCAGGGGCGGCCATGGATTTTTCGCGAGATCGACCATTTCCTGCGTACCGGCGAGAAACTCCCGGCGCTGGAACTGATCGAGGTGGAACGCATTCTGCTAGAGCATCTGGCTGCCCTGCACGCCTTCTATGGTGATGTGATGGGCGTGCGCATTGCTCGAAAGCATGTGGGCTGGTATCTCGCAACCCTGCCGGGCGCCAGGGAGTTTCGCGCCCACTTCAATCGTTTGGATGGTACGGATGCACAATGCGCCAACGTTCGGGCGTTTTTCGCCGAGCGTTACAAGAGCCTGACAGGGGACGGAGAGTGGGTGGCCGCATGACGATGATGACCGAGACTTTAGTGAGTGGAACAACACCCGTGAGCGACAACGTGAATTTGAAACAGCACCTCAATACGCCAAGCGAAGAAGGTCAGACCCTTCGCGGGAGTGTCGAGAAGGCGCTGCACAATTATTTCGCCCACCTTGAGGGCGCTGCCGTCACGGATGTGTACAACCTGGTGCTCTCCGAAGTCGAGGCTCCCCTGCTCGAGTGCGTGATGAACTACGTCAAGGGCAACCAGACCAAGGCCAGCGAGATGCTCGGGCTTAACCGGGGCACGCTGCGCAAGAAACTCAAGCAGTACGATTTGTTGTAAGCATTCAATCAAACCAGAAAGGCGCCCGCGTAAAACCGGTCGCCTTTTTTGCTGACTTCCTTTGCTTTTGATGGAAATTGAGATGACCGACCAGACTACCCGCCTGCCGATCCGCCGCGCCTTGATCAGCGTTTCCGACAAGACCGGGATCCTCGAATTCGCCAAGGAGCTTGAAGCCCTGGGCGTCGAGATCCTCTCCACCGGCGGGACGTTCAAGCTGCTGCAGGACAACGGCGTTGCCGCAGTGGAAGTCGCGGATTACACAGGCTTCGCGGAAATGATGGACGGCCGGGTAAAGACCCTGCACCCGAAAATCCACGGCGGGATCCTCGGTCGTCGCGGTATCGACGACGCCATCATGAACGAGCACGGCATCAAGCCGATCGACCTGGTAGCGGTCAACCTGTACCCGTTCGAAGCCACCATCAACAAGCCAGGCTGCGACCTGCCGACCGCCATCGAGAACATCGACATCGGCGGCCCGACCATGGTCCGTTCCGCCGCCAAGAACCACAAGGACGTGGCCATCGTGGTCAACGCCAGCGATTACGCCAGCGTCCTGGAAAACCTCAAGGCCGGTGGCCTGACCTACGCCCAGCGTTTCGACCTGATGCTCAAGGCCTTCGAGCACACCGCCGCCTACGACGGCATGATCGCCAACTACATGGGCACCGTGAACCAGTCTGCCGACACCCTGAGCACCGAAGGTCGCAGCGAGTTCCCGCGCACCTTCAACAGCCAGTTCATCAAGGCCCAGGAAATGCGCTACGGCGAGAACCCGCACCAGAGCGCGGCGTTCTATGTTGAAGCCAAGCCTGCCGAAGTCGGCATCGCCACCGCGACCCAGCTGCAAGGCAAGGAACTGTCGTACAACAACGTGGCCGACACCGACGCCGCGCTGGAATGCGTGAAGAGCTTCGTCAAGCCGGCTTGCGTGATCGTCAAGCACGCCAACCCGTGCGGCGTGGCTGTCAGCCCTGATGCCGAAGGCGGCATCCGCAAGGCCTACGACCTGGCCTACGCCACCGACACCGAATCCGCCTTCGGCGGCATCATCGCCTTCAACCGTGAACTGGACGCCGAGACCGCCAAGGCCATCGTCGAACGTCAGTTCGTTGAAGTGATCATCGCTCCGTCGGTCAGCGAAGAGGCCCGCGCCATCGTCGCTGCCAAAGCCAACGTACGCCTGCTGGCCTGCGGCGAGTGGTCGGCTGACCGCGCTGCTGCCTGGGACTACAAGCGCGTCAACGGCGGCCTGCTGGTACAGAGCCGCGACATCGGCATGATTGGCGCCGACGACCTGAAAGTGGTGACCAAGCGCGCACCGAGCGAGCAGGAAATCCATGACCTGATCTTCGCCTGGAAAGTTGCCAAGTACGTGAAGTCCAACGCCATCGTCTACGCCAAGAATCGCCAGACCATCGGTGTCGGCGCCGGCCAGATGAGCCGCGTGAACTCCGCGCGTATTGCTGCAATCAAGGCAGAACATGCCGGTTTGCAGGTTCAAGGTGCAGTCATGGCATCCGACGCATTCTTCCCGTTCCGCGACGGCATCGACAACGCGGCCAAGGTCGGTATCACTGCAGTGATCCAGCCAGGCGGCTCGATGCGTGACAACGAAGTGATTGCTGCAGCTGATGAAGCCGGCATCGCCATGGTGTTCACCGGCATGCGCCACTTCCGTCACTGACAGCACAGCATTCCCCTGTAGGAGCGAGCTTGCTCGCGAAGAACGACTAGACGCCACAGTGTTTCAGACACCCCGCGTTATCGTTAACCACCATCGCGAGCA
Source organism: Pseudomonas sp. 2725 (assembly GCF_050434585.1). Taxonomy (NCBI): domain Bacteria; kingdom Pseudomonadati; phylum Pseudomonadota; class Gammaproteobacteria; order Pseudomonadales; family Pseudomonadaceae; genus Pseudomonas; species Pseudomonas sp. 2725. The sequence goes on along the minus strand of NZ_JBNDIV010000007.1, from coordinate 408,332 downwards.
AGCTCGCTCCTACAGTTCCCAGATTTGCGTCATCCGAGGTTTTTGAAATGAATGTTTTGATCATTGGCAGCGGTGGCCGTGAACACGCCCTGGCCTGGAAAGTGGCTCAGGATCCGCGCGTGCAGAAGGTGTTCGTGGCGCCGGGCAACGCCGGTACCGCCATCGAAGCCAAGTGCGAGAACGTCGCCATCGACGTACTGGCGCTTGAGCAACTGGCAGACTTTGCCGAGAAAAACGTTTCCCTGACCATCGTTGGCCCTGAAGTGCCGCTGGTTGCCGGTGTTGTGGATCTGTTCCGCAGCCGTGGCCTGGATTGCTTCGGTCCGACCGCTGGCGCTGCGCAGCTGGAAGGCTCGAAAGCCTTCACCAAGGACTTCCTGGCTCGCCACAAGATCCCGACCGCCGATTACCAGAACTTCACCGAGATCGAGCCGGCCCTGGCTTACCTGCGTGAAAAAGGCGCTCCGATCGTGATCAAGGCCGATGGCCTGGCCGCCGGTAAAGGCGTGATCGTCGCCATGACCCTGGCCGAAGCCGAAGACGCCGTGCGCGACATGCTGGCGGGCAATGCCTTTGGCGATGCGGGTTCGCGCGTGGTCATCGAAGAGTTCCTGGACGGCGAAGAAGCCAGTTTCATCGTCATGGTCGACGGCAAGAACGTCCTGCCGATGGCCACCAGCCAGGACCACAAACGCGTCGGCGACGGCGACACCGGTCCAAACACCGGCGGCATGGGTGCTTACTCCCCGGCGCCAGTGGTCACCGCCGAAGTGCACAAGCGCGTCATGGACCTGGTGATCTGGCCGACCGTGCGCGGCATGGCCGAGGAAGGCAACGTCTACACTGGTTTCCTGTACGCCGGTCTGATGATCGACAAGGCTGGTAACCCAAAAGTCATCGAATTCAACTGCCGCTTCGGCGACCCTGAGACCCAACCGGTGATGCTGCGCCTGCAGTCGAGCCTGGTGCTGCTGGTCGAGGCTGCTCTGACCCAGGCGCTGGACAAAGTAGAAGCGCAATGGGATCCACGCCCGAGCGTCGGCATCGTGCTTGCCGCTGGCGGCTATCCTGGTGACTACGCCAAAGGCGTGGCCATCAAGGGGCTGGATGCAGCCGCCGCACTGGAAGGCAAAGTCTTCCACGCCGGTACTGCACTCAAGGACGGTCAAGTCGTAACGGCCGGCGGTCGGGTGCTTTGCGCAACGGCCATGGGCGCCAGCGTTGACGCTGCACAGCAGCAAGCCTACAAGCTCGCGGCTTCGATTGACTGGGAAGGCTGCTTCTATCGCAAGGACATTGGCTACCGCGCCATTGCCCGCGAGCGTGGCGAAAATCAGGAATAAGGTAAACACCGCGCCAGGCAATGAACACTGTTTATTGCCTGGCTATTCCGGCGCCGCGCATCGTTATATTCTGGCATCAACCTAACGAAGGGATTTCGCCGTGCGCTGGCTCAGGATTGCCATAAGCTTGACCGTCACTTTGCTGACCTTGCTCTGCATGCTACCGGCCCAGGCCGCGCAAGGCAGTGGCTGGGCGGTATTGCTCGACGAACAGGGCGACCTGCAACTGAGCGACATCCGCTCCGCACGTTACACCAATCAATTCAGCCCTATCGAACTCGACCACATTACCGCCGCCGAACCCGATGGCGCGTTATGGTTGCGATTCAGGCTTGCACCGGGCAAACATGAACAGTTGCTGCGCGTGTTCGCGCCTGACCTGCGCCAGTTCAACATGTACGTACTGGACGGCGACAAGCTGATCGATCAATCCAGCACGGGCAACGAACACCCCCAATCCGAGCGACCATTGCCCAGCAGCGACTTCATGCTGGCCCTGCCGCAAAGCGACACCCCCCTCGACGTATACCTGCGACTGGCCTCCGACCACCAGTTACGACCCTACATCACCCTGCAGTCAGCGATCAACTCGGCCGCCAACCAGAACCAGACGCTGATTTATGGCCTGCTGTTCGGTTGCATCGCCATGCTGATCCTGCACAACCTCATCCGCTACGCCTACACCCGCTCGCACAGCGCCCTCTGGTTGGCGACGTGCGAAGGGCTGTTGATGCTCAGTCTGCTGTTGTTGCTGAATCTCGCCGGCCCCTGGCTGCCGGACTGGCATGCACTGCAAACGCCGGGGGCTTACCTGGCATTATTAATGACTGCCCCCTGCGGCCTGATGCTTGCCTATCGTTTCTTCGCCCCGCTCGGGCCGCATCCGCTGAACCGCTTGCTGCTTGGCGAGGTCGTGCTGATCACCGCCTGCAGCCTGATGCTGCTGTTCGTCAATACCTTGCCGCTGAACTTCATCACCTACGGCCTGGTAGCCCTGGCTGGCCTGACCATGCTGTTCATCAGCGCCTATCACTGGCAAAAAGGTTATCGCCCGGCTCGCCTCTTCGTGGCGGCCATGGTGGTGTTCAACCTCGGGACACTGGTCATCCTGCCTGCTCTGTTGGGGCTGACCCTGATCGAACCCCATGGCCTGATCACCACATTGCTGGCGTTCATCTGCATCAGCGGCCTGTTGATGAGCATTGCACTGAGCGAGCGCCAGCGACGCATCACCGAAGACCGCTTCAGCATCAGTCGTGACCTGGCGGCCAGCAACGCCGAGATCAACGCCAAGGCCGAGTTCCTGGCGAAAATCAGCCATGAAATCCGCACCCCGATGAACGGCGTCCTCGGCATGACCGAACTGCTGCTGGGCACACCGCTATCGGTCAAGCAACGCGACTACGTACAGACGATCCACAGCGCCGGCAACGAACTGCTGACACTGATCAACGAAATTCTCGACATTTCCAAACTCGAGTCCGGACAGATTGAACTGGACGACGTGCAGTTCGACCTCAACGCGTTGATCGAAGACTGCCTGAGCATCTTCCGCGCCAAGGCCGAGCAGCAAAACGTCGAGTTGATCAGTTTCATCCAGCCGCAGGTGCCGCGGGTGATCAGCGGTGACCCGACACGCTTGCGCCAGACGCTGTTGAGCCTGCTTGAAAACGCCCTGAAAAAAACCGATGAAGGCGAAATCCTGATCGTCGTGGCGCTCGACGAGCGCAACACCAAACCACGCCTGCGTATCGCCGTGCAGGACAGCGGCGAGCCCATGGACGCCGAAGAGCGCGACGCTCTGATGCATGCCGAACTGCACAGCCGGCATTTTCTTTCGGCCACCCAGTTGGGCGGCAACCTGGGGCTGGTGATAGCCCGCCAGCTGATCCGCTTGATGCAGGGGGAATTCGGGATCAAGAGCGGCAACAACCAGGGCAGCACCCTGTGGCTGACCCTGCCGCTGGACCCGGATCGCCTAGAACACCCGACCTCCGACCTCGACGGCCCGCTGCAAGGCGCGCGGGTATTGGTGGTGGATGACAATGACACCTGTCGCAAGGTGCTGGTGCAGCAATGCAGCGCCTGGGGCCTGAACGTCAGCGCCGCATCTTCCGGCAAGGAGGCGCTGGCCCTGCTGCGCACCAAGGCTCATTTGCGCGATTACTTCGATATAGTCTTGCTGGACCAAAACATGCCCGGCATGACCGGCATGCAACTGGCGGCCAAGATCAAGGAAGACCCGAGCCTGAACCATGACATCCTGCTGATCATGCTCACCGGCATCAGCAACGCACCGAGCAAGATCATCGCGCGCAACTCCGGGATCAAGCGCATCCTGGCCAAGCCGGTTGCCGGCTACACCCTCAAGACCACTCTGGCCGACGAACTGACCCAGCGCAACAAAGGGCTCGTCGCGACCCAGCCCGTGCCAATCGGCCCGACGTTGCCGGTCAAGGTCCCCTGCGACTTCCGCATTCTGGTGGCTGAAGACAACAGCATCTCGACCAAGGTGATCCGCGGCATGCTGAGCAAGCTCAACCTGCAACCGGATACCGCCTGCAACGGCGAAGAAGCCCTGCAGGCGATGAAAGCCCAGCGTTACGACCTGGTGCTGATGGACTGCGAAATGCCGATCCTCGACGGCTTCTCGGCCACCCAGCAATTGCGTGCCTGGGAAGTCGGCAACCAGCGGGTTCGCACACCTGTGGTGGCGTTGACCGCCCATATCCTTGCCGAACACAAAGAGCGTGCGCGCCAGGCTGGCATGGACGGACACATGGCCAAGCCGGTGGAACTGTCGCAGTTGCGCGAACTGATCGAACACTGGGTCGCCCAGCGTGATCAGCAGAAACGCACGACGACCCCAACGTCCTGAGCCGACAGACTTCGCAACCCCTGATAGACTCCCCCTCGACTTCCCTCGCCAGTGAGCCCGGCACCATGCTCCATGTGTTGTTCAGCGTTTATCTGAAGATGCTGGTGCTCTACAGCCCATTCTTCGTGTTGTCCTGCTTCATCAGCCTGACCCGTGGTTATTCGCGCAAGGAACAGCGTCGGCTGGCCTGGAAAGTAGCGGTCGCCACCCTGGTCTCCAGCGTTCTGCTGTACTTGTTCGGCCGAGTGATTTTCAGTGTGTTCGGCATTACCGTGGACGCCTTTCGTATCGGTGCCGGCAGTGTGCTGTTCATCTCGGCGCTGGGCATGGCGCAAGGCAAATCGGCGGTACAGACCGACAATGTGCAGCAGGATGTCACCATCGTTCCACTGACCATCCCGCTGACAGTCGGCCCCGGCACCATCGGTGCCTTGCTGGTGATGGGCGTGAGCCAGCCGCACTGGGACGACAAGCTCACGGCCATTGTCGGCATTGCCCTGGCCAGTTTTACCGTGGGCGTGGTGCTGTTCTTGTCCAGCCGCATCGAACGGATTCTCGGCGACCAGGGGTTACAGATCGTCAGCCGATTAATGGGGTTGTTCGTGTGTGCACTGGCGGCACAGATCATCTTCACCGGGGTCAGGGGCTACCTGCTTCCTTAGCCCGTCATGTCTCTCACCGTTCTTGTTCTCGGTCTCCCCTTGAGCGGTGTCGGAAAACCGGCATCAATCAACGAGGAGACTGCACGGCGTGCTCGCTGACCTTGATGCACAGTGCCTGTCGTTGCGACCCTAACCACAGCACTGTGTCTTCTCTGAATGCCTTGTATTCGTCGACCGAAAACCGCGAATGAAGGAACGAAGTGCTCACACCTCCCACAACGCGACTCAAGGCAAAATCCTGCCTGATGAACTGGCGATCTATCGGCTGACCCGTTTCAAAAAACACCGAAGCCAACGTCAGGAAGCCATCAGCCTCGACAACGCCTGCCAGCACTCTCACGCGATGATGACGGTTGCCGGCGTAATGACCTGCCGTGCTCGCCGATTCAGTCTCGACAGTCATGATCGATTGCCCACGGAAAACACCGGATGCCACCGACGTCTCCGGCAATTGCGCGACCCTGCGCAAAGCACTTGCCGTCAGCACGATCTGCTCAGCGCACAGACTTGATTGAAAGGCCGCATGGACAGCGTCCTGTATTGAGAAAACCGTAACACCTGCAACCGGGAACATTCCCGAAGTTCTCCCTTGATCGTGGAACTTCCAACCACAGGCAACCAGCGTATCCACAAATACATCGGTCCATTGAGCGTGGTTCCTGCCGCCTGGAAAATCTTCCTCTGCCGCGAGTTGCGCAAATAAAATAGTGTCAAGGGCGTCCTGCCCGACTGCAGCCGACAACGACGTCGACAACAGCAAAACGCTGCCTGAATTTATCAATACGGAATACGCCATACGCTTTCCTTTTTTTCAAGAAGGCCAGAGACACAAAGCCTCTGGCCTTGCCCCTTCACTTGCGCCGGCTGAAACGCTTGACCAGAACTTCCTTTCGGTGGACGCCAAGATACTCTTCGATATCCGACTTGATTTCCGCATAACGGACGGGATTGAAAGTAATGAACGACTTTCCGTGAAAAATATCCAGAGAGGACGTCTTCCAATCAACAAACAGCAAGCCGCCGTCCTTCCCCCCACCCTGATGATCAACCGCGCCTATCGCAATCAGGATAATTCCGTTTGCCATTTGTTCGCAGGGAATAGTGGACAAGCGCACGCCTTCGGCATTCTTCGACTCAAGATTCAACAGGTTGATCGCCTCAGGCTCTTTCTTCAATGCATCCAATGTAGAGCTGGTCACTGCACTGAGCACGGAGGCCCCTGGAATTGCAGCCTTTGCGGCTTCGACGGCCGCCTGAATAATATCGACCATGACATTATCCATCGTTACCTTAAGCGAAGTGGCGCTGTATTTTGAATAGCCTTTATCCGGCACGAAACATCCAAGTTCCTCCATGCACTTTGTAAACGCATGGTACCAAGCCTTGGGATCCTTACTATCAGAAACCTCGTAAGTTGCTTCCATCTTCGACATGGTGATCAAGTTTTCAATAATCGCCATGTTCTCGAGACTTATTTTGTCTCCGTACCCGACTAGACTGTTGCCAAGTACCACCGCGTTGAGCTCCTTTGTAGGGCTCGATGCAATCGACAAAGCCAAGGACCTTACACGCGGCCTGCCAGCCAAGGCAACTTTACGCTTCTGAATGCACTTTCTTACAAAGTCAACGCGTTGCGAAACACTTACCGCACTCTCAAAATTATCCACAAACAATACTCCTTTATATATTAATAAGCGCCCCATCCGGGAGCGCCCTGAATCTAACCCGCCCTATCCAGACTATCAACAGCGACTAAATACAACATATGTACCTCAATCAATATTTACTAAGAGCACATACAACTCATACAAATAAAGCACGCAAGACAACCGGACCGCCATTAACCTATGACGATCCGGTTTTATCCAATAAATAAAAAATACTGACTGTTATAGGGGGGTGAGCTTATCGCCATAGCTGCGCGGCGTGTAAACCCACGTACTGCCATCGAGGCGAGGAATCACGCGCGTTGTCGAAGAGCCGATGAGTACCATGGTCCGCATGTCCACCTGATCGACACTCAGTTGACCGAGTGTTGTCACCCGCAAGGTCTGACCCGGACGGCCGATGTCCCGCCCCAACACAACCGGAGTGGCCGGTTCACGATGCTGGCCAACAATCTCCAGCGCCCGCCCTAATTGCCACGGCCGCGAACGTGAGATCGGGTTGTAAAAGGCCAGAGCGAGATCGGCTTGAGCGGCCAGATCCAGGCGTTTTTCAATGATCGACCAAGGCTTGAGGTTGTCCGACAGCGACAGCACACAGAAGTCATGCCCCAAGGGCGCACCGGCCTGGGCAGCCGTTGCCAACGAAGCAGAGACACCCGGCAAAATCTCAAGATCGACGCTGTGCCAGATGGCATCGCTAGACTCGTGAAGCGCCTCAAGCACAGCGGCTGCCATGGCGAAGACACCCGGATCGCCAGACGACACCACCACCACCGACCGACCTTGGGCAGCCAGTTCAAAGGCGTGACGGGCGCGCTGCATTTCTTCACGGTTATCGGTGCAGTGCAGGATCTGATCAGCCCGGAACGGCCCGGCCATGCGCACGTAGGTCTCGTAGCCGAGAACATCGCTGGCACGAGCCAGTTCCGCCTTCACCGCCGGCACCATCAATTCGGCAGCGCCCGGCCCGAGACCAATCACCGCCAGGCGCCCGCGAGGGCGGCCGATCTGCAAGGGGTCCAGCGGCTGCTCGGCGACCGCAATGGCAATAGTGTCATCACCAACGATGGAGACAGGCTGCGCTATGGCATGCCGCAGCAGTTCACTGGCCGCACCTGCAGCACTGACAAAACGCAATGGCACACCCAGCTCAAGCGCAACTTCGCGCAGCGCGGAGCTGGCCATTTCGGTGTCGGCGGCCAACAGGCAAGCCATCGATTGCACGGCGATTCCGGCCTGATGCAAAGCCTCGCGAATGGTCCCCGACACATTGCTCGATTCGCCCGTGACGGCAACCAGCACGTTGCGTGGATAGATCAGCAATTCGTTGGCGGCTGGCTCGCGCTCGGTATGGCCGACGTGAACGGTCAGCCGCGCCTGCTCATTCTCAGGCAACTGCACGTGTGCCAGCCACGGAGCCTCACCCTCAATGCGAACCGTTTCGCCGGCGAGCAAATCGGAAACGAAACGCTTGCCCAACTCCAGATCACCAAGGGCATAGCCACTGGGCGGGTTGAGCAGGCACGTGCCGAAACGCAACTCGCCGCTGGTGGTGATCGCCGCCGCGACTTCCAGCGCGGCGGCAATCTCCCGCGCCATCACATTTACCCCACCAAGACCACCCAGCAGTGGAACCACTGCGCTACCGTCTTCGGCTACCGCCAACACCGGTGGTTCGGCGCCTTTTTCCAGCAACAAGGGCGCCAGCGTGCGGATCACGATCCCGGCCGCGCACAGGGCAATGATCGGCGTGCCCTGTTGATAGAGTTCGCGCAGGGTCGCACCGAACTCGTGATAGGCCCGATCCGCGCCTTCGACCCGTTCGGCCAAGCCATGGATCAGGGCGCCGGGATACACCTGCTGAATACTACGCGCGGTGGCGAGGCTGCCATTGCCAAGAATGACAATCGCCGGAACTGGACGGGGCATCAGCCTTGCCACCTTTCACCAGGAACGATGATCAACGAGAAGTACGGCGAGGACATCGGCTCGACCTGATCCAGCGGCACGATCTTCTGATTGGCCATGGTCGCGCGCTCGACGTACAACGCGCGCTCGGCCAAGCCGAGTTCTTCCAGCACTTGGCGAACCTTGGGAAAGTTGCGCCCAAGCTTCATGATCACCGCCGCATCGGCATCGGCCAGGCGACGCTTGAGTTCGTCGTGCGGCAACACACCGGACAACACCGACAGACTCTGATTGCGATACACCAGCGGCGCACCGAGCACCGAGGCCCCGCCGAGCATCGAGCACACACCGGGCACGACTTCGGCCTGATAACGCTCGGCGAGCCGGTCGTGCAGGTACATGTAGGAGCCGTAGAAGAACGGATCGCCCTCGCAGATCACCGCCACGTCGCGACCGGCATCGAGATGCGTCGCCAATTCGTCGGCTGCGTCATCGTAGAAGTCGCTGATCACTTGCTCGTAGGACAACGGTGCCGGCAAGGCTTCGGTGGTCACCGGGTACACCAGCGGCAACAAATTCTGCGCTTCCTGCAGATGCGCCTCGATGATACCGAAGGCGTTGCCTTTCTTGCCCTTGGCCACGAAGTACGCCACCACTGGGGATTCGCGCAGCAAGCGCAGGGCCTTGACGGTAATCAGTTCCGGATCACCGGGACCGACGCCGAGGCCGATCAAACGTCCAGGTTGCTGCATCATTCGATCTCCGTGGCGAGGGCATTGACGGCGGCGGCGGCCATGGCGCTACCGCCCAGGCGACCCTGCATGATGACAAAAGGCACTCCACGGCTGTCAGCCGCCAGCGCGGCCTTGGATTCGGCGGCGCCGACGAAGCCCACCGGAAAACCGAGGATCAGCGCCGGTTTTGGCGCACCGGCGTCAAGCATTTCCAGCAAGTAAAACAGTGCCGTCGGAGCGTTGCCGATGACCACCACGCTGCCTTCCAGATGCGGGCGCCACAGTTCCAGCGCAGCGGCTGAGCGGGTGTTACCCAAATCACGAGCCAGTTCCGGAACACTCTCGTCGCGCAAGGTGCAGATCACCGGATTGTTCGCCGGCAACCGCGCACGGGTCACGCCTTCGGAGACCATCCGCGCATCGCACAAAATCGGCGCGCCGGCCGCCAGCGCATCACGCCCGGCCTTGCCCGCACCTTCGGAAAACTGCAGGCCGTCGATGGCCTCGACCATGCCGCAGGCGTGAATGACACGGACCGCGAGTTTCTCCAGATCGTCCGGGATTCGGTCGAGGTTGGCCTCGGCGCGAATGATCGCGAAGGAGTTGCGATAGATCTCCTGACCGTCGCGGATGTAATCAAGCATCAAGGGGGCTCCGTGAGCGGGCGTCGAGCAGGGCCGCGACCGCTTCAATAGTAAGGTTGCGTGCGTGCAGCGCGCCGAAACCCGGCAGCGCTGCATCGCGAAAATAGAGGTCGTAGTGACCGTGGGCGACGGCCAGTAATGTGACGGGCGCCGTATGCGCGGCGGCGCAGGAGCGCGCGCACCCGCTCAAATGGACACTCGGCGTTTGTCCGTGACGTTGCAGCAATGTCGCCAGTTGCAAGGCATCACCCTTGGTCTCGGCCAGGCTTTTACCGCAGCCGTTTGAGCCGGTGCAGGCGATCAACCGGGACAATGGCAGATCGGCTTCGCACTGCAAGCCCAGACATTGCAATTGCCGAATGACCTCAGCGGCGTTTTCCGTGCGGACATTGGGCAACAGCAGGCTTTGCCAAGGCGTGAAGCGCAGACTGGAATCACCGAACTCCCGCGCCAGTTGTGCCACACCCCGCAGCATCGCCGGATCGAGTCGCCCCAGCGGCGGGACGGCTCCCACATAGACAACACCGGACTCGGCCTGGGGATGGGCACCCATGTGCAAATCACTGGAGCCCGAAACCCGTTGCCAACCGATAACGGCCTGCAGCGGCACTCGCTCAGCCAGTCGAAGCACAATGCCCCCGATCGGGTACTCGGCCAGCAAATGGCGCATTCGCGTCTGCTCGGGGCGCGCCAGTTCAAGGAACAACTCAAGGACCGCGACTACCAGCGCGTGCCCGTCAGCCAGTGCAACCGAACCGGCGGGGCTGTCCGTCGGACATCCCGCCAGACCGAACGCCAGCCGTCGCTCGCCGTCTTGTTCAAACGCCGAGAGCCACAGGTCATGGGGATGCTCGAGCATCGTCAGGTCTTCACCGCCATCAAGCTGCACGGCGAACTTGGCACTGAGGTCGTGGAACGCTTCGTGGTTTTGCAGTGTGGCGAGGATCTGCCCGGCCAGCGGGCGGGTGTCGAACAGCATGCGCCGATCGATCCCGGCACCGGGGCTGAGCATCAGGTTGCGCACATCGTCGCCAGCCGCCGTACGCGGCCCCAGATCGGCGGCCAGCAGGCTGTCGATCAACGCCGCTTGCTCGTTGCCAATGCCGCGGATCTGCAGGTTGGCCCGGTTGGTCGCCTCGATCGCTCCGCTGGCATATCGCTCGGCGGCATCGGCCACAGCGATTGCCTGGTGCGCACGGATGGCGCCACCGTCGAGTTTGATCCGGCAAATACCACCGTCCAATGCCTGGACGACACGCAACAACCCGGGACAGGCGGAAGGGCGCAAGCGGTTGGGTATCTGACGTGACTTCACAGGACGACCGGTACAAGACGAAGGACAGCATTATGCCTGCTTTGGGCGGTCTGATGAAAAGCCCAAGCGGCTTGACGACGAAATACTCTCGATCCAGACATAAAGTTGCTTCGCTTGCAAACAGCAAGAATCAACTTCACCCATCAATCTTATTCAAACCACACGGCCACTCTTGTACTTTTACCCAACATACAAAACAAACAACACCGGAACATAGATATATTCAAGGAGTAGTACATGAACACGGAAACACCGGCTGGAGCATTGACCGCCCACAATCTCATTTCATGCATCGAGCAACTTTCGCTGCAAGATTACGATGACTTCACTCATTGCACTCAGATAGCCACCCAGTCCGCCGACATGGTTGGCAGTCGCTTCGCCGACTCGACAACGTGGCTGAATGAATACGTTGCGACGTTGCATTTTTTCGGCTGGTCTGTCTTTCAGGATGCCATCTTCACTCGCACTCAACACTCCGTTTCGAAAAGCATTGCCGAGTTTCTGGTCCAAAGCGCTCAAACCATGCCGGATAGCCGGCAAGGGAACGCTATGATTGACACACTCGACGCATTGAAACCCAACCAGCCGGCGCTTTATTCACTGGACCAACAAAGCTCCCTGGGAGAGCGCTTTCAAGTAATACCCACACGCTACGACTCAAAGGGGTTTCTTGAAATTGCAGTCTTTAATCTTGAGTTAGTTACCACGATCAAAAAAAGTGGTTTTCTATTTTGGAACATGGAAGATCACGCTGCAAAAATCATCCAGCAACGTGCTTATCTTAAACTGGACAAAAACATACTCGAAAGCAAAAGATCGCTCATCGAACGCAAGCGGCTCGAAATCAGAATGAAGAGATTCGACCTGAAAAAGAACCATTAACTGGATAAGCCCTGATCACGTTTACAGACACCAGCGACAGGCGAACTCAATCCACACCGCGCTATGATGCACCACCGCACAGGTCGACACAGACCGGCAGCGCGATGATTTGGCTTCGATTGATAGAAGAGGAACAGCATGACCCCCTGGCTGACAGTGGTAGGCATTGGAGAAGAAGGCTTCAAGGGGCTTGGCAAAAATGCCCGACACGCTCTGCTGAACGCTACGCGGATCATTGGCGGTCAACGGCAACTGGACCTGTTGCCAGCCTGCATCTGCGGTGTACGGCAATTGTGGCCCAGTCCTTTCGCCCTTGAACCGGTTTTGGCGAAACAGGGAGAACCCGTTTGCGTCCTCGCCAGCGGTGATCCGATGTTTTTCGGGGTGGGAGCCAGTCTCTCCCGACGTTTATCCAGCGATGAAATGCTTGTTCTGCCCGCTCCCTCTTCCTGCTCGCTCGCCGCGGCGCGAATGGGCTGGCCTTTGCAGGAAGTGGTCACGTTGTCGGTGGTTGCCCGCCCCGTCGCCGCACTCAACGCGCAATTGTCCAGTGGCGTGCGCTTGCTGGTGTTGAGTAACGACGGCAGCAGCCCCGCCGCCATCGCCGCACTGCTGCGTGAACGTGGTTTCGGCCCGAGCCGGATAACGGTGCTCGAACATTTGGGCGGTGAAGCCGAGCGACGTGTCGACGGCATCGCCAATGAATGGACCGATCCTGTGATCGCCGACCTGAACCTGATCGCTATCGAGTGCATCGCCGAACCGAACACGCTACGCCTGTCGCGACTGGCCGGCCTGCCGGACTCCGCCTTCAAGCACGACGGCCAACTGACCAAGCGCGATGTGCGCGCCATCACCCTCGCGCGCCTGGCCCCGATCCCCGGCGAACTGTTGTGGGATGTCGGCGCCGGCAGTGGCTCGATCGGCATCGAATGGATGCGCGCCCACCCCGGTTGCCGCGCACTGGCCATCGAGGCAGATGCGGGCCGACAAGCGTTGATCGAACACAACCGCGATGCCCTCGGCGTTCCCGGCCTGCAACTGGTTCGCGGCAGCGCGCCGCAGGCACTGACCGGGCTGGAGCGGCCGGATGCGATTTTCATCGGCGGCGGCGTCACCCGCGAGGGCGTGCTCGATACCTGCTGGGCCGAACTCAAACCCGGTGGCCGGTTGATTGCCAACGCAGTCACACTGCAAAGTGAAATGACCCTGATGGCCTGGCGCGAGCAACACGGCGGGGAGCTGACGCGAATTCATATCGCCCAGGCCCAACCACTGGGCGACTTCGACACCTGGCGCCAGGCCTTGCCGATTACCTTGCTGGACGTGACGAAACCCTTCGATGCGTGACGAAACCGCCGAACACCCCGCCCCTCTGCGCAGCGGCCTGACCACCGGCAGTTGCGCCACGGCCACCAGCCTCGCCGCCGCGCGTCTGCTGCTGGCTGGCACATCGGCCGATGCGGTGGAAATCGTGTTACCCAAGGGCAAACAGGTGCAGATGCGCCTGGAGTTCTGCCGCCTCACCGAGAACGGCGCCGAATCGGGAACCCTCAAGGACGCCGGTGACGATCCGGACGTGACCCACGGTGCCCTGCTCTACTCCCAGGTGCGCCTGAGCAGCGAACCGGGGACGCGCTTCAAGGCCGGTCGCGGTGTCGGCACCGTGACCCGGCCCGGGCTGGTGCTCGGAGTCGGCGAGCCCGCGATCAACCCGGTGCCGCGCAAAATGATCAGCGAACACCTGGCCCGACTGGCTGACGAGCTTGGCTACAGCGGTGGTTTCGAGGTCACGGTCAATGTCGAGAACGGCGAGGCACTGGCACTGAAAACCATGAATCCGCGCCTGGGCATTCTTGGCGGACTGTCGATCCTCGGCACCAGCGGTATCGTCCGACCGTTTTCCTGTGCGGCCTACATCGCCTCGATCCACCAGGGCATCGACGTGGCGAAAACCAACGGTTACCTGCACATCGCCGCCTGCACTGGCAACGCCAGCGAAGACACCATGCGCCGGGTCTACAACCTGCCGGAAATCGCCCTGATCGAAATGGGCGACTTCGTTGGCGCCGTGCTCAAGCACCTGCGCAAAGTACCTGTGGATAAACTCAGCCTGTGCGGTGGTTTCGGCAAGATCAGCAAACTGGCGGCCGGGCACATGGATTTGCACAGTCGCCATTCGAGCATTGACCTGCCGCAACTGGCGTTATGGGCGGCGCAGGTCGGCGCCGATGCGGCGTTGCAGCAGAGCATCCGCGAGGCCAACACCAGCCAGCAGGCACTGGCCATGGCCGCCGCAGCCGGGGTCGCCCTGGGTGATGCAGTCTGTCAGCACGCCCTGGATTTTGCCCGCAGCGTGGTGCCGGCGCAGGTTCAGGTGGAAGTCTTCGCCATCGATCGCCAGGGCGGGATCGTTGGCCATGCGGGAGCCTTTCAATGAAGCGCATCCTGTTACTCGGCGGCGTGACCGAAGCCATGGCCATTGCCCGCACGCTGGGACCGCAGCATATCTACAGCCTGGCCGGTGTCGGTCGGGTGCCGACCGATCTGCATTGCCAGGTGCGCGTCGGCGGCTACGGTGGCGCCGAGGGTCTGGCGCAATTTATTCGCGATGAAGGCATCGATCTGCTGCTCGACGCCACTCACCCCTACGCCGCCCGGATCAGCCAGAACGCCGCGACCGCCGCGCGCTTGAGCGGCATTCCCTGCTGGGCGCTACGGCGTCCGGCCTGGCAAGCCCAGGCGGGTGATGACTGGCGGGAAGTCAGCGATTGGGCCGGACTGATCGACGCCCTGAAGCCCTTCCGTCGACCGCTGTTCACCCTCGGTCGCGAGCCTCTGCAACACCTGGACGAAATTCCTGCAGAGCAATTCTGGACCCTGCGCGCACTGGATGTGTATCCGGGCAACGAGCGCTGCGAAGTGATTGGCGCACGTGGACCCTTCCAGATCGACGATGAACGTGAGTTGTTCGAACGGCGAAACATCGACGTGCTGATCAGCAAGAACAGCGGCAGCACGGCGACCGAACCGAAACTGGAAGTCGCACGTGAACGTGGGGTGCCGGTGATTGTCTTGAAGCGGCCGGTGTTGCCCGACGTGGATCGTGAATTCCTCTCGGTGGCGGATATGCTGGATATCCTATCGATGTAGGACTGTTCCTGAGAGTTGCTAAATCCAGCGATTGCGCTGGCAATAAACTCAGACGCAGCTGGCTATCTACTCTACGACCGCATTCCTATAGTTCGCCTCCTCCTGAACCGATCAAGCGCACCCGACATCCACGGGGATGAATGGCCTCGCCCAAAAGAAAGTGACGCTTGCCACCCTGTATCCCAAGGAATACGATTAAATATGGTCGAATTTGAGCGATCCCGAGTATTTGCTGACTGGCTCAACTCGCTGAGGGACACCATTGGCAAAGCTCGAATAATCGCGAGACTCCGGGCAGCCGAGTATGGAAATTTTGGTGATTGTGAATCTGTAGGTGCTGCGGTGTATGAGATGCGCGTTCACTACGGCCCAGGCTACAGGTTGTACTTCACTCGCAGAGATGAGGTGATTTACTTGCTGTTGATTGGGGGTGACAAGTCGACTCAAAAACGAGATATCAAACGTGCTATTCAAATGGCACACAATATCGGTAATGAGGAGTAAATCATGGCCGAACAATTTACCCGTTTTGATGCCGCCGAGTTTCTCAAGACACCGGAAGAAATGGCGGCTTATCTGGATGCCTGCTTTGAAGAGGATGCTGGAGACGGCGTGCTGATACGTGCAGCGCTCAACGATATCGCCCGGGCAAAGGGCATGACACAAATAGCCCGTGATGCCGGCTTGGGGCGCGAGAGTCTGTACAAGGCACTAAGCAGTAGTGGCAATCCGGAATTCGCGACTATCATGAAGGTTATGAAAGCCTTGGGTCTGCGTTTGCACGCCATCGCTGTCTGATGCTGCGACACCACACCGCACGCCGCCTTTTTACTTATCGGCCCTGATCAGGCTAAATAGCCCGCGCCTGATCGCCCACCCAAACGGATTTTGTCCCATGTCCCGACACCGGCTCGCAATTGCCTGGATAGCCTGCTTCGCAGTGCTGTTCAACATGCTCGCCATGCCGATGTCCGGAGCGATGGCGCAAACGGCGAAGTCATCCGCCGAACAGTTGTTGTGGGGCAGCTTCTGCAGCTCCAGTGGCACCAGGATGGTGGCGATTTCCATCGGCGACCTTGAACAGAAAGCCCCGCAAAGCGACGATCATTCCAACATGCAGCATTGCTGGTGCTGCTCGGGTTCCGCGCCATTGGTGGCGTTGCCGGGGCATACGCCACAACTGTATTTCGCGCACTTCGAGTCCAACCGAAGCCTGCCTGCCACCTCTCTGGAAAGCCCGTCACCGCGCCAGCAATGGCCGAGTCTCAACCCCCGCGCGTCCCCTCTGGTGTGATTTTTTCTCGCAATTGACTGCGTTTTAAATCGTTCCGGAGAATTGCCATGTTGAACAAACTCATCGTTCTGGCTGCGTTGCTGCTGCCTGCCTGCTTTGCCAATGCCCACGAATACAAGGTCGGCACACTGGAAATCGCTCATCCGTGGTCCCAGGAGTTGCCACCCAATGCGCCCACCGTTGCGGCGTATTTCGTGATCAACAATCAAGGCAAGACCGCCGACCGCCTGCTCAGCGTCGACACCCCCATTGCGGGCGAAGCGCAATTGCATGAGCACGTGATGCAAGGCGACATGATGAAAATGCAGCACGTACCGAGCGTGGAAGTGCCCGCCGGTGGCGAGGTCACTTTCGCACCCATGGCCTATCACGTGATGTTGCTGGGCCTCAAGGACCGCAGCCTGCTCACTGACGGCAAGCGCTTCCCCATGACGCTGCACTTCGAAAAGTCCGGTGACGTGACGGTCGAAGTCGCGGTGCAGAAGCAGGCGCCGGACGCCATGCATGAACACAAGCACGCGCAATAACCACCCGCGCTGAATCCGCCCATGCGCCCGCTTAGCGCCAGGTCATCCAGGTCACGCAATCAGGCATTGAGCCTGACACGTGGCAGCTGGATCAGCCTGTTCGCCATGCTGATGATCTTTATCGGTCCGCTGATTTCTCAGTCGATGCCGATGGATTCGCGCGCCATGTCGATGAACATGCCTACGGGTATGAGCATGGACATGTCGGCGATGGAGCATGCCGACCATGCCACGCAAGCCACGCAAGCCACCACCGAGCATTGCCCGCCAGCCCCCGGGCACCATGTGCTGTGGGAAAAGTGTGGCTATTGCAGCCTGTTGTTCAATTGCCCGGCGCTGACAGGTGGCGTGTCTTTCGCCAACTTCGTCATCCCGCCCATCAATACCTTCACCACACCCTCTGCGCGCCAGGGCCATGCCCGGCCAACCTTCTTCCCCGGCGCCCGCACCCGCGCCCCGCCCGTCGTCGCGTAAACACTCACTTCTGATTTCACACGGTCCGCAAGACAGCCAAAGCAACCTGTGGGAGCGAGCTTGCTCGCGAAGAGGAAGTGTCAGTCAACGTTGATGTCGTCTGGCACACCGCTTTCGCGAGCAAGCCCGCTCCCACAGGGACAGCTTCAGGCTGCCGGCCGTGTCGTTTACGACTGTTCGATGGAAATTGTCATGTCCAGGTTTTCCGCTGTCCCGTGCTTGAGCCCTGCCCAAGCCTCTTATGCCCTGAACGAATCCGGCGTTCGTTTCAGACACGCCACCGCTATCCTGTGCGGTGCATTGCTGGCGCCTTCTGTGCTGGCCGATGACCATGCCGGTCACACCGAAGAACTGAGCCCGACGGTGATTACCGCCGTTGCGCCCAGCTCGCCCCTGACCATCGTCACCAACCCCAAGGACCCGCGACAACCGGTGCCCGCCAGCGATGGCGCCGATTACCTGAAGACCATCCCCGGCTTTGCCATGGTGCGCAATGGCGGCACCAATGGTGACCCGGTGCTACGCGGCATGTTCGGCTCGCGGCTGAACATCCTCACCAACGGCAGCATGATGCTCGGTGCCTGCCCGGGCCGGATGGACGCCCCAACCTCATACATCTCGCCGGAAACCTACGACAAGCTCACCGTGATCAAAGGCCCGCAAACCGTGCTGTGGGGACCGGGTTCCTCGGCTGGCACTATCCTGTTCGACCGCGAGCCGGAGCACTTCGGCGCACTCGGCACCCGGGTCAACGCCAGCGTGCTGGCCGGTTCCAACGGCCGCTTCGACAAACTGGTGGACGCTGCCGCCGGTGGACAATCGGGTTATGTGCGGGTCATCGGCAACACCGCGCACTCCGACGACTACCAGGACGGCAACAACGACACCGTGGCGTCGCGCTATGACAAATGGAACGGCGACGTGGCCGTCGGCTGGACGCCGAACACCGACACCTTGCTGGAGCTGACCGCCGGCCGTGGCGATGGTGAAGCCCGCTACGCCGGGCGCGGCATGGACGGCTCGCAGTTCCTGCGCGAAAGCCTTGGCCTGCGCTTCGAGCAATCCAACATCGGCGAGGTACTGGATAAGGTCGAGGCGCAGGTCTACTACAACTACGCCGATCACGTGATGGACAACTACACCCTGCGCACGCCGTCCGGCACCGGGATGATGGCCGGCCCCATGGCCTCCAACGTCGACCGCCGCACCCTCGGCGCCCGGGTCAAGGCCACCTGGCGCTGGACTGATGTGCAACTGATCAGCGGCATCGACGCGCAGACCAACGAACATCGCCAGCGCGGCGCCATGGGCGTCGACACCTACAAGGACCTGCCGTACACCAAGGATGCCGACTTCCATAACTACGGAGTCTTCGGCGAATTGACCTGGTACGCCGCCGACCGTGACCGCCTGATCAGCGGCGCGCGCCTGGACCGCGCCTCGGCCAAGGATTATCGGCAGACCACCGGCTCGGGCATGATGACCCGCCCCAATCCGACCGCCGACGACACCCGCGCCGACACCCTGCCGAGTGGTTTCATCCGCTATGAGCATGACCTGGCCGACAGCCCGACCACCCTGTATGCCGGCCTCGGTCACTCCCAGCGATTCCCGGATTACTGGGAGCTTTTCTCTCCCAAGTCCGGCCCCGCCGGTTCGGTGAATGCCTTCGACTCGATCAAACCGGAAAAAACCACCCAGCTCGATTTCGGCCTGCAATACAAGACCGAAGACCTCGAAGCCTGGGCCTCGGCTTACGTCGGACAGGTGCGCGATTACATCCTGTTCAACTACACCCCAACCATGATGGGTACGACCTCGCAAGCCGAAAACATCGACGCGCGAATCATGGGCGGCGAACTGGGCGCCGCTTACAACTTCACCGACAACTGGAAAGCCGACGCGACCCTGGCCTACGCCTGGGGCAAGAACAGCAGCGATGGCAGTGCATTGCCGCAGATGCCGCCGCTGGATGCCCGTTTCGGCCTGACCTACAGCGAAGACAACTGGAGCGCCGGCGCACTGTGGAGAGTGGTTGCCGCACAAAACCGCATCGACCAGAACAAGGGCAACGTGGTCGGCAAGGACTTCGACAAGACGCCGGGCTTCGGAGTGTTCTCCCTCAACGGTGCCTATCGGATCAACAGCAACTGGAAGGTCAGCAGCGGCGTCGACAACCTGTTCGGCAAGGCTTACGCCGAGCACTTGAACCTGGCCGGCAACGCCGGTTTCGGCTACCCGGCCAATGACCCGCAAGCCATCAAGGAACCGGGGCGAACGCTCTGGACCAAGGTGGACATGAGTTTCTAAAAGCTTCGCGAGCAGGCTCGCTCCTACAGGGGAGCGAGCCTGCTCGCGATCGGTTGCACAGCAACCGCCAAAACAAACAACTAAAAGATCCAGCCAAGCGGAGCACACGTGATGAAACAGCCCAAAGTGAACTTCTACAACCTGGCCTGGCGCTGGCATTTCTATGCCGGATTGTTCGTTGCGCCATTCATGGTGATGCTGGCGTTGACCGGCACCGTCTACCTGTTCAAACCGCAGCTCGACTCGCTGATGTACAGCAGCCTGCTCAACGTCCCGGCCGGTCATCACACCGTCCCGGCCGACGACCTGCTGACACGGGTGAAAACGGCTTACCCACAAGGTCAGGTCACCCAGTACCTGCCGCCGGTCACTGCCGAGCGCAGCGCGCAGTTTGTCGTGCTCAACGATGAAAAGGAGCTGAACGTTTTCGTTGATCCGTACCACGGTGACATCCTCGGTGAACAAGATGCCAAGAAGAACCTGCAAGCCATCGCCCGGTCGATTCACGGCGAGCTGATGATCGGCACCGTTGGCGATCGGCTGATCGAACTGGCCGCCGGGTGGGGCGTGGTGCTGGTGGTGTCCGGCATTTTCCTGTGGTGGCCGCGCGGTCAGGCGGCAGGCATTTTGTGGCCACGCCTGAACAGTCGAGGTCGCGTATTGTGGCGCGACCTGCACGCGGTCACCGGGTTCTGGGGCGCGTCCCTGCTGCTGGTGATGCTGCTCAGCGGCATGACCTGGACCGGTTTCTGGGGCAAGCAATACGCCGAAGTGTGGAACGTGTTCCCGGCGGCCATGTGGGATGACGTGCCGAAGTCCGACGTCGAGGCACGCAGCCTCAACACCGCCACCCGCCAGACCGTGCCGTGGGCCATGGAAAACACCCCGATGCCGATGTCCGGCGACCATGCCGAGCACATGGCCCACGACGACGCAGCGGCCGGTCCGGCATCGCCGACCATCCGCCTGCAGGACGTACAAAACATCGCCAGCGAGCGCAAGGTCGAACCGGGTTACAGCATCACCCTGCCGACCACCGCGACCGGCGTGTTCACCATCGCCGTATTCGCCGACGACCCGCGCAATGACGCCACGCTGCACATCGATCAGTACACCGGCAAAGTCCTGGCCGATGTACGCTTCGAGCAGTACGGCACCGTCGCCCGCGCCACGGAAATCGGCGTGATGCTGCACGAGGGCAAGATGTTCGGCGTGTTCAACCAGATCGTCGTATTGCTGATCTGCCTGATGATTTTGCTCAGCGCGGTCAGCGGCGTGGTGATCTGGTGGAAGCGCCGTCCGCAAGGAAAACTCGGCGTGCCGCCGCTGCGCCATGACCTGCCAAAATGGAAAACCGCGATGGTGATCATGTTCGCCCTGGCAGTGGCCTTCCCGTTGGTGGGTGCTTCTCTGGTGGCGGTGTGGGTGCTCGATCGCGTGCTGCTGTCGCGCTTTACCCGGCAAACTGAGTCGGCTTCATCTTCATCTTGAAACAGGCGAGATGCGCCGGGCGAAAGGCACTGTAAACTCCCCGCGCATCACCTCAGCCCCATCGCGAGCAAGCTCGCTCCCACAGGGATTGCGTAAGACCTGTGGGAGCGAGCTTGCCCGCGAAGGGGCCATCAGCATCACCTCAAGAGTCACTGCATGACCTCGCTGAATCTGACAAACCTTGCCTGGTCCCCACTGGGTCACGGCCATTGCCACCACCAATTCCAGCTGCGTGACGCCTCGCTACACGTGGCCGCCGGTGAGTTCGTCGGGCTGATCGGCCCCAACGGCAGTGGCAAGACCAGCCTGTTGCGGTGTGCCTGGCGCTTCAATCAACCGGAAAGTGGCGAGGTCAGACTCGATCACCAGAACGTCTGGAAGCACTCCTCGCGCTGGTGCGCGCAACGCATCGCCGTGGTGTTGCAGGAGTTCCCTGATGCCTTCGGCCTGACCGTCGAGGAGGTGGTCGCCATGGGCCGCACGCCGCACAAAGGCTTGTTCGACGGCGACACCCTTGAAGACCGCGACCTGGTCAATCAGGCCCTGGAATCCGTCGGCCTCAAGGGCTTCGAAGACCACGGGTTCGCCACTCTCTCCGGTGGTGAAAAACAGCGGGTCATCCTCGCCCGCGCTCTGGCCCAGCAACCACAACTGCTGATCCTTGACGAGCCGACCAACCACCTCGACCCGCGTTATCAGCTTGAGCTTTTGAAGTTGGTCAAGCGCTTGAATATCGGCACCCTGGCGAGCATCCACGACCTCAATCTGGCGGCG
Source organism: Pseudomonas sp. 2725 (assembly GCF_050434585.1). Lineage (NCBI taxonomy): Bacteria > Pseudomonadati > Pseudomonadota > Gammaproteobacteria > Pseudomonadales > Pseudomonadaceae > Pseudomonas > Pseudomonas sp. 2725. The sequence continues at coordinate 386,273 of NZ_JBNDIV010000007.1, read as the reverse complement.
GCTTTTTGTGATCGACTGTACGTGATCAACCATGGTCGTATCGTCGCCAGCGGCACGCCGAAAGAAGTCCTGACCGCTGCGCTGCTGCGCAATGTGTTCGGCGTCCAAGCACTGATCGATGAACATCCACTGCACGGCTACCCACGAATCACCTGGATAACCCAACCATGACTTTGCGTTCCCTGCTGCGCTCCTGCCTCTCTCTCGTGATGCTGCTGGGCAGCGTCCAGGCATTGGCCGAAGCCACCCGTTACCCGCTGACAATCAAAAGCTGCAACCGCGAAGTGACCTTCAAGCAGGCACCAAAACACGCGCTCAGCCACGACATCAACATGACCCAGATGATGCTCGCCCTCGGCCTCAAACCACGGATGGCCGGTTACAGCGGCATCAGTGGCTGGAAGGCCGTGACGCCCGAGATGCAGGGCATTCTCGAAGGCCTGCCGGAACTGGCGGCCAAGTACCCGTCGGTGGAAACCCTGCTCAATGCCAACGTCGATTTCTTCTTCGCCGGCTGGGACTACGGCATGCGTATCGGCGGCGATCTCACGCCGCAAACCCTGCTACCGCTGGGCATCAATGTGTATGAGCTGAGCGAGTCCTGCGCCTTCGTGATGAAGCGCCCGCCGGCCAGCCTCGAAGACACCTACAACGACCTGCGCAACCTCGGCAGAATCTTTGACGTGCAGGACCGCGCCAATGCCCTGATCACCCACATGCAGGCGCAAGTGGCAGACATTGGCAAAGACCTGCCCGCGGAAAAACCGCGGGTCTTCCTGTACGACAGCGGCGAAGATCGCGCCATGACCTCAGGAAGCCTGGGTATGCCGCAAGCGCTGATCGACGCCGCTGGCGGGCGCAATGTTCTGGAGGATGTCGACGCAAGCTGGACCCGGGTCAATTGGGAAACCGTGGTCGAGCGCAACCCGCAGGTGATCGTGATCGTCGACTACAGCGAAGTCACTGCCGATCAGAAGATTCAATTCCTGCTGAGCAACAAGGCCCTGCAATCGGTGGACGCGATCAGGCACCAGCGCTTCATCGTCATCCCTTACGTGCAGGCCACGCCGGGGATCGATAACGTGCTGGCGGTCGCAACCCTGGCCAAGGGTTTCCACGGCGAATGACCAACCGTCGCTACGCCCTGATGCTGATCGCACTCGGTGCCCTGTTGCTGGTGTCGTGCGTGGTGTCCCTGGGTTTCGGCCCGGCGCGGGTGCCGCTGGATGTGGTGTGGCGCATCCTGTTGCATAAACTGTTCGGTTTCGGTGTGACGGACTGGAACCCCGGACAGGAACATATCGTCTGGCTGATCCGCGTCCCGCGCATGCTGCTCGGCGCGCTGGTGGGCGCGGGCCTGGCGTTGATCGGCGCGGTGCTGCAAGCAGTCACGCGCAACCCGTTGGCTGACCCGCACCTGCTCGGCGTGACTTCCGGTGCCACACTTGGCGCGGTGATCGTGGTGCTGCATGTCGGTGAAATCGTTGGTCTGCTGACCTTGCCGATCGCGGCATTCATCGGGGCATTGCTGAGCATGCTGGTGGTGCTGATGATTGCCAGTCGTCATGGGCGCCTGGACAGTGACCGCTTGCTGCTTTGCGGCGTGGCGGTGTCGTTCGTGATGATGGCGATTGCCAATTTGCTGCTGTTCATGGGCGACCATCGAGCCAGTTCGGCGGTGATGTTCTGGATGCTCGGCGGGCTCGGGTTGGCACGCTGGGAATTGCTGGCGGTACCGACAGCCAGTGTGTTGTTCGGGCTGATATTGCTGCTGGGTATGGCGCGACCGCTGAATGCACTGATGGCCGGTGAACAGACAGCGGTGACCCTGGGCCTGAATGCACGCACCGTGCGCCTGCGGGTGTTTTTGATTGCCTCGTTGATGACCGGAGTGCTGGTGTCGATCAGCGGCTCGATTGGTTTTGTCGGGTTGATGGTGCCGCATATTGCGCGGCGCCTGGTCGGGGCTGAACACCGACGATTGCTGCCGGTGTGCGTGCTGCTTGGCAGCGTGTTTCTGGTTTGGGTGGATGTCGCCGCCCGGACCATGATTGCTCCTGAAGATCTTCCCATTGGCGTCGCTACCGCCGCGATTGGCGGACTGTTCTTCATCGGCCTGATGCGCCGTCGCTGATCCCTGTGGGAGCGAGCTTGCTCGCGATGGCGGCGGCACATCCAACATGACGGTGTCTGACCCACCGCTATCGCGAGCAAGCTCGCTCCCACAGTTGATTGGGGTTGCCCACAAGATCTGCGCTCCAATCTGGCGCACCTCTTCGCACCAACACGCCTGTCGCGATCCTTCATGGTGCGCCATCAAACCGCACGACCGCTCTAAACCGACATTTCCCTGCCTTTGCCGACCGGGCACAGCCCTTGCAAAACACACCTTCAGTAGTCCGCATCTGCCAACCAAGAAAACTCATAAGTTCATGGAGATCGCACAATGAAGCGTCGCAGTTTGATCAAGGCTTTCACACTCTCGGCATCCATTGCCGCGATGGGCATGACCTGGACTGTCCAGGCCGCCGAGACCATCAAGGTCGGTATTCTGCATTCGTTGTCCGGAACCATGGCGATCTCCGAAACGTCGTTGAAAGACATGGCGCTGATGACCATCGACGAGATCAACGCCAAGGGCGGCGTGAACGGCAAGATGCTCGAGCCGGTGGTGGTCGACCCTGCCTCGAACTGGCCGCTGTTCGCCGAGAAGGGTCGTCAATTGCTGACCCAGGACAAGGTCGCCGTGGTGTTTGGTTGCTGGACTTCCGTATCGCGTAAATCGGTACTGCCGGTGTTCGAAGAACTCAACGGCTTGCTGTTCTACCCGGTGCAATACGAAGGCGAAGAGATGTCGCCGAACGTCTTCTACACCGGCGCTGCGCCGAACCAGCAGGCGATCCCTGCCGTTGAATACCTGATGAGCGAAGAAGGCGGCAGCGCCAAGCGCTACTTCCTGCTCGGCACCGACTACGTCTACCCGCGAACCACCAACAAGATCCTGCGTTCGTTCCTGCACTCCAAAGGCGTGGCCGACAAGGACATCGAAGAGGTCTATACCCCGTTCGGTCACAGCGACTACCAGACCATCGTCGCCAACATCAAGAAGTTCTCGGCAGGCGGCAAGACGGCGGTCATCTCCACTGTCAACGGCGACTCCAACGTACCGTTCTATAAAGAACTGGCCAACCAGGGTCTGAAAGCTACCGACGTGCCGGTCGTGGCGTTCTCGGTGGGCGAAGAAGAACTACGTGGCATCGACACCAAGCCATTGGTGGGCAACCTCGCGGCGTGGAACTACTTCGAGTCGGTTGAGAACCCGGCGAACAAGAAATTCGTCGCCGACTGGAAAGCCTACGCGAAGAAACACAACCTGCCGGGCGCCGACAAAGCGGTGACCAACGATCCGATGGAAGCCACCTACGTCGGCATCCACATGTGGGCGCAAGCGGCTGAAAAAGCCAAGTCCACCGACGTCGACAAAGTTCGCGAAGCCTTGGGCGGCCAGACCTTTGCCGCGCCGTCCGGATACACCCTGACCATGGACAAGACCAACCACCACCTGCACAAGCCGGTGATGATCGGCGAGATCCAGGCCGACGGTCAGTTCAATGTGGTGTGGCAGACCGAAGGCCCGATCCGCGCCCAGCCGTGGAGCCCGTTCATCCCGGGTAACGACAAGAAACCGGACTACGCGATGAAGAGCAACTAAGCCACTGGATGTCGGCGCCAGGCTCAGTGCCTGAGGCCGACACAACTCCCTGTGGGAGCGAGCTTGCTCGCGATGAGGTCGGCACATTCGACATCTCTTTGACTGGGCCACCGCTATCGCGAGCAAGCCCGCTCCCACAATGTCCGCGTCAAGGCGACTCTCTATGCCCACCGCCCTTTACCGCATCATTTTTGCCATTGCACTCTTGCTGCCGATGGCCACTTTCGCCGGCGACGCCGAAGACTTCGTCGCCGCCAATCCCGTGCAGCAAGCCAGGCTGCTGGAAGCCTGGGCCGCGCAGCCCGATCCGGCCCGCATCGAATTGATCAACGCCCTGCAACAAGGCGAACTGACCGTCGACGGCCAGCCGAAAACCTTGCGTCTGAACAACCGCTTGCGGGGCTTGATCGACACCGCCCTGGCCAGCCACCAACTGCTCGCCGCCGACGCCAAATTGCGTCTGGCCGCTGCGCAGCAACTACAGAAAAGTGCCAAACCGGCGCAGTTGAAATTCCTCGACCAGCAGCTGGCGGGCGAAAAGGACGAAGGCGTCCACAGTGCCCTGAGTCTCGCCCTGGCCAACCTGCAATTGGTCGACAGCGACCCGGCCGTGCGCCTCGCAGCCGTCCGCCTGCTCGGTGAAACCGGTGACCCGCTGGCCCGCACCCGTCTCGAAGGCTTGCTCGAGCCTGGCGTTGAAGCCGATGCCACCGTACGCACTGCGGCCGAAACCAGCCTCGCTCAAGTCAAACGCAAACTGCTGGTCGGCGAGATGCTCGGCCAGGCATTCAGCGGCATGTCCCTGGGCTCGATTCTGCTGCTCGCGGCCCTGGGACTTGCGATCACCTTCGGCCTGCTCGGCGTGATCAACATGGCCCACGGCGAGATGCTGATGCTCGGCGCCTACTCGACCTACGTCGTGCAACTGATGTTCCAGCGCTTCGCCGCGCAGGCCATCGAGTTCTATCCGCTGATCGCGCTACCGGTGGCGTTTTTCGTCACCGCGGCCATCGGCATGGCGCTGGAGCGCACGGTGATTCGCCACCTCTATGGCCGCCCACTGGAAACCCTGCTCGCCACCTGGGGCATCAGCCTCATGCTGATTCAACTGGTTCGTCTGGTGTTCGGCGCGCAGAACGTCGAAGTGGCCAACCCCGCGTGGCTGTCGGGCGGCATTCAAGTGCTGCCGAACCTGGTGCTGCCGTACAACCGCATCGTCATCATTGCCTTTGCGCTGTTTGTGGTGGTGCTGACCTGGCTGCTGCTGAACAAGACTCGCCTGGGCCTGAATGTTCGCGCCGTCACCCAGAACCGCAACATGGCCGCCTGCTGCGGCGTGCCCACCGGACGCGTGGACATGCTCGCCTTCGGTCTCGGTTCGGGCATCGCCGGTCTCGGCGGCGTAGCTCTGAGCCAGATCGGCAACGTCGGCCCGGACCTCGGCCAGAGCTACATCATCGACTCGTTCCTGGTGGTGGTGCTCGGTGGTGTCGGCCAGTTGGCCGGTAGCGTGCTGGCCGCATTCGGCTTAGGGGTTGCCAACAAGATTCTCGAACCGCAGATCGGTGCCGTGCTCGGCAAGATCCTCATCCTCGCGCTGATCATTCTGTTCATCCAGAAACGTCCGCAAGGCCTCTTCGCACTCAAAGGACGGGTGATCGACTGATGAACCAGCCCCTGCTCGTTACCGCGACCCAAAAAGCCGGCCCTAAAGCCTCGATTGCCGTCGGTGCAGTGATCCTCGCTCTACTGTTGGCGCTGCCGCTCCTGTCGTTGTTACCGGTGGACAGCACACTGCATGTTTCAGCCTATACGCTGACCCTGGTGGGCAAGATTCTTTGCTACGCCATCGTCGCACTGGCGCTGGATCTGGTGTGGGGTTACGCCGGCCTGCTGTCCTTGGGGCACGGCCTGTTCTTCGCCCTCGGCGGCTATGCCATGGGTATGTACCTGATGCGCCAGGCTGCGGGTGATGGCTTGCCGGCCTTCATGACGTTCCTGTCATGGACCGAAATGCCGTGGTTCTGGACCGGTACCAGCAGCTTCCTCTGGACCCTGTGCCTGGTGGTTTTGGCGCCGGGGTTGCTGGCCTTGGTGTTCGGCTTCTTTGCCTTCCGCTCGCGGATCAAGGGCGTGTATTTCTCGATCATGACCCAGGCCCTGACCTTCGCCGGGATGCTGCTGTTTTTCCGCAACGAAACCGGCTTCGGCGGCAACAACGGCTTCACCAACTTCCGCACGATTCTCGGCTTCGGCATCACCGAGCCGGGCACCCGCGCGGTGCTGTTTTTCGCCACGGTGCTGTTGCTGGTGGCGAGCCTGTTTATCGGCTGGCGCCTGGCGCAAAGCAAATTCGGACGGGTACTGACTGCGCTGCGCGATGCAGAAAATCGCCTGATGTTCTGCGGCTACGACCCGCGCGGGTTCAAGTTGTTTGTCTGGGTATTGAGCGCGGTGTTGTGTGGCCTGGCCGGTGCGCTGTACGTGCCGCAAGTGGGGATCATCAACCCGAGTGAGATGTCGCCGACCAATTCTATCGAAGCAGCGGTGTGGGTGGCCCTTGGCGGTCGCGGCACCTTGATCGGTCCGTTGCTCGGTGCCGGTGTGGTCAACGGCATGAAGAGCTGGTTCACCGTCGCGTTCCCCGAGTACTGGTTGTTCTTCCTTGGTGCGCTGTTCATCGTCGTGACCCTGTACCTGCCCAAGGGCGTGATCGGTCTGCTGAAAAAAAGAGGTGAATCATGAGAGTCACTGCAACGGCTGAATTCATGCTCGAACCGGCGTTCTTTCCGCCACTGGAACCCAACCGCGACGCCGGCAGCAGCCGCGATGCCATCGGCCTCGGCCAACGTGCCGGCAAAGGGCTGAACACGCGCCACGGCACCATCCTGACCCTGGAAGACATCAGCGTCAGCTTCGATGGCTTCCGCGCGTTGAACAATCTGAACCTGTACATCGGCGTCGGCGAACTGCGCTGCATCATCGGCCCCAACGGCGCGGGCAAGACCACCCTGATGGACGTGATCACCGGCAAGACCCGCCCCAGTCACGGCAAGGCCTGGTTCGGCGAAACCCTGGACCTGACGCAAATGAGCGAAGTGCAGATCGCCCAGGCCGGTATCGGCCGCAAGTTCCAGAAGCCCACGGTGTTCGAAGCCTTGAGCGTGTTTGAAAACCTTGAGCTGGCGCAGAAAACCGACAAATCCGTTTGGGCCAGCCTGCGGGCGCGCTTGAGCGGCGAGCAGAAAGACCGCATCGCCCAAGTGCTGGACACCATTGGCCTGACCTCGTCGGTCAATCGTCCGGCCGGCCTGTTGTCCCACGGCCAGAAACAATTCCTGGAGATCGGCATGCTGCTGATGCAAGACCCGCAATTGCTGCTGCTCGACGAACCGGTCGCGGGCATGACCGACGCCGAAACCGAATTCACCGCCGAGCTGTTCAAGAGCCTGGCCGGCAAGCACTCGCTGATGGTGGTGGAACACGACATGGGCTTCGTCGGCTCGATTGCCGACCACGTCACGGTGTTGCATCAGGGCAGCGTGCTGGCCGAAGGGTCGCTGGAGCAGGTGCAGGACAACGAGCGGGTGATCGAGGTGTATCTCGGTCGCTAAACCTGCAAACACCTATCCAACTGTGGGAGCGAGCTTGCTCGCGATAGCGGTGTATCAGTCAACAACAATATTGAGTGTGCCGACGCCATCGCGAGCAAGCTCGCTCCCACAGGGGATCTGAGGAGAATCTGGAAATGCTGCAAGTCGAAAAGCTGCACCAGTACTACGGCGGAAGCCACATCCTGCGCGGCCTGACGTTTGACGTGAAGGTCGGCGAAGTCACCTGCCTGCTCGGCCGAAATGGCGTGGGCAAGACCACCCTGCTCAAATGCCTGATGGGTCTGCTGCCAGCGAAGGAAGGCTCCGTGAACTGGGAAGGCAAGCCGATCACCACGTTCAAGCCACACCAGCGTGTGCATGCCGGCATCGCCTACGTGCCACAGGGCCGGGAGATCTTCGGCCGCCTCACCGTGGAAGAGAACCTGCTGATGGGCCTGTCGCGGTTTCCCGGCAGCGAGGCGAAAGAAGTCCCGGCGTTCATATATGAGCTGTTCCCGGTACTGCTGCAAATGAAACAACGCCGAGGGGGTGACCTGTCCGGAGGCCAGCAACAACAACTGGCCATCGGCCGTGCACTGGCCAGCCGCCCTCGCCTGCTGATCCTCGATGAGCCCACCGAAGGCATCCAACCCTCGGTGATCAAGGAGATCGGTGCCGTGATCAAAAAACTCGCGGCCCGGGGCGACATGGCTATTCTACTGGTCGAGCAGTTCTACGATTTCGCCGCCGAACTGGCCGATCAATACCTGGTGATGTCCCGGGGCGAAATCGTGCAACAGGGTCGCGGCGAGAATATGGAAGCTGAAGGGGTGCGCGGGCTGGTCACGATCTGAGCTTCTGTCCACAGCGGGCTCGAAGCACCATTTTGTCGCACCATCTTCCACGCCGCGCCCTCAACTGGTGCGCGGCGACGTTCAACAGCGCTCTCCTTCCAGTGATGCCCTGCGGCACAGCCTTTGCAACCCTCCTGAGGACCTCTCGATAAGCACTGACCATGACTCTTCCTGCATCCGGCGTTTTGTTTACCCCCAGTTGGCATGCCGAACTGGAACTGGGCTACGCCCGATTCGACAACACCACTCGCCCGGTCCAGCGCCGTCACAAAGGTCCGTTGCGGGTGCAAAAGCACCTGTATGCAGAGGGGCCAGAGGTCTGCCAGCACATCATCGTCCACCCTCCCGGCGGAATAGCCGGCGGTGATCGGCTGGACATTTCGGCCAGCGTCGAGCGTGATGCCTGGGCACAAATCACCAGCCCCGGCGCGGCCAAGTGGTATCGCGCCGCTGGCCCCGCCTATCAGCAGCTGAAGTTGAAGGTGGCGGCCGGTGCGACACTGGAATGGTTGCCCCAGGAGACGATCATTTTCAGTGCGGCGCAGGCTGAACTCAGCACCGGGATTGAGCTTGAAGGCGATGCCCGTTTGTTCTACTGGGACGTCGTGGCCCTGGGCCGTCCGGCCAGTGGCGAACGCTTCGACCTCGGGCATTTTCAGGCACAACTGGATATCCGCCGCGACGGCCAGTTGCTCTGGCACGAACGCCAGCGCATTGTCGGGGCGGACGGTTTGCTCGATTCGCCGATTGGGCTGGATGGGCAACCGGTGTTTGCGACATTGCTGGTGACGGGTGAAATTGATAGCGAACTGCTGGAGCGCTGCCGCTCGCTGAGCCATGACGTGCGCGGGGATCTGACGCAGTTGCCGGGGTTGTTGGTTGCCCGATGCCTGGCCAGTGAGGCGCTGTTGGCGCGAGGGTGGTTGATTGAACTCTGGAAGTTGTTGCGCCCAGTCTTGCTTGGCCGTGAAGCCTTGCCACCCAGAATATGGAACACCTGAATTGCTTTTCTGTAGGAGCGAGCCTGCTCGCGATAGCGGTGTATCAGGCGCCATTTATGTTGAATGTGCCGACGCCATCGCGAGCAGGCTCGCTCCTACAGGGGTTCTGTGCAAGCAGATCCCACTCTTTTTAATCTGCCCGGATGGATGTCTACGATGGACCTGACCCCACGCGAAAAAGACAAGCTGCTGATCTTCACCGCCGGCCTGGTGGCCGAGCGGCGTTTGGCTCGCGGCGTGAAACTCAATTACCCGGAGGCCATGGCCTACATTTCCGCCGCGCTGCTTGAAGGCGCCCGCGATGGCCAGACCGTGGCCGACCTGATGCACCTGGGCACCACCCTGCTGAGCCGCGAACAAGTGATGGAAGGCATCCCGGAAATGATCCCGGAAATCCAGGTCGAGGCCACGTTCCCCGACGGCACCAAACTGGTCACCGTCCACCAACCCATCGCCTGAGGCCGCGCCATGACCTACCACATCCGTGATGCCGTGCATGCCGACCTGCCAGCCATCCGTGACATTTACAACGACGCGGTACTCAACACCACGGCGATCTGGAACGAGCAGGCGGTCGACCTCGGCAACCGCCAGGCCTGGTTCAGCGCCCGGCAATCCCAGGCTTATCCGATTCTGGTGATTGTCGATGCCGACGACACAGTGCTCGGGTACGCCTCGTTCGGCGACTGGCGACCTTTCGACGGTTTCCGTCACACCGTCGAGCACTCGGTCTACGTGCGCAGCGACCAGCGCGGCAACGGCCTCGGTCCGCAACTGATGGAAGCACTGATCGAGCGCGCCAGAGACTGTGGCAAACACGTCATGGTCGCGGCCATCGAAAGTGGCAACGCCGCCTCGATTCGCCTGCATGAGCGCATCGGTTTTATTACCACCGGGCAGATGCCACAGGTGGGCACCAAGTTCGGTCGCTGGCTGGACCTGACCTTCATGCAACTGACCCTCAATCCTGGCGCACAGCCACCTGCCGCCAACAAGGAGTGATTGCCCATGAACCCCGCCCAACTGCGACGCGTCAATGTAGAAAGTTTCGCGCACTACCGTCAGGGCCTGATTGATCTGCTACTCGACGCCGTCGGCTATGGCGCTAGCGTTGGCTTCATGGCCGATCTCGATGCGACGCAGGCACACGCCTATTTCGATGAGGTTCAGGACAATCTGATCAAGGGCAATGTGTTGCTGTGGGTAGTGGTCAAGGACGAACAGGTGCAAGCCAGCGTGCAATTGGGGTTGTGCCGCAAAGCCAACGGTTTGAACCGCGCCGAAGTGCAGAAACTGCTGGTGCGCGAGCATGCCCGGCGGCGTGGTCTAGGCCAACAGTTGATGAGTGCGCTGGAACAGGCCGCCCTGCAACACAAGCGCGGCATGCTCTTCCTCGATACTGAAGCAGGCTCGCCCGCCGAAGATTTCTACAAAGCCCTGGGTTACACCCGCGCCGGGGAAATTCCCGATTACGCCTGCGACCCGAGCGGCCGCTACAAGCCCACTGCCTTCTTCTACAAGATTCTCCAAGGAGCCCATTGATGATTCCCGGTGAATACCAGATCCAGCCCGGCGACATCGAACTTAACGTCGGCCGCCGCACGATCAGCCTGACGGTGGCCAACAGCGGTGACCGGCCGATCCAGGTCGGTTCGCATTACCACTTTTTCGAAACCAATGACGCCCTGAACTTCGACCGCGCCGCCAGCCGCGGCATGCGCCTGAACATCCCCGCCGGCACCGCCGTGCGTTTCGAGCCGGGGCAGAGTCGCCAGGTCGAACTGGTCGATATGGCGGGGCATCGTCGGGTGTTCGGGTTTGCCGGGCGGATCATGGGCGATCTCTGATTAATGCGTTGTCAGTACCGCCCCCATCGCGAACAAGCTCGCTCCCACAGGGGAACGCGATCAACTGTGGGAGCGAGCTTGCTCGCGATGTGAGCGCAGCGAACGGTTTCAAATTCAATTGAATCTCAAGGCGAACACATGAAGATTTCCCGTCAAGCCTACGCCGACATGTTCGGTCCCACCGTCGGCGACAAGGTGCGCCTGGCCGACACCGAGTTGTGGATCGAAGTGGAACAGGACTTCACCACCTACGGCGAAGAAGTGAAATTTGGCGGCGGCAAAGTCATCCGCGACGGCCAGGGCCAAAGCCAGCTGCTCGCCGCCGAAGTGGTCGACACGGTGATTACCAACGCACTGATCATCGATCACTGGGGCATCGTCAAAGCTGACATCGGCCTCAAGGACGGACGGGTCGCCGGCATAGGCAAGGCGGGCAATCCGGACGTGCAACCGAACGTGACCATCGCCATTGGCGCCAGCACCGAAGTCATCGCTGGCGAAGGCATGATCCTCACCGCCGGCGGCATCGACACCCATATCCACTTCATTTGCCCGCAGCAGATCGAAGAGGCATTGATGAGCGGCGTCACCACCATGATCGGTGGCGGCACCGGACCGGCCACCGGCACCAATGCGACCACATGCACCTCCGGACCGTGGCACCTGGCGCGCATGCTCCAGGCCGCCGATGCCTTCCCAATGAACATCGGCCTCACCGGCAAAGGTAACGCCAGCCTGCCCGAGCCGTTAATCGAACAGGTCAAGGCCGGCGCCATCGGCCTCAAGTTGCATGAGGACTGGGGCACCACGCCGGCGAGTATCGACAACTGCCTGAGCGTGGCCGACCGGTTCGACGTGCAGGTGGCGATCCACACCGACACCCTCAACGAATCCGGCTTCGTCGAGACCACCATTGCCGCCTTCAAGGGCCGCACCATTCACACCTATCACACCGAAGGTGCCGGTGGCGGTCACGCGCCGGACATCATCAAGGCCTGCGGTCTTGCCAACGTGCTGCCAAGCTCCACCAACCCGACCCGGCCGTTCACCCGCAATACCATTGATGAACACCTCGACATGCTGATGGTCTGCCATCACCTTGACCCGAGCATTGCCGAGGATGTGGCCTTCGCCGAAAGCCGCATTCGCCGCGAGACGATTGCCGCCGAAGACATCCTCCACGACCTCGGTGCGTTCTCGATGATCAGCTCAGACAGCCAGGCCATGGGGCGGGTCGGCGAAGTCATCACCCGCACCTGGCAGACTGCCGACAAGATGAAAAGACAACGCGGGCCGCTACCCGGCGATGGTGCAGGCAACGACAACTTCCGCGCCAAACGCTACATCGCCAAGTACACCATCAACCCGGCGATCACCCACGGCATCAGCCATGAAGTGGGCTCGGTCGAAGTGGGTAAATGGGCCGACCTGGTGCTCTGGCGCCCGGCGTTTTTTGGCGTGAAACCGACGCTGATTCTCAAGGGTGGTGCCATCGCGGCCAGCCTGATGGGCGACGCCAATGCCTCGATCCCGACGCCACAACCGGTGCACTACCGCCCGATGTTCGCCAGCTACGGAGGTTCGCTGCACGCCACCAGCCTGACCTTCATCAGCCAGACGGCGCAGGATGCAGGCTTGCCCGAAGCCCTGGGTTTGAAAAAGAAAATCGCAGTGGTCAAAGGTTGCCGCGACGTGCAGAAAACCGACCTGATCCACAACGACTACCTGCCGAACATCGACGTCGATCCGCAGACCTATCAGGTCAAGGCCGATGGCGTGTTGCTGTGGTGTGAGCCAGCGCAAACCTTGCCGATGGCGCAGCGGTATTTCCTGTTCTGAGCCGTTTGTTGCACCCCACACAAAGGCCTCGCACCCAGTGTGTCGAGGCCTTTGTTTTTTCCGTGATTATTGATCGGCCCCAATCCGCAGCCGGTCCAGCCTGGCCCGCGTCATCGCTTCTCGGGTCAGGTTTTTCAGCTGCTGCGTGATCTGTCGGTCGATGTCATTCAAGGCTTGACCATACGCCTCTTCAGTCATCAGCCGGCCATCCGCAAAGTCAGTTTCAGGTTTGTCCAATTCGCTGCACAGCCCCTTGATTTCCAACTCCACTGCAGCCTTTTCCTCGGTGGTGAGCCGCGTACCTTCAGCCCTGCGCTGCAACGCGTCCTGCAAATCGGTGGTGGCGTCGATCCGGCGTTTCAAGCCATTCAATTCCTCGCGGTAAGTCGACTCCAGCCAGGACTTCCAGAGCGGTTGCTCAAAGACCCGGTCGATCAGCAGATCACCCTCCTCCAGCGCCTTGATCCGCTGGAGCGCTGCCTCGATCATCTCTTTGCTGACCTCGGCGATGCTGCGAAACTGCATGCCCCGTGCCTGCCACGGCAAATCCAGGCGCTGCGCCAGATCGGTCATGTAGGCCAGGTGTACTTCCACTTCATCGATAGTGCCGGTCACTTCGCCATCGGCACCGGTCCGACGGAACTGTTCTCCCTTCGCCAATCGCTCAGACACCCGGTGACGGGCGATGGCGCCGAGTTCATCGAGCCGGGATTTACCCAGGGCCAGCTCAAGCAATTGCGTCTCGATCAGATCCGCGCGCACGAGGGCGTAGGCCTCGTGAACCATCACCTGCACGCCCATGGCATTGAACAGTTGCGTCCCGCCATCCACGCATTCGGTGGGGGTTGCGGCTTCGTTGAACAACTTGATGCGCAGTTCAGTGTCGCTGGCCATGGCCTCAAGCATGCGCCAGACCTTGGCCGTCAGTTCCGTCTGATAGGTATCGCCGGCCTTGAAGTCGGCGGATTGGGTGAGTTTGCGGACTTCGTTGAAAAACGGCACCGAATCGAATTCATCCTCGACCGCGTTCCAGACTTCCTGTTTTTCCTGCCATTGCCGCTCGGTCATGCCCGCCGCCCATTCCGAGCTGTCGAGCAGGCCACGGGGTGGGTAAGGGCGGTCCGGGTCCATGCCGACCGACTCGATGTAAAACTTGAGGGTGTCGAGGTTTTCCGGCGAGATCCAGTGCGGCCCCCGACTGATCACCGTGCGCGCCAGCAACTCGGCGCGAAACGATCCGGGTGCGACTTCCGGTATCCGGCTGATCGGATTGCGGCTCAGATCAATGAAAATACTGCGAGGCCGCGATTGGGAAAACAGTCCGACAGGCCAACTGTCCAGACCGGCGTCACTCAGCATCAGCACCTGCAAATTCGGCATCCGGCTGACATCAGGAATGAGCTTCAGCGGGTTGCCGCGCAGCCCCAACGACCTCAAGCGTGTCAGATTCTTCAGGCGATCCACCGCCAGCACATCCATCTCAATGCGGTTGTCGTTGAGGAACAGGTCGGTGAGATGACGCATGTCCTTCAGCGCTTGCGGAACGGCCGTCAGCAGATTGTCTTGCAGATTGAGGTAGCGCACCTGATGGAACGAGTCGAGGAACGACATGTGCCCGGAACGCAACTGCCCACCGCGCAGGCTCAGGCTGGTGACATGATCGAAGTTGGCCTCGAGGCTCGGCAGGGTTTCAAGCAGCTGGCTCAACTTGGGAATATTGTCCAGTTTCAACGCTTGGGGCCGCACGATGCCGGAAGCCTCGATGCCCTCCGGCCCGGTGCGCTGCCAGCATTGCCTGAGCGCTTTGTAGATGTTGTTTCGCGCATGCCACTGCGCCACGCCCGCCGGACTAAAACGAAAGGACTCGGTCGGCGAGTTCATCCAGCGTTGCATGGCGCGGTTCAACTGATTGAGCTCGGCCTCCAGCGCGGCCAGGCCTTCATGGACCGAACCACCGTTCTGGCTGAACCCGGTCAACAGCGTTTCGATTTCCTCCGGGGTGAAGGCCGGATACAGCGAGCGAGCCCGCCGGCGCAACCCCATGCCGCGCGGGACCTGTTGCGCATAACCCGGCATGCCGCCGCGCAAGCGCATGACGGTCGGGTCGTAGGACGGTTTGAGCACCGGATTGTCGCGCAGGATCGGCTCGAGCACAGCTCGATCCAGTGGCTTTGTCTTTACTGCCTGCTCAAGGCCTGCCGCGTCATGAATTTCAAAACCCAGGGCGACACGCTGGGAGTCGGGCAATGCGTGCAGCACGGCGGCATACAGATTGTCCAACCCGTGCAGGTGTTGATCGTCCGCGTCCCGTGCTTCATATCGGAGATCCGAACTCTGGATCAACACTCTGCGGATGGGCGCGTCCTGCGGGCCGAGGCTGTCTAGCAGCGTCCCTGAAAAAGAACGTTCACGGATTTCCAGGCGCAGGTCCGAGGGCCAGCCCGGCAGGGCTGCCAGTGAGTGCAGCTCCAGGCGCTCGGTGTCGGTGTTGTGCAGCTCGCCGAGGTACAGGCCTTCATACGCTCGCGCCACTCGCAGCTGGTGCGCCGCTTCCCAGGCCTGTTGGGACAACCTCAAGGGCACGCGCTGTTTCTCGGCCCAATGTTGCAGGTCCGAGGGGTGTGCGTGTTCCACAAGCGCTTGCGCCACACTGGTCGAAAGCGACGACTCGTGCCCCTTGAGCAAGCTCACACGGGGATCGTCTGCACGCTCCCGACGCTCGTACAACTTGTCGAACAAACGCCTTTTGCTGCCCCGCGCCTGCTCGGCCAGGCGATCGCGCAAGGCCTTGGTGCGCGCCGTTTTGTCTCCGGAAAACCACTGCCCCAGCATCTCGCGAAGGGCCTGTTCATCCAGGAACCCGACCACACGTGCAGGCAGCGCACCGGCGAGCAAATCCTGCCAGGTCATCTGCAAGGTATAGGCGGGCAACGCGCCGGCATAGCCCTCCTTGAACGCCGCCCCCGACAGGCCCGGCCCCTGGAACACTTCGATGGCCTTGCCCTCGGGCCAGCCCGGCAACTCAGTCATGAAGCGCACGGCAAGATCGGCCCACTCCTGGCCGACCCGGTCGGCCAGGATCTGCTCTGCGCAAGCTTCGGCGTCGGCGTACGCCTTGAAGCGCTTGAGGGTATCGGTCAGCAGCGCGGGTGGGGTTTCGTGCTCCACGTGGAGCCGGCGCAACGCATTTTCGTTAACGCCACTGACGGTCAGGATCTGCTCCAGTGTTTCATCGCTGAACCCATCCACCGAGGCGCCCAGACGCTGGAGCAATTGACGCCGATCCCATTCCAGCGGTTGATCGAGTTCAGTTTTCCACAGGCCGGTGCCGTTGTGCTCCAGCAAGGGCTGATAGGCATCGGCTCGCGAGGGGTGTTGCAGGCGATGCTGGCCAGTGTTCGGGTCCTGTTTGACTTCGTAGCATTTGTCGTCGAGATGCAGCAGGTCCTGATCCTGGTGCCGGTACAAGCCTTTTTCACCGACGACGCCATCCCTGGGCAAGGTGACAGATTGTTGATATGACGTCAGGTCCGGATTCCACAAACGCTGCTTGCCGGCGACCTCCACAGGCTTGAGCCCTTCGACAAAGGGCGAGACCTTGATCGGCGCCAGCTGGCCGCCTGGCAACCCGTGACCGGCGCCCATGAGCGCCAACTGCGCAAAGTTGATCAGCACGCCATTGAAATAGGCAGAGGCCTCTTCCTTGTCGCCTTTGCTCCAGTCTTCGATGCCTTCGGCAACCTCGGCGAGCATCTGCGCAATCATGATGCCCAGCATCGCTTCGCCCAGACCGGGCACCAGCATCGCGGCGAAATTGAACAGGTTCCAGCCAATGTTCAGGTAACTGGTCAGGCGCTTGAAGCGGGCGCTGGCGTCCTCGTCGCCGGTCGGCACCGCGATGCGTCGGGCATCGACGATGGCCTTGTCGCGGCGTTCAACGAACAATGTCACCCACAGGTCGCCCGTGATCTGATTGGTAATGGGTTCTGCATCAGGATTCTCGACCGCCGTTTCACGCCACCATAGCCCCATGTCCAATGGCTCGCGTCGCTGCCAGGTAAACGTCTTCAGACGTTCGTTGACCCGGCTGAAAAACAGCCCCTTGTCCTTTTGCGCCACGAATCGGCTGAAAAACGCCTGGTATTGCGTGTCTCGCAGCTGACCGATCAGGGTTTTCATGAACGCGGCCAGCGAGGGGTATTCCTTGAGCGGATGTTGCGGATCATCCGGTACATAGGCGATCACGTGGCCGGACAAACGACTCTGATGGTAGATGTCGTCGCGGCGCAAAAGCTCATCGTTGAGCCCCTGCGGCCCATTGGCGAAAAACGCCTGCAGCAATTTGAACCGCTCGTACTCCGCACCAGGCAATATCGAGAGGCGCTGCGACCATTCGCTCCAGAACTTCACTGAGTCGGGGGTCAAGGCATCGATCGCCTGCTTGATCTGCGACGGATCGCTGACGGCACTGAACAGCACGATGCCCGTCAAGCGAAAGCCCATCAGCGACAATCGGTGGCCATGCAGCGGCCGGTCGTACAACGTGTTATTGGCCTGGCTTTCGCGCATCTGCCCGAGTTTGCCGTAGGCATGGTCGCTGATATCGCCTTTCAATCGGGCGACCAGTGACGCCACCTGGAAAGCGGCTTTTTCACTGGCCACCGACTCGTCCTGCAAGGCGCGTCGCGCTTCAGCTGTGGTCGGCAGCAGGATGGATTTGATATGCCGCTGGTACTGTCCGCCAATGTCGAGGCTGCGGCACATCGATGTAAACCTTGGCAAGGAAATCGCGGGCTCAAGCGCAAGGCTGCCGCGCTCATCCTTGCGATAGATACCGGAGCTGCTGCGCCAGGCGTCTTCGGTAGTTTCTGCCTCCTCGAAATTGTGCAACGCCGCTTCCAGCAACGTGGACTGCCGAACGCGACTGGCCCCGGTATCAATGACAAAGGCAATTTTACTGGGTACTTCAAGTTGCACGCTGAGTGCGTCGAAGGTCTCCACAGTATTGAAGTTCGCCTGCATCGACGCACTGAGCAGCGGTTTGGCGAAGGCATTGATGTCGTGTTGCAAGTTGCCCAGGGTCTTGTCCAGAGTGCCTTGCAGGCGTCCCTGCTCTTCAATCAACTCCTTCAGGTATTGACGGTCGATTTCCCGTGCAGCGCTGTACCACTCGGGGATCTTGGGCCTTAGTGTTTCGAGGGTTTTCATTCTCGACATCGACGCCTTTTTTATCGCGTCGGGTATGGCGCCCAGTACACGCTCGTAATGAACGCCGTTGTTTGGGGCGGGCGTTTCCAGCGAGTTGCTTCCATGCAAATCAGACACTGTTTTTTCACCTTGATGGCTGGGTTGGAGCTAACAGACTTATCCACCCGCGCCTGAAACAAAAGTCCAAATTACTGTTGGGCCAAGTCTGAAAAAAGGCCCGCAAGGTTCGAAAATCAAGGAGCCATCGATAGATATGTACCACCAGAAATGCCTCCGGTTATGCCGCGGCATGAGCGGTCGTGTTTTTTCCGGCAAAGGGACTACTATTCGAATCGCTGTCCCCGATTCATGCCCAGGTAACCGCCATGCGTCTTTCCGAATTCATCGTGTTACATGTTGATCGCATCGTCGATGAGTGGGAGCAGTTCGCCATAACCATCACCCCGGCCGCCGAAACTATGGACCGCGTCGCGCTGCGCGACCACGCCAAGTCAATCCTGCTGGCCGCCTCGCGGGACATGACCAAACCGCAAAGCCCCGATGAACAGGCAGCCAAAGCCCGCGGCGAAGGCCCGGAAAAAACCCCGAGCCTGGACGAAGCCGGTGCCAGCCACGGCGAACTGCGCCATAACGTGGGGTTTGATCTGGTGCAGATGACCAGCGAATTCCGCCATCTGCGCGCCTGCGTGATTCGCCTTTGGGTCGATAGCCTCGAATCCCCGGACATGGCTTACTTCCAGGAGATGATCCGCTTCAATGAAGCCATCGACGAAGCTCTGGCCGAATCCACAGCCGCCTATGCCGATCAGGTCAACCGCTCGCGGGACATCTTCCTGGCGATTCTCGGCCACGACCTGCGCGCGCCCCTGCAAGCGGTCAGCATGTCCATCGAACTGTTGCTGCGCAAAACAACACTGGAGGGCGACGCCCTGACCTGCGCGACCCACATCCAGCGGGGCACGCGACATATGGCGGTGATGGTCGGCGACTTGCTGGAACTGGTGCGCAGCCGCCTTGGCAAGAGCCTGCCTATCGAGCCCACGCCCATGGATTTGGCCGAAGTGGCCCATGCGGCGATTGCCGAAGCGTGCGCCGGCAACCCTGCATGCGATCCGACCCTGGAAATACACGGAGACACTCAAGGTGTTTGGGACGCAGGTCGACTCGCTCAGCTATTGCAGAACCTGATTGGCAACGCCTTGCAGCACGGTTCGAACAAACGCGACGTGACTGTGACCCTCAAGGGCCAGCCGGATGCGGTGCGCCTGACTGTGCATAACTTCGGCGTGCCGATTCCCGAGGACGCCATCGCCACGATTTTCGATCCGCTGGTGCGCAGCGCCGATGAAGAACTGGGCCAGCCTTCCACCAGCCTCGGGCTGGGGTTGTTTATCGTCAAGGAAGTGGTGGATGCGCATCAGGGGACGATTGAAGTCACCTCGAACGAAGAGGACGGCACGTTGTTTACGGTGATGTTGCCACGCAACTCAATGTAGGAGCTGCCGAAGGCTACGAACTTTTGATCTTGCCTATGATACCGAGCACACAAAAAATCAAGATCAAAAGATCGCAGCCTTCGGCAGCTACAGGGTTGTAGTTAGATTGTGTTACTTCAGCATCAGGTCGGCGCCTGACTATCAGTTCTGATAGTTCCCAACTTTTGGCCGTCCGAGTAAAACAGGGAGTACTTATTCAACGTCCCAGGCAGGACTCGACATGACCGGCTCCGCAAACAGTGATCGCCCCTCACGCCAGTCACACACCCTTCTGCTGGCCATCGACAGTAAAAACTCGGTGCTGGTCGAAGTCGCAGGCGGCAAGCTCAATCCAGTCGCTTATTCAGTTTATGGCTATCAGTACGAACGGCTGGAAATCAGCGGGCGACTGGGTTTCAACGGGGAGCTGCGTGAGGGGCGATTGGGCTGGTATCTGCTGGGTAATGGCTACAGGGCTTACAATCCGGTGTTGATGCGTTTTCATAGCCCGGACAGTTTGAGTCCGTTTGGGAAGGGCGGGTTGAATGCGTATGTGTATTGTGTGGGGGATCCGGTGACTTTTTCGGATCCGACGGGGCATATGCCTTTCAAGTTTCCCAAATTTCCTGGAATGTCGAGCAAACCTGCAAGCCGAAAATCCAGTACGTCCAGCCAGAACCCACTGATCCCTCAAAGAAAATCTCCCCAACCGACAAGGGCTAGTACGCATCGCGACACCGGCAGCGAACTGCCGGCCATGGTGAGTTCTGAAGGTATCAAGCAGCCACTGGACCCGAGCACTGGCGAACCGATCTACGAACCTTTACCTCTCGGACGGCGAAACTGGACTCCGCGGCCTACATCCTCCCGGCAAAAAGGGATGATGACTTATGAAGAAATGGCTCAACGAGAAAGCTTCACTGAAAGGGGTTCGAAGTCGAGCTCAGCAAGCCAACGATACTCTGGCCCACCCGTGGATAGATCCACTAAGCCGAGAAAACCTGCCTCACGCTCTTTACCTCTTGCTCCCGATGAAATTGAAATGGGCTTTAGTACTGACTCAACCGGTGAAGTACGAGTGGATTTGAACACTTACCACGGACACATCAGGGCAGGAACTTAGGCAACAAACGGCATCACGCGTGGCTCGCTAGCTTCACTCTTTGAGCTGGGCGTACTTCAACCTTGGCCTACTCCACCACCAACCGCCCCAATCGCTGCTTGAGCATGCGGTTCTCGGCCCGCAATTGCTGGACTTCTTCAAGCAGGTCCAACGCCAGGGCGACGCCTTCCCATTCCAGGTCCAGATCGCGCCGCAGCTTGGCGGCGCGCTTGGCCAGGGTCAGCTCGTAGTCGTTGAAAACCCAGTCCTTGGGCTGAGCGCCCTGAGGTTCGAGGATGCCGTGCTCGACGATTTCGATCACGTAGACGTCCGACAACTCGGTCGCCTCACAGAATTCGGCCATGTCCAGTTGAACGATCAGGGGACTGCTCATAGTCAGTGACTCCTCGGTTCCAAGGGATCAGAAATGCTCTCGCGGGTCGAACGCGGCTTTTTTCGCCAGCTCCTGCCACAGGGCCTTGATGTCATCGTCGGATTTCTTCGGCATCACGGCCTTCAACTGCACGAACAGGTAACCGCGATCACCGGCCTTGTTCATCAGGCCATGGCCCTTGGCGCGCATGCGCTGGCCGTTCTGGCTGCCGGCCGGGACCTTGAGGTTGATCTTGCCGGTCAGGGTCGGCACGGCGACTTCAGCGCCCAGCGCCAGCTCCCAAGGTGCCAGTGGCAAGGTGATGATCAGGTTCTCGCCTTCGACGTCGAACTTCGGGTGCGGCGCAAAACGGATCGTCAGGTACAGGTCGCCATTGGCCCCGCCACCCACGCCCGGAGCACCCTGCCCCTTGAGGCGAATGCGCTCACCGTCGCTCACACCGGCCGGAATCTTCACGTTCAGGCTTTTGCTGGTGTTGCTCACATGCTGGCCGGCCGCGTTGTACTGAGGTACCTGGAAGGTCACCTTCTTCGACTCGGTCGACAGCGTTTCTTCGAGAAAAACCCCAAGCTCCATTTCCACGTCCTGCCCTCGACGTCCGGTGCTGCGACGCGACTGTCCACCACCACCAAAACCTGGCCCACGGCTACCGAAGATCGAACTGAAGAAGTCCGAGAAATCGCCCGTGTCCTGGCCACCGCCACCGAAGCCACCACGGCTCTGCCAGCCCGGAGGTCCCTGGAACGGTTGGCCGTGCTGGCCATAGCGACGCAAGTCATCATATTCGGCACGTTTGTCGGCGCTTTTCAGCGCTTCATAGGCTTCCGAGGCATCCTTGAACCTGGACTCGGCATCCTTTTCCTTGCTGACGTCGGGGTGGTATTTGCGCGCCAGCTTGCGATAGGCGGCCTTGATCGCCTTGTCGTCTGCGGTCGGCTCCACACCGAGAATCTTGTAATAGTCTTTGAAGTCCATCGAGGGAATCACCATCCGTTATCAGAATCGCGCCACAGGCCACAGCATGCGCTTGTTTGCAGCCATTGGTTTGACCGATCTCAAGTTTGTGACCGGGCGGCGCAGCAGAAGTTTATCGGCAGCAGGCGGGGCTTCTTGCGAGCACTCCCGCGGCTGTCCGGTTGATGCAGGGTAGTTTGGGGGGGATGCCCCATCTTTCAAGGCATTGTCTGCGAAGAATTAGCAGATAACCGGCCTTCGAATCTGGCGCGCTCTGACATACACTGCGCGGCCGTTTTTTAACCGGAACCTGAAAGACATGAACAACGCATCTCCAGCCCGTGCCTTGGGTATCGACTTTGGCACGTCCAACTCCACTGTCGGCTGGCTGCGCCCCGGCGTGGAAACGCTGATCGCGCTGGAGGACGACAAGATCACCCTGCCGTCGGTGGTCTTCTTCAATATCGAAGAACGTCGCCCGGTGTACGGCCGGATGGCGCTGCACGAGTACCTGGAAGGCTACGAAGGCCGCCTGATGCGCTCGCTCAAGAGCCTGCTGGGTTCCAAGCTGATCAAGCACGACACCAGCGTCCTGGGCACGGCGATGCCGTTCAAGGACCTGCTCGGGCTGTTCATCGGTCAACTCAAGAGCCGCGCCGAAGCCGCCGCTGGTCGGGAATTCGAAGAGGTGGTACTGGGTCGGCCAGTGTTCTTCGTCGACGATGACCCGATGGCCGACAAGGAAGCCGAAGACACCCTGGTAGACGTGGCGCGCAAGATCGGCTTCAAGGAAGTCTCGTTCCAGTACGAACCGATTGCCGCCGCGTTCGACTACGAGTCGACCATCGAGAAAGAAGAGCTTGTCCTGATTGTGGACATCGGCGGTGGTACATCAGACTTCTCGCTGGTGCGTCTGTCGCCGGAGCGTCGGGGTGTGGATAACCGCCACGAGGACATCCTCGCCACCGGCGGTGTGCACATCGGCGGAACCGACTTCGACAAACAGCTCAGCCTGCAAGGCCTGATGCCGCTGTTCGGCTACGGCAGCCGCATGAAGAGCGGCGCCTACATGCCGACCAGTCACCACATGAACCTGGCGACCTGGCACACCATCAACTCGGTGTACTCGCAAAAGTCGCAACTGGCCCTGGGCAGCATGCGCTATGACATCGAGGACACCGGCGGCATCGATCGCCTGTTCAAGTTGATCGAACAGCGCGCCGGACACTGGCTGGCCATGGAAGTGGAAGAAACCAAGATCCAGCTGACCCACGCCGACAATCGCCACGTGCCGCTGGATCGCATTGAAGCGGGCTTGAGCGTGGACCTGAGCCGTGCGCTGTTCGAGTCAGCCATCGAGAGCCTGCTGGAGCGGGTGCGCAACAGCGTCACCCAACTGCTGGCAGACGCCGATGTGCGGGTCGATCAGGTCGATACGGTGTTTTTCACCGGTGGCTCGAGCGGGATTCCGGCGCTGCGCAACAGTGTTTCGGCGATGTTGCCGAAGGCGCGGCATGTGGAAGGGAACATCTTTGGCAGTATCGGTAGCGGTCTGGCGATTGAAGCGGCCAAGCGTTACGGCTCTATGGACTGATCCAGAACCGAGGCGCCTCTATCGCGAGCAAGCTCGCTCCCACATTAGTCCTGCGAGCACAGGTCCATTGTGGGAGCGAGCTTGCTCGCGATGGGGCCAGATCAGCCAACAAAGATCCAGCGGATCAAACCATCCCCACCTGCTTCAACTCACTCTTCAGATACGCGTAGTAAATCGGCCCCGCCACCACCCCCGGCAGGCCGAACGCGGCCTCGAACACCAGCATCGCCAGCAGCAACTCCCACGACTTGGCACTGATCTGCCCGCCGACGATGCGCGCGTTGAGGAAGTATTCGAGCTTGTGGATAACAATCAGGTAACCCAGCGCCGCCACAGCGACCCAGATCGACAACGACAAACCGACGATGGTGATCAGGGTGTTCGACATCAGGTTGCCGATCACCGGCAGCAGGCCGAGCAGGAACGTCAGCACGATCAGGGTTTTGGTCAGCGGCAGCTTGATACCGAACATCGGCAAGATTACCGCCAGGAAAATCCCGGTGAAGACGGTGTTGAGCAGGGAAATCTTGATCTGAGCGAACACGATGTTGCGAAACGCCTGAACCAGCAGGTGCAGACGTTCGAACAACGCCGCGGCCAGTGGTTTGCGCTTGGTCAGGTCCGGAACGCGCTGCAAGGCAATGATCGCCCCCAGCACCATGCCGATCAGCAAGGTCACGAACATGTGTGCCGCGTCCTTGCCCACCAGTTGCAAATCACTGAGGTGTTTGCTGACCCATTCGCCAATCGCCACGCGGAACTCCGCGGCACTGGCCGGCAGATAGGCGTCGATGAACGGCGGCAATTGCCCGCGCGCGCGGTCGACCACTCCCATGAACTTGTCGAGGGACGCGCCGGGGTTTTCCGCCTCGTGCAGCAGGAAGCTGAAGGCACCGGCAAAGATCAGCGACAGCACGCTGACAATCAGAGTCCCCAGCAACGCCACCGCCAGCCAGCGCGCACGCCGGCCTTCGATCAGCCGTTGCAGTTGCGGGGTGAGCATGTTGACCAGTTCGAACACGAGCAACCCGGCGAGCAGGCTGGGCAGCAACCGCAGCGGCAAGACCAGCAGCAGTCCGCCAAAAATGATGACCCAGCTGATGACCAGCAAGACTTGACGCTGAGAAAACGTTGGCATACAGCCTCAAAAACGAACGGCGTAAAAAGGATTGGCAGTCTGCCAGCGATCCGGTGCGAGCACTAGGGATTGTGTGGGGCGACCTTAGTGGTGGTTCAGGATTTCTTGCAGCGCCTTCTGCGGCCCCATCGTCGGAGCGCCGCCCGGAG
Organism: Pseudomonas sp. 2725; assembly: GCF_050434585.1. Taxonomy (NCBI): domain Bacteria; kingdom Pseudomonadati; phylum Pseudomonadota; class Gammaproteobacteria; order Pseudomonadales; family Pseudomonadaceae; genus Pseudomonas; species Pseudomonas sp. 2725. The sequence goes on along the minus strand of NZ_JBNDIV010000007.1, from coordinate 361,413 downwards.
CAAGCTCGCTCCCACAGTGGAACTGAGTACACCGGACAAATGTGGGAGCGAGCCTGCTCGCGATGGAGCCAGCACAGCCACCACTGCCCTTGAACCGATCTTATTTCTTCTTCAGGCAATCACTCATGAACGCCTTGCGCTCGTCACCCTTGAGGGCTTTGGTGGCGGCGTCGGCGTTGCAGGTCCTCATCTTCTCTTGCTGTGGGGTCAAGGCTTTGCCGGCATCGTTGGCCGCCGGGGTGGCCTTGAGGCAATTGCTCATGAAGGCTTTGCGCTCATCGCCCTTGAGGGTTTTTGCAGTCGCCTCGGCGTTGCAGGTGGTCATCTTGTTCTGTTGGTCTGTGGCGGCGAAGCTTTGGGAACAGAGCAGCAAACCGATCATCAACAAAGGGGCACGCATTATCTTCATGGAGTTTTCTCCGTGTCGCCGCATCGAGAGATGCGGCCTCCACGAGGAGTGTAGTCAAACCTTGTTACACCTTCCTCCAGACATAAACGATCATTGCGCCGGGGACGTAGCCGCAGACTCTTCAGCCAACACATCCTTGAATGCCTGCTTATAGCCCGCCAAGGCTGAAATCCGTTTTTCGATCACGGATACGGGCAATCGCTCGAACGACACTCCGACTTCCCCCGACAAACAAAATTGTGTTCCCAATAGCTTCAATGACGTGAATTGGGCATAAGCCCCCGACTTGTACAGTTTATTCATTTTTATTTGCCTGAAGGTGTTGTCCCGGGAGACCTCCGGCAACGCCGCCCGTCCCGCCGGCACGTCGTTGATAAAGGCAAAGTCTGCGCTGGCGGGGCCGGGTTCAAGTGTTGCAATGGCCGGCAGTTCGAACTCGAAATAGCCCTTGTCCGCCGTATGGGCGGCTGGAAACTCCGGCCACGAATCGGCAACCACCAGTTGCTTGAGATCAGTCAAGTCATCGCCAATGACCACGTACTGATGATCGAATGCGGTGGCTTTGACGAGGTGGATCCGCGAGGTTCTCGGTTGGCTGGCCAGCAGCGCGAAGGTCACCTTGGAGTTTTCCGAACAATTGCCGCCCTTGATTTCAATGGCTTTACGCGCATGTTCGGCGAGAGACATCCGTGCAGTGAATTGACCTTGCTGCAAATCCAGTCCTCGCAGCCCCTTGATTTTCGCGATCGCTGAACCGCCGTTTTCCCAGATGCTCGGCAGCTGGTTGCCCGACAGAGGCAACAGCTCCTTGGATCGATGGATGGCACGCTGTGCCTGTCGCAGATTGGCCATGACCTGGGGTGTCACTTCGATTGGCTGCGCAGCCGTCGTGACGTCGCTTTCAAGGTCAGCGGCATACTTCTGCAATGGCACCCATCGGTCGCTGGACACCGGGAGGTTTTCCCTCACGGCGCGTTGCAGCGCCTGATATTCATCGAGACGCCCGGTTTGCTCGAGATCGCGCGCGCGGGCGCCCAGATTGCGCTCGGACTCCGTGAGCTCCACCAGGCCCTGTTTGGTGAACAACCGTTCGACCACTGCATTGAACTGCTCAGGCGACATCAGCTTTTGCAGATCGGGCAATACTTCAATACTTTGTACCGTTCGCAGATTGGCCTCGGAGCCATCGGTATTCGCCTTGTTGAGTCCATTCCAGAGTAATTTCCAGCAATCGTCGGGCAAGCTTTCTTCCATCAACTTGAGCCCGCGCAGATAGTTGTATCGTTCGAACGAGGGGACGCTCGGATGGAACGCACCATCGACAAAAACCACGCCGCGTCGCTCGACGTCCTGCAGTTGCGCAATCTCACCGGTCACGGTGGGAGCACCTCCGCGCAGGCGCATGATTGCCGGATCGAATGTCGGAATTTTCAGCTCCGGCAGACCGGAAAGAACACTTAACAGCCTGTAGGGCTTCAGCGCATGGTCGCGCAATGCCGCCTTCAGGACCGGTCCCTGACCGATATGAATCTGCAACGCATCACGCTCGGCATCGGGTAACGCCTGCAGGATTGAGGTAAACAAATCACCGCCCGAATGCAGGGCATTGCCTTGCTCGTCGCAAGCCTGAAACACCCCGTTTTCGCTTAAGACGAGCGTACGCCGGATGGCGGCATCCTCGGGGCCGATGCTGTCCAGTTGTTGGCCATCGAAACGGTAGTGACGCAGCTCGATCCTCACATTGGCATTCCAGCCCGGCAGGTTTTCCAGGGAATGCAACGCCAGGGCGTCGAAGTCCGGATTGTCGACCGACTCCAGATAAAAACCCTCGTACGCACGGCTGATCCGCACGTCCCTGAGCGCCCAATCGGCGAACCCTTCAAGGCGTTTGGGAAGCCTGCGCAGCTTGAGCTCCTGCAACTCCTCCGGGCGCGCCAGCGCGACCAGCTCTTGTGCAACGACACCGGGCATTCCTGGAACCTCGCCCTGGATGAACCTTGCCTCGGCACTGGCGGCTTGCCCGACATCCCGGTAACGTTTGTCGAACAACGAGGCCTTGCGCCGTTCTGCCAATTGCGCGAGTTGCCCCCTCAAACGCGTGGCATTTTGTGTGCGGCTGCCGACCGGTACATCTGGCTCATCACCCAGCAGTTGCCGGGTCTCGGCATCATCGAGAAACAACAGCAAGGTGTCGATCAGGTCGGTATCCGCCAGTTGGTTCACAGAGAAAGAGACAGGTTCGTCATCGACCCCGATGGTGTACAGCACTCGTCCATCGGCCCCCTTGAGCTCAATCGCTCTGCCAGGCCACAAGCCGTCCAGCAATTGAAACTGCCAGAGCGGGTCGGCCTGCAAATAATCCTGTGCACGGGCGCTGCCGATGTTTTGGATGAAGGTGTGGATATCCCGGTCGATCCGGAACCGGGTCACCGTATCGCTGAGCAAAGGGATCGCCCGCTCGTTATCGGCGTACATGCGTACCAGCGCACCGACATCGGCACGGCTGACAGTGCGAATGTCGCCGAACTTGTCGGTCAACCCCTCCACCGACGGACCGAGTCGCTTGATCAGCGCATCGGCATCCCAGGTGTGAGGTGTTTCACCCTCGATTACAAAAGCGCCAGTACCGTTACTCTCCGCCACCGGCTGATAGGCCTCGGGACGGGTCGGATGCTGAACCCGGTGTTTGCCGGTTTGCGAATCGAACTTGAGTTCGAAATGATCATCGTCCAAAGACAGAATCTGCCGGCCCTGATGCTGATGCAGACCGTAAAGGTCAGGTTTGGAATCCGTCGCCAGACGCAGGTTTTGTTGCAGGTACGGCTGCAGGTTTTTCCCCCATAGCCGCTGCTCACCGTTTCGGAGCGTGACTTGACGGGCGCCTTCGAGGAAGGACGACAGCCTGGGCTTCACCACTTGAGTGGCGATAGCACCGCCCACGGCAAACGTGCCCAACTGAACCAGGTTTTCAGCGACGCCGACCAGATGCTCCGCCGCTTCAACGTACTCGCCCTGGGTGAGTTCAACGACACCTTCCACGACCCCGTCTACTAGTTGATAAGCGATATACCCCAGCATGAGCTCCCCGAGCACCGGGACAAAGGGGGTCGCGACGAGCAAGGCAACCTGCATGATGTCGGAGAGCATTTTTTCCAGGTTTTCGATCCACGCCCAACGTGCGGCACTGTCCGCATCGGCGGTGGTCACGGCCAGCGCGCGCCCGTCGGCAAAAATCTTGTCAACTTGCTGCTGATAGAGATAAACCCACGGATCGCCGTTATAACGGCTGACGGTATCGTTTTCGAACGATACCGCGGCTATCCGCAAATCGGGGCGATCTACTTGAGTTTCGCGCCAGGCAGGCAGATTGGAGCCCGGTTGTGTGCCGTGGTAAGTGATTTCCCACAGTTTCGCGTTGAGCGCGGCGAAGAAATGACCACGCTGGTAATGATCCACGAATCGACTGAAAAACGCCTGATAGCTGCGCCGGGTAGCGCCGGATGCCTGATCGTTGTCCCGTAGCTGGTGAGTCAGTTCGAGCGCGAACTCGGCCGTCGAGGCATACTCTTTCAGCGGATGCTCGGGATCGTGCGGTACGTAGGCAATGACGCGCCGGACATTCGCACCGGGGGTATCGAGATCGGCGGCGATCAGTACAATCCCGGTCAGACGGGTGTCGAGCATGCTCAAGTGGTAGAAACGCACGGGACCGCCATCCCACACCAGTCCCTTTTTACCCAGGACCATGTTCAACACGGTCAGGTAGGCCGCTGCCCCGATGTCCTTCTTCATCAATGCCAGATGTGCTGCAGCTTTCATGGCGCTTTTCTGACTGGCGACGATGCGGTGCTGCACCGCCTCCCGGACCATGGCACCTTCGGGAGCCAGATAACTTTCCAGATACTTTTTATATTGGGACCCAATATCCAGAGTTCGGCACAGCGTCTTGAACTGTTCGATCGTTATTCCCAACTTCTTTATTTCAAACCGCCCGATGTCGTCGGGCCTGGTGATAAATGCAGAGTCGCTGGTAAATACTTCGCCCTCGGCAAAATTTTGCAGAGACGCGTTAAGTAACGAGACAGTTCGACTGCCGACACCGCCGGTGACATTGAATGCCCAAGCGGATGTTTTAGCCGAAAAATACAACCGCAGAAAAATTTCACGAACATCGACCACTACACCGAATTGCTTCTTGAGGGCATTGGTCAGCAGTGGCTGGGCAAAGGATTCGGCATCTTGCAGCTTCCCGAGCATCCGGTCGACCTGGTTCTGCGCCTGCCAACTGACCTTTGTGGCTTCTTTCGCTGCCACATGTTCCGTATGGGACGCCGCTTTGCTCCAGGCGGGAATAACTTTGGGTGTGTTGCGTAAATCACCCACCCGCTGAAGCGAAGAATCGACAATCCAGTCGGGAATGGCGCTTTTGATAAAGTTGTAGTGAGTACTGTGCTCTTGGTTTATATCGAAATAATCTTGGCTACTCGCAGACTTCAACAACAAATTTTTCACAATCATTACTCGCAAACTTAGAGAGAGGATCGAAGCCTACAGCGCCCCAATTCTGTTCCCATGAAGTTTGTTTCGGATAATGCTGTATGAAAATTCTTAACGAGTGCGTTAAAACTTCTTGTTGCGTCGATAGTAGTCGGGCGTGCACCCGGCCTGACGCTGGAACATCGCGATAAACGCCGAACCGGTGCTGTAGCCCATGTCGAAGGCGATTTCCTGAATGCTGCGATGGCTGTCCAGTGCTTCAATCGCGGCCAGGAATCGCAGACGCTGACGCCACTCACCAAAACTCATGCCCAACTCGCGGACAAACTGCCGCGCCAGGGTCCGTTCACTGACGTGAACCTGCGCCGCCCAATGCGCCAAGGGCCGGTTGTCACCGGGTTCGGCTTGCAGGGCCTCGCATATGCCCAGCAGTCCCGGTGTGCTGGCATAGGGCAGGTAACACTCATGCACCGGCGCCTGTTGCAACTGATCCACCAGAACCTGAGCCAGGCGTTTATCCGCGGCCTGCTCGGGAATCTTGACGTCACGGACGGCGAAGTCCTTGAGGATCGCCTTGAGGATGTCACTGATGGCGAGCGTGCAGGCCTGTTGTGGCAGATCCTCGCAGACCGCCGGCGCCAGGCAAACGGCACGGTAGTTGATCGGCTGGTGGCTGTAGAAACTGTGCTCGATTTCGGGGGGCACCCACACCGCGTATTGCGGCGGCGAGAGGAAACGGCTGCCGTCGACATCCATGTGCAACACCCCGTGGGCCGCATACTCCAGAGTGCCCCAGGGATGACGGTGCGCAGCGGCGAATTCGTGGGTATTGAAATCGGCGTAGCGGAAGTACACCGCCGAAGGCAATTCGCTGAAATCCAGCAGATCGATGTGTTTACTGCGCATGCTGTCCGTCATCAGGGGCCGGTTGTCTGGATCGAAGTATAGGCTTGCATCCAGACAAGCGGATAATTGCCCTTCATTAACGTTCTGGTTTTTCCCGATGCAATACGCTTATCCCCTGCTGGCCATTTTTATCTGGGCCGGCAACACCGTGATCACCAAAATGTCGGCCGGGGCGATCTTCCCCGCCGAGATCGGTTTCTACCGCTGGCTGCTGGCCGGGTTGCTGTTCACGCCCTTCATGCTCAAACCGGTGCTCGCCCATTGGTCGCAGATCCGCCCGAAACTGGGCAAGATCTTTGTCCTCGGTGTGCTCGGCATGGCGGTCTATCAAAGCCTGGCGTACTTCGCCGCGAGCCTGACCTCGGCCACCAACATGGGCATCATCCTGTCGCTGATGCCACTGATGTCGCTCGCCATGGCGATCATCAGCCTCGGCCAGCGCCTGACCATGGGTGCCCTGGCCGGTGCGGTGCTGTCGTTTGCAGGTGTCCTGGTGGTGGTGTCGTCCGGCAGCCTTGGCGCACTGCTCGAACACGGGGTCAACCTGGGCGATGCGATGATGCTGATCGCCACCCTGGCCTACGCGGTCTACAGCACCCTGTTGAAAAAGTGGCAACTGAAACTGCCGCCGCTGGTGCTTCTGTATCTGCAGGTGCTGGTGGCCGTGGTGGTGCTGTTCCCGCTGTTCATCGCCTCACCGAAAGTCGGCCCGACCCTGCAGAACATTCCACTGGTGCTGTACGCCTGCCTGCTGGCTTCGATGGTCGCGCCGCTGGCGTGGATGCAGGCCGTGGTGCGTTTGGGACCGAGCCGGACCACGCAGTTTTTCAATTTGCTGCCGCTGATTACCGCATTGATTGCGGCGGTGGTGCTGCATGAGCAACTGGCGATGTATCACCTGGTGGGCGGGGTGTTGACCTTGGGCGGGGTGATCGTTTCCGAGCGTTGGACGACGGTGTTGGGGCGCAAGGTCAGTGTTGCCTGATCTGACGCCATCGCGAGCAAGCTCGCTCCCACAGGTGTTGTGTCGAACCCGTCTGTTGCGAACGACCGAAAACCTGTGGGAGCGGGCTTGCCCGCGATGAACGATAACTCGGTCTAAAGCCCCGCCGCACTCAACCGCGCCGCATGCTCGACAAATAACCGGATCGGCTCAGCCCCCTTGCCCACCAGCCCCAGCGACTGGTTGACGATATCGAAGTGATCCAGCGGATACTCATCGCCAATCACCGTGCCCAGGTGCGAGCTGTAGCGCCCGACCATGCCGTCGCAATGCCCGGCTTCGCGGACGAAGGTTTTAGCGAACAGCCGGCAACTGCGGTTGGTGCCGTCCAGCAGGTTGCGCCCGCGATCGGTAATGCCCGGTTGCAAGGTGCCGGACCAGGAGTAATAGCGCACGCCGTTGACCTCTTCCGGCCCATGACCGCCCCAGGTGTCGGGCAGCCCCTGTGGATAACGCTGGTTGAACAGCGCGACGCCAGCGCTGGTGAGGGAGTGATGGGACGCATGGATATCCACCGGCAGCTTCGGCCCGCGGTAACCGGTATCCAGCCACCCTATCAGCGCGCCGACGATCCGCAGCAAAAAGCACAGCAGACGACCACGGACGCTCTCGTGGGGATAATGTTCGTGCAGGTAATCGGCGAGCTCCGAACCGTGGTTCGGCCCCGCCACCGAGGTCACCGATGCCACCAGGTCCGGGCGCTTGGCCGCTGCATAACGGGCAGTCAGCGAGCCCTGGCTATGACCGATCAGGTTGACCTTGTCGGCCCCGGTTTCCCGCAGGATTTCTTCGATACGCGCCAGTAATTGCTCGCCCCGCACTTCGTTCGAGTTAAGCGGCGAGACCTGCACCGCGAACACCACCGCACCGCCATGGCGCAACGCCTCGACGATCCCGTACCAATACGGATAAAGCACCAACCGGATGAACCCGAGCATCCCCGGGACCAACACCAGCGGGTAGCGCGGGGCAGAACCTTGCGACATGGGCGGACATCCTTGTGGTCGGGCGGTGACGCAAGGCTGGATGCAAGACATCCGCCAAGCATCACCAGCGAAGATGACAAGTCTATGTCATCCGCCCTACTTCAACCCTACCACGCCCGCCACGATCAGCCCGACCGAGACCAGTTTGATCACGGTCAGGCTTTCACCCAGCAGCGCGAAACCGAGAAACACCGTGCCCAGCGAACCGATGGCGGTCCAGATCGGGTACGCAATGCTCACCGGCAGCTCGCGCATGGCCAGGGTCAGAAAATAGATCCCGCCCACAGCGGCCACTACGGTGACCAGCGAAGGCCAGAGCCGGGTGAAGCCCTCGGCGTACTTCATGCCCATGGCGAAGGTGACTTCGAACCCGGCGGCGACCAGCAGAAACAGCCAGGCCATCTAGAACTCTCCGGCCAGCGCCAACAAGCGCTGCTCAGCCTCGGCGGCAGAGATTTGAAAGCTGCGCTCGGCGGACTCCTCGCCCTCGGCAGCCACCACGGTGACGTCCGTGATGCCAATGAATCCAAGCACCGTACGCAGTAGCGTGTCGGCATGGTTCATGGCTTCCAGCTCGCCGCCCGGGCCAAAACCGAAGCCGCCACGGCTGGTGATGATCAGGGCCTTTTTACCCAGCACCAACGGCTCGTACTGGGCCACGCCATTGTCCAGGGTGTGATCGAAGGTCACCCCCACCCGCACGATCTGATCGATCCAGGCTTTCAAGCCGCTGGGGACGCTGAAGTTGTGCATCGGCGTGGAAATCACCAGCACATCATGGCCAAGCAGTTCGCCGACCAGTTCGTCGCTGAACGCCAGATCGGCCTGCATCGACAGCGGCCGAGCGGCGGGCTCGGGGTAAAACGCGGCGGCCACGAATGCCTCGTTGACCGGCGGAATCAGCGCCCGACCGACTTCGCGTCGGGTCAGTTGCGCGTGTGGATGACGGGCCTGCCAGGCCGCCAGAAACACTTCGGCCAAACGCCGGGAGTGCGAACGATCACCACGGGGGCTGGCGTGAACAGCAAGAATTCTACTCATCTGTCTCTCCTCAGGGCTAAACTCAAACGGCCTGTGGTTTGCAGCTTGAGGCTCACTACCGTCCTCGCTCAAATGAGCAGAAATCAGTCTGGATGAATCCATTTCATCCATGGAGTGTTCAATGTTCGCCTCGTTGCCGCTGACCGCCCTGCGCGCTTTTGAATCAGCCTCACGCCTGCTGAGCTTCAAGGCTGCTGCCGAAGAACTCTCGGTGACGCCGACGGCGGTGTCCCACCAGATCCGCTCACTGGAAAGTTGGCTCGGCGTGCCATTGTTCGAGCGTCTGCCACGCCAGGTGCGCCTGACCGAATGCGGCGAACGGCTGTTCCAGAGCCTGCATGGGGCTTTTCTGGAAGTGGCGCAAAGTGTCGATACACTACGTCCGCAACGCAGTGGCGCCAGCCTGACGGTCTCCACCACCGCCGCCTTCGCCGCCCTGTGGCTGGTGCCACGGTTGGGACGTTTCTACGCCCGACACCCGAACATCAACGTGCGCCTCGATACTCACTGCGAAGTCATCGATCTGCATCAGGACGCCAGTGTCGACCTGGTGCTGCGCTACAGCCTCGATGATTACCCCAACCTTTACGGCCAGTGCCTGTTCGATGAGTCCTTTAGTGTCTACGGTTCGCCTGAACAAGTGGCCCTGGCGTCGAGTCGCGCTCCGACGCTGATCAGCGTGCGCTGGCACAACTCCAAACTCTATGCCCACGGATGGGAGGCCTGGTGCGCTCGCTCCGGCGAAACCTGGCTGGGCGGTCGGCCGGCCGTGCGCGAATACGACGAAGAGCATTACGCCCTGCAAGCGGCGATTGCCGGCCAAGGCCTGGTGCTGGCAAGCAATATTCTGGTGTCGGAAAGTGTGGCCAGTGGTCTGTTGTTGCCGTACCGGGGGGAAATCCAGGTCGATGGAGCCGGCTACAGCGCACTGTGCGTGCCGGGGCGTGAGCGACATCCACCGGTTCGGGCTTTTTTTGCGTGGTTGCGTGAGGAGGCATTGTTGTCCGGGCATGCGGTGCGCTGATCAGCGCCTCGACAACAGTTCAAGTGTTTCAAGTTTAACGACTGCTTAAGTTCACCACTACGAATTAGAACAATCACAAACGCCGAATAACAAACACAACTAAAACCTGAAGTTACAAACCAAAACTAGACTTTTAAATCTATAAACCTACTCTAACAACCACAGCCAGCCGGCTGCTCACACCAATAAGTAAAGGATTACTTTCATGCTACTTGAACAACGACTCGAATTTATTGATTCCCTGCCAGCATTACCTATCATCACGCAGCGCTCGGCACCTGTATTTTCTACGCTCTCGAACAAACCTGAACATGATATCGACAAGCCAACCGCCAGCGTCATGCCTGATACTATCAATGCCTTCCTGCCCGGCGTTTCGCAGGAAATCATCGACGACGTCAATTTGTGCAAACTGGTCATGCAAAACGCCGCCACCAAACTCTTCCCCAAAGATGAGCAACTCTTCGAATGGTATCGCTACTATGTTGACGGCCTGAGCAAACTGGGCTGGGTGACTCAAAACCGGAACATCCAGGAGGTCACAGTCAAGAGAGTTGGCCTGACAATGGATCAGGTTGCCCTGGAAGTGGCTGCAGGATTGATTGGTAGTAATGCGGCTAAAATCCTGGCTGATGTTGCGAAAAAGGCCGTTGAGGCGGTGCAGAAAAGTCCCGATGCCATTAAGATTTTTGATCGTAACTCTAAGCTGGGCACCCAGGCAAAATTCGATATCGCACCGATCTGGCTTGATAACGGTGGGCAACCAAACATGGTCCTCAACTGCATCTCCCTGGATGCAAGGGAGAGCACCCGCGGTATTCTGTTCTGGAAATCGACCCGCCAGTCCACCACGATGAAAACGGGTGCTGTGCGCACTTACCTGGACACTAAAACGTTTTCAGGCCTGCGTGGCGACCTGTACAGGAAATTTAGCGAAAGCGGTAAAAAATTCATCGATGAACTGCCTGATTTCTAACAACCAATGACATGTTTAAATCGGCCATAGCAGGCCGATTTAAACAACTTCTTGCGCCCACCTGCGCGTAGGTAAAAATATGAAAAAAACAACAATTGATACCTGGTTGGTTAATGGCAACATAACGATCTTCTACGGCCTGCACACTGACAGCTTTAAAAAAGATATTCTAGCGTCTAGCCTGCTAGGCGAACTGGTGGCAGCACAAAAAAGCAGAAACCGTGAAACTTCTTGGCCAACCTATACAGATACCGTTCAAAAAATTGGCTGGACGGTCAATAGCCGGGCGACCCAGCAATTCGAATTTAAACACAGCAGCCTATTTAATATTATTGAGCAAAGCGCCGGGAGTGCCCTGCCACAAGATGAACGGCAAGCGCTCGCTATTGCATTTGCTCAACTGGCAAAACTCCAGCCTGACTCACCGGCGATCAGGGTAATCGTCGAGCAACTTCAAAGAAACGCTATTATGAGCAACACCACCACGGACATATTGGTTTCAACGGCTGTTCTGCTGACGATTGTTCGCAACGATAAAACCGTGGTAACTCTGCAAGTGGCGTTCGAAACAGCCCAAAAGATTGCAATAGATATTCTCGACCAGCCGGTTTTGAATAGCACCAACGAACACAAGACCAACATTTGGCTAATGAGCAGTTTGCTGGATGGGCGCCAATACAATCGCGTAAGAGATGACGTCCTCAAGAAACTGGGTAACAGGATGGAAACGGAGTTATTGCAAATCCATGCGCCCACCGGCTTGAGTTGAATAATCTAGCCTCGCCGGACGTTCAAGCGACCCGGAGTCGGGGGCGCTTGAACACTGCTCACCAACATATTCAGTTTTTTACAGTCTTCGGCGCCTTGCCCGCCTTCATCTGCTCCAGCAACGGCGCGCACTGGTTCGGCTCGCCGCCACTCGGCGCTATCAGCGCCAACAACCCTGCCGCCGGTGCGGCGATCACGCCCAACGCGACCATCCCGGCTCCACGCAACATCAACGGCACGGCCTTGACCCCGGCATCGGGCTTGATGAACTTGCCCCGCACGTACAGTGGCGAACGCAACGAAATCAAACGCCAGCCCTTTGATTCCGGGGTGATGGTCAGGTCCAGTTGTTCGGTCGCCATGTTCGCCGTGCCATCGATGTAAACAATGGCGTTCTCGGTGTCGAACACAAACAAGCGGGTACTCGCCAGGCCGGACTGGATGCCGAAGTCGGCGGCGGCGCAGTTGATCTTCACTTCCTTGTCGCCAAAGATCTTGCCGACCACGTAGTTGCCGACGTTCAGCCCGGCCAACTCCATCAATTCGCGACTGATAGCGCCATCGTTGATCAGCATTTTCAGATTGCCATTGGCGCTGCCCAGCAGTTTAGCCACCGAATTGCCGTGCCCGCTGATATCACCGTCGCCGTTGAGTTCGCCGAAACTGGTTTTCATCGGTTCAAAGCCGGGGAACAACTGCTTGAGCTTGAAGCCTCGCGCCGTGAGTCTGGCATGGCCCTCCAGCGGATCGGTGTGGCCGTTCAGGCGAATCTGCGCATCCAGCTTGCCGCCGGCTACGCCGAAACGCAGCGGCTCGAGGCTGAGCACGCCATCGGTGAGTACCAGATGGGTATAGAGATCGTTGAACGGCAGTTTTTCGCTGTGCACGATGCGCTTGCCGGTGAACTCGACATCGGCGTCCATATCGCGCCAGCGATCGGTCTTGAACTCTTCGACCGGCAGCACTTTGTCCGCCGGTTGTTTGCTGTCACCGCCTCGGGCCTTCTGCTCGGCGTTGGAGTCGGCACCAATCAGCGGTGCCAGGTCAGCGAACAGCAATTGATTGGACAACAGCGAACCGCTGAGCTTTGGCCGTGGCTGGCTGGCCACGTAGGTCAGGTTGCCATGGATGTCACTTTCACCGATCTTGCCGTTGAATTCTTCATAGTGGAATACCGCGCCACCCGGCTCGTGTAACTTGGCGATCAGATGGCCGTCGGTGGCATAGGGTGGCGTGTCCGGCAGGATCACGCCGGTCAGCGGGTAGAGATTGCCCAGACTGGTACCGGCCAGTTTCAGGCGCAGGTCCAGGGCGCCGAGGTTCAGCGGATCGGTCAGGGTGCCGGCCAGTTCGACGCTGGAATCGGCGATTTTTACCTGTGCCTGAAGCGGAAACGGCCGTGCCGCGTCCTGCAACGCCAACAGCCCGCCAATCTTGCCCTGGCCCGCGAGTTTCTGGCCGTGGTACTGGCCGTTGACCTTGAGGGCGAATGCATAGTCCTGGGGTGACGAACCCTTCTCCTGCGCTGCTTTCGCCGCTTTGTCGCCGACGATATCGCTGAACGGAATCGGCTTGCCCAATGGATCGATCAGTACGTCGAGTTGGGTCTTCAGGTTCTGGTCGTCGAGGGTGACATGCCCCTTGTCAAAGCCGATCGCTCCGATATCCACCACCCAGCTCGAAGGCTCGGCGTCCGGGTCCTTTGGGTCGAGTTTGAAGGTCCAGTTGGCGCGCCCGTCAGCCAGGCGTTGCAGGTGGGCATTGGGCTCGGTGAGATCGATACGCGGGATCACCACCCGCTGCGCCAGCAATGCCAAGGGTGAAATACGCAGCTCCACCCGTTTGAGGGTGACCATCTGCGGCTGTTTCGACCAGTCGGGATTGCCCAGGCTCAAGTCTTCGGCCACCACATGAGGCCACGGTACCCAGGCGCGCCAGCCGCCTTCATCGGGCTCGGGTTGCCAGACCACCGACAGATTGCCGTTGATGGCGAAAGCGCGGTGCAGCTCTTCGGAAACTTTGGCGTTGAGCGGCGCTTTGATCCGGTTCCAGTCGAAGAACACGATGATCAGCACCAGCATCACCAACAAGGTAAGGAAAGTGGAAATGGTCCAGACCAACGTCTTTTGAGTGCGCGTCATTGCACAGGGCTCCTGATACGACCGAGCGCCCCGACTGCGACGCACATGTGAAACGGTGAGCCGCAAACGGCTCGCCATGCAAACTACGACTGATAAAAACCCGACAGGTTTAATCGGTAGACCGATTTCGCCGATTTCGCCCAGTCCAATACTGACCAGTCGGTCGACCTGCGTTACCGGACCTGCACTTTTGCACAACACAGGTGGGTCGAAAACACCCACAAAAGTGCAAGACAACTCGCCGGAAACGCCCGGCCTAGGGCCTCCGCAGCAAACAATCAATTCCGTTGATTATTACCATTGCGTTTATGAACTTTCATATCGATTTATCGAGAGTAGCATTGCTCTCGTACCCACTTATTCGCACCCCCACGGAGCAAAACAATCATGAAACGCCAACTACTGCTTAGCCTTACACTTTCGATGCTGGCCAGCACTGCCTTTGCCCTGCCAGCAGCTGACCAGGCCACCCCACAAGTGAAACAAGACCACTCGGTGTTCAGCCAGACCGTCGCCGCCGATGGTTCCGACCGCACCCCACAAGGCCAGACCCTTGCCGAAGGCGGTAATGATCGCCTGAAAGAAAAAGGCCTGATTACTCAGGATGGCTCGGACCGTACTCCACAGGGCCAAACCCTGGCTGCCGATGGTTCCGATCGTACCCCACAAGGCCAGACCCTTGCCGCTGACGGTTCGGATCGCACCCCACAAGGTCAAACCCTGGCTGCTGATGGTTCCGACCGTACTCCACAAGGCCAGACCCTTGCCGCCGACGGTTCGGATCGCACTCCACAAGGTCAAACCCTTGCTGAAGGCGGTGGTGACCGCGTGATCGAACGCAACAGCGCCGTGAGCTAAGCTCCATGGCCGCCTTGAAAAAAAGCCCAATCCCCGGATTGGGCTTTTGAATTTTCATAGGCCCGCTTGATAGATTCCACACATCCCCGCGTGATCCCCCCACAGTCGTTCGACGCCGGCAAAGCCGATTTGCTAGAGTGCGCCGCGTCCCTGTCCAGAAAACGCCCTTGCGATGCTGCCCCGCGCCGAACAGAAACAACAAACCCGTAACGCCCTGATGGACGCTGCCCGGCGCCTGATGGATGGCGGCCGAGGATTCGGCAGCCTGAGCCTGCGCGAAGTCGCGAAAACCGCCGGCATCGTACCGACCGGTTTCTACCGCCATTTTGCCGATATGGATGAATTGGGCCTGGTACTGGTCAGCGAAGTCGGCCAGACATTCCGCGAAACCATTCGCCTGGTACGACACAACGAATTCGTGATGGGCGGCATCATCGATGCCTCGGTGCGGATCTTTCTCGACGTGGTTAGCGCCAACCGTTCGCAGTTCCTGTTTCTTGCCCGTGAGCAGTACGGCGGTTCAGTGCCGGTGCGCCAGGCCATCGGCCGTTTGCGTGAAAACATCAGCTCGGACCTGGCGGCGGATTTGTCACTGATGCCGAAACTGCAGCATCTGGACATCGCCGACCTGAGCGTCATGGCGGATCTGATCGTCAAGAGCGTGTTCGCCACCCTGCCGGACATCATCGATCCGCCAGCCGAAGCCTTGCCAGAGCACCTCACGCCCCAGGCGAAAATCACCCAGCAGTTGCGGTTTATCTTTATCGGCCTCAAGCATTGGCAAGGGCTCGGCAGCACTGAGTAACTTTCTGTGGATGAAATCCCTGTGGGAGCGAGCTTGCTCGCGATGAGGGCATGACATCCACCATCGATGTGACAGTTCCACCGCCATCGCGAGCAAGCTCGCTCCCACATTAAACCTCGCCGCTTTAACTTGGTGCGCAAACCAAAAACAACGCACCAACTTCAACCAAAATACTCACTCCATCGATACCAGTCCTACGCCTCCGTCAGGCATTTCCTACACATCATGTCGATTGGCAAGCCCCTTGCTCTAGCCTGAACATTGTCCATTGCTGGAAGCCTTCCGATGCTGGTGATTCATCGCAGAATCGACCCTCAACCCGTTTGGGCCGCCGAACTGCACCTGACGTTCGAAGCCCGCAGCAAAAGCCGATTGCGCTGTTTCAGTGCCGAGGGTGAAGACGTCGGGTTGTTTTTGGAGCGCGGCCAGCCGCCGTTGCGTGACGGCGAATGCCTGCAAGCCGAAGACGGGCGAATCGTGCGCGTCTGCGCCCGTCCCGAACAACTGCTGCATGTCACCTGCGCCAATGCCTTCGAACTGACCCGCGCGGCCTATCACCTGGGCAACCGCCATGTCGCCCTGCAAGTCGGCGACGGCTGGTTGCGCCTGCTCGACGACTACGTGCTCAAGGCCATGCTCGAACAACTCGGTGCCGTTGCCGTGAACATCGAGGCGCCATTCCAGCCGGAACATGGCGCCTATGGCGGTGGCCATCACCACTCGCGTCACGGCGATGAAGACTTCAACTACGCGCCGAAACTGCACCAGTTCGGCGTACGCACATGAACCCGGCCTGGGCGCTGTTGCGCCTGGCCAGTCCGCAATTGCCGATTGGCGGCTACAGCTACTCCCAGGGCCTTGAAATGGCTGTGGATAACGGCCGTGTTCACGACCCCGACAGTGCGCGACGCTGGATCAGCGATCAGTTGCTGCTGAATCTGGCACGCTTCGAAGCACCCTTGCTGCTCGCCCATTGCGTGGCCGCCAGCGAGGAAAACTGGGACGAATTGCTGCAACGCTGCGAGGAACACCGCACCAGCCGCGAAACCCGCGAGCTGCATCAGGAGAGCCGGCAGATGGGCTACTCGTTGCAGCAATTGCTCAATGGCTTGCCGGAGCTCGACGCCCCCGCCCGCGCCTTCCTCGAACAGCGCAGCGAGCCACATCTAGCCCTGGGTTGGGCGTTGGCCGCGCGCGCCTGGCAGATCAGCCCGCAGGACGCCCTGGCCGCATGGCTCTGGAGCTGGCTGGAAAACCAGTTGGCGGTGCTGATGAAGACCTTGCCCCTGGGTCAGCAAGCCGCTCAACGCCTGACCAGCGAACTGTTGCCGCTGCTTCAACAAGCTCAACAGAACGCCACTCGAATCGATCCCGATCATTACGGCAGCGCCGCTTTCGGCCTGTCCCTGGCGTGTATGGCCCACGAGCGCCAGTACAGCCGTCTGTTCCGTTCCTAGGGCCATTTACTTTGGAGAATCACATGAACGCACAACCCCTGCGCGTCGGTATCGGCGGCCCGGTCGGCTCCGGCAAAACCGCCCTGACCCTGGCCCTGTGCCTGGCCCTGCGCGAGCGTTACAACCTGGCCGTCGTGACCAACGACATCTACACCCGCGAAGACGCAGATTTTCTGGTGCGCAACGAAGCCCTGGCACCGGAGCGCATCATCGGCGTGGAAACCGGTGGCTGCCCGCACACGGCCATCCGCGAAGACGCCTCGATCAACCTCGAAGCCGTGGATCAGCTCAACCGCCGTTTTCCGGGGCTGGACCTGATTCTCGTGGAGTCCGGTGGCGACAACCTCTCCGCGACCTTCAGCCCGGAACTGTCCGACCTGACCATCTACGTGATCGACGTCTCGGCCGGCGACAAGCTGCCACGCAAGGGCGGGCCGGGAATCTGCAAATCCGACCTGCTGGTGATCAACAAGATCGACCTGGCACCTCTGGTCGGCGCCTCGCTGGAGATGATGAACAGCGACACCCAACGCATGCGCAACGGCAAACCCTTTGTCTTCAGCAATCAGAAAACCGGCCTGGGCCTGGAAGAGATCATTGCCTTCATCGAACGCCAGGGTTTGCTGACCGCGGCCTGATCACGACTTATCAACAAGGAAGCTTATCCATGACACTCAAACGCATTCTCGCCGCCCTGGCCCTGCTGCTGACTCCGGCCCTCGCCTTCGCCCATCCGGGACACGGCGACAACGGCTTGATTGCCGGTATCAGCCACCCACTTGGCGGTCTCGATCACTTGCTGGCAATGCTCGCGGTCGGCCTGTGGGCAGCACAGCAGCAAGGCGCCGCACGCTGGGCGCTGCCATGTGCCTTTGTCGGCACTATGTTGATTGGCGGGCTGTTGGGTTTTGAAGGATTGAACCTGCCGGCACTGGAGAGCGGGATTGCCGCTTCCGTGTTGGCTTTGGGGCTGGCGGTTGCCCTGGCAGTGCGTCCACCGTTGGTGATGGCGGTGGGTGCGACTGCGTTGTTTGCGCTGTTTCATGGTGTCGCGCACGGGCTGGAACTGCCGGAAATGTCGAGCCCCTGGACCTACGCCGCAGGCTTTGTTGCGGCGACGGCGGTGTTGCACGCGGCGGGTTATGCGCTGGTGCGGGTGTTGCCGCAGGCCGCAGCGCCCCTGGTGCGACTGGCGGGCGCGGCTTCGGCGGCGACTGGCGTGTGGTTGCTGGCAGGTTGACTCTCTGGTGTCTGACCCGGCCTCTTCGCGGGCAAGCCCGCTCCCACATTGGAATGCGTACACCTGTGGGAGCGGGCTTGCCCCGGGCGGCGTTCCGACGAAGGCGGCCTGACAGACACAGCCTCTCTCAGGCCAGCCTCTCTGCTAACATGTCGCGCAATCGCCCCTGCCGTGACGACGCCAGCCAATGCCGCCTGTTTCCCGCTCTGCCTCTCAGCCTGAATTGACCGCCCTGTTCGCCTCGGTGCAACAGCATTTCCTGAACGTCATCGTGCCGCTCTGGCAAGGTCCGGGCTGGAACGCCGATATGGCGTTGCCTTATGAGGCGCTGGATGCCAAACACCAACCGCTGCCACCGCAACGCTACCGGGCCATGGCCTGTGCGCGGCAGTTGTATCTGTTTGCCAGCCTGATCGGTCAGATACCGGGCGCCGAAGAGCGTGCCGCCGCGTTGTTCCGCTCCTTGCAGCGGCACTTCCACGATGCCGAGCACGGCGGCTGGTTCTACAGTGTCGATGCACAAGGTGCGCCGCTGGATCAGCGCAAGGATCTCTACACCCACGCCTTCATCCTGTTCGCCTGCGCCCATTACTGGGACAAGGTCCGCGAGCCGCTGGTGGAGTCGGTGCTCAATGCCTCGCTGGAAGTGGTCGCGCAGCGTTTCGCCACGGACGACGGTCTGTACGAAGCCACGCTCGACCGCGACTGGGCATCGCTGGACAGCGGCCCTTTGCAAAACCCGCTGATGCACCTGGCCGAAGCTTTCCTCGCCACCCTGTCGGTGCGTGAAGACCTCGACGTGCAACAGGCGCTCGTCGGGTTATGCACAGCCATGCACGCGCGCTTTATCGATCCGCAGCACGGCGTGTTGATGGAAAAACCGCTGGGGTCTGTAGATAACTGGTTTGAACCGGGGCATCAGTTCGAGTGGTATTTCCTGTTGGAATCTTCGGCACTGTTGCGCAATTCGACGCTGCATGCCGATCTGGAGCGGGCCTTCGCCTTTACCGAGCAAGTGGGCGTTGATCAGCAGACTGGCGCCGTGCGGGCGATGCTCGATTTCGCAGCCGATGGCGGTACCCGGGACGCCACGCAACGCATCTGGGCCCAGGCCGAGTACCTACGTGCATTAACGCTGCGCCCGGACAGCGAAGCGGCTGTACTGCGTCAATTGCAGGCATTGCAGCAGCGCTCGCTGCATGACGGCGGCTGGTACGAGTGCCGTGACGAGCACGGAGAAGTCAGCCGCCGCGACATGCCGTCGACCACGCCTTATCACCTGGCGACCTGTTATCGCGGGTTGGCGCAGTATCTCGGCTGACTGAGTGGCAAGAGGAAATCCAATCACTCAATCCACTTGCGGTCCCCGGTAAAGCTGATGGTCAGCCATCGTGCGGCATCCGGCTCGCCAAGCTTCGTGGAGATTTCCTCGCGCAAACTGTCCAGTTGCCCCACACCGTCCAGCCAGTAATCCTTCGGCAATACGATGTGAATCTCGATAAAACAGGCCCTGCCGTGTTTCTGCACGTAGGAAATGTAATCGTCGAAACCATGCTCGGCCTTCGCCACTTCCATCACCTGACGCACCTTGTCGTCCAGTTGATCCGGGACGATCCCCAGCACATCGCGCAAGGCCGGCCCGAGGATTTTGAACGCTGGGGGGAGCATGCCCAAGGCCAGCAGAATCAGGATCATCGGGTCGACATACACCGCCCACTTGTCGTACCCCTGAGTCTTGAGCAGCAGTGCGATCAGGAAACTCACCAGCAGTCCCGCCGACAGCATCGCGTCCACCAGCCAACTGATGTTGTCGAACTGGATCAGCGATGAGTTGAGCGTGCGATTGCGTTGGCGGACGTAGAAGAAATAAATGAGCTCAACGACAGTGAAGAAGGCCGCGTAGAAAATCACCAGGCCGAGTTCGACTTCGCGGCCACCACTGATGATGCCGAACACTCCGTTGAGAAAGGCATAAACGGCCACCAGGAATATGAAACTGCCTTCGATCACCAGCACCATGGGCTCCAGGTGCCAGGAACCGAACTGAAAGCGCTGGTTGCTTTCCTTGGCGATCAGGCGGGCGGTGATCAGCATCAGGACCTTGATGAAGGCCGCGATCAACGAAAAGAAGCCATCGAACAGGATGGATTGGGCGCCCGAAACAAAACCGGTGATGATCCCGGCGAATGTCACGGCGAGCATCAGGAAGGTCGATTGTTTGAGCAGCGCCTGCTCGCCTCGATTACTCACTTGATCTCCTCGGATACCTCTAGACCGCCGGGTGCGGCGGATTGCTTGAGGGAGGAGTCTAGCTGATGTCCGGATTTATCCGCTCCGGCCCCTTCGCGAGCAAGCCCGCTCCCACATTGGATCGCGGTCTAATGTGGGAGCGGGCTTGCTCGCGAAGAACGATGACTCGGTATTAAGCCTTGCCACCACTGCGATCAATAGCAAACCCAGCCCAGGTCTGGCTCACCGGCATCAGCTCCAGGCTGTTGATGTTGATGTGCGCCGGGGCATTGAGCACCCAGAAGATTGTCTCGGCGATGTCTTGCGGCTGAATCGGCTCGGCGCCAGCGTAAGTGGCGTTGTAGCGCTCCTGGTCACCGGCAAAACGCACCAGCGAGAACTCGCTCTCGCACAGGCCCGGCTCGATGTTGCTGACCCGCACGCCCGTGCCTTGCAGGTCGCAGCGCAGGTTCACGGAGAACTGTTTGACGAACGCCTTGGTCGCGCCATACACATGGCTGCCCGGGTACGGGTAGTTGCCGGCGATGGACCCCAGGTTGACGATACCGGCACCTCGACCGTGGGCAATCAGGCGCGGCAACAGCAGACGGGTGCTGTACATCAGGCCTTTGACGTTGGTATCGACCATGGTGTCCCAATCGTCCAGGTCGCACTTGGGCGCCGGATCAACCCCCAGGGCCAGCCCGGCGTTGTTGATCAACCCGCGCAGTTTTGCAAAGGATGGCGGCAGATTGGCAATCGCCTCCTCCATGGCCTTGCGATCACGCACATCGAGCACCAGGCCATGGACTTCGGTCTGCTTCGACAGCTCGGCGCACAACGCATTGAGGCGCTCTTCACGACGGCCAGTCAGCACCAGTTTCCAGCCGGCCTCGGCAAAACGACGGGCACAGGCTTCACCAAAACCGGAGGTCGCGCCGGTAATAAACAGGGTGTTGGACATCGTGTTCTCCTTGCTTCGGCTGATCGCCAGCCATTGGAATAGAAAATCAGCAGGCAGCATGCCCGGCCTTGTTCACAGCGGCAACCACCGTTCAATCTGTTCAAAAAACGCTCAATCCCGGCAACCCCTTGAACAGCGTGGCCTACAGCCATGTGCGCGCACGTTATCCACAGGCCGGTCCACAGTCTTTGGGGGCAAGTGGAAAAGCTGCAAGCCGCTATCCACAAGGCTTTGCGCGGAGTTTTGAAACTTTTTTGCTTGACCCTCAACCGCCTGCTGTGTAGCCCTTGGCCATTTTCATGACTGACGGGTCAAACCGGCGATGGCGCCAAGCCAGTAACCACGGCCTTCAGCCGAGTCTTTCCAGAGTTTAGTCACAGACTTATCCACAGGCTTGTCCACGCCGATTCCATGCATTTTCATCCCGAACAAAAAGGTTGACAAAGACGCCTGCAAGCTGCGCAAAAACACCTGATCAAAAAACAACCACACCTCTGCAAGCCACGGTTTAAAAGGCCTGCAGCCAGCTACTCCCACGTTATTCACAGCCGGTTCCACAGCAAACGGGGACAAGTCAAAACCGTGGCAAAACAACTATTTGCAGCGTCTTTATGTCGCGCTTTGCGAGCTTTGGAATATTGTTTTCCACAATTTCCCAGAGGCATGCCAAAAACCTGTGGGAGCGAGCTTGCTCGCGATGACTGCGGCACAACTTGCATCGTGGAGACTGACACACCTCTATCGCGCGCAAGCTCGCTCCCACAGGGTTCAGTGGTGTTTTGAAGATGTAAAAAAGCCCCGGCGATTGCGCGCCGGGGCTTGTGCATAACAAAGCAGACTCAGTGCCCGCCGAGATAGGCGCTACGCACATCCTCGTTGACCAACAACTCCTTGCCGGTGCCGGTCATGCGGATTTCGCCGTTGACCATCACGTAAGCCCGGTCAGACAACCGCAGGGCGTGGTTGGCGTTTTGCTCCACCAGGAAGATGGTCATGCCGGTCTTGGCCAGTTCACGCAGGGTGGCGAAGATCTGCTTCACCACGATCGGCGCCAGGCCCAGGCTTGGCTCATCGAGCAGCAACAACTTGGGCCGGCTCATCAGAGCCCGGGCGATGGCGAGCATCTGCTGCTCGCCGCCGGACATGGTCATCGCCCGCTGGGTACGCCGCTCTTCAAGCCTGGGGAACAGCTCGAACATGCGCTGCATATCCTCCTTGGCGTACTTGTCACCGATAGGGATGGTGCCCATCAGCAGGTTCTCCTCGACAGTCATGTCGGGGAACACCCGCCGCCCTTCCGGCGATTGCGCAATGCCGTTGGAGGCGATGTAGTGGGACGACTTGTGGGTAATGTCCACGCCCTGATAGAGGATCTGCCCGTCCGCCGCCCTTGGCTGGCCGAAGATCGACATCAGCAGGGTCGACTTGCCGGCACCATTGGAGCCGATCAGGCTGACGGTTTCCCCTTCGTTGATGTGCAGCGAGACACCTTTAAGGGCCTGGATCGGCCCGTAAAACACGTCCAGTTCCTTGAGCTCGAGGATGGGTTTACTCATACCACCTCCTCTTCTTCCGCGCCCAGATAAGCGGCAATCACTTTCGGGTCGTTGCGGATGTCGTCGGGGCCACCCTCGGCGATGACGATGCCGTGGTCCAGCACCACAATGTGGTCGGAGATACTCATAACCATGCCCATGTCGTGTTCGATCAGCACCACGGTCAGATCGTGCTCGTCGCGCAGCAGCCGGATCATCGCGCTCAGCGCTTCGGTTTCCTGAGGGTTGAGGCCGGCGGCCGGTTCGTCGAGGCAGATGATCTGCGGACGGGTGCACATGGCCCGGGCGATTTCCAGGCGGCGTTGCTGACCGTAGGACAGCTCACCGGCCAGGCGGTTGGCGCAGTCCACCAGATCCACCACTTCCAGCCAGTAGAACGCGTGGTCCAGCGCATCGCTTTCGGCCTTGCGATAGCCCTTGGTGTTGAGGATGCCGGCGAGCATGCTGCGATTGACCCACATGTGCTGAGCCACCAGCAGGTTTTCCAGCACCGACATTTCCTTGAACAGGCGAATGTTCTGGAAGGTCCGCGCCAGGCCGGCGCGGTTCACCAGGTGAGTGCCGCCGAACGCCTTGTAGAACAGCCGACTGGCGAAGGATTTCGGCGAAACGAAATCGGTTGGCTTGAACGACTCACCCAGCAACTTGATGACGTTGGTCTGTTGCCCACGAATGTTGAGTTCGATCTTGCCGCCGGAGGCTTTGTAGAAACCGGTCAGGCAGTTGAACACCGTGGTCTTGCCGGCGCCGTTAGGACCGATCAGGGCGAAGATCGAGTTGCGGTGTACTTTCAGGCTGACATCGCTCAACGCCTTGATGCCGCCGAAGTGCATCATCAGCTTTTCTACACTGAGTACGACTTCGCTCATGGCGCTACTCCTTTACGCGGGGTCACACCGGTACGGCTGATCCGAATCAGGCCGCGCGGTCGCCAGATCATCATCAACACCATCAGGATGCCGAACAGCAGCACGCGGTACTCGGCGAAGCCACGCAGCAGTTCCGGGGCGACGGTCAGCACGAACGCTGCAATCACCACGCCTATGGTCGAACCCATGCCACCGAGTACCACGATGGCGAGGATCAGCGCCGATTCGAAGAAGGTGAACGAGGTCGGGTTGACGAAGCCCTGGTAGGTGGCGAAGAACACCCCGGCCAGACCGGCCGTCGAGGCGCCGATGGTGAACGCCGAGAGCTTGACCAGCACGTGGTTCAGACCCATGGAGCGGCAGGCGATTTCGTCTTCGCGCAGGGCTTCCCAGGCGCGGCCGACCGGCATGCGGGTCAGGCGATGCTTGATGTGCAGCACGGCCAGGACCACCAGGAACAACACGGCGTAGATGAAGTAGTACTTCACGTCAGGGTTGTAGGCGATGCCGAAGAACTCATGGAACGGCACCCCGCCCTCTTTCGCCCTTTTTCCGAACTCGATGCCGAAGAAAGTGGGCAACGGCGCTGCCATGCCATTCGGGCCGCCGGTCAGGGACAGCCAGTTATTGAGGATCAACCGAATGATTTCACCGAAGCCCAGGGTCACGATCGCCAGGTAGTCACCGTGCAGGCGCAGCACCGGGAAACCGAGGATGCAACCGGCCAGTCCGGCGGTAATCGCCGCCAACGGCAACACCGTCCAGAAGCCCAGCCCAAGATATTGATAACCGAGCGCCAGGCCATAGGCACCGATGGCGTAGAACGCCACGTAACCAAGGTCGAGCAGGCCGGCCAGGCCGACCACGATGTTCAGCCCCAGCCCCAGCAGCACGTAGATCAGCCCGAGGATGACCACGCCCAACAGGTACGAGTTGGAGAAAAACGGGAACACCACCGCGATAACAATCATCAGCGGGATGATCCAGCGCAGCCGGGATTTGTAATCAGGCGGCAGTACATGGACCCCGGACCCGGTGGTTTCAAAACCCTCGAGGATTCTCAGGCCCTTGGGGGTTTGCAGGAACAGGCTAAGGGCAAAGCGACCGGCCATGACGATGGCGACAATCCAGGCCACCCGGCTCGTTTCCATATTGAAGCCATAGCCATCGAGGACTACGCCGACAATCGGGCCGAATACAATCAGGGCCACCAGGCCGGCAAGAATCGCGTCAACCAGGCTTCTTTTGAGATCAATGGTTTTTTTAGTGGTTGAAGACATCGCTTACACCTTCGACACAAGAGGACGGCCGAGCAGGCCTTGGGGCCGAAAGACCAGAACGAGAACGAGCAGCGAGAAGCTGAAAACGTCTTTGTAGTCCGAGTTCACCAGACCGGAAAACAGCGACTCGGAAATCCCGAGAATGATCCCGCCGAGCATCGCGCCGGGCAGTGAACCAATCCCGCCGAGCACCGCGGCAGTGAACGCCTTGATCCCGATGATGAAGCCGGCATAGAAGTCGAATGTGCCGTAGTTCATGGTGATCAGCACGCCGGCCAGGGCCGCCATCGCTGCACCGATGATGAACACATAGGAAATCACCCGATCGGTGTTGATCCCCAGGATCGAAGCCATCTTGCGGTCTTGCTGGGTTGCACGGCACATGCGGCCGAGCTTGGTGTACTTGATGACGTAGGTCAGCAGGCCCATCCCGACGAACGCTGCGACCAGAATGAAGACCTTGGTGTAGGTCAACTGAACGAAACCGGTACCGATATCAACGCGCCAGGCACCCGAGAGCAAAGTCGGAACGCCTTGTTGCTTCGCGCCCTGGGAGATCTGTGCGTAGTTTTGCAGGATCAGAGAGATACCGATCGCACTGATCAGCGGGGCGAGTCGAGTGGAGTTACGCAGGGGTTTGTAGGCGACACGCTCGATGACCCAGCCATACACCGCCGTGACGACGATGGTGAAGATCAGTGTGCCAAGCATCAGCAGCGGGAAAGATTCGATACCGAAGTAAGCCAGCAGAGCCAGACTGATTGCCGCGAGGTAAGCGGAAATCATGTAAACCTCGCCGTGGGCGAAGTTGATCATGCCGATGATGCCATAGACCATTGTGTAGCCGATGGCGATCAGGCCATAGACCGACCCGAGGGTCAGGCCGTTGACCAGTTGCTGCAGGAAAATACCATCCATAACGCAATCTCACGCAATGAGAACCTGCACATGTGGCTGTGCGGTTCCTCTAAGGAAAATACAGATATACGTCGGAGCAATGTCAGCCACGATCAGGCAGGCCACCACGGCCCCCTGTAGGAGCGAGCTTGCTCGCGATTGCGGTTTAACATTCAACGAATGAGTTGCCTGCCAGTCCGTCATCGCGAGCAAGCTCGCTCCCACAGGGGAACCGTGGGGTTCACCCAATTGAGTCAGCCCTTACTTCTGTTTTTCCAGCTGGTGGTATTTGCCATCCTTGTCCCACTGGTAAACCACGTAGTCGGAGATTTTCAGGTCGCCCTTGCTGTCCCAGGTCTTCTCGCCCATGACGGTCTTGACCGGGTTCTTCTTCAGCCATGCAGCCGCTTCTTCGCCCTTGTTGGACTTGGCGCCGTTGAAGGCTGCTGCCAGGGTCTGGACCGAAGCGTAGGCGTACAGGGTGTAGCCTTCAGGCTCGGTACCGGCCTTGCGGAAGGCGTCGACCACGGTCTTGCTGTCTGGCAGCAGGCGTGGGTCGGCGCCGAAGGTCATCAGCACGCCGTCAACGAATTGCGGGCCGCCAGCGGTGGTCACCAGTTCGTCGGTCACGATGCCGTCGTCGGACATGAACTTGACGTCCTTGAGGCCTTGTTCACGCAGTTGACGCACCAGAGGACCGGCTTCCGGGTGCAGACCACCGAAGTAGACGACGTCAGCGCCGGCACCGCGGATCTTGGTCACGATGGTGCTGAAGTCTTTCTCGCCACGGGTCAGGCCTTCATACAGCACAGGCGTTACGCCGCGCTTGACCAGTTGAGCCTTGGTAGCATCCGCCAGGCCCTGGCCGTAGGTGTCCTTGTCGTGCAGCACGACAACTTTCTTGCCCTTGAGCACGTCGACGATGTAGTCGCCGGCCACGATGCCTTGCTGGTCGTCACGCCCGCACATACGGAACATGGCGCTCAGGCCGCGCTCGGTAACGGCTGGGTTGGTGGAACCCGGGGTGATGGCGATGATGCCCGCCTCGTCGTAGATCTCGGAGGCCGGAATGGTCGAGGAGGAACAGAAGTGACCGACTACGCCGGCGACTTTCTGGTTGGTCAGGTCCTTGGCGACCGTCACAGCCTGTTTCGGCTCGCAGGCGTCATCGCCCTTGACCAGTACGATTTTTTCCCCGTTAACCCCGCCAGCCGCGTTGACCGCATCGGCCGCGGCCTGTGCACCCTTCATGTACTGTTCGCCAAATGCCGCGTTGGCGCCCGTCATTGGTCCCGCTACGCCGATCTTGATGTCAGCCTGAGCAAACGCAGAAACACCCAGCGCAGTTGCCACTGCGAGGGCCAGAAAGCCTTTCTTGTAAAACGTCTGGGACATGAGGTGGTGCTCCATGGTTTTTTTAATTGGCACTGCGACTTCACTGAATGCTCAGAGCAAGGGCCGTGCCATCGGTTTTTTATTCTGAAAAAAGTCGCTGCTTTCTTGTTATTTCGACTGTTTCGGTCCCATTTTCATTGGGCGTGCAACCGTCTAAACCGCGGAAGGTAAAACCATTTTTTATTTGAGGCGCAACCCGACTGCGCCATCATTGCAACCGCGGCTTTAAACAACGTGCAACCAGCCTGTAACAACGTGCGTCACCGAAGTGCACACTGCTGGTGCGGAACTGCTACAACCCGCACCACTACAGGCTAGCTGCAGATCGAAAAAGCGCCGCCTCCCACTGCAAAAATCAACATTCAGATCACGATCCGCAGGCACTGGCCCGCGTGATACAGCGAGAATCCCGCCTCATACAGATAGCTGCGCAACCCCACCCCGGCCAATGGCTGCATGGGTGCAAAGGGAATCGGTAGCGCTTGAGGATTTCCGTTACACAGGTAATCGGCAAAGGCCTTGCCGACCACCGTACCCGTGGTCACGCCCCGGCCGTTGTAACCGGTGACTGCCACCAAACCGGGCGCCGGTTCGAACAGGCGCATCAAATGATCGGGGGTGAAGGCGATGCAACCGGTCCAGGTGCACTCCCATTCCACCGGTTTGAGGTACGGGAAATAGTGTTGCTGCACGCGGTCGGCCCAGGCCTTGAGGAACCAGGCCGGTTTCTGATTGCCATTACCGAGACTGCCAAGCAGCAGGCGACCGTCTTTGTCTCGACGGATACTGCTGAGCACTTGGCGGGTGTCCCAGGAACCCTGGCCACCGGGCAGAATTTGTCGGGCGGCTTCTTCGGTCAGCGGCACCGAGGCCACCTGATAGTAATAACCGGGGAAGAAATTGCGCCGCAGCTCCGTCCAGTCGCCTTCGGTGTAGGCATTGGAGGCAATCACCACTTTCTCGGCCATGACCGAGCCCTGGGCAGTCTGTACTGACCAGCGCTGCCCCTGACGTTCGAGTCGGGTGACCGGGGAATGATCGAACAATTGACCGCCCAGGCCGATGGCCGCTTTGGCCAGCCCCGTGGTGTAGGCCATCGGGTTGAGTGTGCCGGCGCGGCGATCGAGCAATGCCGCGGCGATCTTTTTCGTGCCGGTGGCTTGCTCGCAGGCCTGACCGGTGAGCAGCTCTACGGGCGCACCGCGACGTTTCCATTGTTCTTCACGACTGCGCAAGTCGGCCTCGCCACGGGCGTTATGCGCCATGTGCAGCGTACCTTCGCGGCGCAACTGGCAATCGATGTTGTACTTGTCCACAAGGCTGAACACCAGGGAAGGCGCCGCCCCCAGCATGCGGTTGAGCTGGCTGCCAACCGCCTCGCCAAACCCGGCTTCGATCTCGTCCGGGGGAATCCACATCCCGGCGTTGACCAACCCGACGTTGCGCCCTGAGCCACCGTGACCGGCGCGATGGGCCTCCAGCACGCAAACAGTCTTGCCTTGCTCCAGCAGATGCACCGCCGCCGACAAACCGGTAAACCCGGCGCCGATGACGCAGACATCCACCGTGACCTCACCCTTGAGGGCCGAATTGTCCGGCCTTTGCGGCGTCAGTTTTTCCCACAGACACTCTTCGCGTAACGGCATTGCCAGACTCCAAGCAGAAACCTAACAAACACATACTTCAAATGTGGGAGCGGGCTTGCTCGCGAAAAACGTCAGGGCAACACGGTTATGCAGCAAACACGCGTTATCGTTGACGTCCATCGCGAGCAAGCTCGCTCCTACAGGAAGGCACCTGTCAATCGAACGTGATGCCCTGCGCCAACGGCAACTCCAGCGAATAGTTCACGGTGTTGGTCTGGCGGCGCATGTAGCCGCGCCATGCGTCGGAGCCGGACTCACGACCGCCGCCGGTTTCTTTCTCGCCACCAAACGCGCCGCCGATTTCCGCGCCGCTCGGGCCGATGTTGACGTTGGCAATGCCGCAGTCGCTGCCTACCGCCGACATGAACTGCTCGGCTTCACGCACGTCGGTGGTGAAGATGCAGGAGGACAGGCCTTGTGGCACGGCGTTGTTCAGGCGCAGGGCTTCCTGGAAATCGCTGTAGCCGACCACGTACAGGATTGGAGCGAAGGTTTCGTGGCAGACCACATCGCTTTGCTCCGGCATTTCGACGATAGCCGGCGACACGTAATAGGCATTCGGGAACTTGTCTTGCAGCTGACGCTCACCGCCAAACACCCGGCCGCCCTCACTCAAGGCCTGCTCCAGCGCATCCTGCATATTGTCGAAGCTTTGTTTGTCGATCAGCGGGCCGATCAGGTTGCCTTCCAGCGGATGGCCGATACGCACTTTCGAGTACGCGGCTTTCAAGCGGGTGACGATTTCTTCTTTCACCGACTCATGGGCGATCAGGCGACGCAGGGTGGTGCAGCGCTGACCGGCGGTGCCGACGGCGCTGAACAGAATCGCGCGAACGGCCATGTCCAGATCGGCGCTTGGGCCGAGGATCATCGCGTTGTTGCCACCCAGTTCGAGGATGCTGCGGGCAAAACGCGCGGCGATTTTCGGCGCCACTTCACGGCCCATGCGGGTGCTGCCAGTGGCGCTGACCAGCGCGACACGCGGATCATCGACCAGGGCTTCGCCGGCATCGCGACCACCAATAATCACCTGGCTCAGGTGCGGTGGTGCATCGCTGAAGTTCTTCAGCACGCGATCGAACAGCGCCTGGCAAGCCAGTGCGGTCAGTGGCGTCTTTTCCGACGGCTTCCAGATCACCGGGTTGCCGCAGACCAGCGCCAGCGTGGCGTTCCAGGCCCAGACCGCCACCGGGAAGTTGAACGCACTGATCACCCCGACAACGCCCAGCGGGTGCCAGGTTTCGCGCATGTGGTGGCCAGGACGCTCGGAGGCGATGGTCAGGCCGTACAACTGACGGGACAGGCCGACGGCGAAGTCGCAGATGTCGATCATTTCCTGAACTTCACCCAGGCCTTCCTGGGTGATCTTGCCGGCCTCCCAGGACACCAGCTCGCCGAGGTCGGCCTTGTATTCACGCAGGATGTCACCCAGTTGCCGCACCAGCTCGCCACGGCGCGGTGCCGGAACCTTGCGCCACAGTTCGAACGCATGATCTGCGCGACTGATGTGTTGCTCGACTTCAGCAGCGCCTTCCCAGTTGACGGCGGCGATCCTGCTGCCATCGATCGGCGAATGCACCGGCACTTTGCCGTTCTGGTACAGGGCCGGGTTCACACCTAGACGATCAAGCAATGCGGCAACCATGGGTCACTCCTCAAGCAAAAGACAGAACACGTGCAGCCGGAAAATCACGGCTGATCAGACCTGTAGTTTTAGCTGCCCGGAGGTTACTCAACAAACGACCTTTAAGAGAGATATCATTCCGTTTATTCATGCTGTGCATTGCTGGCAATAAGAAACAAGAACCAAGGACCGCCCATGCTGAATAAACGCTACTTGCCATCGATCGCTGCATTGCAGTGCTTCGAGGCCGTCACCCGGCATTTGAGCTTCACCCGGGCCGCCGAAGAGTTGAACCTGACCCAAAGCGCCGTGAGCAAACAGGTCGCGCAACTCGAAGAGCTGTTGCAGCACCTGCTGTTTCGCCGGGTGCGCCGCCGCCTGCAGATGACGCCGGCTGGCGATCTGTACCTGGTTGAGGTGCGAAAAATCCTCACGCAGGTCGAGATGTCGACCCATTACCTGCGCTCCTACGGTGGCGAAACGGAAGTCCTGCGGGTTTCGACGCCCCCCACTTTCGGTGCGCGCTGGCTGGTGCCGCGCCTGAAAGGCTGGCGCCTGCGGCATCCGTCGATCCATCTGGACCTGTGCAGCGA
Organism: Pseudomonas sp. 2725; assembly: GCF_050434585.1. Lineage (NCBI taxonomy): Bacteria > Pseudomonadati > Pseudomonadota > Gammaproteobacteria > Pseudomonadales > Pseudomonadaceae > Pseudomonas > Pseudomonas sp. 2725. Next base: position 330,249 of record NZ_JBNDIV010000007.1, on the reverse strand, counting down.
GCAGGAAGCCGACGACCTGCTGCAAGGTCGCAGCGACCTGGCGTTCTACTTCGGCCAGGGCTCACGGCCCGGCACCGAATGCCTGAAGCTGTTCGGCGAAGAGCTGGTGCCGGTGTGCGCCCCGGGCAGCCTGCCGGACGCACCGTTTACCGATCCGACACAGCTGACGGACCTGGTCCTGCTGCAAAACGCCTCCCGCCCCCAGGCCTGGCATGACTGGTTCGACCATCAGGGCTACCACACCGAGCACAGCTACCACGGACCGCGCTTCGAAACCTTTTACATGTGCATCCGCGCCGCCCAGGTCGGCTGCGGCGTGGCGCTGTTACCCCGTTTTCTGGTGGAAGAGGAACTGGCCGACGGCAAGCTGGTCATTCCCTGGCAGCATGCAATGCCCAGCAGCGATGCCTATTACCTTGCGTACCCGGAGCACTCGGCGGAAGTGCCCAAGGTGCGGGACTTTGTGAAGTGGATGCTGGAGCAGATCGATAGCCCGGAGGCGGTACAGCACTAACGTCTTGCACTTTCCCTGTGGCGAGGGGGCTTGCCCCCGTTGGGTTGCGCAGCAACCCCAAAACTTTTGTAACTCCGTAGCTAGAGCTAGAGCTATTGCGACTGCTGCGCAGCCGAACGGGGGCAAGCCCCCTCGCCACAAAAGCTCACACCTACAGGGATCTGCTGCGGTCAAAAAACTGCTGGCAATTCTGCCCTCTGATATGCGCCACTAGCGCCACTGATCAATACCGCTGCAACGCCGGAGATTCCCGTTATGAGCGAGAGTGTGTTTGCCGATCGCATCGTGCAGAACCTGCTCGACACCGACTTCTACAAGCTGACGATGATGCAGGCGGTGCTGCACAACTACCCGAACGTCGAAGTCGAATGGGAGTTTCGTTGCCGTAACAGCGAGGACTTGCGCCCGTACCTGGCGGAAATCCGATTCCAGATCGAGCGTCTGGCCGAACTGAGCCTGAGCGCCGACCAGTTGAGCTTTCTGGAACGCATCAGCTTCCTGAAGCCGGACTTCCTGCGCTTTCTCGGGTTGTTTCGCTTCAACCTGCGTTACATCCACACCGGCCTCGAAAACGGTGAACTGTTTATCCGCCTGCGGGGCCCCTGGCTGCATGTGATCCTGTTCGAAGTGCCGCTGCTGGCGCTAGTCAGCGAAGTGCGCAACCGCTATCGCTACCGCGAAGTCGTGCTGGAACAGGCCCGCGAGCAGCTCTACCGCAAGTTCGACTGGCTGAGCGCCAACGCCAGCAGCGACGAATTGTCCGAATTGCAGGTGGCCGATTTCGGCACCCGTCGTCGCTTTTCCTACCGCGTGCAGGAAGAAGTGGTGAATGTGCTCAAGCACGATTTCCCCGGACGCTTCGTCGGCACCAGCAACGTTCACCTGTCCCGGGAGCTGGACATGAAACCCCTGGGCACCATGGCCCACGAATGGATCATGGCGCACCAGCAACTTGGCCCGCGGCTGATCGACAGCCAGATCGCCGCACTCGATTGCTGGGTCCGTGAATACCGTGGCCTGCTGGGGATTGCCCTGACCGACTGCATCACCATTGATGCCTTCCTCGGCGATTTCGATCTGTTTTTCGCCAAGCTTTTCGACGGTTTGCGCCACGACTCAGGCGATCCGGTGGTTTGGGCGGAAAAAGCCATCGCCCACTATCACAGGCTCGGCATCGACCCGATGAGCAAGACGCTGACTTTCTCCGACAGCCTGACCCTGCCCAAGGCTCTGGAGATATTCCGGGCGCTGCGCGGTCGGATCAATGTCAGCTTCGGCATCGGTACCAACCTGACGTGTGATATTCCGGGTGTCGAACCGATGAGCATCGTGCTTAAAATGACCGCCTGCAACGGCCAGCCGGTGGCGAAGATCTCCGACGAGCCAGGCAAGACGCACTGTAAAGACCCGAATTTCGTCGCTTACCTGCGACACGTTTTCCAGGTTCCTGCCGCCCTTTCAAGTACATCAAGCAAGGAGTGAATTCATGCAAGCCGTACAGCGTGAGATTGCTGAACAGCTCAAGGTCCAGCCGCCATTCGCCGACGAAGCCGCCCTTGAGGCCGAAGTCGCCCGGCGGGTGACCTTCATTCAGGACTGCCTGGTCAATTCCGGGCTCAAGACCCTGGTACTGGGCATCAGTGGTGGTGTCGACTCCCTCACCGCCGGCCTGCTGGCCCAACGGGCCGTCCGTGAACTGCGCCAGCGCAGCGGTGATGCCGCCTACAAATTCATCGCCGTGCGCCTGCCATACGAAACCCAGTTCGATGAACACGACGCCCAGGCTTCAGTGGATTTCATCAAGCCGGACGAGCGCCATACCGTGAACATCGGTCCGGCGGTCAAATCCCTGGCCAATGAAGTGGCGGCCTTCGAAGGCAAACATGCGGTGTCGGTGGACTTCGTGCTCGGCAACACCAAGGCGCGCATGCGCATGGTCGCCCAGTACACCATCGCCGGCGCGGCCCATGGCCTGGTGATCGGCACCGATCACGCGGCGGAAGCGGTGATGGGTTTCTTCACCAAGTTCGGTGACGGCGCCTGCGACCTGGCGCCACTGAGTGGCCTGGTGAAAAATCAGGTCCGCGCCATCGCCCGCAGCTTCGGCGCGCCGGAGTCGCTGGTGGAGAAAGTCCCGACCGCCGATCTGGAGGACCTGTCGCCCGGCAAACCGGACGAAGCGTCACACGGCGTGACCTATGCCGAGATCGATGCGTTCCTGCACGGCAACCCGGTGCGTGAAGAGGCGTTCAAGATCATTGTTGATACCTACAACAAGACCCATCACAAGCGGGTGATGCCGTTTGCGCCTTGAGGCGTGAGTGAATGAAAAAGCCCGCTGAGGAGTGATCCCCAGCGGGCTTTTCTTTGGCCAAAACATGCGTTGATGCTTCTGGCCACTTCGCAAGCAAGCCCGCTCCCACAGGTACGGTGGTGGGCCTGTGGGAGCGTGGCTTGCCCGCGATGAACGATAACGCGGTGGTCAGTCTTACTTCAGGGTCACGGTGCCTTTCATCATCGAGATGTGGCCCGGGAACGAGCAGAAGAAACCGTATTTTTCATTGGCGTCGAGCTTCGACACGTCGAAGGTCACCGAATCGGTTTCCTTGGCGCCGATGATCTTGGTGTGGGCGATCACGCGGGCATCGCCTTCCTTCAGGTAGTTCTTGTCGATGCCGGCGCTCAGGCCGTCGGTGGCGATCGGCTGCATGTCGGCTTCTTTACTCAGCACCCAGTTATGGCCCATGACGTTCTTCGGCAAGCTGCCGGAATGCTTGAGTTCCACGGTAAACGTCTTGCAGCTCTTGTCGATTTCAATAGCCTTCGTGTCGAAAGACATCTGGTCGGTGGAGTCGACGGTGACTTTGCACTCTGCAGCCATCAATTGGCTGCTGGCCAGTGTCAACAGGGATACCGCAACAAGTTTGGCAAACATGGTGAATCTCCAAGGCAGGGTTAAGGAAATCGCGAATAAACAGAAGACTGCCTGAAAACTTCGCAAGTTCATATGACTTGAATCAAAAATTGTATACAACTTTCGCGCTATGGCACCGATGCGAAATATCTACCGGCCAAGTGTCTGGTCCGGGCCTATCATCAGGCCGTCCCCCTTCAAATGGAATGTCTGTCATGTCGATCAACAGCTTGTTGTGCAGTTTGCTGGCCGCCTACGCCTGCGGCGCCAGCGGCACGTACGAAACCCCAGAACACCAAGTCTAGCCCTTGGAGTGCCGTGCGCCTGCCTTTACTCTGTGGCCCTGATCGACCAAGGAGCAAGGCATGTCTTTAACATCCGTTTGTGTATTTTGTGGTGCCAGCACCGGCACCAACCCGGCTTACCGCGAAGCAGCCGTGGCCCTTGGCCGGGCGTTGGCCGAGCGCAAGCTGACCCTGGTGTATGGTGGTGGCGCCGTGGGCTTGATGGGCATCGTCGCCGATGCGGCCCTGGCGGCCGGCGGTGAAGTGATCGGCATCATCCCGCAAAGCCTCAAGGACAAGGAAATCGGCCACAGCGGCCTGACTCGCCTGGAAGTCGTCGATGGCATGCACGCGCGCAAGGCGCGGATGGCCGAGCTCAGCGATGCCTTTATCGCACTACCCGGCGGCCTTGGCACCCTCGAAGAGCTGTTCGAAGTCTGGACCTGGGGCCAGCTCGGCTACCACGGCAAACCGCTGGGTTTGCTGGAAGTGAATGGTTTCTACAGCAAATTGACGTCTTTTCTTGATCACATCGTCGGCGAAGGCTTCGTTCGCGGGCAGCACCGTGACATGCTGCAAGTGAGCAAATCGTCGCAAACCCTGCTCGATGCTCTGGATGCCTGGCAACCGTCCATAGCGCCAAAATGGGCCGAGCAAAAACCCAGCTAACGGCTCGGCACCGATACAGGGCAGAATATGCGCCGCTCAACCTCACCTTCGACCCCAGAGGATCGCCCATGGCTAAACCTAATTATTCCTTCGCCAAACGTCAGAGAGACTTGGCCAAGGAGCAGAAGAAAGAGGAAAAGCTTCAGCGCAAGAAAGCTACAGCTGAAGAAGCGACACTGAACCCTGAGGGTGAAGTGGCGGCAGAAGACGATGTTGATGCACCGAAAGACTCGGCGCCCGACGCCTGAGAACCTCCGGGCCGGTTGATCTGATCCGGCCCACCGGATCTGTGTAAAGGGTTGGCAGCTTTGCTGCCGACCCACACAGGCCAATCGAATGACCCAAACACACCGTAATTCCCTGTGGGAGCGAGCTTGCTCGCGATGACGTCCGCACATCCAATATCAAATTGACTGACACACCGCTATCGCGAGCAAGCTCGCTCCCACAGTTGATCTTCGTTAATCCAGTGGCATCACCGTTACCCGAACTTCCGGGTCGTGGTTCCCTCCCCCCAGAATCACCCCCCGCAACGGCGACACATCGGAAAAATCCCGACCCCAGGCCAGGGTGATGTGCTCCAGTGCCGGTTGCACATTGTTGGTCGGATCGAAATCCACCCACCCCAGCACCGGGCAAAACACTGACACCCAGGCATGGGAGGCGTCGGCGCCGATCAGTCGTGGCTGGCCCGGCGGTGGCTGGGTCAGCAGGTAGCCGCTGATGTAGCGCGCGGCCAAGCCCCGGGAGCGTACGCAGGCGAGCATCAGGTGGGCAAAGTCCTGACATACCCCGCGCCGACGCTCCAACACTTCTACCAGCGGCGTCGCGACTTGGGTCGCTTCGGCGTCGAAGGTAAATTCGCTGAAGATTTTCTCCATCAAAGCCTGAACGCCGAGCAACAGCGGCCGCCCCGTCGGGAAGCAGCTCTCGGAAAATTCGACGAAGTTGCGCTTTAGATGCACGTAAGGTGATTCGAAGCGGTAACGGCAGGCTTCAAGCAATTCGGGCGACAGCGGCTGACTGCTGTAAGTCAGCGCGCTACGGGTGTCTTCCCATGCGGGTGAAAGATTGAAGTCCAGCACGGGCCGGGGAAGTACCTCGATCGTGAGGCTGGCATTGACCAGCAGCTCATCATGAGGACGTTCAAACGCCAGCCGGGTCAGCGGATTGCCGAATACATCCAGTTCATCGCGGCGCGAGGTCGGCTGCGGACTGATCTGCAATTGCCGGTCGGTGCAGCGCTGCCAGGCACAAGGCCGCGGCCACAAATGCGCCAATTGCTGGGCCAGGGACACCGGGCTGTCGTAGTGATAATGGGTGTCGTGGAAAATCTGGTAGTGAGCGCTCATCAGACGGACACCGTGCGCTGGCTGACATCATCGACATGAGCGAAATGCCGCAGCGCCAGGCGATCGGAAACCTGCCCGCTGGCGTCGGCGATCTCTTGCAGCAGCGCGGCCAGCCCCTCGATGGCAGCGCGAACACTCGCGTCGCCGAACAGCGGGTTTTCCAGGCAGCCCAGATCGAATCGCGCCAGACGCTCGACCAATTGCGGCAGCGCTGCTTCACGCGGCGCACCAAAGTCATCGTTGAGGCGTTTGAGTGTGCGGGTCACCAGTTTCAATTGGAACAACACGGCGTGAGGGTTCTGCTCATCGAGCAATAGCAGGTCGAGCACCGGGATCAGCTGCGCCACCGCCAGGTATCGAGAACGGTAAGTGATGCTGCTGTTGCCCAGTTCCAGCAACCACTCCAGCCCGGCCTGATCGAAAGCCCCGGCACCCCGCAGGAACGCCGCCAGGCTGCCGCTGAGAAATTGCAGGCGTTCGATTCGCCGACCAATCATCAGGAAACGCCAGCCTTCATCCCGGGTCATGTCGTCCAGGGCAAAGCCGGACAGCGCCGCCAGGGACATCACCAGACGATTGAGAAAATCCAGCAACTCACCGAAATCCGGCTCTTCGGTTTCCAGCTCCATGGCTTCGCGCTGCAACTCCACCAGCGCCTGCCAGTTTTCCCGCGAGAGCTTGCCGCGCACCTGCGAAGCAGCCCACTGCAAGCGTTGCAAGTTGGAACGCAGACTGAACGGCCAGTCATCGCCGAGCAGCGCCGCCAACAGGCGTTCCGGCAACTCGCCCTCATCGGGCAACAGCATCAGCCGCTCGCCGAGGTCCACCGCTGCCTGCAGGGCTTGCGGGTCGTCGCCGTCGACATAGCGCGCCAGCATGATGCGCAGCAAACGGGCGCTGTCGTCGCAACGCTCGCAATAACGACCGAACCAGAACAGGTTTTCCACCACCCGCGATGGCAGGTACGGATCGCGCCGCACCAGGTCATGCACACCGATGTTGCGTTGGGCCTTCCATTGTTCGCCGCTAGGCGCACGCTCACCCAACACCCAGGTGTCTTTACTGGCGCCGCCGCGCTGCATCGACACCACTTCGGCATCGGCTTGGGCGGCGACCCGGGTCAAGCCACCGGGCAGTACCCGATATCCCTCGCGGCTGGCCACTGCATACACGCGCATGCCGATGGCACGGGGTTGCAGTTGACCGTCTTCGGCTTGCCAGATCGGCGCCTGGGACAATTGCGCAAGCTCTTGCGCCACATAGGCATAAGGACGCGCCTGCATGCGCTCTGCGAGCTCCTTGCGCTGTTTATCACTCAAATCACGGCCAAATACCGGTGCAAAGCTCTGGGACGGAAACGCCGGCTTGATCAGCAACTCTGGAAGTTTCTCCAGGGCCTGGGCCAGAACCGGCGCTTCACCGCACCACCAGGTGGCGATGGACGGCAGGATCAGTTCTTCGCCAAACAGGAATTGATTGATCTTCGGCAGAAAACCCAACAAACCCGGCGATTCCAGCACACCGCTGCCGAGGGCGTTGGCCACCAGAACCCGCCCCTGCCGCACAGCCTCAAGCAGGCCAGGCACGCCGAGGGCGGAGTCGGTTCGCAGCTCCAGCGGATCGCAGAAGTCATCGTCGAGCCGGCGCATGATCGCGTGGACCCGACGCAGGCCACTCAGGGTCTTCAGGTAGACCGTGGCATCGCGCACCGTCAGGTCACCGCCCTCCACCAGCGGATAACCGAGCTGACGAGCCAGATACAGATGTTCAAAATAGCTTTCGTTGAAACGCCCCGGTGTCAGCAGCACCACCAACGGTGCGTCTCCGTCACTCGGGGCCTGACGGACCAGGGTTTCCTGCAAGGTGCGGAAGAAACCGGCCAGGTGCTGCACTTTCAGATCACGGTACAGCTCGGGAAAGGCCCGGGACACAATCGTGCGGTTTTCCAGCGCATACCCGGCTCCTGAAGGCGCCTGGGTACGATCCGCCGTCACCCACCAACGGCCATCGGGTGTGCGCGCCAGATCCACGGCATACAGATGCAGAAAGGCTCCGTCAGGCGGACTGATGCCCTGACAGGGCCAAAGGAAGTTGTTGTGACCGAACACCAGCTCGGCGGGCAGCAGACCTTCGGCGATCAGCCGTTGCGGACCGTAAAGGTCAGCCAGCACGACATTGAGCAACCGCGCCCTCTGAGCGATGCCGGCCGACAACTGTTGCCACTCCTCAGCCGCGATGACATGGGGCAGCAGGTCCAGCTCCCACGGCCGGTCCGCGCCCTTGGGGTCGGCATAGACGTTATAGGTAACGCCGTTTTCCTGAATCTGCCGGGTCAGCAGGGCCTGACGCTGCACCAGTTGTGCCGGCGTGCTGCGTTGCAACTGTTCGAACAGCCGGCGCCAGTGCGGGCGCACGGCGCCACTGTCGTCGAGCAGTTCGTGATAGGTGCCCGCCGTCAGCGGGTAGCGGTCTAGCAGGTCAGGCATGGAAAGCTCGGCAGACAGCAATGAACGGTCAGACTAACGCAGGCTCGTGACGCCCGGATATACGAAAAATCCGAGCGTCGCGTACGGTTTAGAAACGTCGCAAATCGAGTGTCATCGGCAACTCGTCGCTGATTTCCAGATTGGGTACAGGAAACTTTCCCGGCGTGTGTCCGATGCGGAAGAAACGCGCCATTCGCCGGCTTTCCGCTTCGTTGGCATTCACCGGCAAACTGTCGTAGTTGCGCCCGCCCGGATGGGCGACGTGGTACTGACAACCGCCCAGCGAGCGCTGCATCCAGATGTCGAGCAGGTCGAACACCAGGGGCGCGTGGACCGCAATGGTCGGTTGCAGGCAGTTAGCCGGTTGCCAGGCACGGAATCTCACGCCCGCGACGAATTCGCCTACACGCCCGGTGGGCTGCAATGGCACCGGAATGCCGTTGCAGGTCAGCAGATATCGCTGGGGCGGCAAGCCGCTGAGCTTGACCTGCAAACGCTCCAGTGACGAATCCACGTAGCGCACCGTACCGCCCATGGCGCCCTCTTCGCCCAGCACGTGCCAGGGCTCGAGCGCCTGGCGCAGTTCCAGCGCAATGCCGCTGACGGCGTAGTCGCCAACCTTGGGGAAACGGAATTCCAGATGCGCGGCGAACCATTCGGCCCGCACCGGATAACCGGCGGCGTTGAGGTCGACGATGACATCGGCGAAGTCTTGTTCGATAAAGTGCGGCAACAGGAAGCGATCGTGCAGCTCCGTGCCCCAGCGCGCCAGTTTCGGCGGCGCATAGGGCTCGCGCCAGAACCGCGCAACCAGCGCCCGCAGCAACAATTGTTGCACCAGGCTCATGCGCGCATGGGGCGGCATCTCGAACGCACGTAGCTCCAGCAATCCGAGGCGCCCGGTGGCACCGTCCGGCGAATAGAGTTTGTCGATGCAGAACTCGGCGCGGTGGGTGTTGCCGGTTACATCGATCAGCAGGTTGCGCAGCAGTCGATCCACCAGCCATGGCGGGCACTCCTCACCCGCTTCAGGCATCTGCGCAAAGGCGATTTCCAGCTCGTACAAGGCATCGTTGCGCGCCTCATCGACCCGCGGCGCCTGGGACGTCGGGCCGATGAACAATCCGGAAAACAGGTAGGACAGCGACGGATGGTTATGCCAGTAGCTGATCAGGCTGCGCAGCAGATCCGGGCGACGCAGAAACGGCGAGTCCCCCGGTGTCGCGCCACCCAGCACGAAATGATTACCACCGCCCGTGCCGGTATGCCGGCCGTCGATCATGAATTTCTCGGTGGTCAGCCGAGTCTGGCGCGCTTGTTCGTAGAGAAATTCGGTGCGTTCGACCAGCTCATCCCAGGTCGCGGACGGCTGCACGTTGACCTCGATCACCCCCGGGTCCGGGGTGATGCGCAAGTTGCTCAGGCGTGGATCGCTCGGCGGTTCATACCCCTCCAGCAACACCGGGCACATCAGCTCTTCGGCGGTGGCTTCGATGGCAGCGACCAGCTCGAGGTAATCCTCGACCCGTTCCAGCGGCGGCATGAACAGGTACAACCGGCCTTCCCGCGCCTCGGCACAGAACGCCGTGCGGGTCAGCCAGTCGGCGGATTCGTCGATGTTTGGCGCACGGTCTACTGCGACGGCTGCGCCTTGGCTCTGAAGCTGCCCTGTGTCGGGCAGCGTCGGGAAATCCTGATTCGGGTCCTGCGGATAAATGAACGGATACTCCGCCGCCTTCACCCAAGGCTGCGAACCCAGCGGCAAGCGATAACCGAGTGGAGAATCCCCCGGCACCAGACGGCAGTGCTCATCGCGCAGATACCAGCGCCCGCTCTGCCACTGGTCGCCCTTGGCGGTGCGCGCCAGCGGCAGAACCTGGCCGATGACCTTGTCCAGGCCTTGACTGAAGACCTTGCGCAGACGCGCACGCTCCAATGGCTCTTCCAGGCGTGAGTCTTCGGCGCTGACGTTTTGCGGCAACATGCCTTCGCGCCAGAGGTAATAGAAATTGTCTTCGTAGGCTGGGAACACAAAGCGTGTCGGAATCTTCAAGCGTTCGGCGACACTCGCCAGAAAACGCCCGGCCAGCGCACCGTCGGCGCCATAATCCTCCTGCTCGTCGGCGATCAGCGCGCTGTTGTGCCAGATCGGCACGCCGTCACGGCGCCAGTAGCAATTGAGCGACCAGCGCGGCAGTTGCTCGCCGGGATACCACTTGCCCTGCCCGAAATGCACCAGCCCCTGGGGCGCGTAGTGCTTGCGCATGCGCTGGAACAGTTCGGCGGACAACCGTCGTTTATCCGGCCCCAGTGCCGCGGTATTCCACTCGGCGCCGTCCGGGTCATCAATGGACACAAAGGTCGGCTCGCCGCCCATGGTCAGGCGTACATCGTCTTCCAGCAAGTCGGCATCGATCCGTCGGCCCAGGGCCTGGATCGCCAGCCACTGATCGTCGCTGTAGGGCTTGGTGACCCGTGGTGCTTCCCAAATCCGCTCCACGGACATTTCGTGGCTGAATTCGCACTCGCAGGGTTCCACCAAACCACTGATCGGCGCCGCAGAGGACGGATCGGGACTACAGGCCAATGGAATATGTCCTTCACCGGCAAACAGTCCGGAGGTCGCATCCAGGCCGATCCAGCCGGCGCCGGGCAGGTACACCTCGCACCAGGCGTGCAGGTCGGTGAAATCCACGTCGGTGCCGGACGGACCGTCGAGACTTTTGACGTCGGCGGTCAGCTGGATCAGGTAGCCCGACACGAAACGCGCCGCCAGCCCCAGGTTGCGCAGCAGTTGCACCAGCAACCAGGCGGAGTCGCGGCACGAACCGGAGGCCTGGTCGAGGGTGTGCTCAGGTGTTTGTACGCCGGGCTCCATGCGGATCAGGTAGTCGATGTCTTCGCTCAAACGCTGGTTGAGCGCGACGAGAAAGTCCACGGCGGGTAACGGTGTGCGGTCGATGCCGTCCAGGTAGGCCTTGAACTTCGGCGTCAGGGGCAGGGTTTCCAGGTACGGCGCCAGCTCCTTGCGCTCATCCGCGGCATAGGTGAAGGGGATTTTTTCCGCGTAGGGTTCGAGGAAGAAGTCGAACGGATTGAAGATCGCCATTTCGGCCAGCAGATCGACTTCGATTCGCAACTCTTCGGTTTTTTCCGGGAACACCAGCCGCGCCAGGTAATTGCCCTGAGGGTCCTGCTGCCAGTTGATGAAGTGCTGTTCGGGGGAGACTTTCAACGCATAGGACAGAATCCGCGTGCGGCTGTGGGCGGCGGGACGCAGGCGAACGATCTGCGGGCCGAGTTCGACAGCGCGGTCATAGCGGTAATGCGTGACGTGGTGCAATGCGACATGAATCGACACGGCGTGCCTCCTGCGAGCCTTGAGCGTATTGGAAAGCGCGCAAGACTTATGCCATCCAGCAGCGCTGGCGCTTTCTTCGGTTGCCTGAGGCAGTACAGCACCAAAATCGGGCGATGCGGGAAAATGGTTTGGCACAGGTGCACGTAAATGTGGCAACCAGCCAGAAATTGGTTGGCAATTCCGGCCTCTTCGCGGGCAAGCCCGCTCCCACAGGGTTTTGCTGTGAACACAAAACTGCGGACAACCCCAATAACCTGTGGGAGCGGGCTTGCCCGCGAAGAGGCCATTGGTTCCAGCACAAATGGTTGAACCCTGAAACGCAAAACGCCAACCCGAAGGTTGGCGTTCTGTTCAGTTCAAGCGAGGCTTAGCGCGGCACGACCGGCTTGCGGGTCGGCTTTGGCCCCTTGCCTTTGGCCGCATCCTTGCGTTCCTTGGCCGCCTGCTGGTTGCGGGCGAACGCCGCAGCCTTGGCCTGTTCACGCTTGTCCCACGGGTTGCCGCCATCGCTGGCACGTGGTGGCAGGCCGGTGTGCTGGGTCAGGATCTTGGTGGTCTTTTCCCCTGCAACCTTATGGCTGCCCGCCGGCGTCGAGTTCTTGCGACGGGCGCTCTGGTAGCTGTCAGTCGACGGCTGATGCAAAGGAATCAACTGGTTCTTGCCCGGCCCGATCAGGTCGGCGCGGCCCATGCGGGTCAGTGCCTCACGCAGCATCGGCCAGCCTTTCGGGTCGTGATAACGCAAGAACGCCTTGTGCAGTCGGCGCTGCTCCTCGCTCTTGACGATGGTCACCGCGTCACTCTTGTAGGTGACCTTGCGCAGCGGGTTCTTGCCCGAGTGGTACATCGCGGTGGCGGTGGCCATCGGCGACGGGTAGAACGCCTGCACCTGGTCGGCACGGAAGCCGTTGCCCTTGAGCCACAGGGCCAGGTTCATCATGTCTTCATCGGTGGTGCCCGGGTGGGCGGCGATGAAGTACGGAATCAGGTACTGCTCCTTGCCCGCTTCCTTGGAGTACTTCTCGAACATGCGCTTGAACTTGTCATAGCTGCCGATGCCCGGTTTCATCATCTGGTTGAGCGGACCTTCCTCGGTGTGTTCCGGGGCGATCTTCAGGTAGCCACCGACGTGGTGGGTCACCAACTCTTTAACGTACTCCGGCGATTCGACCGCGAGGTCATAGCGCAGGCCGGAAGCGATCAGGATCTTCTTCACACCCGGCAATTCACGGGCACTGCGGTACAACTGGATCAGCGCCGAGTGGTCGGTGTTCAGGTTCGGGCAGATGCCAGGGAACACGCACGATGGCTTGCGGCACGCGGATTCGATTTCCGGGCTCTTGCAGGCAATGCGGTACATGTTCGCGGTCGGGCCGCCGAGGTCGGAGATCACGCCGGTAAAGCCCGGAACCTTGTCACGAATTTCTTCGATTTCGCGAATGATCGACTCGTGGGAACGGTTCTGGATGATCCGGCCTTCGTGCTCGGTGATCGAGCAGAAGGTGCAGCCGCCGAAGCAGCCACGCATGATGTTCACCGAGAAACGGATCATGTCGTAGGCCGGGATTTTTTCCTTGCCATACGCCGGGTGCGGAATGCGCGCATAAGGCATGCCGAACACGTAGTCCATTTCTTCGGTGGTCATCGGAATCGGTGGCGGGTTGAACCAGACGTCGACTTCGCCGTGCTTCTGCACCAGCGCACGGGCGTTGCCCGGGTTGGTTTCCAGGTGCAACACGCGGTTGGCGTGGGCGTAGAGCACTGCGTCATTACGGACCTTTTCCACCGACGGCAGACGAATCACGGTCTTGTCGCGGGTCATGCGCGGGCTGGCCAGGATCTGCACGACCTTGGCTTCCTGCGGATCTTCAACCGGACCTTTTTCCTGCTCGATGGCGCAGGCCTGGGTGTCCTGGGTGTTGACGTACGGGTTGATGATCTTGTCGATCTTGCCCGGACGGTCGATGCGCGTGGAGTCGACTTCGTACCAGCCTTGCGGTGTGTCACGACGGATGAACGCGGTGCCGCGCACGTCGGTGATGTCTTCGATCTTGTGACCGTAGGACAGGCGCTGGGCGACTTCGACAATCGCACGCTCGGCGTTACCGTAGAGCAGGATGTCGGCGCTGGCGTCGATCAGGATCGAGTTGCGCACACGGTCCTGCCAGTAGTCGTAGTGAGCGATGCGGCGCAGGGACGCTTCGATGCCGCCGAGCACGATCGGCACGTGCTTGTAGGCTTCCTTGCAGCGCTGGCTGTAGACCAGGCTGGCGCGGTCCGGACGCTTGCCGGCCAGGCCACCCGGCGTGTACGCGTCGTCGGAACGGATTTTCTTGTCCGCTGTGTAGCGGTTGATCATGGAGTCCATGTTGCCGGCCGCGACACCGAAGAACAGGTTCGGCTCGCCGAGCTTCATGAAATCGTCTTTGGACTGCCAGTTCGGCTGGGCAATGATCCCGACGCGGAAGCCCTGGGACTCCAGCAGCCGGCCGATGATCGCCATGCCGAACGACGGGTGGTCGACGTAGGCATCACCGGTGACGATGATGATGTCGCAGGAATCCCAGCCGAGCTGATCCATCTCCTCCCTGCTCATGGGCAGGAACGGCGCTGGCCCGAAACATTCGGCCCAGTACTTGGGATAGTCAAATAACGGCTTGGCTGCTTGCATGTCGATAACCGGTGTTGGCTTTCATTGAATTTCGCGGGCGCGGAATATAGCACAAATTTTGACCAATTCCGACGGCCATGGTCGGAAATTGCGGTGACCCCATCGTGAGCAAGCTCGCTCCCACAAGTTCGGCGTGATCCTTGTGGGAGCGAGCTTGCTCGCGATGAGGACCGATCAGACGCTACAAATTATTCGTCATCATCGAAATTGTAGCTACCCGGCGCCAGGTTCTCGAAGCGGGTGTACTTGCCGATGAAGGCCAGGCGGATAAAGCCGATCGGCCCGTTACGCTGCTTGCCGATGATGATTTCGGCGATGCCCTTGTGCTCGGTCTCCGGGTGATACACCTCGTCGCGGTAAACGAACATGATCACGTCGGCGTCCTGCTCGATCGCTCCGGATTCCCGCAAGTCGGAGTTCACCGGGCGTTTGTTTGGCCGTTGCTCCAGGGAACGGTTGAGCTGCGAGAGCGCCACCACCGGGCAGTTGAATTCCTTGGCCAGGGCTTTCAGGGATCGGGAGATCTCGGAAATCTCGTTGGTCCGGTTGTCACCGCTGGAGCCCGGGATCTGCATCAGTTGCAGGTAGTCGATCATGATCAGGCCAACATCGCCGTGTTCACGCACCAGACGGCGGGTCCGGGCGCGCATTTCCGACGGACTGATGCCGGCGGTATCGTCGATGAACAGCTTGCGGTCGTTGAGCAGGTTGACCGCCGAGGTCAGGCGCGGCCAGTCGTCATCTTCCAGCTGGCCGGAACGGACCTTGGTCTGGTCGATACGCCCCAGGGAAGACAACATACGCATGATCAGCGATTCACCTGGCATCTCGAGGGAGTAAACCAGGACGGCCTTCTCGCTGCGCAACACGGCGTTTTCCACCAGGTTCATCGCAAAGGTCGTTTTACCCATGGACGGACGGCCAGCGACGATAATCAGGTCGGACGGTTGCAGGCCGCTGGTTTTCTCGTCGAGGTCGGTGTAGCCGGTGGACAGGCCGGTGATGGCGTTGTCGGTGTTGAACAGGGTGTCGATGCGGTCGATGGCTTTGGTCAGCAGGTCGTTGACGCCCACCGGGCCACCGGTTTTCGGTCGGGCCTCGGCGATCTGGAAGATCTGCCGTTCAGCCTCATCGAGAATCTCGGCGGCAGTGCGACCTTCAGGGTTGAACGCGCTGTCGGCGATTTCGGTACTGATACCGATCAGCTGGCGCAACGTCGCCCGCTCGCGAACGATCTGCGCATAGGCCTTGATGTTGGCGACGGACGGGGTGTTTTTCGCCAGTTCACCGAGGTAACCGAGGCCACCGACTTGCGAAGTCTGACCTTCCTTGTCCAGTTGCTCGGACAGGGTCACGACATCGATCGGCATGTTCTGATCGGCCAGCTTGGCGATCGCACGGAAAATCAGGCGGTGGTCATGTCGATAGAAATCGCCGTCGGAGACTTGATCGAGCACACGCTCCCAGGCGTTGTTGTCCAGCATCAGACCACCGAGTACAGCCTGTTCGGCTTCGATGGAATGCGGCGGCACTTTCAGCGCGGCGGTTTGCAGATCGTATTGCTCAGGAGCGGAGATATCGTTCATGGCCACTTGGTTCTTGGTGATAAAAAGCAGAGGTTTCAGAAAGACAAAGGGCACGACCTGTAAACAGGATCGTGCCCGATGTTACCGGCAAGCACCCGAGGGTGCCAGCCGACAAGTGCTGCTTAAGCTGCTACCACGACAACGCGTACGGTGGCTTCAACTTCGGCGTGCAGGTGCACGGCTACGTCGAATTCGCCTACGTTGCGGATGGTGCCGTTCGGCAGACGAACTTCGCTCTTCTGCACTTCAACGCCGGAGGCGGTCAGTGCGTCAGCGATGTCGTGAGTACCGATCGAACCGAACAGCTTGCCTTCGTCGCCAGCGGTGGCAGTGATGGTCACTTCCAGCTCGGCCAGTTGGGCAGCGCGGCTTTCAGCCGATGCTTTGCGATCTGCTGCAGCTTTTTCCAGCTCAGCGCGACGCTCTTCGAACGCAGCCAGGTTGGCTGGGGTCGCAGCGGTAGCTTTGCCGTAAGGCAGCAGGTAGTTACGACCGTAACCAGCCTTAACGTTCACTTTGTCACCCAGGTTGCCCAGGTTGGTGACTTTTTCCAGAAGGATCAGTTGCATGTGAAAATCCTCTTAACTTTTAACCTTCACCGTTCGCGTTATCGGCATCTTTCGGTGCCGAACGACCGCGAAAATCAATCAGGCTGTCGACGATGGCCAGGACCACCAGCAACGGATAGATCAGTTGCATGAACAGCAACAGCGTCACGTACAACCCCACCAGCCAGAACCTGGCCAGTCGCTTCTGCGCCACCAGCCCGTGAATCAGGGCCAGCCCGGCGAACACCAGCGGTACGCTGCACAACGGCGTCAACATGGCCATCTGTGAACCGAGATTCGGCCCCAGAAGCATGCACGCCAGCAGCAACATCGCCGGCAACAGCGGGATGCGGATGGCGCGAAACTCGCGACCAAAACCGCCCGGGTTGTACAACAACGCCTGCCAGTAACGCCCGACAAGCAGGCTCAGCAAGCTGACGATTTGCAACAACGCCGCAATCAGGCCGGTCAGGACCGGTGCAATCAGGGACGCGAAACGCGCTTGTTCGTCTACCGACAACTTCTGGTAGACATCACCGAGTAGCGACGGCATGACTTTGATCAAAGCCTGCGCCAGCATCTCGATCTGGGGAGCAAAAGCTGTCCCCAACACCACTGAAAACACCACTCCCATCGCTATGCTGACCAGCAGCACGCGGTTCCAGGACTCGCTTGCGCGCAAAACCAACGCAAGGCTCGCAGACCCCAGCAGCACCAGAAGTGCCCGTGGGTCGTCGGAGTATAGCCACCAGGCCAATGCCGGCAGCAGTCCCAGAGCAAGAACGCCCAGGGCGTCCCTCAATCCGCGCCGCAGGAGCACAAGGCATCCGGCGGCAGCACCCAACCAATACAACAACGGCAATGCCGCGCATCCAGCCACTACCAGAGTGGCCTGCATACGGCCGCGCATGATGAACTCAGCTATGGCCCGCATGCATTCAATCCTTTGCTACGTGTCGACTGCCTGGTCTCAGCGGCCGTGGCTGTCGGTGTAGGCCAGCAGGGCCAGGAAGCGGGCGCGCTTGATAGCGGTGGCCAGCTGACGCTGATAACGAGCTTTGGTACCGGTGATGCGGCTTGGAACGATTTTGCCGGTCTCGGATACGTAGGCTTTCAGAGTGTTGAGATCTTTGTAATCGATCTCTTTCACGTCTTCAGCGGTGAAGCGGCAGAATTTACGACGACGGAAGAAACGTGCCATGTAATTGGCTCCTTAAAAGGTCCGTGGATTACTCGTCAGCGTTATCGCTGTTGTCGCTGTCATCACTATCAGCGCTTTCAGCGCCTTCGTGCTCAGGACGGTCGCGACGCTCACGGCGCTCACTGCGGTTTTCTTCAGCCTTGAGCATCTCGGACTGGCCGGTAACGGCTTCGTCGCGACGGATGACCAGGTTACGGATCACTGCATCGTTGTAGCGGAAGTTGTCTTCCAGCTCGGCCAGGGCCTTGCCGGTGCACTCAACGTTCAGCATCACGTAGTGAGCCTTGTGAACATTGTTGATTGCGTAGGCCAGTTGACGACGGCCCCAATCTTCCAGACGGTGGATTTTGCCGCCGTCTTCTTCGATCAGCTTGGTGTAACGCTCAACCATGCCGCCGACTTGCTCGCTTTGATCCGGGTGGACCAAAAAGATGATTTCGTAATGACGCATGAATGCTCCTTACGGGTTGTAGCCTGCCGCTCAAAAGCGGTCAGACAAGGAGTGAATGACACTTATGGACTTGCGGACGCTAGACACGTTGGTGCCTGCCATCACAGCAAGGGGCGCAATTGTAGAGAAGGGGCGAGGGAGGCGCAAGGTAATTGGCGATTATTTGAACAGTCCGTTCGAACCACCAATCTTCAACATAACGCATAAACAATGTGGGAGCGGGCTTGCTCGCGAATGCGGTACTACATCCAACATCTTTGCTGAATGTTACTCCGCTTTCGCGAGCAAGCCCGCTCCCACATTTTGATTGCGTCGAGCTTAGGACTTCTTGGCAGCAGCCTTGGCTTTGACACTGCGCTGACGCTGCGCTTCGAACAGGCAGACACCCGTCGCCACGGAAACGTTGAGACTGCTGACGCTACCGGCCATCGGCAGGTTGACCAGGTAGTCGCAATGCTCTCGAGTCAGGCGACGCATGCCCTTGCCTTCGGCACCCATGATCAGGATGGTCGGGCCGGTCAGATCCTGGTCATACAGGCTGACCTCAGCTTCACCGGCCGTGCCGACAACCCACAAGCCGCGCTGCTGGAGCTTTTCCAGGGTGCGCGCCAGGTTGGTCACGGCAACCAGCGGAATCACTTCCGCCGCACCGCAGGCGATTTTTCGTACAACCGGAGTCAGGGTCGCTGACTTGTCCTTCGGCACGATCACTGCCAGCGCGCCCGCCGCATCGGCCGAACGCAGGCACGCGCCGAGGTTGTGCGGATCGGTCACGCCGTCGAGCACCAGCAACAACGGTGCGCCGTCGGTGCGATCGAGCAGCTCGTCGAGCATCGCTTCACCCCAGACCTGGCTCGGACTCACGTCCGCGACCACACCCTGGTGCACGCCTTCAACCCAGGCGTCCATTTCACGGCGCTCGGCCTGGCCGACCTGGACCCGGTTTTCGTTGGCCAACTCAATCAGCGTCTGGACCCGAGGGTCATTGCGACCTTCGGCCAACCAGATCTGCTTGACGCGTTTCGGGTGGTGACGCAACAACGCTTCTACAGCATGTACGCCGTAGATCTTTTCCAACTGACTCATGGCTTGGCCTTAGGTTTACGCGCCCCGCCACTCTTGGCTGGAGTCGAGCCCGCTTTTGGCGGGCCTTTACGATGTTTGCTCGGTTTGGCTGGCTTGCCGCCGACGGCCTTGTCAGGCGTCGACCGACTGGTCTTTCCCCCAGACGCCGCTTTACCGCCGCTTTTCGCACCGGCGAGCAACGCCTGCTTCATTTCACGACTTTTGCGCACTTCGGCGTTTTTCGCCGCTGCATCGCTCGGGCGATAGGCCTCTACAGCCTTTTCCTTGGCAGGACGACGACCGGTTTTCGCCGGGGCCGGTTCTGCTTCGACTTTCGCAGCGGGCGCCGTGCTTTCGGCACCACGCTTCTTGCGGCCGATCGGCGCGCTGATGGTTTTCTCGGCCATCTCGAAGTCGATCTTGCGTTCGTCGAGGTCGACGCGCATGACGCGCACTTCCACGGTATCGCCCAAGCGGAAGCTGCGACCGGTACGCTCACCGGCCAGGCGGTGGTGCACAGGATCGAAGTGGTAGTAATCGCCCGGCAGCGCGGTGACGTGCACCAGGCCTTCGACGTAGATATCGGTCAGTTCGACAAACAGACCAAAACCGGTCACGGCGGTGATCACACCCGGGAACGACTCGCCAACGCGATCTTTCATGAACTCGCACTTGAGCCAGTTCACTACGTCGCGGGTCGCTTCGTCGGCACGGCGCTCGCTCATCGAGCACTGCTCGCCGAGTTGCTCCAGGGCCGCCTCGTCGTACGGATAGATGCGCGCTTTCGGAATGGTCATCGCACCGGCACGGCGAACGTGCGGGGTGTTCTGCTTCGAATGGATCACGCTGCGAATCGCCCGGTGCGTGAGCAAGTCCGGGTAGCGGCGGATCGGCGAAGTGAAGTGGGTGTACGCCTCGTAATTCAGGCCGAAGTGGCCCTGGTTATCGGCGCTGTACACCGCCTGGCTCAACGAACGCAGCATGACAGTCTGGATCAGGTGGAAATCCGGACGATCCTTGATGCCGGCCAGCAGTGCCTGGTAATCCTTCGGCGACGGACCGTCCTTGCCTTTGTGCAGGGACAGGCCGAGCTCGCCGAGGAACGCGCGCAGCTTTTCCAGGCGCTCCGGTGGCGGGCCATCGTGAACGCGATACAGCGCCGGAATTTCGTGCTTCTTCAGGAATTCGGCGGTGGCCACGTTGGCCGCCAGCATGCACTCCTCGATCAGCTTGTGCGCATCGTTGCGCACGGTTGGACGAATTTCGGCGATCTTGCGCTCGGAACCGAAGATGATCCGGGTTTCCTGGGTTTCGAAATCGATCGCGCCACGTACGTGACGGGCCGCCAGCAACACCTTGTACAGCGAGTACAGCTGCTTGAGGTGCGGCACCACGTCGGTGTATTCACCGCGCAGCTTGCGCCCTTCGGTGGCTTTCGGCGTTTCCAGCATCGCGCTGACCTTGTTGTAGGTCAGGCGCGCATGGGAGTGAATCACCGCTTCGTAGAAGCAGTAGTCGGTCATTTCACCGGACTTGGAGATGGTCATCTCGCAAACCATGGCCAGGCGATCGACTTGCGGGTTCAGCGAGCACAATCCGTTGGACAGCTGCTCAGGCAGCATCGGAATCACGCGCTCAGGGAAGTACACCGAGTTGCCGCGAACCTGCGCTTCGGCATCCAGCGCCGAACCGAGTTTCACGTAGCTGGATACGTCGGCAATCGCCACGTACAGCTTCCAGCCGCCCGAGAACAGGCGCAGCTTGCCCGGACGGGCTTCGCAATAGACCGCATCGTCGAAGTCGCGGGCATCTTCGCCGTCGATGGTGACGAACGGCAGATGGCGCAGGTCGATGCGCTTCTCTTTGTCTTTCTCTTCGACTTCCGGCTTGAGCTTGCCGGCTTCCTTGAGCACGGCGTCAGGCCAGACGTGAGGAATGTCGTAGGTACGCAGGGCAACATCGATTTCCATGCCCGGCGCCATGTAGTTGCCCACGACCTCAACCACGTCGCCTTGCGGCTGGAAGCGTGGCGTCGGCCAGTGAGTGATCTTCACTTCGACGAACTGACCGATCTGCGCGTTGGCGTTACGACCCGGCGTCACCAGCACTTCCTGCTGGATCTTCGGATTGTCCGCAACCACGAAACCGATGCCACCCTCTTCGAAGTAGCGGCCGACGATGGTTTCGTGAGCGCGGGACACCACTTCGACGATCATGCCTTCGCGGCGACCACGACGGTCCAGGCCGGACACCCGGGCCAGGGCACGGTCACCATCGAACACCAGACGCATCTGCGCCGGGCTCATGAACAGGTCGTCACTGCCGTCGTCCGGCACCAGGAAGCCGAAGCCGTCGCGGTGACCGCTGATGCGACCCAGGATCAGGTCAAGCTTGTCCACCGGTGCATAAGTGCCGCGACGGGTATAGATGAGTTGAGCATCGCGCTCCATGGCGCGCAGACGGCGGCGCAGGGCTTCGATCTGGTCTTCTGTGGTCAGACCAAACTCTTCGACCAGTTGCTCGCGGTTAGCAGGCGAACCTCGATCAGCAAGGTGCTGAAGGATCAGTTCGCGGCTAGGAATAGGGTTTTCATATTTTTCCGCTTCACGAGCGGCCTCGGGATCGAGGGACTGCCAATCGGCCATTAGAGAGTTTTCACCTTGTCTATATGCGGGTTAGTTTGGCATAGGCGTAATGAAACGGGAAATTTCAAGCTAAGACGACCCATCTAAAGCCCTGTATCGACACATCAAAGCTGAATTGCAGACCGCTGGTGAATTTTTTCAGGTTTTTTTGTGGCCGGGGGTTTACAGTTAAAAAGACGCTCCGTATAGTGCGCGCCATCGACGACGGACAACGTTGCCGATACTGCCCAGATGGTGAAATTGGTAGACACGCCAGCTTCAGGTGCTGGTGACCGCAAGGTCGTGGAAGTTCGAGTCTTCTTCTGGGCACCAATTTCGAGCTTGAGATTAGTTCAATTTCAAGGCTCACACAAAAACCCGCGAAAGCGGGTTTTTGCATTTTTGACCACTGATTTATTAATTTTAAAATCAGGGGTTTACAGATCAAAACGCTCTCCGTATAGTGCGCCACATCAACAGCGGCAACGCTGAAGATGAATGCCCAGATGGTGAAATTGGTAGACACGCCAGCTTCAGGTGCTGGTGACCTTACGGTCGTGGAAGTTCGAGTCTTCTTCTGGGCACCAATTCAAATTCAAGGTTACGACCTTGGATTTCACAAAAACCCGCGAAAGCGGGTTTTTGCGTTTCTGGCATTTGAAAACATCCCCTCTCCCTTGTAGGAGCGAGCTTGCTCGCGATGGATGCACAGGCAACGCATTTCTCCAGACACCCCTCGTTTTCGTTCACGCCCATCGCGAGCAAGCTCGCTCCTACAGGATTTATCGGCGCATTTGAGAAACAATATCGTTTATCATTGTTACAAGTTTTTGCAATGTGACAGTGAGGAACCCTGCGAATGATGTTTCGAAATACCCTGCGCCGCGGCCTGATCACCACCCTCCTCGGCCTGGCACTCGCCACTCCCCTCACCCAAGCCGCCGATCCGGTTGCCCTGACCCTCTACAACGGCCAGCACAAAGAAGTCGGCGATGCGGTCGCCAAAGCCTTCGAAGCCAAGACCGGGATCCACGTCAATGTGCGCAAAGGCAGCAGCAACCAGCTCGCCAGCCAGATCGTCGAAGAAGGCGATCGCTCCCCCGCCGACGTGATCTACACCGAAGAATCGCCACCCCTGAACAAACTCGGCGAACAAGGCCTGCTGGCCAAGACTGATGACGCCACACTGGCCGTTCTGCCCAAGGAATACGTCGCCGGCAACGGCACCTGGATTGGCGTGACCGCCCGGGTGCGCGTCGTTGCGTTCAACCCCAAGCTGATCGATGAAAAAGACTTGCCGACCTCGGTGATGGAATTTTCCGACCCGAAATGGCAAGGCAAGGTCGGCTTCGTACCCACCAGCGGCGCCTTCCAGGAGCAAGCGGTCGCGATCATCAAGGTGCACGGCATGGACGCAGCCGAAGAGTGGCTGACCGGTCTGCGAGCATTCGGCAAGACCTACAGCAACAACATGGTTGCATTGAAAGCGGTAGAAAATGGCGAAGTCGCCACCGTACTCGTCAACAATTACTACTGGTTCGCCCTGCAGCGTGAAAAAGGCCAGCTCGACTCGAAACTGCATTACTTCAGCGGTGGCGATGTCGGCGGACTGATCACGGTTTCCAGTGCTGCGGTGCTCAAATCCAGCAAACACCCCAAGGAAGCACAGCAGTTGCTCGCCTACATGGCCAGCGAGGAAGGCCAGCGCGTGATCACCCAGACCACCGCCGAATACCCGCTGCACAAAGGCATGGAGTCTGATCGCGGACTCAAGCCATTCAGCGAGTTGCAAGCGCCGAAAGTCACGCCAGCCGACCTCGGCAATGCCGAAGAAGCCCTGGACCTGGAACGTGACGTTGGCTTGAACTGATGAGCGCATCGCTATCTGCCACCAGCCTGCGCAGTAACAACGTGCCCCGCCGCAAGCGTCCTCCCATAGGGTTGGTGTTGCCGGTCTTGCTGTTGGTCGTCCTCAGCCTCCTGCCGCTGGCCTATGTCGGACTCAAAGCCTGGCAAGCAGGCTGGGCAGAAGCACTGCATTTGCTATGGCGACCTTATGTGTTCGGCTTGCTGCGCAACACACTCGCACTGATGATTGGCGTCACCATTGTTTGCGGGGTGATCGGCTTGTCGCTGGCCTGGCTGCTCGAGCGCAGCAATCTGCCGGGGCGACGATTGTGGGGCGTGATTCTCTGCCTGCCGTTTGCCGTACCGGCCTTTGTCAGCAGCTTCACATGGGTTTCCCTCAGCGCTCATTTCGAAGGGCTCGGCGGGGCGATCCTGGTGATGAGCCTGTCCAAGTATCCGTTGATCTTTCTGCCCGTGGCGGCAACCTTGCGCAATCTCGATCCGTCCCTGGAAGAGTCGGCTCGCACATTGGGGCAAAATCGCTGGGGCGTGTTCTTTCGCGTCACCCTGCCCCTGCTCTGGCCTTCGCTGCTGGCGGGTTCGTTGCTGATTGCCCTGCACATGCTGGTGGAGTTCGGCGCCTTGTCGATCATCGGCCTGCAAACCTTCACCACGGCGATCTATCAGCAATTCGAGCTGGAGTTCAGCAATGCCAACGCGGCGATGCTCTCCGCCGTACTGCTGATGTTGTGCCTGGCGCTGCTGTGGCTGGAGCTGCGCGTGCGCGGCAAGGGCCGACACGTGCGTACCGGACAGGGTGCGGCGCGACGCGCGGAACAGGTTCAACTGGGACCCTGGGCTGTGGCGGGACAGCTTTATTGCCTGTTGCTGGCAATCATTGGCAGCGGGATTCCGCTGGGGATGCTGGTCTACTGGTTGTCGGTAGGAACATCGGCAGCCTTTCCCGTAGTGGCAATCGGCGAAGCATTGCTGTCGTCCCTCGCTCTGTCGCTGGGTGGTGCCGCTCTGTGCCTGGTGCTGGCGGTGCCGGTCGGCCTGCTGGTCGTGCGCTACAAAGGCCAACTGGCGATCTGGGCCGAGCGCCTGCCCTATCTGCTGCATGCGCTGCCGGGCCTGGTCATTGCCCTGACCCTGGTGTATTTCGCCCTGCACTACGTGCCGATGCTTTACCAGACTTCGGCATTGCTGCTGATCGCCTATGCCCTGCTGTTTCTGCCGCTGGCCCAGGCGCCGATCCGCACCGCCCTGAACAAGGCGGCACCGCAGCTTGAGGAGGCGGCGCGCACGCTGGGAGCCTCGTCATTCAGTGCCTTCTGCCGAGTGACACTGCCGATTATTTTCCCGGCGCTGGGGGCGGCTTTTGCCCTGGTGTTCCTGGATGCAATGAAGGAGCTGACGGCGACCTTGCTGCTGAGCCCCACCGGGCTCAATACGCTGGCGACGGAAGTCTGGGCGCATACCGCGAATGTGGAGTTTGCGGCGGCGGCGCCTTATGCGGCGTTGTTGATATTGGTGTCGGGGTTGCCGGTCTATTTGCTGACGACCCGGATGTATCTGAGTCGCTAAGACCGTCATCGCGAGCAAGCTCGCTCCCACAGGTTTCGATGGTGGACACAAAGTTTGTGAACACCCCGGATCAAATGTGGGAGCGAGCGTGCTCGCGATGAGGCCATCCCTGAAACAGTATTAAGCCCTGAACTGCCCCAGGCTCGCCTTCAACTGCGCCGCCAGACCATCGAGCACCTTGCCGCTCGCCGTAGTCTCCACGACAGCTTGCGCCGCTTTCTCGGCCTGGGCATGAATGGTCTGCACCCGCCCCCGAACTGCCTGCGCGCCCTGCGCCTGATGCGCTGCAGCCTGGGTAGCCAAACCGATCGCCGCATGGACCTGCTCGACGGATGCCTGCACCGACTGCTGCAACCGCGCACTGTCACGCAGCACCAGTAAACCCTCACTGGCCTGGCGCCCGGCCTGACCAATCGCCGCCACCGCCTCACGCGCACCTTGCTGCAAGGCCACGATGTGCGCCTGAATATCGCCGGTGGAGCTTTGCGTCTTGCTCGCCAGCGCCCGCACCTCATCGGCCACCACGGCAAACCCGCGCCCGGTCTCGCCGGCACGCGCCGCCTCAATCGCTGCGTTCAGCGCCAGCAGGTTGGTTTGTTCGGCGATGCCGTGAATCACCGTCAGCACCACTTCAATCTGCTCACTTTGCTGCGCCAGGCGTTCGATCACTTGCGCGCCAGTGTTGACCTGACCCGCCAGCTCCTCGATCAGGCTGCCGACTTTCGCCGAGGTCCGGGTGTTTTCATCGGTGGCCTGACGAATGTCCACCACCTGCTTCAGCGCCGCCTGCATGGCATGGCTTTCCGACTGCGCCTCATCAGCCATTTGCGACAAGGCGCGCAAACTCTCCGCCACCTCGTCGCGCTGCATGCCAGCCGCCGCGTCCGCACCGGCGTTGCGCAAGGTCATGGCGCCGATCTCCACGCCGGTACGCTGGGCGACATCCCCCGCCTCACGCACGATCGGCTGCAACTTATCCACAAAGCGATTGACCGCCGAGGCCATGTCGCCGATTTCATCCTTGCTGTTGATCTGCACACGCTTGGTCAGATCACCCTCGCCCGCCGCCAGGTCATCCATGGCAACGATCAGCATTTTCAGGCGATTGACCACTCGGCGACCGAGCACCACCGCCAACAACAGCAGGACACCGAAGCCCACCACCGCCAGACACACGCCGATGCGCCAGCGCAATGTCGTAGCAGCCTCCTGCACGGTGCTGGTGGTATTGGCCTTCATTTCCGCCGCCGTGGACTGCGCCGACTGCAGACGCGAGCGCATGGCCGTTGCGCTGTCAGCAGCCGCACCCTTGAGGCTGTCGCCCACCAGTTGATCGCTGCTGGCGATCAACGCCGAGAAGCGCTTGTCGAGGGCCGCCAGATCAGTCTCCACGGAAGCCGTCGAGACCCCCATCAGGACCTTGCCGATTTCTACGCCGTTAGGATTGATCGGGGCCTCGATGTAGAACACCGAAGGATCGTTCTTCGCCGCATCCAGCACCTTGTCCAGCGCACGCTCGCCCTGGCCTTTTTCCAGCAGTGCCTTGTTGATCGGATTTTCCCGATTGAGGTAGCGCGTCAGGTGCTGGCCGGTGGCGTCGTCATACACCACGAACAGCACATTGGGATTGCGCTGGGCCCGGCGGGCGAACTCGGAAAGTGTCGGAATGTCGTTGTCCCACATGGCGCGAGGCGCGACGGAAGCCAGAAGCTGTGCCATGTCGCTGGCGGAGTCCTTCAGGTCCTTTTCCAGGGCCGAACGCAATTGCGCCTGCTCCTGCTCAAGACGCGAGGACAAACCGGCGGTCAGGCGCTGACGCGTACTGGTAGAGAGACTGTCGAGGCTCGACGTGACTTCGCGTCCCGCCTGCTCAAGCTCAGCGGAAAGCTTTTGACTGTCCGCGCCCAGGCGCAGGCCCAGATCGGCTTCCAGCGCGGTCACCGTGCTCCGGGTCAGAGCGACAGCTACCAGTACCTGCACCAAAAGGGCGATACCAAGGGTAACGAACACGGGCCGCAACAAACGGCTCTGTAACAATGAGAGAACGGCCGACACTTGATATCCCTCTGCAAAAGCGCCATTAAATTGATGGCACGCCAAAAGTGACGTTTTAGGCAAAGCTAATAGCAAAGGTCATGCCGTCCAGCAGGCATAAACGACAAAGGCCCCAATTAAGGGGCCTTTGTGTTTTACATCAACGACTTATCAAGCAAACGGATGGCGCAGGACGATGGTTTCGTTGCGGTCCGGGCCCGTCGAAATAATGTCGATCGGCGCGCCGATCAGCTCTTCAACGCGCTTGATGTAAGCACGGGCGTTAGCTGGCAGCTCTTCCAGGGTTTTGGCACCCACGGTCGATTCGGTCCAGCCCGGCACTTCTTCGTACACAGGCTGCAGGCCCACGTAGCTGTCAGCATCAGTCGGGGCAACGGCCTTGCCTTCTGCATCTTTGTAGCCGACGCAGATGTTGATGGTTTCCAGACCGTCGAGTACGTCCAGCTTGGTCAGGCAGATGCCCGAGATGCTGTTCACATCGATAGCGCGACGCAGGATAACGGCGTCGAACCAGCCACAACGACGGGCACGGCCGGTAGTCGCGCCGAACTCGTGACCTTGTTTAGCCAGGTGCGCGCCGACTTCGTCGAACAGCTCCGTCGGGAATGGACCCGAACCTACACGGGTGGTGTAAGCCTTGGTGATGCCCAGGATGTAGTCCAGGAACATAGGGCCGACACCCGAACCGGTAGCAACGCCGCCAGCGGTGGTGTTGGAACTGGTCACGTACGGGTAGGTACCGTGGTCGATGTCCAGCAACGAACCTTGGGCGCCTTCAAACATGATGTCTTTGCCAGCACGACGCAGGTCGTGCAGCTCGGCAGTCACGTCCAGCATCAGCGGCTTGAGCAGCTCAGCGTAGTCTTTGCACTCGGCCAGGGTCTTGTCGAAGTCGATGGCTGGCTCTTTGTAGTAACCAACCAGCATGAAGTTGTGGTAATCCACCAGTTCACGCAACTTG
Source organism: Pseudomonas sp. 2725 (assembly GCF_050434585.1). Lineage (NCBI taxonomy): Bacteria > Pseudomonadati > Pseudomonadota > Gammaproteobacteria > Pseudomonadales > Pseudomonadaceae > Pseudomonas > Pseudomonas sp. 2725. The sequence continues at coordinate 302,072 of NZ_JBNDIV010000007.1, read as the reverse complement.
TCTTCAAAGCGCGGCATGTTGAGCAGGTCGCCAACACGCAGGCCACGACGTGCAACCTTGTCTTCGTATGCCGGGCCGATGCCACGACCGGTAGTACCGATCTTCAGCTCGCCACGGGCCTTTTCACGGGCCTGGTCCAGCGCAACGTGGAAGGACAGGATCAGCGGGCAGGATGGGCTGATACGCAGGCGCTCGCGCACCGGTACGCCTTTCTCTTCCAGCTTGGTGATTTCCCGCAGCAGAGCGTCGGGTGCAACCACCACGCCGTTGCCGATCAGGCACTGCACGCCTTCGCGCAGCACGCCCGACGGAATCAGGTGCAAGACGGTCTTCTCACCGTCGATCACCAGGGTGTGGCCAGCGTTGTGGCCACCCTGGTAGCGCACTACGGCGGCAGCATGTTCGGTCAGCAGATCAACGATCTTGCCTTTGCCCTCATCACCCCATTGGGTGCCCAGGACTACGACATTCTTACCCATAACACTTGTCCTCATTCGCGCAAACTTGGTGCCGGCGGCAGCCGGCAGGAAAACTCAAGAAGCCAGTGGCGATACTTGCCAAAGCCCGTTCTGCTGAATCAATTGCCGGTCGCAGTCCGCTTCACGGGCGGCGGCCAAAGGTTGTCCAGGCAATGCCTGAACGACACGCTGACCCTCACTGCGCAACTGGCAAACCTGCTGCCAGAGTGCCGCATCCGTACTGTCAGGCATCCAGATACCGCCAGACGGTAGCTCGATCTCAGCACGCCCCAGGGTCACCAGGGTTTTCAAATCGGTGGAGAAGCCGGTCGCCGGACGGGCGCGACCGAAGTCGGCGCCGATGTCGTCGTAACGACCGCCCTGGGCAATGGACTGGCCAACACCCGGTACGAACACAGCGAACACCACACCGGTGTGGTAGTGGTAGCCACGCAGCTCGCCCAGGTCGAAATACAGCGGCAGCTCAGGGAAACGCACGGACAGCCGCTCGGCAATCGCCAGCAAGTCGTCCAGCGCTGCCAGAACAGGGGCCGGCGCCTTGGCCAAACGCTCGCGGGCCGCAGCCAGCACTTCACGACCGCCACACAGGTCGACCAACGCCCGCAGCATGCCCGACAGATCGGCAGGCAAGCCTTCGGTCAAGGTAATGACCTCGTCGATGGCCTTACGTTGCAAGGCATCGAACAACTGCTGCTCGACTTCACCGGACAACCCGGCCGCACGGGCCAGGCCGCGATAGATGCCAACATGACCGAGGTCCATGTGCACATCCGGCACATCGGCCAGTTGCAGCATGGCCAGCATCAGGCTGATGACTTCGACGTCGCTGCTCGGACTGCCGTCGCCGTACAACTCGGCACCCAGTTGAATCGGGCTGCGCGAGGACGACAGGGCGCGAGGCTGAGCGTGCAGGACACTACCGGCATAGCACAGGCGGCTTGGGCCTTCACGACGCAGGGTGTGCGCATCGATGCGCGCCACTTGCGGCGTGATGTCGGCGCGGAAACCCATCTGACGGCCCGATTGCGGGTCGATGACCTTGAAGGTGCGCAGATCCAGGTCCTGGCCCGCGCCGGTCAGCAGGGATTCCAGGTACTCGATATGGGGAGTCACGACAAACTCGTAACCCCAGCTCTGGAACAGATCCAACACCTGACGACGCGCGACTTCAATACGCGCAGCTTCCGGTGGCAGTACTTCTTCGATGCCATCTGGCAGAAGCCAGCGGTCTACCGTTGCCATTACGCCTTCCCCTATCTCCGGGCGACCAGCCTGTCGGCGAGCCTTGAGTGAAGCAGAAAATGGTCGGCTTGCGCACAAACCACGCGCATGAGCGACGGAGCGAAAAGCCCTTCTACCGGCTTCGCCAACCACTTTCCTCGAAAAACTGTCGAGCCAATCGGCCCGGCATCTGCTTGAACACAGCAATCAAACATGCAGACGCAAAAAAGCCGGGAATTTCCCGGCTGCCGCATCATACACACGTTTTCCCAAAGGATCACCCCGCCAGAGGTTTTAGCCGCCCGGCGGGGGATAATTCAGGTCAACGCCGTATCAAGGCTTGGCTTTTTCCAGGTAATGGAAGAAGTCGCTGCTTGGGTCGAGGACCATGACGTCGGATTTGTTCGCGAAGCTTTCACGGTAGGCGCGCAGGCTACGGTAGAACGCGTAGAACTCCTGATCCTGACCGTAGGCCTTGGAGTAGATCGCAGCAGCCTGGGCATCGCCATCACCGCGAACCTCTTCGGATTCACGATAGGCTTCAGCCAGCAGCACGCGGCGTTGACGATCGGCGTCGGCACGGATGCCTTCGGCCAGTTCGTTACCCTTGGCGCGGTGCTCGCGAGCTTCACGCTCACGCTCGGTGCTCATACGCTCGAACACACTGCGGTTCACTTCTTTCGGCAGGTCGATGGTCTTGACCCGAACATCGACCACTTCGATGCCCAGCTCTTTCTCGGCCATCTTGTTCAGCGATGCCGTGATATCCGCCATCAGCGCATCACGCTCACCCGACACAACTTCGTGCAGGGTGCGCTTACCGAACTGGTCACGCAGGCCCGATTCCAGACGACGGGAAAGACGCTCGTCGGCGATCTGCTTGAGGCCGGAAGTCGCGGTGTAGTAACGCTCCGCGTCCTTCACGCGCCACTTGGCGAAGGCATCGACCATCACGGCTTTCTTTTCCAGCGTCAGGAAGCGTTGTGTCGGTGCATCCAGCGTCATCAGGCGTGCGTCGAATTTGCGCACCTGGTTGACGTAGGGCACTTTCACGTGCAGGCCTGGCTGAACATCGGCCTGGACCACGCGACCGAACTGCAGCAACACCGCACGCTCGGTCTGAGCCACGATGTAGAAGCAGTTCCAGGCAGCGATCGCCACGACGACGCCGACAATAAGGGCGATCAGCGATTTATTGCTCATCAGCGACTCTCCCTGGTACGTGCTGGCTGTTGCTGCAGATCAGCTGCCGCACGCGCATTCGCTTCATTGCTGGTGGCTGCCGCACTGCTCACCTGGGTGCTGGTGCTGCGACCACTTTCGACCATCTTGTCCAGAGGCAGGTACAACAGGTTGTTCTGGCCGTTCTTGTTGCCGGTCACGAGAACCTTGCTGGTGTTGGTGAAGACTTCCTGCATGGTGTCCAGATACAGACGCTGGCGGGTGACTTCAGGGGCCTTGCGGTACTCGGCGACCAGCTTGGTGAAGCGATCGGCCTCACCCTTGGCGCGCGAGACGGTCTCGTCACGGTAACCATTGGCATCCTCAAGGATGCGCTGGGCCTGACCACGAGCTTCCGGCACGACGCCGTTGGCATAGGTTTCGGCCTGGTTGCGCGAACGCTGCTCGTCTTCCCGGGCACGGATCACGTCATCGAAGGCTTCCTGGACTTCGCGCGGTGCCGCTGCGCTCTGAACGTTGACCTGGGTGACGGTGATACCGGTGCGATACGTGTCCATGAAGCGTTGCAGACGCTCCTTGATCTCGCTGGCCATCAACTCACGACCTTCGGTCAGTACCTGGTCCATCGCGGTGGAACCCACCACATGGCGCAAGGCGCTGTCGGTCGCGTGCTGCAGGCTGATTTCCGGCTGATCGACGCTCAGCACGAAATCCTGCAGGTTGCTGATCTTGTACTGCACGGTCAGCGGCACTTCGACGATGTTCTCGTCTTCGGTCAGCATCTGGCCCTGCTTGGTGTAGGCACGCTCACGCGTGACGTTCTCCATGTACTTCTTGTCGATCGGCGGGAAGTAGATGTTCAGGCCCGGACCCACGGTCTCGTAGTACTTGCCGAAGCGCAGCACCACAGCTTGCTCCTGCTCGTCGACGACATAGACCGCGCTGTACAGCCAAACGGCCGCCAACACGACCAGACCGATGCCGAGCAGGCCGCCAAAGCCGCCACTCTTGCCCGGACCACCGCCGTCGTCGCCACCACGTTTCTTACCACCACCGAACAAACCGTTCAGGCTTTCCTGCAGCTTTCGGAAGGCCTCGTCGAGATCCGGTGGCCCCTTGCGGTCGCCGTTGTTACGACGCTTGCCACCCCAAGGATCCTGATTATTCGAGTTGCCACCCGGCTCATTCCAAGCCATAGCGCTCTCCATCTGATAAAGCAAAGACGCACCCACGGCGCGCCGACCAATGCTACAGAATGCCTGTCACCACGGCACAACCGCTTTCTCAGGCTTTTATTGCAAAGTGTGTTGCTCGATGAACTCCATCGGTTGCAAACCTTCGCGACTCACCAGCCGATTCAATTCGGCCCGTGGCAAACGAACGGCCAGCAAGCTGATGCCTTCGTCATCGTGTTCTTCCTTTTGTACCGCACCGAGTTCGAAAAACTGCGCACGCAGTCGAGCAAATCGGTTCGGCAAGCGCAAGGTGCCAACAAACAATTCATCGCCAAGCAACTCGGCCACGGCCTGCTTGAGCAGATCAAGACCTGTGCCATCTTTCGCCGAAAGCCAGACCCGCTGCGGTTTGCCATCGGCATCGCGCTGGATCTGCGGCTCCACGCCCTCGAGCAAATCGAGTTTGTTATAGACCTCCAGGATCGGCAAGTCTTGAGCCCCGATCTCTCCGAGCACCACCATGACCTGTTCAATCTGGGCCATGCGCTCAGGCTCATGGGAGTCGATCACGTGCAGCAACAGATCGGAGTTGCTCGACTCTTCGAGCGTAGCCCGAAATGCCTCGACCAGCTTGTGCGGCAAGTGACGAATGAAGCCCACGGTGTCAGCCAGCACGATCGGGCCGAGGTCATCGAGCTCGAGCCGGCGCAAGGTCGGGTCGAGGGTGGCGAACAACTGGTCAGCCGCAAAGACGTCGGAGTCGGTCACCGAGTTGAACAGCGTCGATTTGCCGGCGTTGGTATAACCCACCAGCGAAACCGTCGGAATGTCAGCCCGTTTGCGGCCACGGCGCGATTGCTCACGCTGGCTGCGGACCTTTTCCAGGCGCCCCTTGATCTGCCGCAGGCGAACCCGCAACAGGCGCCGGTCGGTTTCCAGCTGGGTTTCACCCGGACCGCGCAGGCCGATACCGCCTTTCTGCCGTTCAAGGTGAGTCCAGCCGCGAACCAGCCGCGTACTCATGTGCTCAAGCTGGGCCAGTTCGACCTGGAGCTTGCCTTCATGGGTGCGGGCGCGTTGGGCGAAAATATCGAGAATCAAACCCGTGCGGTCGATCACGCGACACTCGAAAATACGTTCGAGGTTACGTTCCTGACTGGGCGTGAGGATGTGATTGAAAATCACCAGATCGACCTGTTCGGCCTGGACCAGGTCGCGCAACTCTTCGACCTTGCCGCTGCTGATCAGGGTTTTGGCGGTTGGCCGATGACGCGGCACGTTGAAGAACGCGACGGTCTCGGCGCCAGCCGAAATTGCCAACTCCTGAAACTCCTGCGGATCTTCGCGCGCCTCAGGGTCCTGACCATCCAAGTGAACGAGAATGGCTCGTTCACCACCACCGTGGCGCTCAAAGAACAAAGGAGACTCCTATCAGGCGTTACCTGGCTCAGCATCACCTGCATCGGATTCGGTTGCGCTAGGCAGACGAATTGGACGAACCGGCACCACTGTAGAGATGGCGTGTTTGTAGACCATCTGGCTGACGGTGTTTTTCAGCAGGATAACGAACTGGTCGAAAGACTCGATCGTGCCTTGCAGCTTGATACCGTTGACCAGGTAGATGGACACCCCAACTTTCTCTTTACGTAAAGTATTCAAGTAAGGGTCTTGTAGCGAATGCCCTTTTGACATGTGCCGCACTCCTTTAAGGATTCAATATAAAAAATAGGTAATCAGATGGCTTTGGCCGTCACACCCCCAAGGATAGACGGCAATTGCAAGGACTCAGCTCAATATGGAGATGGTCCCAAGGTATTTCAAGGCGCGCGGCAGATTGTCGCAATCCAGACTGTCCAGCCAATGCAGATCAGTCCAACTGCGCAGCCAGGTGAACTGGCGTTTCGCCAATTGGCGCGTGGCAATGATCCCACGCTCCTGCATCTCGGCTGACGTCAGCTTGCCATCCAGGTAGTCCCAGACTTGGCGATAGCCTACTGCACGTATAGACGGCAACCCGGTATGCAGGTCTCCTCTATTACGCAGGGCTACGACCTCGTCAATGAATCCCTGTTCCAACATTAAAGTGAATCTTTGTTTAATTCGCTCGTGCAGTACCTGGCGATTTGCCGGAGCAATGGCCAAGTTCGCGACAGTATAGGGCAATTGTTGCAGTCCCGAAGCGGCTGCTTCAGTACTTTGCGCAGATTGTTGCAAACGCAGGGCGGTCATGCTTTGACCGCTGACACGATAAACTTCCAGCGCTCGACTCAATCGCTGGGGATCGTTCGGATGTATTCGCGCCGCGGACTCCGGATCGATCACCGCCAATTGTTCGTGCAAGGCTTGCCAGCCAAGGCGCGCAGCCTCTTCTTCGATTTGCGCACGGACCTCGGGATCGGCGGCCGGCATATCTGCCAGACCTTCAACCAAAGCCTTGTAATAGAGCATGGTGCCGCCCACCAGCAGCGGAATTTTTCCCCGTGCGGTGATATCGGCCATGGCTTCCAGGGCGTCACGGCGGAAATCCGCAGCCGAATAGCTCTCGGCCGGGTCGAGAATATCGATCAGACGATGCGGAAATTGCGCCAGCAGCTCTTTGGAAGGCTTGGCGGTGCCAATGTCCATGCCACGGTAGACCAGCGCCGAATCGACACTGATCAACTCGCAAGGCAGGACCTTGGTGAGCTCGATGGCCAGGTCGGTCTTGCCGGCGGCGGTCGGGCCCATCAGGAAAATCGCAGGTGGGAACTGGCTCATCAACGACCGCGCAAGAACAGTTTGTCCAGATCGTCCAGGCCCAGTTGGGTCCAGGTCGGTCGGCCATGGTTGCATTGACCACTGCGCTCGGTGTTTTCCATGTCACGCAGAAGACCGTTCATTTCCGGCAGGGCCAACCGCCGATTCGCACGAACCGCGCCGTGGCAGGCCATGGTCCCGAGCAATTCGTTCAGGTGCGCCTGAATGCGGTCGCTGGTGCCGAACTCCATCAGATCAGCCAGGACGTCAGCGACCAGCCGGTTGGCTTCGGCCTGCTTGAGCAGTGCCGGAATCTGCCGTATCACCAGGGTTTCCGGGCCCAGACGCTGCAATTCAAAACCCAGGCGCTGGAACCAGGCGACATGCTCCTCGGCGCAATCGGCTTCACGCTGACTGACGGCCAGGGACTCCGGCACCAGCAACGGCTGGCCGCTCAGGCCCTCACTGGCCATCGCCACCTTCAGACGCTCATACATGATCCGCTCGTGGGCGGCGTGCATGTCCACCAGCACCAGGCCCTGAGCGTTTTCCGAAAGAATGTAGATGCCCTTGAGTTGTGCCAGCGCATAACCGAGCGGAGGGATGTCGTCCTGCCCGGCCGGCAGCGCGACGGCATTGGCCTCGGGCAGCGGTGCAAAAAACTCGCGATAGGCGGCCTGCGCTTCGGCGACAGGTGCACCGGACTGCGGTCGCGGTGTGTATTGATATTGATAACCCGCGCCAGCCCCCGAACCCGCCGGCGCATTGAACGACGGCTGAGCCTGAGGCTGTTCCAGCAGCGCATTGGCGGCCAGGCGCATTTCGCCCTGGGGTCCGAATTCACCGGCTTCGAGGCCGGTAGGCCGGACGATGGCCGTGGCAACCGGCGCCGCCAGTTGATCGTCGGGGCGCACATCGCCCAAGGCGCGGTGCAAGGTGCCGTAGAGGAAATCGTGGACCATGCGCCCTTCACGGAAGCGCACTTCGTGCTTGGTCGGGTGCACGTTGACATCGACGCCGGTCGGATCGACTTCGAAAAACAGCACGAAGGTCGGGTGCCGACCATTGAACAGCACGTCGCGATAGGCCTGGCGTACCGCGTGGGCCACCAGTTTGTCGCGCACGGCACGGCCATTGACGAAGAAATACTGCAAGTCGGCCTGGCTGCGGTTGAAGGTCGGCAGGCCGACCCAGCCCCATAGATGCAGGCCGTTGCGCTCGATTTCGATCGGCAGTGCCTGCTCCAGGAAACCCGGCCCGCAGATCGCCGCCACGCGCCGGGCACGGGCCGCATCATCATGGGCCTCGTGCAGGCTGAGGATGGTCTTGCCGTTATGGCGCAGATGGAACGCCACATCGAAGCGCGCCAGGGCCAAGCGCCTGATCACTTCTTGCAGGTGATCGAATTCGGTTTTTTCGGTCTTGAGAAACTTGCGCCGCGCCGGCGTGTTGAAGAACAGGTCGCGCACTTCAACCGAAGTGCCCACCGGGTGGGCCGCAGGTTGCACACGGGGCGCCATGTCACGGCCCTCGGTCTCGACCTGCCACGCCTGATCGGCGTCGCGGGTGCGGGAGGTCAAGGTCAGGCGCGCGACGGAGCTGATCGATGCCAGGGCCTCGCCGCGAAACCCCAGGCTCATGACCTGCTCGAGGTCTTCCAGGTTGCGGATCTTGCTGGTGGCGTGACGGGCCAGGGCCAACGGCAGGTCATCGGCGGAAATGCCACTGCCATCGTCGCGCACCCGCAGCAGCTTGACGCCGCCCTGCTCCACATCGACGTCGATGCGTTTGGCGCCGGAGTCGAGGCTGTTTTCCAGCAGTTCCTTGATCACCGAAGCCGGGCGCTCGACCACCTCACCCGCGGCAATCTGGTTCGCCAGCCGCGGGCTGAGCAGCTCGATGCGAGCGCTGTTGTTCACAACCTGATTCATTCTTTGGCCGCCAGTTCAGTGCCCGGAATGGTCAAGTGTTGACCAACCTTGAGTTCATCGCTCGACAGGTTGTTGGCGCTGCGCAGGGTGGCCGGCGTAACCTGATAACGAACGGCGATCATCGCCAGCGTCTCGCCAGGGTTTACCCGATGGTCACGTGGACCTTGGGCGATTTTTCCGGAATCACGCAGCCAGGCAATGTAAGTGCCTGGCGGCGGGTTCTGCTGGAAGAACTGGCGCACGCCGCTGCTGATCGAACGCGCCAGCGCCTGCTGGTGGCTCGATGCTGCAAGCTTCGAGGCTTCGTTGGCGTTGGAGATGAACCCGGTTTCCACCAGGATCGACGGAATATCCGGCGACTTCAGTACCATGAACCCGGCCTGCTCAACCCGCTGCTTGTGCAGTGGCGTGACCCGACCGATGTTGCTCAAGACTTTCTGGCCAACGTTCAGACTGGAGGTCAGGGATGCCGTCATCGACAAGTCGAGCAGCACGCCGGCGAGCATGCGGTCTTTGTCATCGAGGCTGACGTTGCCGGCACCACCGATCAGGTCGGAGCGGTTTTCGCTGTCGGCCAGCCAACGGGCGGTCTCGGAAGTTGCGCCGCGATCGGACAGGGCAAATACCGAGGCACCGAAAGCGGCGGCAGAAGGCGCGGCGTCGGCGTGGATTGAGACGAACAGGTCGGCGCCTTTCTTGCGGGCGATTTCGGTACGGCCGCGCAACGGAATGAAGTAGTCACCGGTACGGGTCAGTTCGGCACGGAAGCCTTTCATGCCGTTGACCTGGCGTTGGGTTTCGCGGGCAATCTGCAGCACCACGTCTTTCTCGCGCTGGCCTCGGGAGCCGGAAGCCCCCGGATCTTCGCCACCGTGACCGGCGTCGATCACCACAATGATGTCGCGTTTGCCGGCCGGAGCCGGTGGCAGCTTGATCGCCGGTTCCGCAGGCGTGACCGGCACGGCAGGCACCGTGGCGACCGACGGTGTCGGCGCAGGCGGTGGCGCGGCGTCGGCGGCGTTATCGAACAGGTCGACCACCAATCGGTTACCGTACTGAGCGTTCGGCGCCAGGGAGAAGCTTTTCGGCGTCACGGCCTTTTTCAGGTCGATGACCACCCGCAGGTCCGTCGGCGTGCGCTGGGCCGAGCGCATGGCGGTAATCGGGGTGTTCGAGGTGTTGACGTTGAGTGGCGCACCGAGGGTCGCGCCATTGATGTCGATGACCAGGCGGTCCGGAGCCGTCAGGGTAAAGACGCTGTGTTGCACCGGGCCGGTCAGGTCAAACACCAGTCGCGTGTTGTCCGGTGCCCGCCACAGACGAACACTGTTGACCTTCGAATCGGCCACAGCGTCGACGGTCACCGCCAAGAACAACACCCCTACGGCAGCCACCAACGCGCGAAAGCGCATACCTAACCCCATCATCTATTTGGATTCCAATGCCAAAGCGGCACACCAGGCCTTGCCACGCGAGCCCTGGGATAAAATTTTCAGCGAACGCCCGCTGTCTTGCGGGCTAATGGTAATGGTCAGGTCAGGCTTTGGCAAAAAGCCTGCACCTTTATCGGGCCATTCGATCAGACACAGGGCATCGTCTTCGAAGTAGTCGCGGATACCGAGGAACTCTAGCTCTTCCGGATCGACCAGACGGTACAAATCAAAATGGAAGGCGCGAATGTCGCCGATCTCGTAGGGTTCGACCAGGGTGAAGGTCGGGCTTTTGACTGCCCCGACATGTCCCAGACCGCGAATGATGCCTCGGGACAACGTGGTTTTGCCCATCCCCAGGTTGCCCTCAAGGAAGATCAGGCCATGGCCTTGGGTGATTCGGGCAATGCGTGCGCCAAAGTCGCTCATGGCCTGTTCATCGGCCAGGTACAGGGTTACTTCAGACACGGTGCTTGCTCCTCCAACAACTGACGAATGGCTGGGATCAGATCACTGGCCGCCAGCCCACGGCCCAATTTTCCTTGTTGCTCGCCGGCATTGGCGTGCAGCCAGACCGCCAGGCAGGCCGCGTCGAACGGCTCCATGCCCTGGGCCAGCAATGCGCCGAGCAAACCGGCCAGCACGTCGCCCAAACCGGCGGTGGCCATGGCGGGGTGCCCCTGATGACACAGCGCCAGACGTCCATCGGGATGGGCGATCAGGCTGCCGGCACCTTTCAGGACGACGACAGCTGTATATTTTTTACTCAATGCATGGGCTGCGGCGGGACGGTCAGACTGAACGTCGGCAGTGCTCACCCCAAGCAGTCGCGCAGCCTCTCCTGGATGCGGGGTGATCACGCAACCCCTGGGCAGATCGACCTGTCCACCCGCCAACAGATTCAAGGCATCGGCATCCCAGACTTGCGGCAAAGGCGCATTGGCCGCAGCCGACAGCAGGCTGCGCCCCCACCCTGCCTGACCCAGGCCCGGCCCGACCACCAGCACCGATACCTTCTCAAGCAACCCCATCAGTTGATTGGCCGACGACGTGCCCAGCACCATGGCTTCCGGAATTCGAGAAAGCGCTGGCGAAACATGTTCCGGACGGGTGGACAGCGAAACCATGCCCGCACCGCTGCGCAGAGCACTTTGTGCACTCAGCAAAATTGCCCCACCGTAACCGCGATCACCGCCAATGAGCAGCACATGGCCGAACTTGCCTTTGTGGGATGCCGGTGCCCGGGACACCAGACGCGGCAGGTTAGCGATACACAAGCGCCGAGCCGTGAACGCAGTACCGTTCAGCAACTGCGGATCAGCCTGCAGATCGTTGAACACCAACTCACCCGTCACATCCGCGGCATCACCGGTGAACAACCCCACCTTCAAGCCAATGAACGTGACCGTCAGGTCGGCATGCACTGCATGACCAAGGAAACGGCCCGTATCCGCGCACAACCCTGACGGAATATCCACCGCCACTACCGGCAGTCCGCTGGCATTGATCGCGGCGATGGCGCTGACATAGGGATCACGCACGTCACCGCTCAGACCGGTGCCAAGCAAAGCATCCAGTACAATGCCGCGCAATCCGGATTGTGCCGTCCAGGGCTCGATGAGCACCTGTTCAGACACCGCCTTGGCATGGGCCGACGCCGCATCACCCTGCAAGCGCTGCGGATCGCCCACCGCCAGCACCCGCACCGACCAACCGGCACGCTGGGCCAGTACGGCCACCAGGTACCCGTCGCCTGCGTTGTTGCCATGTCCGGCCAGCACGCTCAGCTCGTTTGCTGTCGGCCACTGCCGCACCAGCGCCCGCCACGTCGCCCGCGCCGCGCGCTGCATCAATTCGAAGCCCGCCGTGCCGGCGGCGATCAGGCTCGCGTCGAGTGCTCGCACCTGGGCGGCGCTATACAGCGCGTCGGGTAATTCATCTTTAGTGTGCGGCATGCGTCTTCGGGCTCCGATGTCTGGCAGAATTATACGCATCTCAGCCCCGGTTTCTCTCGTCTCATGCCCGCTATTACCACAGATCTGCCCGCCCTCGCCCAATCCATCAAGGACTGGGGCCGCGAGCTGGGCTTTCAGCAAGTCGGCATCAGCGGCCTCGACCTGGCCGAGCATGAGCAGCACCTGGAGCGCTGGCTCGAAGCCGGCTACCACGGCGAAATGGATTACATGGGCGCCCACGGCAGCAAACGCTCGCACCCCGAAGAGCTGGTGCCGGGCACTTTGCGCGTGGTGTCCCTGCGCATGGATTACTTGTCCGGCGACACGCAGATGGCAAAAATGCTCGCCCAACCGGAAAAAGCCTACGTCTCGCGTTATGCCCTGGGTCGCGATTACCACAAGCTGATCCGCAAACGCGTGCAACAACTGGCGGAAAAAATTCAGGCGCAGATCGGCCCGTTTGGCTACCGCGCCTTCGTCGACAGTGCCCCGGTGCTGGAAAAAGCCATCGCCGAACAGGCGGGGCTTGGATGGATCGGCAAAAATACCCTGGTCTTGAACCGCAAGGCCGGCAGTTACTTTTTTCTCGCCGAACTGTTCGTCGACCTGCCGCTGCCGGTCGACCCGCCCCATGCCACCGAACACTGCGGGCGCTGCAGTGCCTGCCTCGACATCTGCCCGACCAACGCCTTCGTCGGCCCCTATGTGCTGGATGCCCGACGCTGCATTTCCTACCTGACCATCGAACTCAAAGGCGCGATCCCTGAAGACCTGCGGCCACTGATCGGCAACCGGGTGTTCGGTTGCGATGACTGCCAGATTGTCTGCCCGTGGAACCGCTTCGCCCGCCCCTCCGGTGAAAGCGACTTCAAGCCGCGGCACAATCTGGACAATGCCGGGCTGGCGGAACTGTTCATGTGGGATGAAGAGAAATTCCTGAGCAGCACCGAAGGCTCGCCGCTGCGCCGGACGGGCTATGAAAACTGGTTGCGCAACCTGGCGGTAGGCCTGGGCAATGCGCCTTCAACGATCCCCGTGCTGGAGGCGCTGAAGGCGCGACGGGAACATCCTTCGGAACTGGTACGTGAACATGTCGCGTGGGCGTTGCGGCAACACGCCGAACGTCAGGCTTCGTCGTTATAGACGAACTTGGGCATTTCCCAATGAAAACGGATCGCCAGCAAGCGCAGCAGAAAACCGCCGAACAAGGTGATCAGAATCGATTGTTCGTCGGGTAATTGCAGATAGATGCAGAGCATGTAGCACCACGCCGCGGCGAACGAAACGCTGGCATAAAGCTCACGCCGGAAGATCAGCGGAATATCGTTGCAGAAAATGTCCCGCAGGATGCCGCCGAAGACGCCGGTGATCACGCCGCTAACGGAGGCGACCAACATGCCATGGCCCATTTCCAGGGCGGTGATGCAGCCGATCAGGGTGAACGCCACCAGGCCCATGGCGTCGAGCACCAGGAACAATGAGCGCAAATGCCGCATCCAGCGGGCCGTAAACACTGTGATCATCGCGGCTGCCGTGGTCAGCACCAGATATTCCGGGTGTTTGACCCACGTCAGAGGGTAATGCCCGAGCAGCACATCGCGCACCGACCCGCCACCCAGCGCCGTGACGCAAGCGATCAGCACCACACCAAACCAGTCCATGCCCCGTCGGCCGGCAGAGAGGGCGCCAGTCATGGCTTCGGCGGTGATGGCGATCAGGTAGAGCATCAGCAGCATAGTGGCGGTCCTTGCAGAAAGGCGCGCAGTCTACTCAGTTCACCCTGGCACCAAAAGAGGGCGCCTGAGATTCGCTCCAACCATCTAAGGTGACTGAACTGACGCCATCGCGAGCAAGCTCGCTCCCACAGGGGCGGCGTTGCACCTGTGGGAGCGAGCTTGCTCGCGATGGGGCCGGAACGGACGACCGTGAATCAGAATTTGATGAAATGCTTGCGGTAGTGCTGCAGCTCAGCGATCGATTCGCGGATGTCGTCCAGGGCCAGGTGCGTGCTGCCCTTCTTGAAGCTGTCACGCACATCCGGTGCCCAGCGCGCAGCCAGCTCTTTGAGGGTCGACACGTCGAGGTTGCGGTAGTGGAAGAAGCTTTCCAGGGATTTCATGTGGGTATAAAGGAAGCGACGATCCTGGCAGATGCTGTTGCCGCAGATCGGCGACTTGCCCTTCGGCACCCACTTCTCCAGGAAGGCGATGGTTTCGGCTTCGGCTTCGGCCATGCTGATGCGGCTGTCGCGAACCCGCTGGGTCAGCCCGGAACCGCCATGCTGACGGGTGTTCCACTCGTCCATGCCGGCAAGGATTTCGTCGCTGTGGTGAATGGCGATCACCGGGCCTTCGGCCAGGGTGTTCAGGTCACTGTCGGTGACGATGGTGGCCATTTCGATGATGACGTCGGTGTCCGGGTTCAGACCGGTCATTTCCAGGTCGATCCAGATCAGGTTCTGTGGGTTTTGCATGTGTCGGCTCCTAGGCAATGCTGCGCAGTTTAGCCTAGGCCGGTGGCCGGGCGTGCTAAACTCGCGGCCGTTTTACCTAATCGCTGCATTCTTGATACGGAACACCCATGGCCAAACGCCAACTCAATCGTCGTCAAAACTGGCGCATCGAAAAGATTCAGGGCGAACGCGCTGCCCGCGCCGCCAAACGCGAGTCCTCGGCCGTCGAGGCACTTGAGGGCGGCGATCTGGGCCCGGAACAGCACGGCCTGGTGATCGCGCACTTCGGTGTGCAGGTCGAGGTCGAGGCCCGCGACGGCGAACTGGCCGGCCAGGTATTCCGTTGCCACCTGCGCGCCAACCTGCCGGCGCTGGTGACCGGCGATCAGGTGGTCTGGCGTGCCGGCAACCAGGGTATCGGCGTGATCGTGGCGCAACTGCCGCGCAACACCGAGCTGTGTCGCCCGGACAGCCGTGGTCAGCTCAAGCCGGTTGCGGCCAACGTCGACATGATCGTCATCGTGTTTGCACCGCTG
The DNA here is from genome assembly GCF_050434585.1 of Pseudomonas sp. 2725. Classification (NCBI taxonomy): domain Bacteria; kingdom Pseudomonadati; phylum Pseudomonadota; class Gammaproteobacteria; order Pseudomonadales; family Pseudomonadaceae; genus Pseudomonas; species Pseudomonas sp. 2725. Next base: position 286,975 of record NZ_JBNDIV010000007.1, on the reverse strand, counting down.
CCCGAGCCCCATGCCAACCTGATCGACCGCTACCTGGTGGCGGCCGAGCATGCAGGCATCAAGCCACTGTTGCTGCTGAACAAATTCGACCTGATCGACGAAAACAACGCTCCGGCACTGAATGCCTTGCTCGCCGTATACCGCACCCTGGGCTATCCGGTGCTGGAAGTGTCGGCGCACCACGGCAACGGCATGGAGCAATTGCAGACACAGCTGGACGGACGCATCAGCGTATTCGTCGGCCAGTCCGGCGTCGGCAAGTCGTCGCTGGTCAACAGCCTGCTGCCGGATGTCGAAACCCGCGTCGGCCCGTTGTCCGAACTGTCCGGCCAGGGCACCCACACCACCACTACCGCGCGGTTGTTCCACTTCCCCGGTGGCGGTGAGTTGATCGACTCCCCGGGTATCCGCGAATTCGGCCTGGGCCACGTCAGCCGTGCCGACGTCGAAGCCGGCTTCATCGAGTTCAACGACCTGCTTGGCACCTGCCGTTTCCGTGATTGCAAGCATGACCGCGAACCCGGTTGCGCCCTGCTCAAGGCCCTTGAAGACGGCCGCGTGCAGCAACAGCGGATGAACAGCTACCGCTCGATCATCGCCAGTCTGCCGGAAAACGGCTACTAAACAGACGTGCCGACCACCCTGCCCTCAGCGGGGTGGCCGGCGGCTGGATCTTCCCCCCGCTTAAACATCAGACCTTTCTGTAAGACCTGTGCACGCTCGCTTGTAGGGCATTTCTCTTTCCGCACCATCCCCTTGTAGCCGCCCTGTATTCGCCTAAGTTCTAGCCCTCTTCGCACTCCAGCGACTCCGAGGGACACCTATGCAAACCTACCACCTGTTCATCAGCCACTCGTGGAACTACTCCGACGCCCACGACAATCTCGTGCGCCTGCTCAACGCCAAGCCTGGTTTCACGTACAAGAATTTTTCGGTTCCACCGGACAACCCGATTGTCGGCGCGAAAACCGACAAACAACTTGAGGAGGCCATCGAAAACAAGATTCGCCCGTGTTCGGCGGTATTGATCATGGCCGGGATGTACTCCACCTACAGCAAGTGGATCAACAAGGAAATCGAAATCGCCAAGCGCATGGGCAAGGTGATCATTGCGATCAAGCCGTTCGGTGCCGAGCGCATTTCCACGGTGGTACGTGACGCGGCACATGCCGAATGTGCGTGGAACACCAACAGCATCATCAGCGCGATTCGCCAGCATACGGCGGTGTAACCATGCGCAAGGGACTGTTTATCGGCATCAACGACTACACCCATGTGTCGCGCCTGAGCGGTTGCAGCAATGACGCCATGGCCATGGCCTCCGTGCTGAAAACCGACGCCAATGGCGATCCGAACTTCAAGAACATCGTGCTGACTTCCGCCGAGGACTTCCTGAGCAGGGAAAAACTCGAAGACCAGATCCGCGAGCTGTTTTCCGGTGACTGCAACGTCGCGCTGCTGTACTTCGCCGGCCACGGCAGCTTCGATACCGACACCGACGAAGGCATGTTGATCCCGCAGGATTACAAAAGCGCCAAGGACGGGATTCGCCTCAGCGACATCCTCAACTGGGCGAGCAAGGCCACCAAGATCAAAAACAAAGTGATCATTCTCGATTGTTGCCAGAGCGGCTCGGCCGGCGAACTGCGCGCCTTGCGCAGCGAAGGCAGCGTGGTCGGCGAAGGCATGACCATTCTGACCGCCTGTAAAAAGGAAGAGCCGGCGATGGAGGGCATGCAGCACGGCGTGTTCACCGGGTTGCTGCTCCAGGCCCTGCACGGCGGAGCCGCGAACATCCTGGGCAAGATCACCCCCGGCAGCCTCTATTCGTTTGTCGACAATGCCCTTGATGCCTGGGAACAGCGTCCGGTGTTCAAGACCAATGTCTCGCAGTTCATTTCCCTGCGCGAAGTGTCCCCGCTGATCCCCAAGGAAATCCTGCGCAAACTCCCCGAATGGTTTGCCGAAGCCGAGTCGGTGTACCCCCTCGCCCCCAGCTTTGAGCCCACCGAGCCCGAGTTCAACCCGGAACAGGGCGAGGTCTTCGCCCAGTTGCAAAAGTGCAACCGCCACAGCCTGGTCGAACCGGTGGACGCCGAACACATGTATTACGCCGCCATCCACTCCACCGGCTGCCGCCTCACCGCCCTCGGCGCCTATTACCGCGAACTCGCGATCAAGGGACATTTCTGATGCCAGTGTTTATCAGCTACCGCCACATGGACCGCGCCCACGCGATCAACATCAACACGCGCCTGATGCAGGCCAACATCAAGACCTACCTCGACGTACTGGATGCCGAATCCCAGACCACCGACGACATCACCGGGGTGATCACCCGCAACATCAGCGAATGCACACACCTGCTGGCGGTGGTGTCGGAGAAAACCGCACTGTCCTGGTGGGTGCCGTTCGAAATCGGCGAAGCGACCATCACCAACCGGCGCATCTGCTCGTTCAAGACCGGCCCGACAGAGCTGCCGCTGTACCTCGACAAATGGCCGAAGCTGACCAGCGACCGGGACATCGAGTTCTTCATCGATGCCTATCGCAACGAGTCGATGCTCAAGCGCTCGATGTCACTGGATTCGGTGACCGGTAGCGAGTCGGTGCGCAGAGTTAACAAATCCAATGCGGATCGCTTTCACGCCGACCTCAAGTCGCGAATCATCCGCGGTTTCTGACGCCACTTCGCTCCCAGATCCATCCTCTTGACCGGCCGGGTTTTCTCTCACACAACATCTGTAGGAGCCGAATTGCTGGCTCCTACAGGACTGCGGTAAGCAGATTTTTTGTCGTGTCTAGTCCTGAAATCGACTCACAGCCCCCGATCATCTTCGTGACGTCACGAAGATGATCGGGGGTCTCTAGTCCAGGACTAAATACCATTTGCTGCTTTTTCCAGCTTCCACCCCAGCACATCCAAGGCGTCACAGCCGTCCTGGATCAACATATGCGCAGCGTTGGCAAAATGCTCCAGGTCATGTCCTTCTGCTTCTTTGACGCATAGGCAGGTGACGCTATTGAGCAGATTACGTGCGGCTTTGATGCGGTGAGTGGCGGTTTCGAGAAGATCCGAAACTTTGGCTTCGGTGTCGATGTACAACGTCGTGCCGACACTGAAGTTGCCTTGTAGAGGGTGGTACTTAGCCATAGGTCTAACTCCGATCATGTGGGTGAGGTTCCATCTTTGTTTCGACCGGCTAAGATCGGTCACCACGTGAGCAGCAACGGCTGAACTATAAATAGATGCGTGCACGACTGAAAACCTTGGTACGAAATTTCAGATCATTCCTACAACTACTAAGCAAACACAAAACTCGGAAGCACTGGCACGAGACACAAAAAAGCCGACATCGCTGTCGGCTTTTTTGTCGGTCACTGCTTGGGCGGTTCAGCCGGTTTGGCTGGCTCACCCGGCTTCGGTGCCGGATCATCGAACAGATTCAGACGCTCGCGCAGTTCGTGCGCCGGCAGCGGTTCCTTGTCCGCCGGCAACGCGTTCGGGTCAACCGGTGCAGCCGGTGCGGCTCCCGGCGCAGTCGAACCTTGCGGTGCATCGGGAGCAGGTTCAGCACCTTGCGAACCTTCGATGGCACGCTGGGCTTTCTTGGTCAGCACCACGATGTCGATACGGCGGTTGACCGGGTTGAACGGATGCTCGCGATCGAACAGGGCCGACGAGGCATAACCGACCACGCGCGCCACCTGCGCATCCGGATAGCTGCCCGCCACCAGCGCACGCCGTGCGGCGTTGGCACGGTTGGCAGACAGTTCCCAGTTACCGAAATCACCGGTGCCGGTGTATGGCTTGGCATCGGTGTGGCCGCTGATACTGATCTTGTTCGGCACCGCCTTGATGGTGTCGGCCATGGCCAGCAGGATGTCTTCGAAATACGGCTTCAAGCGTGCTGAACCTGAATCGAACATCGGGCGGTTTTCCGCGTCCATGATCTGGATTCGCAGGCCGTCCGGCGTGATTTCGAACAGGATCTGATCCTTGAACTTCTGCATCTGCGGGTTTTCTTCGACCTTGTTCTGCAGTTCTTGCAGCAACAGCTCGAGGCGCTCTTTTTCGACCTGCTCGGCCATGCCTTCGACCTGATCGGTATCGATGGTGACCTTGTCCGGCTGCGGCTGGGACTTCACCTCGGGGTTGAGAGTGTTTTCCGGTGCCAGGGTCGGCGTGCCGCCCAGATCGATGATGTAGGGCGTGCCACTTTCGGAAAAGCCGATCGGATCCTTGAAGTAACCGGCGATGGCAATTTTCTGTTCCGGCGTGGCGGTGGACAGCAGCCACAACACCAGGAAGAACGCCATCATCGCCGTGGCGAAGTCGGCGAAGGCGATTTTCCACGCGCCCCCGTGATGCCCGCCGGCGATGCGCTTGACGCGCTTGATGATTATCGGCTGGTTATTTTCCATGGCTTAACGACCGCGAACCGCTTGTTCCAGCTCGGCGAAGCTTGGACGGTGCGCCGGATACAGGACCTTGCGCCCGAACTCCACGGCCAGCGATGGCGGCATGCCGGAAGCCGAAGCCACCAGCGAGGCCTTGATGGCCTCGTAGACGTTCAGCTCTTCCTTGGCATCATGGGCCAGGGAATGGGCCAGCGGGCCGAAGAAGCCGTAGGCGGCGAGAATACCGAAGAAGGTACCCACCAGTGCCGCACCTACGTGCAGGCCGATGGACTTCTGGTCGCCTTCACCCAGCGAAGCCATGGTCACCACGATACCCAGTACCGCCGCGACGATACCGAAACCGGGCATGGCGTCGGCGATGCCGTTGACCGCGTGGGATGGGTGTTCGAGGTCTTCCTTGAGGCTGAACAGCTCCATGTCGAACAGGCCTTCCAGCTCGTGGGGAGCCATGTTGCCGGAAGACATGATGCGCAGGTAATCGCAGATGAACGCGGTCATGCGCTCGTCCTTGAGTACCGTCGGGTACTTCGCGAAGATCGGACTCGCAGCGGCATCTTCGATATCGCCTTCGATGGCCATCATGCCTTCGCGGCGGCTCTTGTTGAGGATCTCGTAGATCAGACCCAGTACTTCAAGATAGAAGCCGTGGTTGAAGCGCGAACTGAACATGCTCAGGGACTTCTTGAGCACGTGCATCGTCATGTAGCCGGGGTTGGCCTGCAAGAAGGCGCCGAGGGCAGCACCGCCAATGATCATGACCTCGAAAGGTTGTATCAGGGCGGCAATCTTGCCGTGGGAAAGCACGTATCCGCCGAGCACGCTCGCGAATACGACGATGATGCCGATAATTTTAGCCATAGGTTAGGAGAGCACTTACTGAGTCGGGTTCAAGGTCATATTCGGAAGTTAAAAAATCTCTTCTTCTACTTATCGGCAAAACTGCGCCAGACTATAGCCCGTTCAGGCGAAAAGCTAATTTGACCCCATCCGGGCACAGGTAATGTTGACGATGATCGCCTCCCACCATGGTTAACGAAACGAACGTTCCAACGCCAAAACCAACGACCCTCGAAGGCTGGGTCAAGCTGCTCGATGGCGTACGTCTTCCCGTCCCGCAAGCCAGCCATGACCGTGTCTGCAAGGCCATCCGCGATAATCGCAGCTCGCTGCGCGACATCGCCGACCTCATGCAAGGCAGCCCGGCCCTGGCCTTGAGCGTGATTCGCGAAGCCAACCGGCATACCCATGGCAGCATGACCGAGCCTGCGGAAAACCTTGAAATTGCAATCAACCGCCTCGGCTTGAAGCGCACCGAGGAGCTGCTCGCGCGGCTACCCGCCGAACCCGAGCTCGAGATTCCCAAAGCCCTGCGTCAGTTGCAGATGATCAGCCAGCACGCCACGCAACAGGCCAACGGTTTTTTTGCCAGTCGCCTGGCGCGCCTGTGGCAGGACATCCACTGGGGCAGCCTGCTGTTTCTTTCGCCCCTGTGGCCGCTGGCACTGACCCATCCGAAACTGCTCGAAGAGTGGGAGCTGCGGGTCATCCATAAAGGCGAGTCGGCACGCAAAGTCGAGCAGCAACTGTTTGGCGTACGCCTGCTGGATATCGGCCAGGCGCTGGTGGAGGTCTGGCGCTTGCCGATCTGGGTGCAGCAAGGCTATCGATTGCTGCTCACCGAGCAGCGGGAACTGGTGAAAGTCCTGCGCATCGCCCGTGACAGCGACCATCCACTGCGCCAGCAGAATCGCCTTGACGACGATCCGACCCTGCGCCGCTGGCTCAATCAACCGGCCAATACAGTGCTGCTGGCCAATGGGCTGGCGCTGTCGGCGCAACACGCCTGGGACAGCCCCCACAGCGAGCGCTGGCAGTACCTGACCAGCCTTTACCTGCAAATGCCGATGGACGAACTGCAGCAGCAATTGCACCAGCAAGCCGCCAACAGCGCACGCCAACACGCCATGCCCGACCTCTGGCACCCTGCCGAGTCGCTGATCTGGCCGTGGGGCATGAACCGTGTCCACGCAGGCTTGCTGCCGGCAGCGGCACCTACCGCCGAAGACCTGGCGAAGTGGCGCAAGCAATGCGCCGAGTTGCTGGTCGAGCCGAGCCGTTTCACCAACGCCATGCACCTGACCATCGCCGCCCGTGACGCCCTCGTGGCCTGCGGCATGCGCCGGGTGATGATCCTGATGGCCGATCGCACCCACGCCAACCTGCGAGTGCACCAGACGGCTGGCCTGCCGAAGGAAGCGGCCGGGTTGAATTTCGTGGTCAGCCAGAGCAACGTGTTGCAACGCCTGCTCGCGCAGCAGGCCCAGGTGCGCCTGACGCCTGCCAACAACGCGCAATTCTCGGCCATGTTGCCCAATAGCCTGCGCTCGCAGTTCAGCGGTGAACACTTGCTGCTGCGTTCGCTGATCAACAATGGCCGGGTGATCATGATCGTCGTGGCGGATCAAGGCGGCGGGCCGTTTTCGGAAATTTCCGTACAGGCCTTCGGCAAAACCGCACAGTGCATCGAGAAAGCCCTGCACAGCTTTAGCCACCGTGGCCAATAAGCTGCGTTACAATCCTCCCTTTTGTGCTCTGGAGACCTCACATGTCTGACTTCTCTGGCTTGCCGCTGGTGATCGAGCCGAGCGACTTGCTCCCTCGCCTCGACGCCCGCGAACTGATTCTGGTGGACTTGACCAGTGCCGCCCGCTACACCGAAGGGCACATTCCCGGCGCGCGCTTTGTCGATCCAAAGCGTACGCAGCTCGGCCAGGCCCCCGCCCCGGGGCTGATGCCCCCGCAGGCAGCACTCGAAACGCTGTTTGGTGAGCTGGGGCACAACCCCGATGCGGTCTACGTGGTGTATGACGACGAAGGCGGCGGTTGGGCCGGACGCTTCATCTGGCTGCTGGATGTCATCGGCCACAGCAAGTACCACTATATAGATGGCGGCCTGCCGGCCTGGCTGGCGGAAGGTTCGCCCATGTCGATCCAGGTCCCGCCACCGGTGGGCGGCCCGGTTCCACTGACCTTGCACGATGAACCCACCGCCACCCGCGAATACCTGCAAAGCCGTCTCGGCGCCGCCGACCTGGCAATCTGGGATGCGCGCGGGCCGCTGGAGTACTCCGGCGAGAAAGTCCTGGCAGCCAAGGGCGGACACATTCCCGGCGCGATCAATTTCGAATGGACCGCTGGCATGGATCGGGCACGCCAGCTGCGCATCCGCACCGACATGCCGCAGATCCTCGAGCAACTCGGGATCAGCAAAGACAAAGAAGTGATTACCCACTGCCAGACACATCATCGTTCTGGTTTCACCTATCTGGTGGCCAAGGCTCTCGGTTATCCGCGGGTCAAAGGCTACGCCGGCTCCTGGGGCGAATGGGGCAATCATCCCGATACCCCGGTAGAAATTTAAGATTTTTAAGGACCGTTAATGAACAAGCGTCTGTTTCTCCTCGGCCAGTACCTGCTGCCCCACAACTTGCTCTCGCGTCTGGCCGGCTGCATCGCCGAATGCCGCGTGCGCTGGTTCAAGAATGCCTTCACCGCCTGGTTCGCCAAGCGTTATCAGGTGGACATGTCCCAGGCGCTGGTCGAAGACCTGACCGCCTACGAGCACTTCAACGCGTTCTTTACCCGCGCACTGAAAGACGGTGCCCGTCCGCTGGACGAAACCCCGGGCGCGATCCTCAGCCCCGCCGACGGCGCGATCAGCCAGCTCGGCCCGATCGAGCACGGCCGCGTGTTCCAGGCCAAGGGCCACAGCTTCAGCGTGCTGGAACTGTTGGGTGGCGATGCGGCAAACGCTGCGCCGTTCATGGGTGGCGACTTCGCGACCATCTACCTGTCGCCGAAGGACTACCACCGCGTGCACATGCCGCTGGCCGGCACCCTGCGCGAGATGGTCTACATCCCGGGCCGTCTGTTCTCGGTCAACCAGACCACTGCTGAAAACGTTCCGGAATTGTTTGCCCGCAACGAGCGCGTGGCGTGCATTTTCGACACCGAACGCGGCCCGATGGCTGTGGTACTGGTGGGTGCGATGATTGTGGCTTCGATTGAAACCGTGTGGGCCGGTCTGGTGACACCGCCGAAGCGCGAGCTGAAAACCTTCCGTTACGACGAAGCCGCACGCGCGCCGATCCACCTGGAAAAAGGTGCGGAACTGGGTCGCTTCAAACTGGGTTCGACCGCCATCGTGCTGTTCGGGCCGGATCAGGTGAAGTGGGCTGAAGAAATGACCGCTGGCACAGCGGTGCAGATGGGTCAGGGCATGGGCGCACCGAAGGCCTGATCAACGCACATACGTGTAGGAGCGAGCCTGCTCGCGATGGGCGTTAACGATGACGCGGGCAATCTGAATGCCCGCGTCGCCTCGCCGCTCATCGCGAGCGAGCTCGCTCCTACAGTTGTTTTGCGGTGTTACAGCTGGCCGTCGCGATCGCGGAAACCCAGCAGGTAGAGCACACCATCCAGCCCCAAGGTGGAAATCGCCTGCTTGGCCGACTGTTTGACCAGCGGCTTGGCCCGGAACGCCACGCCCAACCCGGCAATCGCCAGCATCGGCAAGTCATTCGCACCATCGCCGACCGCAATGGTCTGCTCCAGGCGCAAGCCTTCCTTGTGTGCCAGTTCCTTCAGCAAATCCGCCTTGCGCTGTGCATCGACAATCGGCTCGACCGCCACGCCGGTGACTTTGCCGTCGACCACTTCAAGTTCGTTGGCGAACACGTAGTCGATACCCAGTTTGGCCTGCAATTGCTTGGCGAAGTAGGTGAAGCCGCCCGACAGAATCGCGGTCTTGTAGCCCAGGCGCTTGAGTTCGGCGAACAGGGTTTCGGCGCCTTCGGTCAGGCGCAGCGAGGCACCGATGGAGTCCAGCACATTGACGTCCAGACCTTTGAGCAAGGCCAGGCGCTCCTTGAAGCTGGCGCGGAAATCCAGCTCACCGGCCATTGCCCGCTCGGTGATTTCCGACACTTTGTCGCCGACGCCGGCCGCCTTGGCCAGCTCATCGATCACTTCGGCTTCGATCAGCGTTGAATCCATGTCGAACACCGCCAGGCGACGGTTGCGACGGAACAGCGAATCTTCCTGGAAGGCGATGTCGACGTTCAGTTCCTGGGCGACGCTGAGGAATTCGGCACGCAGCGCCTGCGGATCAGCCGCCTCGCCACGCACGGAAAACTCGATGCAGCCCTTGCCCTTGTCGGCCGGGGTGTCCAGCGGCATGCGCCCGGACAGGCGATCGATGTGGTCGATGTTCAGGCCATATTTGGCAGTGATCGAGCTCACGGCCTGCAACTGCCCGGCTGTCACCTTGCGGGTCAACAGGGTCACAATGTGGCGCTTTTTGCCCTGATTGCCGACCCACTGCTGGTAATCCTGTTCGGACACCGGCGTGAAACGCACTTGTTGATCGAGTTCATAGCCCTTGAACAAGATGTCCTTGAGCACGGACTTGCCTTGCTCGGTGTCGGGAATTTCAACCAGGATGCCGAACGACAAAGTGTCGTGGATCACCGCCTGACCGATGTCGAGAATGTTCACACCACCCTGGGCCAGAACGCCGGTAATGGCCGCAGTCAGACCCGGACGGTCGACTCCCGTGATGTTTATCAGGACGATTTCGCGCAAGGCGCACCCCCGCAAGTGGAAAAAAACCGCATTCTACCCACTTTCAGTGACCATCGGGCACCGTGAGCGCTTTGACGGTCTAGGGCCTGTCGCTATACTGCGCGTCAACTTCACGGACAAAAGAGCCGAGCTCAAGTGAACCGGCCCACGCCAGTAAAAACCGACAACTTCTTCCTGCTGATCTTCCGGGCACTGCGCCACCGCCGTGTACCGATTGCATTGCGCATCGCCAGCCATAACGTGATCCTGGTCGCCCTGGCCCTGGTCATCTATGCCGGTGTGATGGGCCTGCAGTTCAAGCAGGCCATGCACGAGCAGGCGGATGCGCTGGGCGAAAGCCTGACTACGCAGACGGCCACCTCGGCCACCGAGCTGTTGGTGTCCAACGACATCCTCAGCCTGAACGTGCTGCTCAACAACCTGACCAAGAACAAGCTGGTGGCCCACGCCGCCATCTACAGCCCGGACAACCGCATCCTCGCCGAATCCGGCCAGCGCCCCAAGCATGGCCTGCTGGGCGAAGCCGAGGGCATGTACCAAAGCAAGATCACCTTCCAGGACGTGACTGCCGGGCAATTGCGCATCAGCCTGGACATGGACCAGTTCCAGCAGCCGATGACCATCAGCCTGCAAAGCATGGGCATTCTGAGTGCAATCCTGCTCGCCCTGTCTTTGGCCCTGAGCCTGCGCATGGGGCGTTATCTCTCCACGCCGCTGCTGCAATTGCGGGTGTGGCTGCGCAATATCGATGAATTCACCCCGGCCACCGACCGCCAGGACGAAATCGGCGACCTGGCGCGTCAGCTGCACGCCAACTTCGCCCCGGAGCCCGCCCCTGTGCCAGAACCGGAACCGGAGTTCGACGACATGGATGACGAGGCCGACGCGGCCTTCGAAGTCCGTAACCTGCGCGATCCGAGTTTCGACGAGAGCCGCCCGGTAGCGGCGCTCAAACCAGCGCCACGACAGATCGTCAGCACCGTTGAAGACGACGATGACGAAGACCCGTTCGCCGATCTGCGCGACGAGTCGCTGGACAGCACCCCTCAACCGGTGATTCGCAAAGCCACGCCGAGCGTGCCGCAACACAGCGCGGTGCTGGCGGTGCAACTGGGCTCCCAGGAGCAACTGCGACGCCTGCCGCGGGCGCGTCTTGAAGAACTGCTCGAGCGCTATCGCGATTGCCTCGACCAGGCAGCTTCCCTGTATCAGGGCGAAGTAGAGACCTTGAACGATGGCAGCACGCTGATGCTGTTCCACACCGAAGACAGCGGCGACGATTACCTGACCAACGCCATTTGCTGTGGCGAGCTGCTGCGGGCCCTGGGCCACCAGTTGCAGATCGAAGTCGCGGACAGTGGCATCACCCTGCAATTGCAGCTGGGGCTGACCCTGGGCGACGAACTGTTTGGCCTGAGCCAGATCGACTTGCTGCTGACCGACCCTGCCCAGGACGCCCTGGCCCTGTCGCAACACAGCCGCAACCTGCTGCTGGTGGAGCGCAAGATCAGTGACGACGCGTTGATCCGCCAACGTGCACGGATCCGCCCGATCGCCAGCCCTGAGGGCGCGTGCTGCGTAGAGCGGTTGATGGAGCCATATCCGTCGATGCTGGAACGGCAACTGGCACGGATGCATGAGCGTCGCGCTTAAGCCTTAACCTCGATATGAAGAAGCCCGCAGATGAGTGATCGTCTGCGGGCTTTTTTGTTGCCTGTTCTGGCCTCATCGCGAGCAAGCTCGCTCCCACACTTGATCCGGGTTAGCCCAAGGGTGTGCTCACTTCAGATCCCCTGTGGGAGCGAGCTTGCTCGCGAAGAGGCCAGAACAGGCGCTAGATATCTCCAACCTGTAAAAACAACAAAGCCCGCATCAATGCGGGCTTTGTATGGATTCAGTCCAGACTTAGAAGCGGAACACTTCCATATCCGTACGAATAGGCGCGGCCATCGGGATCTTCGGCTGCTTTTCCTGTTCTACCGCAGGTGCTGCCGCCTTGGCTGCCGGCTTGCGTGGGGCTTCGGCGATCGGAGGCTGATTGGCCAGGGGCTTGAGCGCCACCGACAGTTGTTCGGCCAGGCGCTGCAACAACACACCCTGTGCCTGGACCTGAGCCGCCGTGGTACCGGCATGCTGTTCCTGCAAATGGATGATGCGGTTGTCGCGGACCTGCCCGCGACGGTCGATCAGGCGCCATTGCGCGTCGAGGATCGCCGGTTGTTTTTCACCCGAATCCAGGCGCGTGATGGTCAGCAGCACCTGAACGTCCGGGGTGAAGCCCAATGTCGCCGGGGCCAGCACAACGCGCTGGCTGTCCAGGCGACCTGCGACCTGGCGCAGCAGCAGCTGATCGATATCCGACGAAAGGCTGCCAGCCCAACGACCGTCGGTCGAGGCTTGCAGGCTGCCATCGGGCTGACGCTGCAACAGGGTTTCGCGTTGCAGGTAGTCGGCCACGGTGACCGGCCCCAACAATACCGCCATGCCCGCGTTCTGTGCGGGCTGAACCGGACTACCAGCGTCCAGTTGATACAACGACACCGGCTGGTGAACGCTGCAACCCGCCAGGCCAAGAACGCCGGCGAGCAAAAGAATAAAAGGAAGGCGCAGAGCAGTCATCGTCCCATCCAGGTGGTCGCTAAAAGGCTGACCACAGTGAAAATACTCAATAAATATGAAGAACGCGCGGCAACGCCGGCGCTTGAAAGGCCATATCATCCGTGAATATGCGTTCCGACTCCAGCGTAAAGCGCCGAACTACGGGTTAATTCGTAGTTCGGCGCTTCTAAGTCGCCTAATTGAGGTTTTCGACGAGCAGCGCATCGACCCTCTGGAAGCCACGCGGCAACTTGTTGCCACGACGACCACGTTCACCCTTGTAGTGTTCAAGATCGTCCGCTTTCAGTGACAAGGTACGTTTCCCGGCCTGCAACACCAGTGTTGCACCGTCCGGCAATACGGCGATGTCCGTCACATACTCTTCGCGACTGGCCACTCGCTCACCGGGAATCCCGATGATCTTGTTGCCTTTGCCTTTACCTAATTGTGGCAGGTCGCTGATTTTGAAGATCAGCAGGCGACCTTCGGTCGTCACCGACGCCAGCCAGTTCTGTTCACGATCGGCCACAGGGCGCGGCAGCATGACCTTGGCGTTGTTCGGCAGGCTCAACAGGGCCTTGCCCGCCTTGTTCTTGGCCTGCAGGTCTTCACCCTTGACCACGAAGCCGTAGCCGGCGTCGGAGGCGATCACGTACAGCGCATCGTCTTCCGGCATCAGCACGCACTCGAAACTCGCCCCTGGCGGCGGCGTCAGGCGACCCGTCAGCGGCTCGCCCTGGCCACGGGCCGACGGCAAGGTATGGGCGGCCACCGAATAACTGCGGCCCGTGGAGTCGATAAACACGGCAAACTGGTTGGAGCGCCCGGCTGCCAGTGCCTTGAAGCCGTCCCCGGCCTTGTAGGAAAGCCCGGTGGCGTCGATTTCGTGGCCTTTGGCGGAGCGAATCCAGCCTTTTTCCGACAGCACGACCGTCACTTTCTCGTTCGGCAGCAGATCGTGCTCGGTCAGGGCCTTGGCTTCGGCGCGCTCGACAATAGGCGACCGGCGGTCATCACCGTAGGTTTCAGCGTCCTTGATCAGTTCGCTGCGCACCAGTTTTTTCAACTTGGCTTCGCTGCTCAGCAGGGCTTGCAGCTTGGCTTGTTCCTTGAGCAGTTCATCCTGCTCGGCACGCAGTTTCATCTCTTCCAGTCGCGCCAACTGACGCAGACGGGTGTCGAGGATGTAGTCGGCCTGGATTTCGCTCAGGGCGAAGCGTTCGATCAGCCTGGCCCGTGGCTGCTCCTCGGTGCGGATGATGTGGATCACTTCATCCAGGTTGAGGTAGGCAATCAGCAAACCGTCCAACAGATGCAGGCGACGCTCGACCTTGTCGAGGCGGAATTGCAGGCGACGACGCACGGTCTGCACCCGGAACTCCAGCCATTCGACCAGCAGCGCCCGCAGGTTTTTCAGCTGCGGCTTGCCGTCCAGGCCGATGATGTTGATGTTGACCCGGTAGCTCGACTCCAGCTCGGTGCTGGCGAACAGGTGCTGCATCAGCGCATCGTGGTCGAAGTTTTTCCGTGCGCCCGGAATGATCACGATCCGGCACGGGTTTTCATGGTCGGATTCGTCACGCAGGTCGGCAATTTGCGGCGCCTTGGACGGCTTGGCCTGCATCATCGCGGCGATCTGTTCCAGCACCTTGGCGCCCGAGACCTGATGCGGCAGCGCGGTGACGATGATGTCGCCGTCTTCGATGTGATACACGGCGCGCATGCGCACAGAACCGCGACCGGTTTCGTAGATTTTCAGCAGGTCGGCGCGCGGGGTGATGATTTCCGCTTCGGTCGGGTAGTCCGGGCCCTGGATGTGTTCACAGAGCTGTTCGACCGTGGCCTTGGGCTCATCGAGCAAACGCACGCACGCCGTGGCGACTTCCCGCAGGTTATGCGGCGGCACGTCGGTGGCCATGCCCACAGCGATACCGGTGGTGCCGTTGAGCAGGATGTTCGGCAGGCGGGCCGGCAACACCAGCGGCTCGTCCAGCGTACCGTCGAAGTTCGGGCCCCAATCCGCCGTGCCCTGGCCCAGTTCGCTGAGCAGCACTTCGGAATAACGCGACAGCCGCGCTTCGGTGTAACGCATGGCGGCGAAGGACTTGGGATCATCCGGCGCACCCCAGTTGCCCTGGCCGTCGACCAGCGTATAGCGATAGCTGAACGGCTGGGCCATCAGCACCATGGCTTCGTAGCAGGCCGAGTCGCCGTGGGGGTGGAATTTACCGAGCACGTCACCGACGGTACGTGCCGACTTCTTGTGCTTGGAATCAGCGTCCAGCCCCAGCTCGCTCATGGCATAGACGATACGCCGCTGTACCGGTTTCAGGCCGTCGCCGATATGCGGCAGGGCACGGTCCATGATCACGTACATGGAGTAGTTGAGGTAGGCATTTTCGGTGAAGTCAGCCAGTGACCGGCGTTCTACACCGTCCAGGCTGAGATCAAGGGAGTCGCTCATGCGGGCCTCATCGGTTCGTTGTCTGGCGCAGCAGCATGGTGCCACCGCGCTGGGTAAATTCAAGTTTGTTCAGTGCGCTCATGCCGAGCAACACTTGATCGCCATGCAGCCCCGGGGCCACCAGTGCGCGTACATCCCGCAGCACGATGTCGCCCAGCTGCAGGCGCTCGATACGGGTGCGATAGCCCTGGCTCAGGCCATTGGCCGTGCTCAGGGTCACGCCGAATCCTTCTTCGAGCTTCAAACGCTTGGCCAGGTCCGCCGGAATCGACACATCGGTCGCCCCGGTATCGAGCATGAAGTCCACCGGATGGCCGTTGATCTGACCGCTGGCGACAAAATGCCCCTGCGCATTGCTCACCAGTTTCACCTCAATGAAACCCTCGCCCAGCTCCGAGCTGACCACCACGTTCGGATTTTGCTGACGCGCTTCCCACTGGCCGAAAAAACGCGTGGCCAGAAACAACGCGGCACACCAGGCCAGTACCATAAACACCCGGCCGATGCGCTGCCCCGGGCTTCGTTGTCTCATGACTTGGCACTCCAGCCACCTTCCGGTGCAGCAAAACGCCAGACTACCGGACGGACTTCGCCATCGGCGCGAGCACCGTTGTTGTTGTCGATACCGATCCAGGCACCGTCAGCGTCCACTACCAGCGCTTCCGCGAGGCCATAATCCTGTGGATAACGCCGATTTTCCTGCAATGCCTCTTCGGCAAACGACCAGCAACGCTCGACTTTGGCGGTCAGCGCATCTCGGCGGCAGACCTCGAACGCATTGCGCTCCAGGGTAAACAGCTTGCCGTTGAACAATGACAGATCGGCAAAATCCCGAGGCATCGCTCTGGCGTTGGGAAACTGTGCGGGTTGCATTTCTTTCCCGGCTTCACTCAGCAGCACGCATCCACCATCGCAGTCCCACACCAATTGCTTGCGCTTGATCAGCAGCAACCCGCGGCTCTCGCGCTCGGCAGCCAACCACAACTGGTCACCTTCAGGATTGATCGCCAAGCCTTCGAACAGTGCATTGAAACGCAACAACATGCCGCTGGCCCGGGCTTCACGCGCCATGAGCGGCGAAATCTTCAGCCAGGACGTCGGCCCGGTTGGCGGTATTTGCAACACCGCTGCATGGGATTCGCTGACCACGTAACGATTGCCGGCGCGGTCACAGGTGATGCCTTCGAAATCCAGATTGCCGCCACGCACGAACGAAGCGGCCCAGGTCCGCGAACGCAATCCCCAGGGCAACCCGCTGTCAGGTACTTCAGGTACGCCGATGCCCACGGCCTCTGCGCGCCAGACGTTGGCCCGGGTATCGAGACGATAGATCTGATCATCGTCACGGTCGGAGACCGTCCACAGCTCCTTGCCGCACTGGGCCAGCCCGGACAGGTTGCCGCCGCGCATGCCATCGACGGCATGCTCGGACAACAGACGCAGTTGCGGTGTCGGTTCGCCAGACACCGTCATTGAGGTCAGCAGCAACGCACACGCCAGGGCAAAGCCCAAGCGCATCAGCCCAGCACCTCGGCCAGGTTGCCCTTGGACTCCAGCCAGGTCTTGCGGTCACCGGCACGCTTCTTCGCCAGCAGCATGTCCATCATTTCCGAGGTAGCCTCGAAATCCTCCAGGGTCAACTGCACCAGACGCCGGGTGTTCGGGTCCATGGTGGTCTCGCGCAACTGCGGCGGGTTCATTTCGCCCAGACCCTTGAATCGGGTGACCTGCGGCTTGCCGCGCTTCTTCTCGGCTACCAGGCGATCGAGAATCCCGTCGCGCTCGGCTTCATCGAGGGCGTAGTAGATCTCTTTGCCCAGGTCGATGCGGTACAACGGCGGCATCGCGACGTAGACGTGACCGGCATCGACCAACGGGCGGAAATGCTGGACGAACAAGGCGCACAGCAAGGTCGCGATGTGCAGACCGTCGGAGTCGGCGTCGGCGAGGATGCAGATCTTGCCGTAGCGCAGCTGGCTCATGTCCGCCGCGCCCGGATCGACACCGATGGCCACGGCGATGTTGTGCACTTCCTGGCTGGCCAGCACTTCGCTGCCGTCGACTTCCCAGGTATTGAGGATCTTGCCGCGCAACGGCAGGATCGCCTGGAACTCCTTGTCCCGCGCCTGCTTGGCCGAACCGCCGGCGGAATCACCTTCGACCAGGAACAGCTCGGAACGCATCGGGTCCTGTCCGGCACAGTCGGCCAGTTTGCCCGGCAGCGCCGGGCCTTGGGTAACGCGTTTGCGCTCGACCTTCTTGCTGGCCTTGAGGCGACGGCCGGCGTTGTTGATCGCCAGTTCCGCCAGCAACATGCCGGTTTCCGGGTTGGCATTGAGCCACAGGCTGAACGCATCCTTGACCACACCGGAGACGAACGCCGCCGCTTCACGGGACGACAGGCGCTCCTTGGTCTGCCCGGAGAATTGCGGTTCCTGCATCTTCATCGACAGAACAAAGGCGATGCGTTCCCAGACGTCTTCCGGTGCCAGCTTCACGCCGCGCGGCAGCAGGCTGCGGAATTCGCAGAACTCGCGCATGGCGTCGAGCAGGCCCTGACGCAGACCGTTGACATGGGTACCGCCCTGGGCCGTCGGGATCAGGTTGACGTAGCTTTCCTGCACCGCATCGCCGCCTTCCGGCAGCCACAGCAGCGCCCAATCCACGGCTTCCTTGTTACCGGCAAAAGCGCCGCAGAACGGTTCGTTCGGCAGGCGCTCGAATTCGCTGACCGCGTCCACCAGATAGGAACGCAGGCCGTCTTCGTAATGCCATTCGACTTTTTCGCCGGTGGCCTTGTCTTCAAAACTGACCAGCAGGCCCGGGCACAGAACGGCCTTGGCCTTGAGCACGTGCTTGAGGCGGCTGATGGAGAATTTTGGTGAGTCGAAGTATTTCGGGTCCGGCGCAAAGAACACGCTGGTCCCGGTATTGCGCTTGCCGACAGTACCGACGACTTCAAGCTCGGTGGCCTTGTAGCCATCCTTGAAGGTCATCTGGTATTCGTTGCCGTCACGTTTTACACGCACCCGCACTTCGGTGGACAAAGCGTTGACCACGGAAATACCCACCCCGTGCAAGCCGCCGGAGAACTGGTAGTTCTTGTTGGAAAACTTGCCACCGGCATGCAGCTTGGTGAGGATCAACTCGACGCCCGAAACACCTTCCTCGGGGTGAATGTCCACCGGCATGCCTCGGCCGTCATCGCTGACCTCCAGGGAATGGTCGGCATGCAGGATCACCTGCACCGATGTGGCATGCCCGGCCAAGGCTTCGTCGACACTGTTGTCGATGACTTCCTGGGCAAGGTGGTTCGGCCGACTGGTGTCGGTGTACATGCCGGGGCGTTTGCGCACCGGGTCGAGGCCCGAGAGGACTTCGATGGCGTCTGCGTTATAAGAGCTAGCGCTGGGAGTGGCCATGGGGTCTCGTCGTCAGTGTTCGGTGAAAAAAGAATTCATGGGGCTATCGCTCACAGTGCGGTGAAATCGATCGCCTGATACAAATCGGCGCCAATGCCGGCAAAACTCAACATGGCCGGCAGTTGCGTGGCAAAACCCTGGAAACTGTGGTCGCCGCCGGCCTGGATACGCAAGGCGCATGCCCGGTAATACTGCTGGGCGAGGCGATAGTCCAGCGTTTCGTCAGCCGTCTGCAACCATACCTGATAACGCTGTGGATCCCGGGGCGCCGGCACTTCCAGTTCGGCCAGGACTACCACGTGGTCGTGGGTCATTTCCCAGGTCTCTTCGGTATACAGGTTTTTCTGCGTCCCCAGATAGCCGTCGAACATCCGGTGCGGGCTGACGGCAGGGTTGATCAACAGGGCTTTCAAGCCATGGCGCTCGGCCAGGTGAGTGGCATAGTAGCCGCCGAGCGAGCTGCCGACCAGCAGTGGCCGCCCCAGCTCGGCAATCGCCTGCTCCAGCTGCTCGATAGCCTGGCGCGGGTGATGGTGCAATGCCGGAACGCGCAAGTGTTCGCTCAGGCCCAGACGCTCCATCACCTCGACCAACTGACAGGCCTTCTTCGACAACGGCGAGCTGTTGAAGCCGTGGATATAAAGGATCGAACCGGACATTTGAGCTCCCTGTGCGTCGGCTAAAGAGGCGGAGTTTACAGGGACTCGGGGAATCGGGGATATCCACAGAATCCACGGTGTCTGTGTAGACGCCTTCGCGAGCAAGCCCGCTCCCACACTGGACCTGCGTCGGTCACAAGCTCCCCCTGTGGGAGCGGGCTTGCTCGCGAAGGGCGCGACTAGGTTTTCCAGAAAAAAAGAAAAAATCAGTAGCCGTTGGAACCGTAATCCACGGTGAAATCAAACCCGGTGACCCGCTCGACACCCGTTTCCAGCCGCCCATCGGGCAGCAACCGCAGCCAGCGATATCCGGGGGCCTGTTCCCCGACCTTGAAATCCTCACTGCCGGGCTCGAACTGGATGCAGGTCGAGGGCGAGGCGATCAAACGTACGCCGTTGCGCATCCGGTCGATTTCCTGGTGCACATGCCCCCACAACACCGCACGTACCTGCTCGAAGCGATCCAGCACGGCGAACAGCGCCTCGGGATTGCGCAAGCCTATCGGCTCCATCCATGCACAACCGATGGACACCGGGTGATGGTGGAAGCACACCAGATGATGGCGTTCCGGTGCTTCACTCAACGAGCGGGCGAGCAACTGCAGCTGTTCATCCTGCAAATAACCAGGCACCGAGCCTGGCACCGCCGAATCGAGCAACGTGACCCGCCAGTTGCCGATATCCACCACCGGTTCGAGCAAAGCGCTCTGCACCGCCGCCTCGGCCATGATCTGCGGCTCATCGTGATTGCCGGGAATCCAGCGCGCCGGCGCATCGAGCTGACGCGTCATGTCGCGAAATTGTTGGTAGGACTCCAGCGTCCCGTCCTGGGACAGATCACCCGTGGCCAGGATCAAGTCAATCCGCGGCTGTTGCGCGCGCACCAGTTCGATGACCTTTTGCAGGCTGTCGCGGGTGTTCATGCCCAGCAACGCGCGGTCCGCTTCGGCAAACAGGTGACTGTCGGAGAGTTGCACCAGCAACGCCGGATCGGCGGTGGTCAATGTGGATACGCTCGGCAAGGCGTTCTCCCAGGGCGTGATCACGGGGATTGGTAAGTGCCGCAATTATGCTGGGGGATGACCGAAAGGGGAAACTGTTGAACCTGACACAGTTCACAACTGCGTTGCTCGTTTAACGGACAACTTCGTACTCATGCCCCAGCGCCAGACAATGGCTCAGCCACTCGCCCAGAAACATGTTCAGCTGGGCCTTTTCGTCCGGCTGGTGCATCGAGGCGTTCGGGTAAGGATAGATGCCGCGAAAGCGTCGTGCATGTTCGGCGCTGACCACTTCGGCCATGCGCGCGTCGTGATAGACCTGCACTTCCAGTTGCGGCACCGGCAGCCAGGGCAGGCTGTGTTCCTGACGCACTTGCAGGGTCGTGGTGTAGGGGCAGGTCAGCAGGACTTCCAGGGCCAGCACACCGAGCATCTGGTCGCCATGGGTCACGGCGATGCGCCGCGCGGCGGGCTCGCTGCGCATGTCCGGCAGCAGTCGCATCAAGCGCGCGTAGTTCGCCTCGCAGGACGCTTGCAGCCCCACCAGGTCCACCCGATAGCGATCGCGCAGCTTGTTTACGACCATAACCCCCTCACTTCAACGCGGTTCAAAGCCAGCCATTGCAAGGCAATGATGCTCGCCGCGTTGGCAATACGCCCGTCGCGCACGGCTTGCAGGGCATCTTCGAAAGCCCAGACCGTGACGCGGATGTCTTCTGCCTCTTCCTCCAGCCCATGCAGGCCGCCAACCCCGGTAGTGTCGCAACGCCCCAGGTACAGATGCACGAATTCGTTGCTGCCGCCCGGCGATGGAAAGTATTTGGTCATCGGCCAGAGCGCCCCGATTTCAAGCCCAGCTTCCTCCTGCGCTTCGCGGTGAGCAACTGCTTCCGGCACTTCATCCTTGTCGATCAGACCAGCGACCAGTTCGATCAGCCACGGGTTGTCGGTCTTGCCCATGGCGCCGACGCGAAACTGCTCGATCAGCACCACTTCATCGCGTTGTGGATCGTAAGGCAGCATGCATACCGCGTCATGGCGAACGAACACTTCACGATTGATCTCGCGACTCATGCCCCCGGCGAACAATTCGTGGCGCAAGTGCACGCGTTCGAGTTTGTAGAAGCCCTCGTAGCACTTTTCGCGCCGCACGATATCAACGGCGGTCGGAATGGCGTTGGCAAAATCCGTCATGACTATCCTCTTTTACTGCAAATCCTGTTCGAGGCTGCTTTTTTCCTGGGCCTCGACTTCGCGCCATCCTAACGCGCCCGTGACGTTTGATGCAGCCCCTTTCCCGTCAGCGGGATGGACGGTGAGGGCGAAACCCACTCTAATTAGCTTAGTGGCGAACTGACTGCTTTGTTGAGAGTCGAAGCCGGTAACTTTTTGCCTTCCCTGTTTCAGAAAGGACGCTCATGTCGCTTTTCAAAATCGCCTCCGTGGCCGCTATCGCCCTGACCCTGGGCGCTTGCGCGAGCCTGTTCCAGCCCAACTACCGGACGCCGCTGGAAACCACCCGCGACGCCTCCGAGCAACTCAAGCCCGGTTGCAGCAACCCGGATTGCCCGCTGGTCAACATCGACACCCTGCACTTCCCGGACGAGCCTGCACTGGACGGCATCATCGAAAAGCGCCTGCTGCAAATGACCCGCACCTCGCCCGACGCGCCGGTCGCCCCGACCCTGGCGGCCTATCGCGAAGAGTTTTTGCGCACCGCCGGCCCGCGCTTCAGCAGCTATCTGCAGGCAAAGGTACGTGAGCAGCATGACGGCTTGGTGATCGTCGAATTGTCCAGCTACCTGGACACCGGCGGTGCCCATGGCACCCCAGGTCGAGGTTTCATCAACTATTCACGCCAACAGCATAAAGTGCTGACGCTGTCGGACATGCTGGTGCCTGGGCAGGAAGACGCGTTCTGGAAAGCCGCGCAAGTGGCGCACAACAGCTGGCTGATCAGCACCAAGCTCGATCAGGAACCGGAGTTCGTGAAGAGCTGGCCGTTCCAGAAAACCCAGAACGTGGCGCTGACCTACGGCGGGGTAATCCTCAAATACGAAACCAGCACCATCGCGCCTTACGCGCTGGGCCATGTCGAGCTGAAGATCCCCTACCCTCGCCTGAACGGCATCATCAAGCCCGAGCTGTTTCCCGGCCGTAACTGAAGGCCCGGCCCAGTACTAGCTGGAGCAACCCTGCCACTACCAGTGCCGGCAGGGTTGCGCCGACATCCGGATACAGGTTGGCCAACAAGTGATAGGTGCTGACCCCGCCCAGCCAGGCGAGCAGCGCCGGCCAGCGCAACGCGGCTGACGCCACCTGGCCACTGCGTTTGCGCAGGATGAAGTGATCCACCAGCACCACGCCGAACAACGGCGCAAACACCGAACCGATCAGCAGCAGGAAGTTCTGGTACTGGGCCAACGGCGCCAGCAGGGCAATCAGCGTGCAGATAACGCCGATGGCCAACGCCAGGTGCTCGACTTTGGCGCGCAACAGAATCCCGCTGGACACCGCCGCCGAGTGAATATCGGCAAAGGCGTTTTCCGATTCATCCAGCAGAATCAGCAACAGCGGAATCCCCAGGCCGGCGCCGGCCAGCGCCAGCAGCAAGGCATTGACTTCACCGCTCGGCGCGAACGCCAGGGTGTAGGCCACGCCCAGGCTCATCAGCCAGAAATTGCCGATGAAGAAACCGATGGCGGTGCCGCCGAAGACGTTTTTCGCCCGTTTGCCGAAGCGCGAGTAGTCGGCGATCAGCGGCAACCAAGAGAGCGGCATGGCAATGGCGATGTCGAAACCCACGGCGAACGGCATCGAACCGTCACCGGCCTGCGCCCACAACGCGGCCAGGTCAGCCTTGGCGAACAGGTTCCAGGTCAGCCAGACACACGCGGCCAGTAGCAGCCAGATACCCCATTTGCGCAGGATCTGGCGCACGAACGTCAATGGACCACTGACCGCGAGCAAGGTCGCCAGTGCGCCGAAGAACAGCGTCCACAGCACGGGATTGGACAGCAGGCTACCTTCGTTGAAGGCCTTCGCGCCCAGCAGGCTGGCAGCATCGCGCATGACGATGATTTCGAACGAACCCCAGCCGATCAATTGCAGCAGGTTCAGTACCGCCGGCAGGCTTGCGCCTTTGGCGCCGAGGCTGAGCTTGAGCGCAGCCATCGACGACAGGCCGGTGTCGCTACCGATCACGCCGACCGCCGCCAGCAGCAGAACGCCGACCAGGGTGCCGAGAAAAATCGCCAGCAACGAACCGGACAGGCCAAGGCCTGGGGCAAGCAAGGCACCGGTCTGCAACACCATCAGGCCGATGCCGAGGGAGAACCACAGGGAAAACAGATCGCGGCCGCCGAATACACGTTTGTCGGTCGGCACCGCGATATCGGGGGAGTAAGTGCTGGGTTGAATGCTCAAGGGTGTTATCTCAGAGGGACATTTGTTGTTTGTATGATCGTCATCGCGAGCAAGCTCGCTCCCACAGGGGACTTGCGGCGCTCACAAATCCCTTGTGGGAGCGAGCTTGCTCGCGATGGCGGCGGTGAAAACACCGCCGACCTCAGCTCAGATCAAACTTTCTGATACAGCTGACTGCCTTCCTGCTTGAAGCGCTCGGCCTGTTCGGCCATGCCTTGGGCGACGTCCACGTCGACCGCTTCGATCCGCTGGTTGGCCGCATACTCGCGGACTTCCTGGGTGATCTTCATCGAGCAGAATTTTGGCCCGCACATGGAGCAGAAGTGCGCCACCTTGGCCGAATCCTTCGGCAGGGTTTCATCGTGATACGAACGCGCGGTGTCCGGATCGAGCCCCAGGTTGAACTGGTCCTCCCAACGGAATTCGAAGCGCGCCTTGCTCAAGGCATTGTCGCGGATCTGTGCGCCCGGATGCCCCTTCGCCAGATCGGCGGCATGCGCGGCGATCTTATAGGTGATGATCCCGGTCTTCACGTCATCCTTGTTCGGCAGGCCCAGGTGCTCCTTCGGCGTCACGTAGCAGAGCATCGCGCAACCAAACCAGCCGATCATCGCCGCACCGATACCGGAGGTGATGTGGTCGTAGCCCGGCGCAATGTCGGTGGTCAGCGGGCCTAGGGTGTAGAACGGCGCCTCGTCGCAGCATTCGAGCTGCTTGTCCATGTTCTCTTTGATCAACTGCATCGGCACGTGGCCCGGGCCTTCGATCATGCACTGCACGTCGTGTTTCCAGGCAATCTTGGTCAGCTCGCCGAGGGTCTCCAGTTCGCCGAACTGCGCTTCGTCGTTAGCGTCGGCAATCGAGCCCGGACGCAGGCCATCGCCCAGCGAGAAGCTGACGTCGTAGGCCTTCATGATTTCGCAGATGTCTTCGAAATGGGTGTAGAGGAAGTTCTCTTTGTGGTGCGCCAGGCACCACTTGGCCATGATCGAACCGCCACGGGAGACGATGCCGGTCACGCGCTTGGCGGTCATCGGCACGTAGCGCAACAGCACGCCGGCGTGGATGGTGAAGTAGTCGACGCCCTGCTCGGCCTGCTCGATCAGCGTGTCGCGGAACAGCTCCCAGGTCAGGTCTTCGGCCACGCCGCCGACTTTTTCCAGGGCCTGGTAGATCGGCACCGTACCGATCGGCACCGGCGAGTTACGGATGATCCACTCGCGGGTTTCGTGGATGTGCTTGCCCGTGGACAGGTCCATG
Source organism: Pseudomonas sp. 2725 (assembly GCF_050434585.1). NCBI lineage: Bacteria > Pseudomonadati > Pseudomonadota > Gammaproteobacteria > Pseudomonadales > Pseudomonadaceae > Pseudomonas > Pseudomonas sp. 2725. The sequence continues at coordinate 262,080 of NZ_JBNDIV010000007.1, read as the reverse complement.
ACCGTGTCCGAACCCCAGCGAATGCCCCAGGTCAGTTTCGCCACTTCTTCTTCGATGGACGAACCCAGTGCACTGTTGCCGATGTTGCCGTTGATCTTCACCAGGAAGTTACGGCCGATGATCATCGGTTCCAGTTCGGTGTGGTTGATGTTGGCCGGAATGATCGCGCGGCCACGGGCAATTTCGTCACGGACGAATTCCGGGGTGATGATTTTCGGCACACTGGCGCCGAAGCTGTGGCCGGCGTGTTGCTGGTCCAGCAGGCCGGCGGCACGGGCCACTTCCAGCTTCATGTTTTCGCGGATGGCGACGTATTCCATCTCGGCGGTGATGATGCCTTTGCGCGCATAGTGCATCTGGCTGACGTTGGCGCCCGGCTTGGCGCGGCGCGGGTTGTTGACGTGGGCGAAGCGCAGCTTGGTCAGCTCCGGATCGGCAAGTCGCTCCTGGCCAAAATTCGAACTCAGACCGCTCAGGCGCTCGGTGTCGCCACGGGATTCGATCCACGGCGAACGCACATCGGCCAGGCCTTTGCGCACATCGATGATGACATTGGGGTCGGTGTACGGACCCGAGGTGTCATACACCACCACCGGTGCGTTGACCTCGCCACCGAAGTCGGTCGGCGTCACGTCCAGGCTGATTTCGCGCATCGGCACGAGGATGTCCGGGCGAGTGCCCTGAACATAGATTTTTTGCGAGCGGGTAAACGGCTGAACCGATTGCTGATCGACCTTGGCCGAATCACTCAGGTTGGTGGCGATTTTTGCTTTTGTAGTCATCACGGGCTCTCCAGACACACATCCAGGCAGTGGATTTTTGTCGGAGCGAACCTGTAAACGAATGGACGCACGGGCGCTGGGAAAACCAGCTGTGCTGTGCTCAGTGCTCGAGGGGTGTTCGATTGTCGAACAACATCCCGGACGAAGCACAAGAGGACTCGCCGGGTGACGAGAAATCTTGTTCCCTACGCAGGCGCTAACCTGATCAGGTTCAACGGGATCCGAAATTATTCGATCTCAGCCTCAAAGCAAGGCACCCCGACAAGAACCCGGCCAGTCTAGACACAACTGGCAAAGAACGCCAACCCCACGGCAAACACCATGATGAATGGCGTAATTACACGCAGTATCAGGATTGTTGCCGTCCGAATGCACAACTACACTCGCTACGCTGAGCCGCGCATTGACGCTGTCAAAGCAGGGCCTTAGCCTTGGCGCTCAAATTACCTCTGTAATATCAATTCTAGGGATCGTCTATGCTGCGCAAACTCTCACTGGCCCTCGCCGTGTCTTGTGCGTCCAACGGAATGGCCTGGGCAGCAGATGTGCCCTTATCGGCCAAGACGGACCTGGTCAGCGTTTATCAAGAAGCCGTCAACAACAACGCCGACCTGGCGGCTGCCATCGCCCAATATGGCGCGCAGAAAGAAGTCGTGCCCCAGGCTCGCGCCGGGCTGCTGCCGAACCTCTCGGGCGGCGCCAATGTTTCCGAGGTGCGTACGTCGCTCGATCAACCTTCGGGCACGACCAACCGCGACGCTCATTCCTACCAGGCCACTTTGGCGCAGCCGTTGTTCCGCGCCGATCGCTGGTTCCAGTTCCAGGCCGCCAAGGAAGTCAACGAACAGGCCGCCCTGCAACTCTCGGCGACCGAGCAAAACCTGATCCTGCAAACCGCTGACAGCTATTTCAACGTGCTGCGCAGCCAGGACAACCTGGCTTCGACCAAGGCCGAAGAAGCGGCGTTCAAACGCCAGCTCGATCAATCCAATGAGCGTTTCGATGTCGGCCTCTCGGACAAGACCGACGTATTGAACTCACAGGCCAGCTACGACACCGCTCGCGCCAACCGCATCGTTGCGCAGCGCCAGGTGGACGACGCCTTTGAAGCATTGATTACCCTGACCAACCGTCAGTACAACTCGATCTGGGGCATCAGGCATGACTTGCCGATCCTGCCGCCAGTACCGAACGACGCCAAGGCCTGGGTCGAAACCGCGGGCAGGCAGAACCTCAATCTGTTGGCCAGCAACTATGCCGTCAGCGCCGCCGAGCAAACCCTCAAGCAACGCAGGTCCGGGCACTTGCCAACGGTTGACGCGATCGCCAAGTACGAGAAAGGCGACAACGACGCACTGGGCTTCAGCAACCCGAACAACCTGCCCCAGGCGTATGGCGGCAACGTCGAGCAAACGACCGTGGGCCTGCAACTGAACATCCCGATCTACAGCGGTGGCCTGATCAACTCCCAGGTGCGTCAGTCCTATGCACAACTGGACCAGACCGAACAGCAACGCGAATCCCTGCGCCGCAGCATCGTGGAAAACACCCGCGACCTGCACCGCGCGGTGAACACCGATGTCGAGCAGGTACAGGCGCGCAAGCAATCGATCATCTCCAACCAGAGCGCGGTGGAAGCGACTGAAATCGGCTATCAGGTGGGTACGCGAAACATCGTCGACGTGCTGGATGCGCAGCGCTCGCTCTACACCTCGGTGCGCGACTACAACAACACCCGCTACGACTACATCCTCGACAACCTGCGCTTGAAGCAACAGGCCGGTACGTTGAATCCGGGGGACCTGCAAACCCTGGCTCGCTGGCTCAACCCGAACTACAACCCGGACAAGGACTTCCTGCCTCCGGATCTGGCCAAGGCGGCAGAGGAGCAGTTGAAAGCGCGACCTTGACCATCAGAGTTCAAGGCAGCACAAACCTTGTGGGAGCGAGCTTGCTCGCGATAGCTGACTGACAGGCAACTTAGGTGTTGGATGTACAGCCGCCATCGCGAGCAAGCTCGCTCCCACAGGATCAGCGGCGAATTGAAGACTTGTCGATCAACCGCCCCAACCCATCCAGCAACCGCTGCAACGCCCCCTGATTGGTGCGCATCACCGTCAACCCGGCCTTAGCCATGCGCTGCGCATCTCGCGGCAGTTCGAACAGTCGCTGCACCGCCACCGCCAGCCCTTCGGCATCTTCCACTTCCTGCAACGCCCCGGCACTGCGCAACTGCGCGGCGATTTCGAGGAAGTTGAAAAGATGCGGACCGCTCAACACCGGTTTAGCCAGGGCCGCCGGCTCCAGCAGGTTATGCCCGCCATTCGGCACCAGGCTGCCACCGACAAATGCGCTGTCCGCCAGAGCGTAGAGAAACAGCAACTCGCCCATGGTGTCGCCCAGCAGCACTGAAGTATTCGCACTGACCGCATCGCCGCTGGAGCGCCGGACCGTGGCAAACCCTTGTTGCTGGCACAACCCGAACACCGAATTGAAGCGCTCAGGATGACGCGGCACCAAAATCAGCAGGGCATCGGGGTGACTGGCCAACAACTGACGGTGAGCCGCCAGCACCACCTCGTCTTCGCCGTCATGGGTACTGGCCGCGATCCACACCGGTCGTTCCAGCGCCTGCCATTGCCCGCGCAACTCAACGGCGCGCTCCAGCAGTTGCGGGTCGATGGTCAGGTCGAACTTGATCGAACCGGTCACTTCGACGGTTTCCGTCCGCGCGCCCAGGTCGCGCAAGCGCTGGGCCTCGGCTTCGGTCTGCACCGCGAACAGACTCATCTCGGCCAGCATCGGCTGGGTCAGCCTGGGGAACCGGCCGTAACCTCTGGCCGAACGCTCGGACAGCCGCGCATTGGCCAACGCGACGGGGATCCCGCGTTTGGCACATTGATGGATGTGGTTGGGCCACAGCTCGGTTTCCATGATCACCGCCAGTTTCGGCTGGACCCGATCAAGGAAGCGCCGGGCAGCGCAAGGCAGGTCATAGGGCAGATAGCAGTGCTGGATGCGCGGCTCATTGGCGAACAGTGCATGGATGCGTTCCGAACCGGTCGGGGTCATGCAGGTCACGGTGATCGGCAGATTCGGATAACGCGCCAGCAAGGCGCGAATCATCGGTGCGGCCGCAATGCTTTCGCCCACCGACACGGCGTGCACCCAGATGCCGCCCGGTTTCATCGTCGGCATCCCGTAGGAAAAGCGCTCGCCGATGCGCCTAGCATACGCCGGCGCCTTGCGCGCGCGCAGCCAAAGCCGAATCGCTACCAATGGCAGCCCCAGATAAAACAGCGCGGTGTAGAGAGTTCTATTCATGGCGGCGGAGTTTATCGGCTTTTTTCGCCTATCGTCTGCAAGTGCACGGCAAAACGTTCGGCGAGCCAGCGCGCGGCCGGACCGAGCGGTTCATCCCGGCGCCATACCAGTTCCACCACCAGGGCCGGCGGGGTCCATTCGCTGACCAGTTCGACCATCTGGTTCTGATAGGTCGGGTACTGCACCACGTGGCGTGGCAACCAGGCCCAGCCGAGGCCGCGCACCAGCCATTCGGCCATCACATAGAAGCTGTCGGCGCGCCAGACCTGCGGGCTGGCCGGATCACTGCCGGGATAAATGCTCGACTCTGTGGACATCAGCAACTGCCGATGTTGCGCCAGTTGCTGGCCGTCCACTACGCCCTTGCGCGCCAACGGATGATCCTTGCCGCACACCGTGACCATTTCCACGCTGCCCAGCACCCGCCGCTCAAGTGCCTCGGGAATCTGATCGTGAAAGAACAGCAGCCCCAGATCGGCGCGCCGCTCCACCAGCTTGCGCGCGACATCGCCTTGGGCGGCGCTGGTCAGTTGCACTTCAAGGCTGGGGAATTTTTCCGCCAGGGCTTCGAAGCTTTCGATGATCGGCTGATAAGGCATCGCCTCATCCTGCGCCACACGCAGTCGAGCTTCCTGCCCGCGCATCATCGCCAGCGCCCGGCCATTGAGCCGTTCGCACTGGCGCAACACTTCCCGCGCTTCGTCCAGCAAAGCCGTGCCGGCTTCAGTGAGTTTCGGCTGACGGCCGCTGCTGCGGTCGAACAGGCTGACGCCCAGGTCTTCTTCCAGCAACGCTATCGAACTGCTGACCGCCGACTGCGCCTTGCGCTGATCGCGCGCCACCGCAGAAAACGAACGCTGCTCCGCTACGCTCACAAACAACCGCAGCTGCTCCAGATTCCATTGCATGCTCATGGCTCAACCCATCTCTCAAACAGATAGGTAATGACTTTACCGCATCTGGCGAATCTCTAGAATGCCGACCTCAGAGAGCAACACTTCACACGAGGATTGACCCATGACCGCTTACTACTTCCTGGCCATTGCCATCTGCGCCGAAGTGATTGCCACTGTTTCGATGAAAGCGGTCAAAGGCTTCAGCACCCCGCTGCCACTGGTGCTGGTCATCGTCGGGTACGGGATCGCCTTCTGGATGCTGACCCTGGTGGTGCGCAGCGTTCCGGTGGGCGTGGCGTACGCCGTGTGGGCCGGCATGGGGATCGTGATGGTCAGCATCGCAGCGCTGTTTATCTATGGGCAGAAGCTGGACGTGCCGGCGATGATGGGGATGGCGCTGATTGTGCTGGGTGTTGTGGTCATCCAGCTCTTCTCCAAGACTGCCGGGCACTAGAGCTCGAAACACGACCCCCTGTGGGAGCGAGCTTGCTCGCGATGACGGCATGGCATTCAGCATCAATGTTGACTGACCCACCGCTATCGCGAGCAAGCTCGCTCCCACAGGGTTACTCGTTGACTCGAGAGTACTGGCGTCAGCCCCTCCAATCTTCGAGTCTGTATACTGCGCCCTCGTCTTGAACACAGAGGTCGCCGAATGCCATCCGTTATTTCCACCGACGTGCTGATTGTCGGCGCTGGTGTCGCCGGCCTCTGGCTGAATGCGCGCCTGCGTCGCCAGGGTTTTTCGACCGTGCTGGTGGAAAGCGCCAGCCTCGGCGGCGGGCAGAGTGTAAAGTCCCAGGGCATCATCCACGGGGGCGCCAAATACGCGCTGCATGGCGCCCTGACCGGTGCCTCGGAAGCCATCGCCGACATGCCGCGCCGCTGGCGTGAAGCCTTGGCTGGCGACGGCGAACTGGACCTGTCCGGGGTGCGCCTGTTGTCCGAAGCCCATTACCTCTGGTCCCCTGGCACCCTCGCCGGCAACCTCACCAGTTTCTTCGCCAGCAAAGCCGTGCGCGGCCGCGTCGATCAGGTCAAGGGCGAGCAATTGCCGCCAGCCCTGCAAGACAAACGTTTCAAGGGCAAGGTCTATCGCCTGGCGGAACTGGTGGTCGACGTGCCAAGCCTGATCCAGCGCCTGGCCGACCTGGCCGGAGATGGCTTGCTCGCCGGGAAGAAGATCGAGCCGCTGCTCGAAGGCGGCGTGCTGGTCGGCCTGAAGGTGGACGAGCGCGAGATCCGTGCCCAACGCATCGTCCTGAGCGCCGGCGCCGGAACCGCGGCATTGCTTGAAACGCTGGGCCTGAGCCAGCCCGCCATGCAGCGCCGCCCGTTGCACATGATCATCGCCAAGGGGCCAAGCCTCAAACCGCTGTACGCCCACTGCCTGGGTGGTGGCACCAAACCGCGCATCACCGTGACCACGCACCCGGCGGCGGATGGCCAATGGGTCTGGTACCTGGGCGGCGATATCGCGGAATCCGAAGGCGTGACCCGTGAGCCCGCCGAGCAGATCGCCACCGCACAGAAAGAACTAGGTCAATTGCTGCCATGGATCGACCTGAGCACAGTGCAATGGGCCACCTTGCGCGTGGATCGCGCCGAACCGCTGCAATCAGGCCTGACCCGTCCCGACAACGCCTTTGTGGCCGAGGAAGGCCGACTGCTGGTGGGCTGGCCGACCAAACTCGCCCTGGCGCCGGACTTCGCCGACCGGGTGATCGCCAGCCTGACCCGCGACGGTATCCAGCCAAGCCACCCGGCAGCACTGCCTGAACTGCCGAAGCCGCCGATGGGCGTACCGGCCTGGGAGCAACTGCTGCCATGAGCCAACCGACCCTGCACGACCTGCATCGCCCGTTGGGCAGCACCGGCCTGCTGGTTTCACCCCTGGGCCTGGGCACCGTGAAACTGGGCCGCGACCAAGGGGTGAAGTACCCCAACGGCTTTCAGATTCCCGATGACGATGAAGCACGCAGGCTGCTCAAACTCGCCCGCGACCTGGGCATCAACCTGATCGACACCGCCCCGGCCTATGGTCGCAGCGAAGAACGCCTCGGCCCGTTGCTGCGCGGTCAGCGTCAGGATTGGGTGATTGTCAGCAAGGTCGGCGAGGAGTTTGCCGACGGCCAGTCCCGTCACGATTTCAGCGCCGCACACACTCGAATGTCGGTGGAACGCAGCCTGCACCGCCTGGAAACGGACTTCATCGACCTGGTGCTGGTGCACTCCGATGGTAATGACCTGGCGATCCTCAATGACTGCGAAGTCTACGACACCCTCGCCGCGCTCAAGGCCGAAGGCAAGATTCGCGGTTTCGGGTTTTCCGGCAAAACCGTCGACGGTGGCCTCAAGGCACTGGAGCAAGGCGATTGCGCGATGGTCACCTACAATCTGAACGAACAAAACGAGAAGGCCGTCATTGACTATGCTGCTGCACACGGCAAAGCCATTCTGGTCAAGAAAGCCCTCGCCAGTGGTCATGTCTGCCTGAGTCCGGGCGTGGATCCGGTGCGCGCCAGTTTCGAGTTGTTGTTTGAACATCCGGGTGTTGCCAGTGCTATTGTCGGGACCATCAATCCGCTGCACCTCGCCCACAATGTCGCGACCGTTGCCCAGGTCCTACGTAGCCACTGACGCCGCCCACGCGGCCTTAAGCAGGAGCCGACATGTCGCGTACGCTCATCAGAAAGAACCCGAGCAACTTCAAGACCCTGCCGTTATTCGTCGAAGCGACCCCCGAAGGCCTGGCTTATCAGAGTGTCGGCAGGCCGCTGAATTTTTCCCAGACTCTGCAACGTCGTCGGCCGGTGACGGTTGGCGACAGCGAACGGTTTGCCCTGGAGCTGGCCAACCTCGGGGTTTCGGTGCGCCTGACCCTGCATTGGCAGAATCGCGACTATTGGGTGCTGGTGCGCCAACGCCGGCAGGACCGTGGCGATGTGGTGCTCAAGCTGATCTCCGGTTACGTGCCCGCCCATGAACTGAATCTGCCCTTGCACACGGCGATCCAGGAGATAGCCGAAGAATGCCTGCTGGAAACCCCGGAAGGCTGGCTCGGTGGGCGGTTCAACGACACCTGGCTGCCAGCGCCCTACTCGGCCGCCCTGCATTACCGTGAAGCCCTGCCGTTTCGCTTGTCGCCACTGTCTGGCTCGGCGCGACCGGTACGTTGCGCCAACCTGATGCTGATGGAGCGTCCGCGGGCTTACGTGCATTTGCCAACGGCGTCACTGCAACTGATCTACGACTTGCGCCTGGACGTTCCCAAGGAAGCCAAATCCCTGAGCCTGTTCCATGTCGATGAACGACTGGAAGGCGATCAACTCGTCGCCCGCCTCGATCGCAAGCGCCCCGATCTGTACTTGATGCCCCTGCAGGACGGCCACCCGATGGCTGAGCTCTACACCTTGAAAAAGGATCAGCTGTGTCCCGCCAGCACGCGCGGACTGTACTTGGCCGAGAGTTTTGCCCGACAGGAAGGCTGGCTGGTTCGCGACGAGCGAATTCGCTGGAAGGACTGGGTGAGGCAGCAGGGCCTGACCCCGCCGGGGAAGGATTCAGGTCTGGCGCGGTTACGCGGGAAGGCCAAGCTGTTGCTGAAGAAAATAGTGCCGCGTAAAGCGGCACGATAGGAAGATCACGTGGATTCTTGTGGCGAGGGGGCTTGCCCCCGTTCGGCTGCGAAGCAGTCGGAGAACCCGTGCATGCGGTGTACCTGATACCCCGCAGTTGCAGGTTTTAGGGTCGCTTCGCAACCCAACGGGGGCAAGCCCCCTCGCCACAGGTGGCCGCAGATTATTCAGACTTGCGGATCTTCTCGACAATCGCGGTGGTCGAGCTGTTTTCCACCAGCCCCAGCACTTTCACGGTACCGCCATAGGCCGTCACGATGTCCGCGCCGACCACCTGGTCGATGCCGTAGTCGCCGCCCTTGACCAGCACGTCCGGCTTGACCGCGCTCAGCAGGTTTTCCGGGGTGCCTTCCGAGAAGCTGATCACCCAGTCCACCGCACCCAGGCCGGCCAGTACGGCCATGCGCCGGTCGACACTGTTGATCGGACGGCCAGGCCCTTTCAGACGGCTGACCGATGCATCGTCGTTGATCGCCACGATCAGGCGATCGCCCTGGGCCCGCGCCTGCTCCAGATAGGTCACATGACCGGCGTGCAGGATGTCGAAGCAACCGTTGGTGAACACGATCCGCTCGTTGTGCGCGCGGGCATCATCGACCGCCAGCAACAACTGCTCAAGACCCAGCACTCCACGCTCGGAACCTTCCTCACGCTGAATTGCACGACGCAGTTCAGGCGCACTGATGGCCGCCGTACCGAGCTTGCCGACCACAATTCCGGCCGCCAGGTTGGCCAGGGCCACCGCGTGGGGCAACTCCTCACCCGCAGCAATCGCGGCCGCCAGGGTGGAAATTACTGTGTCGCCGGCACCGGTCACGTCAAACACTTCACGGGCCCGGGCCGGCAAGTGCAGCGCTGGATGATCCGGGCGCAGCAAGGTCATGCCGTGCTCGCCACGGGTCACCAGCAAGGCACCGAGGTCCAGGTCGTGCATCAGTTGCGCGCCCTTGCTCACCAATTCGTGCTCATCGGCGCAACCACCGACGATGGTTTCGAATTCGTTGAGGTTTGGCGTGATCAGGCTCGCACCACGGTAGATCGAGAAATCCTTGCCCTTGGGATCGGCCAGCACCGGAATGCCTCGGGCACGGGCAGCCTGGATCAGCGTCTGATGGTTTTTCAGCGCGCCTTTGCCGTAGTCGGACAGCACCAGCACCTTGATGCCTTCGAGCAACTCATCGACCTGCGCGGCCAGCGCCAGTGCGTCGGTGGCGAAGGGTTCTTCGAAGTCGATACGCAGCAATTGCTGGTGACGGCTCATGACCCGCAGCTTGACGATGGTCGGCTGGTGCGCAATGCGCTGGAAGATAGCCCGCACGCCGGCGCCCTTGAGGCTGTTGACCAGGCTGTTGGCGGCTTCATCGTCGCCGGTGACACCGACCAGCGAAGCCGGAGCCCCCAGGGCGGCAATGTTCAAGGCAACGTTGGCAGCACCGCCCGGGCGGTCTTCGATGTGATCGACCTTGACCACCGGCACCGGTGCCTCAGGAGAAATCCGTGAGGTACCACCATGCCAGTAACGGTCGAGCATGACATCGCCGACTACCAAGACAGGGGCTTGATCGAATCGCGGCATGGACAACTTCATGGTGCAACCCACATACAGAATGAACAGGGGCGCGATATTAACACAGGGTTGGTGTCGGCTAGTGCGGTGGCTGCAACGGGATGATTCACCAGCATTTTTTGCTCATTTTTTGAGCAATAAACCCGCTAGGCGAAATCATCAAAGTCACGGTAGTGGCTGGCCGGTTTCGACGGGAGTGCGAAAGGGCGAGCCAGGCTCGCCCTTTCGGGGTCAGGCGATGTCTTCGGCCGGGGCGTCGAGGCCCATCGCGTTGAGGCGCGAGTAGTAGCCGTTTTGCGCCAGCAGTTGTTCATGGGTGCCGCGCTCGACGATTTTCCCCTGATCCATGACCAGGATCAGATCGGCCTTCTCGATGGTCGACAGGCGGTGAGCGATCACCAGCGTGGTGCGACCTTTCATGACCTGGTCCAGGGCTGCCTGAATATGCCGCTCGGACTCGGTATCGAGCGCCGAAGTCGCCTCATCGAGGATCAGCAGCGGAGCGTTCTTCAACAGTGCCCGGGCAATCGCCAGGCGCTGGCGCTGGCCACCGGACAGCAGCACGCCGTTTTCCCCGACCTGGGTGTCCAGGCCTTCAGGCAATTGAGCGATGAAGTCCATCGCGTAGGCATCCTTGGCCGCCTTTTCAATGTCTTCACGGGGTGCGCCAGCCAGGTCGCCATAGGCGATGTTGTTGGCCACGGTATCGCTGAACAGGGTCACGTGCTGAGTCACCTGGGCGATATGCCGACGCAGGTTCAACAGCTTGTACTGCTCCACTTCGACGCCATCGATCAGGATTTCGCCCTTGTCGTGGTGATAGAAACGCGGAATCAGGTTGGCCAGGGTCGACTTGCCGCTGCCCGAACGTCCCACCAACGCCACCATTTGCCCGGGCTCGACCGAGAAACTGATGTCATTGAGCACCTGACGCTCGGTGTCAGGGTAGGTAAAGCTGAGGTTGCGCACATCCAGGCGACCGCTGACCACATCACGCTCGACGGTGCCGGTATCGACTTCAGGCTGGACATCCAGTTGCTCGAAGATACTTTCAGCGCCGGCCACGCCCTTCTGGATGGTCGAGCTGACTTCGGACAGCTGGCGAATCGGCTTGGGCAGCAGGCCAGCCAGGGTGATGTAGGCCACCATGTCGCCGGCCGACGCATCGCCCCGCAGGAACAGCACCAGGAACATCAGCACGGCCATGGCGGTGTAGATCACCAGTTGCAGCAACGGCGTGTAGATGGCGCCGGTGCGGGTCATGCGCAATTGCTTGTCGGTGTTGCCCTGGCTGGCATCGAAGAAGCGTTTCTCTTCGTACTTTTCACCGCCGAAGCTGCGCACCACGCGATAACCCTGGATTGTTTCGGACGCCACATGCGTCACGTCCCCCATTGCCAGCTGGATTTTCTTGCTCTGCTTGCGGAATTTCTTGCTGGCCGTGCGCACCATCAGGGCGATCAACGGCAGGATGGCGACCATGACCAGCGTCAGGCGCCAGTTCATGTACAACAGCGAGGCAAACAGGAAGATCACCGTCATGCCTTCACGGATTACGACCTTGATCGCATCTGTTGCCGCCCCCGTGACCATGGTCACGTTGAAGGTGATACGTGAAATCAGGTGCCCCGAGTTATGCTTGTCGAAATACCGGTTTGGCAACACCAGCAGGTTGTTGAACAACTGGACCCGCAAGTCATGGACCAGGCCCAGGGAAACCTTGGCCAGGAAGTAGTTGCCCAGGTACGACCCCAACCCCTGCCACGCGGCGATCAGGATGATCAACAATGGCACCGCCTGCAGCAGTTGCAGATCCCGCAGGTAGGGCACTGTTGGAAACAGAACCGCTTCAGGATTGGATAGACCGTCGACGAAGTACTTGAGAATGTAGCCCAGCATTGGCTGTGTCGAAGCGAAAATCAGAAAACCGACGATGCTGATCAGAAACAGGCTGATATACGGCCGGACATAGCCGAGCAGGCGGAAGTAGATTTTCAAGCTCGATGGGCTTGCGCAGAGACTGGAGTCGGTCATATCACGCGAATGTCGATGAAAAGGACGCTGACTTTACCACAGCTTCCCCAGGGTTCTGGCAATCGCATACAGTCTGTGTATTGTGGCGCGTCACATAGCCACCAGATGTCCCTGCCTTGGTATGGTCGCTCAATTCAGGAATAAGTTACCCAGCATGCAATTAAACGTTTTGAACAGCACGTCCAACAGAATCTTCGATTTCATTTGTTTGTGGATCCTTCCGCTCGGTTATTTGTTGCTGCTTTGTGCGCTGTTTTTCCTGCCGGGGCGCAGTGTGCATCACAAGCTTTATTATGGCCTGTTCAGCATTCCGGCACTCTTTGCACTGTGCCTGCGGCCGCGGCTCGGCAAAGAGTTGCTGCGCGAGCCGATCGTCATTGCAGTCCTGCTATTTATGGCGTGGGCACTGCTCAGCCTGAGCTGGAGGCCAGACGACGACATCGACTTTGGCCAGTTCAAACCGCCATTGCACACCTTGTTACTGTTCGTTGGCTGCTACCTGCTGGTGCGCTTTCGCAGTGAAATCATCCAGCCCCTGCTGTTCTGCGCCGCGACGGTGGCACTGGTCATCTCTGCCTACAACCTGTACAGGTTCGACCAGATCTACCAACCGGAAATGCGCCTGATCGGTGTAGGCGCATTTGACAATCCACTGCTCAGCTCCCACGTTTTCGGCTTTTTTTGTACCTATTGGCTGAGCCTGAGCATGACGTGCAAGCGACGCCAGGTACTTTGGCTGAGCGTACCGGCGATGGCGATCATGTTCGCCGCAGTGCTGGCCACCGGTTCCAGGACCCCACTGGTTGCACTGACGCTGGCTGCGCTTTGGCTGTGTTTCATCTGCTGGAATCGACGCTCGGTCTTCATGCTTGGCGCCATGTTCTTCGCCGGTACGGCGACTTTCGCGTTGTTTGCGGACAAAATCTTCGAAAGAGGCAGTTCCTTCCGCATCGAGCTCTGGCAATTGACCCTGAACAGGATCGCTGAGCACCCATGGATCGGGCACGGCTACAACGCCGCACTGAGACTGGACCCCGGCGTCGGCTACAGCCTTCAAGAACCCCATAGCTTTGCCCTGGGCGTGCTCTACTACGTCGGCATTATCGGCCTGCTGCCATGGCTGTTCTTTCTCGCATGGGGCTTCATCAGCAGCCGACGTCATCGCGTGCAACCGCTGTTCATCATTGCCTCAGCCTGGCTGGCCTTCGGTATCGGTGCAGGCCTGACCGAGGGTGGCGGGATCATCTCTCGCCCCAAGGAACACTGGTTCCTGCTGTGGATCCCCTTGGCGTTGATTGCCGCATTGAGCATCAATCAGCGGGCCCGGCGCCTGCTGGACACACCGATCAAGACGGTGACACCAAGCGCCCTGCAACAGCTGACTGCCGATGCCAGGGTCATTGAAGAGGATGGTCTGGGCCCCAAGGTCCTGCGCCTGACCGATGGCAGTTTTCTCAAGCTGTTCCGTCGCCGTCGCTGGTATACCTCGGGCAGTTTCACGCCCTACTCCGATCGTTTTGCCGTCAATAGCGTGCAACTGCGCGGCATGGGCATCCCGACACCGCACATCCTCGACCTTTACCGGTTCGAAGACGGCAGCACCGCCGTGCATTACTCCCCGTTGCCGGGCAACACGCTGCGCCAGATCCTGCAAGGCATCACCGCCCCGGCAGTGCGCCAGGCACTGGTGGAGCGCTTCGGCAAATTCATGGCTCAACTGCACCAGCAAGGGGTCTACTTCCGCTCCCTGCACCTGGGCAATGTGCTGGTGCTGGAGGACGGCGAGTTCGGCCTGATCGACCTGGCCGACCTGCGAATTTACCCCTCGGCATTGAGCCCTTCCCTGCGTCGGCGTAATCTGCGCCACATGCAGCGCTACGCATCTGATCGGCATTGGTTGTTCGAGGATCACTTCGAAGCACTGCTGCTGGGATACGCCGCGACGGCCTCGAAAGCCGACGTGGATAATTTGCACAGGCACGTGCTGGCCGGGAGTCCTCCGGCCCAGGCTCACTGATGACAGAAACCAACCCGCTTATCGCGATGACGGCCTACCTGCTCGCCATCGCGACCGCTGCGCTACTGTTGCGCAGCGTGCCGAGAATCCCCCGAGAGCTGGAGCATTGCGGCGAAAGCCGCTTTGCCGGCATCGACGGCTTACGCGGGTATCTGGCCTTCGGCGTGTTCGTGCACCACTCGATCATTACCTGGATCTTTCTGCAAACCGGCGTGATGGATTTTCCACCGAGCAACTTCTACTCGCAGCTCGGCCAGGGTAGCGTCGCCCTCTTTTTCATGATCACCGGCTTTCTGTTCTGGAACCGCTTGCTCACCCACGGACGGCAACACGACTGGCTGGCATTTGCGGTATCCAGGCTGTTTCGCCTCTACCCGCTCTACCTGCCGCTGATGTTGATCGTGTTTGTCTGTGTGTTCTATTTGCAGGACTGGGAACTCAAGGACTCCGGCACCCAACTCATTGGCCAGACCCTGGCCTGGCTGATCTTCGACCGGCCAGACGTCAACCAGTACCACCAGACCGGCATGCTGATCTCCAACGTCACCTGGACGCTGGGATACGAGTTGTTTTTCTATCTGGCCCTGCCACTGGCCGCCATGGTGTTCATTTATCGCGGCGGCTGGATGCAGACGGTGCTGTGCCTGATCGGCATCTATACCCTGTACCAGGTGGTCGGCTGGGAACACTCGCTGAAGAAGCACTTCCTGGCCAGCTTCCTCGGCGGCATCGCTGCGGCGTACTGGATTCGCCGTCCACAATGCGTCGCCTGGAGCCTGTCTCCGCTGGCGGGCATCATCGCCCTGCTCGCATTGGCGATCGCCTTTACGGCGTTCAACCGGGCATTCAACCTGGGAGCGCTGCTGCTGCTTTCACTGTTCTTTGTGATCGTGGCGTCCGGCAATACCTTGTTCGGCGCCCTGAGACCACGCAGCATCCGCTGGCTGGGGGAAATCAGCTACAGCACGTATCTGCTGCACGGTTTCGTGCTCTGGGTACTGGTGCAGCGGCTGCCGCCGATATTGCACCTTGACGTCCGGCAAGCCTGGGTCTTCCTGCCGTTGCTGGCCGTGTGCAGTTGCCTGCTGATCATCATCAGCAGCCTGACTTACCTGTACATCGAAAAGCCCGGTATCAATGCCGGCAAGAAAACCCTGCACTGGTTGCGCCAGAACAGGAAGCCGAGGAAAGAACTTCCGGAGGAAACGGCTCAACAACGTTGAGCCATTGCCAGGGCATGTCACCGAGGACAATGCCCGCCTTCCCCTCCTTGAATCCAGCCTCTGGCTCAGTCTTTCTCCAGCCGTGAGAAATACATCCGGCCCAGCCCACGCCAGGTTTTCTTGTTCCAGGCCTTGAATGGAATCTGCGCCAGCAACTCCCGCGCCAGCTTGCGATCACGGTTGGCGGTCTTGAGGAACATGGAATTGAGAAACTTGTAGCGCACCTCGTCATACAGCGGGTGATCGCTGAAGAGCGCGTAGGTGCGCAGGATACTGTCGATCATGAAGCGGTGGTTCTTGTAGGAGTTGGTGGCGTGCTTGCGATAGCGCGCCATCAACACATTCAGACCATCGATGAAGTAACCGGCATGGGTCACCTTCAGCTCGATCAGCAAGTCTTCCAGGCGAATGGTCGGGTCGAAACCGCCCACCTTATCCAGCGCTTCGCGGCGGATCATCAGGGTGGGTGCCGGAGGATAGGGCTTGCGCTCGAGGAACATGTCGTCGAAATCCAGACGACGGAACGGCACATCCCGACGCTGGCGCTTCTCGGGGTAGAGATTGCCGTCGGCATCGATCAGTTCGATGTTACCGGCGCAAATGCCGACCTCGGGCTTGCCCTCCATATGCGCGACCTGAGTGGCGATTCGCTCCGGCAGCATGATGTCATCCGAACCGAACGGCACGATCAGGCTGCCCTTGGCCCGGGCAATTGCACCGTTGAGGGTGTTGGTCAGCCCCTGGTTTTCCTGAACCCGGAAGTCGAAGCCATGGATGGCCTGCAATGCCTTGATCCGCGCGACGCTGTCATCCTTCGAGCCGTCGTCGACCACCAGCAACTCGATGTTCCGATAGGTCTGGTTGAGGACGCTGAGAATGCTTTCCTCGATGTAAGGAGCGTGGTTGTACGACGCGATGATGACCGTGACGATGGGTTGCGCGTCGTTCATGGCTGCTCCTTGCGGGCCTGTTCCAGGCCGGAATCGATCAGATTGAGGTATTCGCGACGGAACTCCTCAATGTCATGGTGTTGCTGCAGATAACGGAAGGATTGCTCGCCCTTGGCCCTGAGCTCGTCATCCGAAAGGCCAAGGTAAGTGTCCAGCGCCGCCTGCAGCGTCGGCACATCCTTCGGCGTAATCGCCAGGCCACCGGCCCCCTCGATGAGCGGCAACATGGCCGGCACGTTCGAGGCGATCACCGGCAAATGCCCGCTCATGCCTTCGAGCAGCGCCAGCCCGAGGCCTTCGGCCAAGGAAGGCATGGTCCAGATGTCGAAAGCTCGAATGTACTGCAGGGCAATTTCCTTGAACCCCAGCAAATGGGCGCGACCGCTGAGGCCGAGGCGGTCGATTTCCGCGGCCAGGCGCGACTCTTCGCGGCCGGCACCAATGATCGCCAATTGGGTATTGGGGTATTTGTCCTTGAGTGCCGCGAAGGCCTGCAGCAAATAGATATGGCCCTTGACCGGCACCAGTCGCCCCAACGCACCGATCAGCCGCACCGACGGATCGATGCCCAGCATTTCACGGGCCTTTTCACGACTGTGTTGCAGACCTTCGGCCTGCTCGATGTCGATGGCATTGGTGATGGCATAGGTATTCTGATCGGTGAAGCCGCAGTCACAGTCCAGCAGATACTGTTTCACCGCTGGCGACACACCGACGAAGCGCCAGTGACGATCGATCAGGCGCTGGGTCTGGCGGCGCCGGTAAAAACGGTCGTACTCGCCAAAGCCGTGGGAAATGCCGATGCACAACGGCACTTTCAACCAGCGGTTGAGCGCCAGCATCATGTTCACCGGCTTGAAGCGGTTGCAGATCACTACATCGAATTTTTCCCGACGGCAGAACTTGTACAGCTGCCACATGGCCCGCAGGCGCATGCCCTTGAGGGATTTGTCGGAAAATTCGAAGTACACCGAACGGTCGGCTCGGCTCACTGCTTCGCCCGGCCCGGGTTTGCCGCGCAGAAACGCGGCGGTCACTTCATAGCGATCACCGGGTAGGGCCTTGACGATTTGCTCCGCGAGGTCGGCGAAATCATGGGCTTTGACGTTGTAGTCAGGCTGCAGCTGCAGGACCTTTGACCGCTGACTCATAACTCTCCCCGCTGAGAAACATTGCCTGGTGTGTGCTTGATGGACCACAAAAGCTCGTGGCGCCGGACGGCCTTGCGAAAGAATTCGTTCTGGCCATAGGTGGACGGCAACCGGCCGGCCAACAAACGTTGTATCAACCGACGCAAGCGACGCTTGAACGGCATCGCCGATTGCAGGTCGTGCATCATGCCCAACGCCATGGCCTTGTCTCGCTGCTGCTCCAGCGGCAAGGGCAGGCAATAAGGCTGCATCGGCAGGGCCGGATCGAAGGCAGGCGGCAAGGCGATGCCATCACCGGTATCGCCCATCGGCCAGCGGTCGTTGTCGTGCAGGTGATTGGCATAGCCCAATAGCGTGGTCGGCTGCCAGTCCAGGCCTTGCAAGGCTTCGAGAACTGCCGCCTGGGCGCAGACATGGTCGGGATGCGGATCGAGGGTCGGATGCGGCAGGACGATGACCTCGGGGCGGGCCCGCAGCAGCAACTCACGCAGATCCGCCAGCAGATTGTTCCAGGTCGGCGCGCCATCGGCATCGCCCGGCAGCGTGAAAGGATTCAACTGACGGAACAGCCGGGTATCGCCCAGGTCCGCTTCCCGCGATCCCGCGGCCACCGCAGGCGCGGCCTGCATGCTCGCCAGTTGCAGACAGAAATAACCCAGTTGTACGCAGCGGGCCTCGGGTACACCGGCCCAACGTGGCACGGTGATGCTGTCCCAGGTGCGCAGGCGGCCTTTCAAGCGGGCCGCATCGACCTTGTTCAGTCCCATCTGCCGGTAGTGTTCGGCTTCGATTTCGCCCGCTGTCAGCGTGACGATCCAGGTTTCGTCAGCCTGGCTGTACAAACCGTAGGCTGCCAGCTCGGCATCATCGGCGTGGGGCGCGATGACCATCACCCGTTGACGCCGATAATCCGGATGCTCCAGTGCCCACAGCACAGGCTCACCGAACACACGACAGAAACGCCCGCGCAAGCGCAGCTCACCACGCGACAGCGCCTGAGCCTGACCACTGAGATTGAGGTAACGCAGGCCGTTTACGCCTCGTTCGAAGGTTTGTCGGTCAGGGTTTTCGCCCCCCGCCAACTCGACCACTGGATCGATAAAACGTCCCAGCCAGGTGCTTTTCACCCGCAGGGCCAGCACCAGCGTCGCATCGTCGACCAGCATCACGCCCTCGTCCAGCCGCAAATGTTCACCGTTCAGGTGCACCTTGGGCTGGGGCGTGTAGGGGGGAAAGCTGTACTGGTAATCGTCTTTCGGTGAGTAGAACAGGTGGTCGGCAAACCAGGCTTCGTGGGCAACCCAACCCAGAACCGCCAGCACCAGCGGCAACCACCAGGCCACCAGTACACCCATGACGATCAACAGCACCAGCGCAATCAGCAGGCCGATACGTTTATTGCGCCGATGGCGCTTGAGCAGTTGCTGTTTGCGGCTCATGGTTTGGCTCATACGGTGAAGACCGGCACGGGGTTGCACCAGCGATCCTTGTATTCACGGTCGGCGCGACCGAAGGAAAAGCGCAACGGTTTGTCCTGCGCCCGGGCATGCTCCCAGGCGCTTTGCGTATTGATGAAGCTCAATACGCTACCGGGGCTGAATTCGCGGGTTTCGGGATCAACGCCGCCGTTGATGTACTCGACGCTGATCCATTCCGGCGCTTCGACGCGGTACACCAGTTGAATCGCAATCGGCGCATCGTTGAGGAAGATCACCGAACCGATCAGCAACTCGCGCAGCAGTTCGAGGACTTCGGCCATGCGCGCAGCGCCGGTGGCCGGGAACCCCCAACGACGCTGGAACAGATCACAGTAGATCGCCGCCAATTCAGCGCTGGAAAATTCGCCGACCGGACGCACCACACCGCCCGCCTCTTCCAGCAGACGCAATTCGCGGCGCTGGTTGTAGCGAAACTTCTTCGACAGTTCTTCCGGGGTACGGGCCATGGCCAGTTGTTCTGTCTGCAACTTCATGCCGCTGAAGCGGGTTTCGTTGAGTGCCGACAAGTAGCGTGCACGATGGCGCAGAGGAGCCTGAACATCAGCGGCGGCCGGCAAAATCAGCTCGGCATTGCCGAGATCGAACAGGCCTTTTTTGCCGTTGCGCTTGAGCACATCCTTGGACAGCGCCACATCGCGGCCCCAGGTCGGGATCGCGGCCTTGACTTCGCCCTGTTGCTCCCAGGCCAGGTATCGCACCGGGATGCCGGCAAGATCCGCCAGTCGTTCGACCACCAGAGGGTGAGTCGCGACGCTTCCGCCAAATTGCTGCCAGGCTTTTGCGTAGGTAGAGGCGTCAACGGGCGACCAGCCACGTTCACGCCAGCCTTGGAATCGGTTGAGCATCAGCCCCTCGGTGCCAGATCGGTAACTTGCGGCAGACGCCAGAAGGTGTCGCGCACCGCACGGTCGGAGAAACGCTCACGCAAGCGATCGAGCATCATCTCGGCGCATTGACGGCGCTGTTGATCATCCATACCCGCCAAATGTTGCAGGCCTTGTGCAAGGTGTTCAGCATCGCCGAGCGGGAACAGAATGCCCACGCCTTCGACCACTTCCTTCGCCCCGCCACACGCTGTGGCGAGCAAGGGTACGCCAGCGGCCATTGCCTCCAGCAGCACCATGCCGAACGGTTCGTGATCGGAACTCAGGGCAAATACATCAAAGGCGCGGAAATAATTGCGCGCGTCCGGCACCTGACCGAGGAACAGCACCCGATCACCGATACCCAGCTCCCGAGCCAGCTCCTTGAGATCCTGCTCCAGACGCCCCTTGCCGAGAATCACCAGTTGGCTGTTGCCCGGAAGCCTCGGTAACGCCGCAGCAAAACCGTGCAGCAGCGTAGCCTGATCCTTGTCCGGGTGCAGTCGGCCAACGTTGCCGACAATCCACGCATCAGCCGAGAGACCGAGGGTTTCCCGAGCTTCTCGAGCGGAAACCTGACTGGCTTGCAGCGCAGGCACGTCAATGCGGTTGTAAAGGGTTTGAATACGCGTCGCCGGCCATTTCGGCAGGCATTGGCGCATGTCGTCGCGCACCGCATCGGACACCCCGAGCAGGCTCAGACGCTTGCGGAAAATATGCGCGAACAGTTTGCGCGTGCCGCGCTTGTAATCGTCAAACGCGTGGTGCACGCCAATCACCGGCAACGAAGTGCCGAGCAAGGCGATGTAGATCGGCTTGAAGCGATGGGCGATACAGAAACTGAAGTTGCGCGACGCGGCGATCTTGCGCAGATCGCCGATGGCACCCAGCTTCAGGCCACGAATGGCCTTGGAGCTGTATTCCATGAACAACACTTCATCGGAAGCACACGCTGCGGCCACCTCGCTATCGGCAGCCCCGGTCAGAAAGACCGTGGTCACCCGATAACCGGTGCCCGCGAACAGGCTGGCGTACTGCCGTGCGCAGTCCAGGAACGGCCCGTCATAGCCGTGGCAGAACTGCAGCACATGGCGTTCAGCCGAGCGAGTCATAAGCGTTTGCGCCCTCTTTGACCACCAGGATGTCTTCCATGATCAGGTACTGCAGATCGGAGCCGAAGAACATATTCAATGCATCGGTCGGCGAGCAGATCATCGGTTCGCCGCGACGGTTGAGCGAAGTGTTGAGCGACACGCCGTTGCCGGTGAGCACTTCCAGCGCTTTCATCATGTCGTAGTAGCGCGGGTTGTATTCGCGCTTGAGCACCTGGGCGCGGGAGGTGCCGTCTTCGTGGACGACTTCCGGCACGCGGGTTTTCCACTCTTCAGCCACTTCGAAGGTGAAGGTCATGAACGGAGCCGGGTGATCGATCTTGATCATCTGCGGCGCCACAGTGTCGAGCATCGACGGGCAGAAAGGCCTCCAGCGCTCGCGGAACTTGATCTGGTGGTTGATGCGATCGGCCACGCCCGGCACGCTTGGGCAACCGATGATCGAACGCCCGCCCAGTGCACGCGGACCGAACTCCATGCGGCCCTGGAACCAGGCCACCGGGTTGCCATCGACCATGATTTTGGCGATCTGCTCCGGCATGTTGTCGAGCTTGCGCCACGTTGGCTTGTCGGCGTGACGGGCGCAGGCTGCGATCACGTCTTCGTTGCTGTACGACGGGCCGAGGTAGACGTGTTCCATCTTCTCGACCGGCACGCCGCGGGCGTGGGACACATAGGCTGCCGCGCCGACTGCGGTACCGGCATCACCGGACGCCGGCTGTACGAACAGCTCTTTGACGTCGTCGCGGGCGATGATTTTCTGGTTCAGCTTGACGTTCAACGCACAGCCACCGGCATAGGCCAGTTTGCCGGTTTCCTTGAGCACGTCGCCCAGGTAATGGTCGATCATCTGCAGCGCAATCTTTTCGAACAGCGCTTGAATGCTGGCGGCGTAGTGGATGTAAGGCTCGTCGGCGATGTCGCCTTCGCGCTTGGGACCCAGCCACTCGATCAGCTTCGGCGAGAAGTAGTAACCCTTGCCCTTCTCTTTGTAGCGACGCAGGCCGATGACGTTGGCGTAGTCGGTGTTGATCACCAGTTCGCCGTTTTCGAACGAAGCCAGGCGCGAGAAATCGTATTTGCTGGCGTCGCCGTACGGCGCCATGCCCATGACCTTGAACTCACCGTCGAGCATATCGAAACCGAGGAACTCGGTGATCGCGCCATACAGGCCGCCGAGGGAGTCCGGATCGAAGAATTCCTTGATCTTGTGGATCTTGCCGTTTTCGCCGTAACCGAAGAAGGTCGTGGCGTACTCGCCCTTGCCGTCGATGCCCAGGATCGCGGTTTTCTCTTTGAAACCGGAACAGTGATAAGCGCTGGAGGCGTGGGCAAGGTGGTGCTCGACCGGCTCGATCTTGATCTTCTTCGGATCAAAACCCAGCTGTTCCAGGCACCAGACGATCTTGTTGCGATAGCGCTTGTAGCGACGATTGCCCATCAGGATCGCGTCGAGTGCACGGTCCGGGGCGTACCAGTAACGCTTGGCGTACTGCCAGCGGGCCTTGCCGAACAGACTGATCGGTGCGAATGGGATCGCGACCACGTCAACGTCGGACGGCTTGATACCGGCCTGTTCCAGGCAGAATTTCGCCGATTCGTAGGGCATGCGGTTCTTTGCATGTTTATCGCGTACGAAGCGCTCCTCTTCAGCCGCCGCGACCAGCTTGCCGTCGATATACAGGGCTGCGGAAGGATCATGGCTAAGGGCGCCGGACAGGCCAAGAATCGTCAATGCCACAGGGGTCTAGCCTCTTTAGTCTGCATGCAGGCGCAAGCGCCTCAAAAATTAATGTGCCCTCGCAATGAGCGAGAGACAGCTAAAGGGCGGGATTATAGCGTAAAAGCGGCGGCAAACCTCTAGCAGCAAGCGGCATGCAACCACGGCCGGGACCTCACGGCATTTTTTATCCGCGCGCAGGCCGCCAATAGATGGAGATACTGCCGTCCACGCTTTGCCGGTAAATCGTGTACGGCAAGACAACGGTATCCAGCGCGCCAGACACGGCCAGGTCCACCAATACGAGCGGCACAAGGATACCCGTAGGGTCTGGCGGTGCATTCAAGACACAGAAGTCGTAGGCAAGGCCGCTGTAGACCCGTGGAATGGATTGGCAATAGGTCTTTTGCCGACGCAGCCCCTGCGCGGCTTGGGCTTCATCCTGCAGGACGGTGGCGGCGGTCCCGCACCCCGTTAGCGACACTGATAAAACACCCGCTGAAACTGCCATTTTGATCGTCACTGCCTGCCCTCCGAGAACGTCAGGCAAACTAGCATCCGGGCGATTTGGGCCACAGTTCATGACTTCCCAAGATCGCGTAGGACGGTTCACAAGAACTTGTCTGCTTTCTCGGTGGCAGTACCGGCCTCATCGCGAGCAAGCTCGCTCCCACAGTGGTTCTCGGCCGCACACAAAATATGTGCCCGACAAAGATTCAGTGTGGGAGCGAGCTTGCTCGCGATAGCGGTTTAAGCAGCGCTGGAGATGTCTTTGGGAAGACGCTGATCGATGACCTGATAAAGGGCACTGCCTTCAGGCCAATTGCGCATGAACCGCGCGCGATCCCTTGCATACGCCGGGGAGAAACTGCCGAGGGAGCCGTGCTGGCACATCGAATCGAGGTCGATCAACGCCCAGCGATCCTGCTGCCAGAACAGGTTATGCCCCTTGAAGTCGCCATGGCTGATGCGTAGACGAATCAACTCGGCGAACAGATGATCCAGTGCCGCCAGCTCGGCTTCCGGCGCATCACCACGCTCCACATACGGCGCAAAACGCTCGATGATGTCCGGCCCCGGCAGGTACTCGGTGATCAGGTAAGCCCGGCTACGCAGCCACAGGAAACGCTTTTCCAGCAACGCCAGCGGCTTGGGCGTGGCAATCCCGAGGAACGCCAGGCGGTTGCCTTCGCGCCATGAATGCCAGGCCCGGCTCGGGCGCCAGAAGCGCTTGAGCCAGTGGGCAAAACCCTTGATGTTGTAGCGTTTGATCACCAGCGTGCGGCCATCCACCTCGACCTTGCCGACGCTCGCCGCACCGCCGGTCTTGTACAGGTGCCCCTGATCGAGCAAGGCATCGGCCTGCTCCAGCACAGGCACCATCGACGGCACTTCCTCGCGGCGAATCGCCCGTAACCCGAAGGCTCCGCGCTGGACGCTGAACAGCGTGCACTCGCGGCCGACCTTGATCAGGAAGTCCTTGAGGCGCCAACTGCGGACCTTGTCGATCTGCTTCTGCAACGCCTCCATGGGTAAGGCGTGTTCGCCGTTGCTAAGCAGGTAATACACCAGCAACTCTTCAATGAAGGGTTCAATCGACTTCGGCAACTGGGCGAAGAACACCCCGAGGTTTTCCAGGACCTTCTGCCGGGACAGCGGCTGGCCAGGTGTCTCGCAGCAGATACCTGCGCCATCGATCAGGTACAGGCGACCGCCCTGACGCAGCAAATTGTCCAGGTGCAGGTCTTCCTGCCACAGGCCCTTGCGATGCATCTGGCCGATCGCGCCCAACGCCTCGGCCAGCACCGCCCCTTGCCCATCGGACAGTACGGGCTGCTGCTCCACCTGCTTCCAGATGTCGCCCAGGCTTTCGGCATGCTCAAGGAAATCAAACAGCAGCCAGCCACCCTCGCCGTCCTTCAGGCCATCGGCCAACAGCTGCGGCGTGGTCAGCCCCTGGGCAGAGAGCAGGCGCACGCCATCCAGTTCACGCTGAAAATGCCGTGCAGCCTTGCTGCCGACCAGCAATTTGGCCAACACCGGCCGGCCACGCCAGACGCCGGCACCGACATAACGCTGCCCCGGCAACACCCGCAACAGGCTCAGCAGTTGCAGTTCGGCGGGGCCGGCGGCGTCGGCCAGCGAAACGCTCAGCGGCAAAACGGGAGTGCGGCCTGCGGTCTTCAGTTCGGATAAACGCATCAGCGCGGCCTCTTTTGGCTACGCCGCGCAGTCAATCGCTGCAGCCAGCTATCGATCAGCGAGCTGTCCTGCGGCTGATCCAGATAGGCGGCCAGCAATTGCCGCAGTTGCGACTCGCCCCACTCGGGCGCACGGCGCGTCAGCGGCTCCAGATCCTTGATTCGGTCACGCTGCCCGTACAGCAGCGGCCGGGTCTTTTCCAGGTCGATCAATTGAGCCTGATAGCCGTTGCCGGTGGCGCGCATGAAAATGTGCTTGGGATAGAAGCACCCATGCACCTGGCGTGCGGCGTGCAGCTGCCGGGCCAGTTCGCCACTGGCCTTGAGGATTTCCGAGTGCTGCTCAGGGCTCAATTGAGTCCAGCGCTGCAACAGCGAGTCGAGGTCGTCCCAACCGTCCAGCGCACGGGTCAGCAGGATCGCACGGACCTCGCCATTGACCTTGCGCTCCCCGTAGAACACCGCTTCGAGCGCCGGAATGCCCATCTTCCGGTAACGGGAGATGTTGCGAAACTCGCGAGCGAAACTCGGCTCGCCGAACGGTGCGCGCAAGGTGCGGGTCAGGTAGTTGCTTTGACGCTTGAGGTAGAAACCATGACCTTCCAGGTCCAGCCGAAACACGCTGCTCCAGCCGCCGCCACCGGTGTTGGGTTCGTCCACCGCATCGAGCTGTTTGGTCCAGAGTGCCTCGAACGTGCCGAGGCCATGGCGCTCAAGCAGCGCACGGTCTTCAGCGGCCAGAAAGTCAGTCATTCGCGTCCCTCGAAAAATCTCACCACGTGCCGGATGCGTTTTTTGTCCGCAGCGTTGAGCCGGGTCCGGTTGCGGTATTGCAGGTAAAAGCGCAGGCGCTGTGTAGCCGACAATTGATATTTGGCGACCTTGTCCAGGCACGCCAGATCCTTGGTAATACGGTACTTGAGCCAGAAACCGCGCCAGAAATCGCCGTTGGGGCAATCGATCAAAAACACTCGAGCCTGATCGTCGATCAGCAGGTTGCGCCACTTCAAATCATTATGGGTGAAGCGGTGGTCGTGCATGGTCCGGGTGTATTGGGCCAGCTGACGACTGACGGCATCGACCCAGGCGCGGTCCGACAGCTTCGGGTCGCGGCGCTCGGCCAGTGCCGACAAGTCCTCGGTACCCGGCAGCTCCCGGGTAATCATCGCGCCGCGAGCGTAGGCCGCACCGCGCCGCTCCAGCCCCCAGGCCACCACTTCGGCAGTGGGGATACCCCACTTGGCAAAGCGCTTGAGGTTCTGCCATTCCATCTTCACCCGAGGCTTGCCCAGGTAACGCCGCAAGCCTTTGCCGGCGCCCACATACCGTTTGACGTAATAGTTGACGCCATTGCGCTCGACACGGATGACCTCCGAGAGCGCGTCACGGGTCAAACGCTCGCCTTGCAGCGCAAACACAGCCTCGAGGCTGCCGAAGTCATCGGCCAGCTCGCTGTAGGCCGGTTCCAGCTTCCAACCCGACATCAGAGCGCATCCCCGTATCGCTGTTTACGCTCGTAGAGCTTGTTGGCCTTGCCATCGAGCCATGCCAGCAAAGCTGCCTCGTCACACAGGATCTGTCGTAGCGGCTGCTGGAAATAGCCTTTGAGGAAACGCAGCTTGTCGCGGCGGGTCAGGCCGATGTCCAGCGCGGAAAAGTACAGGGCAGCCAGGTCCTTGTTGCGCCAGCGCAAGGTGATCGCCGGGCGAGTCTGGGCACGGTGCAGGTCGATCACCGAAAGCTTGAAGTCGTCGGCGGTCACCGGTTTGTCGGTGTGCAGCAGGAAATGGCAGATGTAGCAGTCGCGGTGGTTGACCCCGGCGCGGTGCATCATGCCGGTCATGCGCGCAACTTCGGCGATCAGTGCGCGCTTGAGTTTTGGCTCCGGTGGCTGCCGGGTCCAGTTGATGCTGAAATCTTCCAGGCTGACCGTCGGCGCCAGCTCTTCGGTGACGATGAACGAATGTTGATCGGCCGGGTTACGGCCCTTCTCGCCATACGCGACAGCGGTCATGGTCGGCACGCCGACTTCCTGCAGGCGCTGAATCGCCTTCCACTCCTGACCGGCACCCAGTACAGGAAGCTTGGCAGTCAGCAGGTTCTTGAATATTTCGCCCCAGCCGATGCCACGGTGGATTTTCACGAAAAACCCGTTGCCGTCGACTTCCGTGCGTAATGTCCGGCGTGCTTCCAGCTCGCGGTACACCTCGCCCTTGAGCCCCTCGACTTCGACGAACGGGTCGCGTCCGGCCCAGAGGCTCTTGAACGGTTCAGCCAGCATCAACTTCAT
This sequence comes from Pseudomonas sp. 2725, assembly GCF_050434585.1. NCBI lineage: Bacteria > Pseudomonadati > Pseudomonadota > Gammaproteobacteria > Pseudomonadales > Pseudomonadaceae > Pseudomonas > Pseudomonas sp. 2725. Next base: position 234,813 of record NZ_JBNDIV010000007.1, on the reverse strand, counting down.
TTAAGCGTGCTCCGCCAGAATCACATCCGCCGCGTGCTGCGGCATGCTGTAGAGGTCGGCCGTTTCGGCGAAGGCCAGACCATTGCGGCTCCAGGCCGCCCTTGCTTGAGCGTCGTTCAACATGCCGGTCAGGTACTGCGTCAGCTGTGCCTGATCGAAAGGTTCGTCCAGCACCAGGCCAGCATCGGCCTCGGCGATGTAATGGGCGTAACCGCACACCGCGCTCACCAGCACCGGCAAGCCGGCCACCAGGGCTTCGAGCAGCACGGTGCCGGTATTTTCGTTGTACGCCGGGTGGATCAACAGATCGGCACCCAACAGGAAACGCGGAATGTCACTGCGCCCTTTGAGGAACGTGACGTTGTCACTCAGCCCCAAGGTCGCGCTCTGCATCTGGAATAACTTGGGGTCATCCTGGCCAATTACAAACAGCCGGGTGCGCTTCCTCAAATCGGCAGGTAATGCCGCCAGTGCCTTGAGGCTGCGATCGACACCCTTGGTCTTGAACCCGGAGCCGATCTGCACCAGCAGCAGTTCATCGTCCTTGAGATTGAATTCAGCGCGGAACCCGGCACGAATTTCATCGGCATCGGCCGGCCGACGACGATCCTGGGCGATACCCGGTGGCAGCAGGTGAAAGCGCTCCAGCGGCGTGTCGTAATGCTTGATGAACAGCGGTTGCTGGACCTCGGAAATCATCAGCACTTCGGTCTTCGCCTCTTTGGCAAACACCGCCCGCTCGTATTCGGCGAAGTGGCGATAGCGGCCCCAACGGCGATACAGCGAGTTACGCAGGTTCTGCGCCTTGTCTTCGAAACAGCCGTCGGCGGCGTAGTAGACGTCCAGGCCCGGCATCTTGTTGAAGCCGATCAGGCGGTCGACCGGGCGCTTGGCCAAGTCCGCTTCCATCCATTCGCTGAGCTTTTCGTTGCGCCGATGGTTGAAGAACGCCTTGACCGGCGCCACCAGCACTTCGAAACCCGGCGGTACGTCGCCTTCCCAAATCAGCGTGTAGACGCGAATCTGATGGCCGCGCTTCTGGCACTCCAGGGCGATTCGCATGAAATCGCGCTGCAAGCCGCCAAATGGAAAATACTTGTACAAGACAAATGCCAATTGCATCAGCGCAGCTCCTCAGCCATTAACAACGTGCTCAGTCGGCTCGCGACACGCTCGGGATTCAGACGCGTGAAGCACAACGGCCACTCGCGTTTCAGGTCAAACTGACGGGCATCTTCAGCCGTCGGTTGATAAGTGCATTTCTTTTGCAGGCACGGCGCACAAGGGAAGTCGCTGGCCAGGTGAATCTGCACCTTGCCATAGGCGCCGGTCAGGCCCGGATTGGTCGGGCCGAACAGCGACAGCGTCGGCACATCCAGCGCGGCGGCCAGATGACCCAGACCGGTGTCCACCGCCACGCAGGCCTGTGCGCCCGCCAGTACCTTGCCGACACCGGCCAGGTTCAGTTTGGGCAACACTTCGGCGTGTTTGAAACCGGCTGCGATGCGCTCGGCCCGGGCTTTCTCCAGCGCATTGCCCCACGGCAGTTTCACCCCTACGCCCAGGTAGCCGACCCGCTCGGTCAGCTCACGCCAATAGGCTTCGGGCCAGTGCTTGGTGTCCCAGGTGGTGCCGTGCAGAAACACCACGTACGGATTCTTGCGCGGCAATTCCACCAGGCGCTCGATATTCAGGCCGTAGTCACCCAGGCCTTTGGGCAAGTCATAGCCCAACGCGATGGCGAACAACTGACGCACTCGCTCCACCGCGTGCTGCCCACGGGCAACGGCCAGGCGTCGATCGTAAAAGCGCGCAGCGATGGGTTCGCGTGCAGAGTTTTTATCGAGGCCGGCCACCGGCGCCTTGACGTAACGGGTCAGCCAGGCGCTTTTCAGCAGGCCCTGGGCGTCGATCACCAAGTCATATTTCGTGGCGCGAACGCTTTGCTTGAAGCGCTTCCACTCACCGCTCTTGATGGTCTGCCAGATGTTTTTGCGCCAGCGACGTATCGCCACCGGAATCACCTTGCCCACCGCCGGATGCCAGCTCGGGATCTCGGCAAAGCCTTCTTCCACCACCCAGTCGAATTTGATGCCGGGGATCGCCCGCGCCGCGTCGGTCAACGCCGGCAACGCATGAATGACGTCCCCCAGCGAAGAAGTCTTGATCAACAGAACCCGCAAGCTATTTGACCTCGACCGGAGTGCCTTGCAACCGCTGCAGGGCTTCGTTCACCGCTTGCGGCATGAGTTGGCGCAAGCAGTTGTAATGGCCGAAACGGCAGGTGCGGTCGAAGCATGGGCTGCACTCGATGCCCAGACGAACGACTTCGACGTGCTCGGCCAACGGTGGCGTGAAACCTGGCGACGTCGAGCCGTAGACCGCCACCAATGGGCGATTCAGGGCGGCGGCAACGTGCATCAGGCCGGAGTCGTTGGACACCACCGCATCGGAGCAGGACATCAGGTCGATGGCTTCGGCCAGCGAGGTGCCGCCGCTGAGGTTGACCGATTCTTCACGCAGGCCGGGAATCAGCCGCGCGCGGATGTCTTCGCCCACGGCGTGGTCGTTTTTCGAACCGAACAGCCAGACTTGCCAGCCTTCGCGGATCTTCGCTTCGGCAACCTTGGCGTAATGCTCGGACGGCCAACGCTTGGACTCACCAAACTCGGCGCCGGGGCACAGGGCCAACACTGGGCGGTCGAGGGTCAGGCCGAACTTGGCAAGCGCCGCTTCGCGGGTAACCGGGTCGATCTGCAGGCTCGGACGTGGATACGGCTTTGGCAACTCAAAGCCCGGCTCGTAAGCCAGGGCCATGAAGCGCTCGATCATCAGCGGATAACGATCCTTGTCCAGCGTGCGCACGTCATTGAGCAGGCCATAGCGAAACTCGCCACGCCAGCCGGTGCGCTTCGGGATGCCGGCAAAGAACGGCACCAGCGCCGACTTCAGGGAATTGGGTAACAGGATCGCCTGGTCGTACTGGCCAGCCAGGGATTTGCCGATGCGCCGACGCGTTGCCAGTTCCAGGACACCGTGACCGAGCGGAAAGCTCAAGGCCTGGCGAACTTCGGGCATGCGCTCAAGAATCGGCCGGCTCCACTCGGGGGCCAGCACGTCGATTTCGCATTGCGGGTGGCGTTGTTTCAGACACTGGAAAAGTGTCTGCGCCATCACCATGTCACCGACCCAACTGGGCCCAACGATCAGAATTTTCATGTGGTTTCCATAAACGAACCGGGGAGGCCTACGCCTCCCCGCCTCGAAAATTCTACAGAACAACGCAAATCTACTACTGTAGGAGCGAGCTTGCTCGCGATGAACCTGAAAACTCCGCGGGGTGTCAGGCTCGCCGCGTTATCGTTAACGACCATCGCGAGCAAGCTCGCTCCTACAGGGAATATTGGCGTATCAAATATCCCGTTTCAGCTTAGCCCCAGCTCACGCCAGATCCGCATGACCTGCCGCCGTTCGTCCGCGAACTGATCGCCCGGAATCACCCCGGGGTCCTTCTGCAAGGCCTGCCGGTGGGCGGCGGAACGGTACGCTTTATACGCTTCACGCAACAGGCTGGCATCTTCGACGGGCATCAGCCCTTCATGCTCCAGCTCTTCCAGAATGCGGATGTTGTCCGTCCAGCGTAGCAATGGCGGGTGTGTTTCGGACCACGCCAGGGCCGCGTATTGCACCATAAATTCAATATCGACGATACCTCCGGCGTCCTGCTTGATATCGAACGGCGCCGTGGCTTCGAAGGCATTTGCCCCGGTGCCGGCCGCGGTGCTCTTGCTGCCGAGGTTATCGCGCATCTTGGCACGCATCTCGCTGACTTCCTGGCGCAGGGTCGGCAGATCACGTGTTTTACCCAATATCGCGGCACGGACTTTCTCGAAGGCCTGGCCGACATCCTGACTGCCCACCAACACCCGCGCGCGCACCAATGCCTGATGCTCCCAGGTCCAGGCCTCGTTTTCCTGATAGCGGGCAAACGCGCCCAGGGAACTCACCAGCAAGCCCGACGCCCCGGACGGTCGCAGACGCATGTCCACTTCATACAACTGCCCGGAGTTGGTCTGCGCCGTCAGCAAGTGAATGATCCGCTGCCCCAATCGGGTGAAAAATTGCGCGCCATCGATGGGTTTGGCTCCATCGGTTTCAGCCTGTGGATCGCCATCGTGGATGAATACCAGGTCCAGGTCCGAACCATGCCCTAGTTCCAGGCCGCCGACTTTCCCATAACCGACAATGATGAAGCCGGGATCGCACAAGGTGCCATCGGTGCGCAGCGGCGTGCCGTACTTGGCCACGGTTTGCCGCCAGGCCAGTGCCAGCACTTGCTCCAGGATTGCCTCGGCGAGCCAGGTCAGGTAATCGCTGACTTTCATCAGCGGCAGGCTGCCGGCGATTTCCGAGGCGGCCACTCGCAAGCGGTGCGCCAGCTTGAAATGGCGCAGAGCTTCCATTTGCTGTTCGAGGTCGTCCTCGGGAATCCGCGTCAGGCGCTCGCGCAACTCTGCCGCCAGTTCTGGCGCCAGTGGCGGCTTGAACAGCCGGCCTTCGTTGAGCAATTCGTCGAGCAGCAGCGGGAAGCGGGTGATTTGCTCGGCGATCCACGGGCTCGCCGCGCACAGCGTCAGCAAACGCCGCAACGCACTGGGGTTCTCGGTCAACAGCACCAAGTACGCGGAACGACGAGCCACGGCTTCGACCAGCGGCAGCACCCGTTCCAGTACCAAGTCCGGATTGTCATGTTCCACGGCCTGTGCCAGCAAACGCGGAATAAAAGCATCGAGACGTTCGCGACCCAGACGCTGCATCGCCCTCAATTGCGGGCTGCCGCGCAAGCCAGCCAGGGCTTTCAAGGCTTTTGGGGCATCCTTGAAACCACCCTCTTCCAGTTGACGGCAGGCGGCCTCATCGTCCTGGGCCTCCTCCCACAGCGGCAACCACTCACCGCCGACCACCACTTCGCTTTCGGCGCCCTGTTCTTCATCGGGATCGGCGATCACCTGCCCGAAGTGCCAGGCCACTCGGCCGCGCCAATACATCAGTTGTTCGTGGAACGCCGTCCAGTTCGCGAAGCCCAGCATAAAGGCAATGCGCGCCTGATCCTGCTCGCCATCGGGCAACATTTGCGTCTGGCGATCGGCAATCGCCTGAATCGCGTGTTCGGTGTAACGCAGGAATTCGTAACCTTCACGCAGCTCGCTGATCACGTTCGGCGGCAGGTACCCCTGACCTTCCAGCGTGCTCAGCACCTTTAATAGTGGGCGCTGCTGCAAGCTCAGATCGCGGCCGCCGTGGATCAACTGGAACGCCTGGGCAATAAACTCGACTTCGCGAATACCGCCGGAACCGAGCTTGATGTTGTCGGCCATGCCCTTGCGCCGCACTTCCTGCTGGATCAGCTGCTTCATGGTGCGCAGCGCTTCGATGGCGGAAAAGTCGAGGTAACGCCGGTAAACGAATGGCCGCAGCATCTCTTGCAGTTGCGCGCCGGCTACTTGATCCCCGGCCACCACCCGCGACTTGATCATCGCGTAGCGTTCCCAGTCGCGCCCCTGGTCCTGGTAATACTGCTCCAGCGCGTTGAAGCTCAGCACCAGCGCGCCCGCCGAACCGTAGGGACGCAAACGCATGTCGACGCGAAATACAAAGCCGTCGACGGTCATCGGGTCCAGAGCCTTGATCAGCCGCTGGCCCAGACGGATGAAAAACTCCTGGTTATCCAGCGGGCGTTTGACGCCAACTGTTTCGCCACCCTCGGGATAGGCAAATATCAGGTCGATGTCCGATGACAGGTTCAGCTCCACGGCACCGAGCTTGCCCATGCCGAGAATGACCATCTGCTGCGGTTCGCCGCTGCGCCGCCCGGTCGGCACGCCGAACTGCTGGCAATGCCGCACGTACAACCATTGATAGGCCTGATCGATGCTGGCATCGGCCATGTCCGAAAGGTCGCGGCAGGTCTGGATCAAATCGGCCTGGCGGGTCAGGTCGCGCCAGATGATCCGCACCTGATGGCGTGCACGCTGGCGGCGCAAGGCGCGGCCAAGCTGATCATCGGTCTCGGCCACGTTCGCGGCGGCCGCGATCTGCCCGCACAACTCACCGGGAGCGAAGCCGCGGTCCAGTTCGCCGGACTGCACCAACCCCAGCAACATCAAAGGGTCACGAACACACTGTTCAATCACGAAATCGCTGGCGGCGGTGACGCGGGCAAATTGCGCCCAGCGTTCCGGCGTCCAGGCAGACAGCCCGTGGTCATCGTCCAGAGCGGCGACGGCAGCCCGGAACGACTGCTCGGCACGGGTGACAAACGGCAGGAGAATGGCGGGCAGTTCGGCAAGCGAGGGGAGGCTCATGGTCTATCCTTGATCGGCGTGCAACGGGCTGCATGTAGTGGTTTTCGAAAACCCACTACCTGAGGGAGTGTCGAACAAAAGTTAGAAATAGCTGAAATTTCTTTTATTTTGGCAGCCAGCATCAAGCTTTTACCTTTTGTAGTTGGAAAAAGACCAACCTTAACGATTATTCTCACAACGCAGCCGGGGGCCACAAGCCGCTCTTCTGTAGTTTTACTACTCGTATATACATTAGACGGGCTGAAATGCCGGATGATTTGTAGTAAAACTACACGCCGCCGGAACAACCTGTCGGCAATCCAAGAATTCATAACGTCTGCCCACAAGGCCAGTCGCTAACTCAGGCAACCGATTCTGGTAGCCTTTCCGCCCTGGAGCAAGCCATGCAAGACCTCGATCCCGTCGAAACCCAGGAATGGCTGGACGCCCTGGAATCGGTTCTCGACAAAGAAGGCGAAGACCGTGCTCACTATTTGATGACCCGTATGGGTGAACTGGCGACCCGCAGCGGTTCGCAGTTGCCTTACGCCATCACCACGCCTTACCGCAACACCATCCCGGTAACCCACGAAGCACGCATGCCTGGCGACCTGTTCATGGAACGCCGCATTCGCTCGCTGGTACGCTGGAACGCGATGGCCATGGTAATGCGTACGAACCTGAAGGATTCTGACCTCGGCGGTCACATCTCCAGCTTCGCCTCCAGTGCGACCCTGTATGACATCGGCTTCAACTACTTCTTCCAGGCCCCGACCGAAGAACACGGCGGCGACCTGATCTACTTCCAGGGCCACACCTCGCCAGGCGTTTACGCCCGCGCATTCATGGAAGGCCGCATCACCGAAGACCAGATGAACAACTTCCGCCAGGAAGTCGACGGTCAGGGCCTGTCGTCCTACCCGCACCCTTGGCTGATGCCTGACTTCTGGCAGTTCCCGACCGTATCCATGGGTCTGGGCCCGATCCAGGCGATCTACCAGGCACGCTTCATGAAGTACCTGGAACACCGTGGTTTCATCCAGCCAGGCAAACAGAAAGTCTGGTGCTTCCTGGGCGACGGCGAGTGCGACGAGCCGGAATCCCTGGGCGCTATCTCCCTGGCCGGCCGCGAGAAGCTGGACAACCTGATCTTCGTCATCAACTGCAACCTGCAGCGCCTCGACGGCCCGGTTCGCGGCAACGGCAAGATCATTCAGGAACTCGAAGGCGTGTTCCGCGGTGCTCAGTGGAACGTGACCAAAGTCATCTGGGGCCGTTTCTGGGACCCACTGCTGGCCAAGGACGTCGACGGCATCCTGCAACGCCGCATGGACGAAGTCATCGACGGCGAGTACCAGAACTACAAAGCCAAAGACGGCGCGTTCGTACGTGAACACTTCTTCAACACGCCAGAACTCAAGGCGATGGTCGAAGATCTGTCCGACGACGAGATCTGGAAACTCAACCGTGGCGGCCACGACCCGTACAAGGTCTACGCGGCGTACCACGAAGCGGTCAACCACAAAGAACAACCGACCGTCATCCTGGCCAAGACCATCAAGGGTTATGGCACCGGTGCCGGCGAAGCGAAGAACACTGCGCACAACACCAAGAAAGTCGACGTCGACAGCCTGAAGTTGTTCCGCGACCGCTTCGACATCCCGGTCAAGGACGATGAACTGGAAAACCTGCCATTCTTCAAACCGGAAGAAGGCAGCGCCGAAGCCCGTTACCTGAGCGAGCGCCGTACCGCACTGGGCGGCTTCGTACCTCAGCGTCGCGCCAAGAGCTTCAACATCCCGACCCCGCCACTGGAAACCCTCAAGGCGATCCTGGACGGCTCGGGCGACCGCGAAATCTCCACCACCATGGCCTTCGTGCGGATCCTCGCGCAACTGGTCAAGGACAAGGAAATCGGTCCACGCATCGTACCGATCATCCCGGACGAAGCCCGTACCTTCGGTATGGAAGGCATGTTCCGTCAGCTGGGCATCTACTCCTCCGTCGGCCAGCTCTACGAGCCAGTCGATAAAGACCAGGTGATGTTCTACAAGGAAGACCAGAAGGGCCAGATCCTCGAAGAAGGCATCAACGAAGCGGGCGCCATGAGCTCCTTCATCGCTGCCGGTACTTCGTACTCCAGCCACAACCAGCCGATGCTGCCGTTCTACATCTTCTACTCGATGTTCGGCTTCCAGCGTATCGGCGACCTGGCCTGGGCCGCTGGCGACAGCCGCACCCGTGGCTTCCTGATCGGCGGCACCGCCGGCCGTACCACCCTGAACGGTGAAGGCCTGCAACACGAAGACGGTCACAGCCACCTGCTGGCCGCGACCATCCCGAACTGCCGCACCTACGATCCAACCTACGGCTACGAGCTGGCGGTGATCATTCAGGACGGCATGAAGAAGATGACCGAAGAGCAACAGGACGTCTTCTACTACATCACCGTGATGAACGAGTCGTACCAGCAGCCAGCCATGCCGGCCGGTGCCGAAGAAGGCATCAAGAAAGGCATGTACCTGCTCGAAGAAGACAACCGCGAAGCGGCGCACCACGTTCAGCTGATGGGCTCCGGCACCATCCTGCGTGAAGTCCGTGAAGCAGCGAAGATCCTGCGTGAACAGTTCAACGTCGGCGCCGACGTGTGGAGCGTTACCAGCTTCAATGAACTGCGTCGCGACGGCCTGGCCGTTGAGCGCACCAACCGTCTGCACCCTGGCCAGAAGCCTAAGCTGAGCTATGTGGAAGAGTGCCTGAACGGCCGTCAAGGTCCGGTCATTGCCTCTACCGACTACATGAAACTGTTCGCCGAGCAGATCCGTCAGTGGGTACCGTCCAAGGAATTCAAAGTCCTGGGCACCGACGGTTTCGGCCGCAGCGACAGCCGCAAGAAACTGCGTCATTTCTTCGAAGTCGACCGTCATTTCGTGGTGTTGGCAGCCCTGGAAGCACTGGCTGACCGTGGCGATATCGAACCTAAAGTGGTGGCTGAAGCCATCGCCAAGTTCGGGATCGACCCGGAAAAACGCAACCCACTGGACTGCTGAGGAGAGATTCTGTGAGCGAACTCATTCGCGTACCTGACATCGGCAGCGGTGAAGGTGAAGTAATTGAACTGTTTGTGAAGGTCGGCGACCGTATCGAAGCCGACCAGAGCATCCTGACACTTGAGTCGGACAAGGCGAGCATGGAAGTGCCTGCGCCGAAGGCCGGTATCATCAAGAGCCTGAAAGTGAAGCTGGGCGATCGCCTGAAAGAAGGTGACGAACTGCTGGAGCTGGAAGTCGAAGGTGCCGCTGCTGCGGCTCCTGCGGCTGCCGCACCGGCGGCCAAGGCTGAAGCCAAACCGGCTGCTGCACCTGCCGCCGCTCCTGCTCCTGCTGCGCCGGCTGCTGCCAGCGTTCAGCAAGTGCATGTGCCGGACATCGGTTCGTCGGGCAAGGCCCAGATCATCGAGATCCAGGTCAAGGTCGGCGACACCGTTACGGCTGATCAGTCGCTGATCACCCTGGAGTCCGACAAGGCGAGCATGGAAATCCCGTCGCCTGCCGCTGGCGTGGTCAAGGCCATCAGCGTCAAGCTCAACGACGAAGTCGGCACCGGCGACCTGATCCTGGATCTGGAAGTGGCGGGTGCTGCTGCTCCGGCTGCTGCTCCGGCCCAGGCTGCCGCTCCGGCACCCGCCGCTGCACCTGCTGCTGCCGCAGCCCCGGCCGCTCCAGTGGCCGACAGCGTTCAGGACATCCATGTTCCGGACATCGGTTCGGCGGGCAAGGCCAAGATCATCGAAGTCCTGGTCAAGGCAGGCGACACCGTTGTGGCCGACCAGTCGCTGATCACCCTGGAATCCGACAAGGCGAGCATGGAAATCCCGTCGCCAGCCGCTGGCGTGGTGGAAAGCGTTTCCATCAAGCTCGACGACGAAGTCGGAACCGGCGACCTGATCCTGAAACTGAAAGTCAAAGGCGCCGCTCCTGCTGCACCTGTTGCTGCGACCGCACCTGCCGCTGCTGCTCCGAGCGCTCCAGCTCCAGCCGCTGCTGCTCCGGCTGCCGCTGCTCCTGCTGCCCCGGTTGCTGCTCCAGCCAAGCCAGGCGCCAAAGTTCACGCCGGCCCTGCCGTGCGTCAACTGGCCCGCGAATTCGGCGTCGAGCTGAGCGCTGTAGGCGCCAGCGGTCCGCACGGTCGCATCCTGAAAGAAGACGTGCAGGTCTACGTCAAAGCCATGATGCAGAAGGCCAAGGAAGCACCGGCCGCTGCGGCTGGCGCAACCGGTGGCGCGGGCATCCCGCCGATTCCGGTCGTGGACTTCAGCCGCTTCGGTGAAATCGAAGAAGTGCCGATGACCCGCCTGATGCAGGTCGGCGCCGCCAACCTGCACCGCAGCTGGCTGAACGTACCGCACGTGACGCAATTCGACTCGGCGGATATCACCGAGCTCGAAGCGTTCCGTGTTGCCCAGAAGGCCGTTGCAGAGAAGGCCGGCGTCAAGCTGACCATCCTGCCGTTGCTGCTCAAGACCTGCGCGCACCTGCTCAAGGAACTGCCGGACTTCAACAGCTCGCTGGCGCCAAGCGGCAAAGCGATCATCCGCAAGAAATACGTGAACATCGGCTTCGCCGTCGACACCCCGGATGGCCTGCTGGTACCGGTCATCAAGAACGTCGACCAGAAGAGCCTGCTGCAATTGGCCGCCGAGGCTGCTTCCCTGGCTGAAAAAGCCCGGACCAAGAAGCTCTCGTCGGACGAGATGCAAGGCGCCTGCTTCACCATTTCCAGCCTCGGCCACATTGGCGGCACCGGCTTCACGCCGATCGTCAACGCGCCGGAAGTGGCGATCCTCGGTGTTTCCAAGGCAACCATCCAGCCAGTCTGGGACGGCAAAGCCTTCCAGCCGAAACTGATGCTGCCGCTGTCGCTGTCCTACGATCACCGTGTGATCAACGGCGCCGCTGCTGCACGCTTCACCAAGCGTCTGAGCGATCTGCTGGGCGACATCCGCACCATGCTCCTGTAATACCGACCGGCCCTCCTTCTCCGGAGGGCCTGTTGCGTTCCACGTTTCCGAGCGCCACGCTCGTACCTCAACCCCGCCAATTTGGCGGGGCTTTTTTTTGCCTGAAGTTATTACTTAAAACGTCTTCCTACATTTGTGGCTGATACCGCCCACAACTCGAGTCCATTTCTGCCAGATATTTTTTCGGGTCAAATAACTAGTCTTGGCTGGAAGACTACTTATTACATCCGAAACAACCATCAGACTAATTCATTAGCAGCCGAATGGACTCAAACATGTTCAAACCAACTGTCGGCCCGATTATTGGTCACACCACAACTAATCACGCCCGTATTTTCTTACGCGGCGAACACAATAAAGACACCTTGGTATTTGCTGGCATTCGCTATAGACGACAAGGTGAAGATCACTGGTCAAAAGGTAACTTTGCGAAACTCGAACCCGAGCACGACATGTGCGAAGTCATCGTGCTGAACAACCTGTCCGCCGACTCCGACTATGAATATCAGGCCGGGTGGTTCAGCCTGACCAGCCCGGCGCACACCGTCGACACGGTGAAGGAACTGCCGCTGCAATGGTCACGGCAGGTTTATCACTTGCGTACCCGTTCCAGCCAGTCCAGCCTGCCAAGGGCCTACATTGTCGGCTCTTGCCGATACCTGCGCATGACCGCAGGCATAGCATCCGCCCCTCACCTGGGCGACAGAGTCTTTGCTTCGATTTCACGTTTGGTGGAGCAAGCCAATCCTCCCGTCAGCGCGCTGGTGATGACGGGAGACCAAATCTATGTCGATGACTTGAACATTATTGCCCCTGATCGGGAACTCAAGGAAATCCTCCATAAATATCGCGTGGCGTTTTCGCAGATAAATATCGCAAGGTTAATGTCCAATCTGCCCACTTACATGATCCTTGACGACCATGAAATAGAGGACAACTGGCCCGCCAACAAGAGCAAGTCCGATGAGTACTTATATGCAAACGCAATCAGGGCCTATGAGTTGTATCAGGCCAGTCATAGTCCTGCCCATGCACTAACTGATGATGGACTGACAAATAAACGACTGGACAAATACTGGTATCAATTTACTGAAGGTGATATCGAATGGTTTGTTACCGACAGTCGGACCCGACGCAATCTGTCGGCCACTGACCGACGCATTCTCGACGCAGCCCAGGAACAAGCCTTGTGCGACTGGCTGATCCACAGCCCGGCACGGGTCAAATTCGTGGTCACCAGTGTCATGTTCTACCCTGACCGCAAACGCACGGATGATGACGCCTGGCAGGCCTTTCCAGAGCAACGGCTACGGTTGCTGGAGACCATCCGCACACACCGCATCAAGAATGTCTTCTTCATTTCCGGCGATGTCCACGGCTCGCTGACCAGTCGGCTGAGCCACAGCGAGGATGCGGACTTCGAGGTCCACACCATCGTCTCGTCACCGCTGTGCAACAGCAAAATGCTGCCCTATGCCACGACCGCCACATTCGTCCTCGATCACCCCCTGGTCCGCACCACCGCAGGCGACTATCGACATGAACTGAGCAGCAAGGTGATCAGCCAGGATAATTTTGCACACCTGGTCGTCGATGCCGGGCAGCTTCAGGTGAATTTCCACGACCGGGAGGGCAAGCATTTGCAGTCCATTGGCATCCCGATTCGCTGACCCGGAAACAGATCGCAGTCACTGGCAATACTTGCAAAACTGCGATTTTTCAGTGACTGGCAATACTTTTTGCCACCGACTGAAGAAAACTTGTCGTCTGCCGACATATTCTTATAGCACTTGGCCTTCATCTCTCTTGTCAGTCGGTGTCGCAATGATGCAACCTTGCCGCAGGCAACAGTAAAGAGGGCGAGAGCCCAGCGCGTTCAGCATATTCGAAGCGAGTTTCCCTCCATGAAAAGCCAGCCCGATGCCGCCAGCCGTATGGTGGCCGAGGTAGTGACGCAGTTGCCTGTGCCCTCGCGGCTCGGCATGCTGCGTTTCGAACGGCTTAATGAACCCAGCTGGGCGCTGCTGTTTCTCGATCCCAATTGCGAACGCCAGTTCGGCCTGCCAGCCGTGGAACTGTGTGCGCTGGTGGGCTCGCCCTACGCCAGCCTGATGGAGCCGCTAGCACGCTATCAACTGCACGACGCAGTCCAGCAACAGCTGACTGAAAGCCCGCACTACCTGATCCGCTATACCCTGCATACCGCCGCTGGCTCCCTGACTCTGCTGGAGCTGGGCGAAGCCTACAAACAACACAATCGACACCTGTTGCGCGGCTACCTGCTGGTCATCGACGGCCTGTTCGAGGATGACCCGCTGCAACCGGCCATGGACCTTGAAACCCAGAACTCGCGCCTGCAAATCGCCCTGGAACTCAATCAACGTACCCAGCAGGAGCAACTGCTGCATCTGGAGCGGGTGCGAGCCCAGCAGGATCTGATCCTGCTGCTCACCCGTCAACGCTACAGCAGCAGCAACTCCTTGCGCGAAGCCGCCGAGCTGATCACCCGCAGTGCCTGCGACATCTACGAAATCGACAGTGCCAGCCTGTGGCACCTCGAAGGCTCGATGCTGGTGCCGATCTCGGCCTATCACCGCACGAATCAGGAATACCTGCTGCCGCAACCGATCGACGTCAGTCTTTTCCCCGATTACCTCGACGCCCTGCACACCGGCCGTGCCATCGACGCCCATAACGCCATGCGCGACCCACGCACCCGGGAGATGGCCGAAAGCCTGCGCCCGCGGGATGTCAACGCAATGCTCGACGCCAGTATCCGCGTCGATGGCCAGGTGGTCGGCGTTTTGTGCCTGGAGCAAACCGGGGCAACCCGCGCCTGGCAGTCGGATGAAATCGCGTTCGCCGGAGAACTGGCGGACCAGTTTGCCCAGGTCATCAGCAACCACAACCGGCGAACCGCCACCAGCGCCCTGCACCTGTTCCAGCGCGCGGTCGAACAAAGTGCCAACGCCTTTTTGCTGGTCAACTGCGATGGCGTGGTGGAATACGTCAACCCGAGCTTCACCGCGATCACCCAATATTCCACCGAAGAAGTGCACGGTCAGCGGCTGTCAGAACTACCGGCCCTGGAGAACCTCAGCGAACTGCTGTTCGATGCACCTTCGGCGCTGGCCAAGAGCAACAGTTGGCAAGGTGAATTCAAGAGCCGCCGGAAAAACCTCGAACCCTACTGGGGCCAATTGTCGATCTCCAAGGTTTACGGCGACAACCGCGAGCTGACCCACTACATCGGCATCTACGAAGACATCACCCAGACCAAGCTCGCCCAACAACGTATCGAGCGCCTGGCCTACACCGACAACCTGACCAACCTTGGCAACCGCCCGGCGTTCATCCGCAACCTCGATGAACGCTTCGCCCGGGACAGCGACGCGCCGATCAGCCTGTTGCTGGTGGACATCGACAACTTCAAGCGGATCAACGACAGCCTCGGCCACCAGACCGGCGACAAACTGCTGATCAGCCTGGCCCGGCGCCTGCGCAACAGCCTGATCCCGAGCGGCAGCCTGGCGCGATTCGCCAGTAACGAATTCGCCGTGTTGCTGGACAACAGCGACCTCACGACGGGCCAGCAAGTGGCCAACCAGTTGCTGGCGACCCTCGACAAACCGATGTTCGTCGACAACCAGTTGATCAGCGTCACCGGCTCCGTGGGCCTGGCCTGTGCGCCACTGCACGGGCGCGACCCGCAAACCCTGATGCGCAATGCCGGGCTGGCGCTGCACAAGGCCAAGGCCAACGGCAAACATCAGGTGCAGGTGTTCACCGAAGCGCTGAACGCCGAGGCCAGCTACAAGCTGTTCGTCGAAAACAACCTGCGCCGCGCCCTGACCCAGAACGAACTCGACGTGTTCTACCAGCCCAAGCTGTGCCTGCGCAGCGGTCGCCTGCTGGGGATGGAAGCCCTGCTGCGCTGGGACCATCCGGAAAAAGGCATGATCCGCCCGGATCAGTTCATCAGCGTCGCCGAGGAAACCGGGCTGATCATTCCGATCGGAAAATGGATCGCCCGCCAGGCCTGCCGCATGAGCAAAGCGCTGACCGCCGCCGGCCTGGGCAACCTGCAAGTGGCGATCAACCTGTCGCCCAAGCAGTTTTCCGACCCAGACCTGGTGGCCTCCATTGCCAACATCCTCAAGGAAGAAGCCCTGCCGGCGCATTTACTGGAGCTGGAGCTGACCGAAGGCCTGCTGCTGGAGGCTACCGAAGACACCCACTTGCAGCTCGACCAGCTCAAGCGCCTGGGCCTGACCCTGGCCATGGACGACTTCGGCACCGGTTACTCGTCGCTCAGTTACTTGAAAAAATTCCCCATCGACATCATCAAGATCGATCGAAGCTTTATCCACGAAATCCCGGACAACCAGGACGACATGGAAATCACCTCCGCGGTGATCGCCATGGCCCACAACCTGAAACTCAAGGTCGTGGCTGAAGGCATCGAAACCGCCGAGCAGTTGTCGTTCCTGCGCCGTCACCGCTGCGACGTCGGCCAGGGCTACCTGTTCGACCGTCCGATCCCGGGCAATGAGCTGATCGACAAGCTCAAACGCTACCCGCGTGGCCCAATCGCCTGACAAACACAGAACCTGTGGCAGACATAAACTCTGTGGCAGGCAAAAAACCTGTGGGAGCGAGCTTGCTCGCGATAGCGGTGGACCAGTCAGCACCCATGACACCGACACACCGCTATCAGGAGCAGGCTCACCCCTACAGGGGTAGTGCGTATCGGGCAGGTATTGGGCACACTGACAGTCTGTTTATTTACAACCCAACCTGACTGAGAGGACTGATCATGGTTCTGCGCTCGGAAATTCTGGTGAACAAAAACGTGCTCCCTACTAAAGAACAAGCTCTGCCTGGCCGCGAAACCGCGATGACCCTGCCTGAAAAGCACTTTGTGTTTAAAGACACCCCCTTGCTCGGCCCGTTCTTCGAAGATGTCGACTTCGCGATCTTCGGCCTCGGCTGCTTCTGGGGCGCGGAACGCCGCTTCTGGCAGCGTGAAGGCGTGGTCAGCACCGTGGTCGGCTACGCCGGCGGTTTCACGCCGAACCCGACCTACGAAGAAGTCTGCTCGGGCCTGACCGGTCACGCCGAAGTGGTGCTGGTGGTGTATGACAAGGCCAAGGTCAGCTACGAAGGACTGCTGGCGATGTTCTGGGAACTGCACAACCCGACGCAGGGCATGCGCCAGGGCAACGACATCGGCACCCAATACCGTTCGGTGATCTACGCCACTAGCCCGGAACAACTGGACGCGGCGCTCAAGAGCAAGGAAACCTACCAGGCCGAGCTGTCCAAGGCCGGTCTCGGTGAAATCAGCACCGAAATCGACCAGGCCCCAACCGTCTACTTTGCCGAGACGTATCACCAGCAGTACCTGGCGAAAAACCCGGAAGGCTATTGCGGCATCGGCGGTACCGGCGTGACCTGCCCGATCTGACAACTGACTGTAGAAGCGAGCCCGCTCGCGAAAAACCAAAGGACGCCGCTGGGCATCCGGTTTTACGCGTTAACGTTCACGACCTTCGCGAGCAAGCTCGCTCCTACAGATCAACTCTCGGCAATCAACCAGTCCATCCGCCACCCACCCTGGGTCTGCCCAAGCTTCTCGGACAACCACGGCAGCAGCTCACGCAATTCCTCTTCCAGCCCCCACGGCGGATTGGCGATCGCCAGCCCGGAACCGTTCAGGCTGTTGGGCGTATCCAATGGATGCACCAGCAACTCCACCCGCAACAACTTCGGCGCACCGGTACCGGCCAGGTCCTGATAGAAGCGGCGCAGCGCGCGCTGATCCTTCACCGGGTACCAGATTGCCGCCACGGTCTGACGCATCCGGCCAATCGCTTCCTTCAATGACGCGGCACAGCGCTGCATCTCGTCGAGCTTCTCGAACGGCGGATCGATCAACATCACCGCACGCTTCTCCGGCACCGGCAGCAAGGCCCGCGACACATGCCAGCCCTCACCCAAGTGAACCTTGACCCGACGATCACCGGCCATGTTGTCCTTGAGCAAAACGCCGTCTTCCGGATGTTTCTCGTTGAGCAACACACGGTCCTGAGGGCGGGTCAGACGCCGCGCCAACTCCGGCGACCCCGGGTAATAGCGCAACTGGCCATCCGGGTTCATCTCGTGCAGCACCTGCATGTAATCAGCGGTCAGGATCGGCAGATCCGGCTGATCCCACAAACGCGCAATGCCTTCCAGGTACTCACCGGTACGATTGGCCTGATCACCCTGAAGGTCATACAGACCGATGCCGGCGTGGGTATCGAGATAGGCAAACGGCTGCTCCTTGCGCGACATCAGGGCGATGAGGCGGGTCAAGGTCAGGTGTTTGAACACATCGGCGTGATTGCCGGCATGGAAGGCGTGACGATAATTCATGGCTGCTCCTGCGAAGGCCGGGAAGTTTACCTTTTACCGGGCGGCAAGTCAGGAGTTGGCAGCCAAGCGGCCGGTGAGGCACTACGAAGCCCTGTGGCGAGGGGGCTTGCCCCCGTTCGACTGCAAAGCAGTCGCCAACCCCAAGTACTGCGGTGTGCCTGATAACACCGGGTCGCTGAACTCAGGGTTGCTGCGCAACCCAACGGGGGCAAGCCCCCCTCACCACAAAAGCCACCCGGCGCTACGCCGAAGGCCGTGCCCGCAACCGCCGCCCAACCACATCCAGCACATCACAGCCATCGCGCAACGTAATTGCGCAGAGCAAGGCGAAATCGCTGAGGATGAAGGACTCACACTCGATAGAACCGCGCATGGACAGGTTCTCAAGCACTTGGGTTACTGCGCGGAGTCTGTAGTTGGCGGCGTCGGTGAGGATGTCGAGTGGCGCGTGGGTGTCGACGAACAGGGTGGGCGTATCGGTGCAGTTGCTGGTCAATGCCATGAAGCGGTTGTCGGGATGGGGGATTGGCTTTACGTAGGGTGGGTCGGGGTGAATTGTTTTCACTTTTTAACCTCTGGTAGAAGTGGGGCTACCATCGGCCTTCCTACAGGCTTGGGTGGCAGCCATACGCGGGGTAGGAATATCGAGACCAGAGAACTCGACCACGCCGAAGCGTGCCCGCGCACAGCCGCCGAAACAGATCTTACGGGCGCAAGTTAGTGGCCGCAAATCAGGTGTCGATGCCAAGCGTGTCTCATGGTCTTAACAGGTTCCTACACCCCACCACTGAATTGTCAGTGACCGCCAAAGACTATCGACGGAACTCGCGTCGTACCAGTTCATGAAAACCGCTACGTTTTGAAGGAAACGTCCGAGGACCCTGCCCGGAAAATTCGCACCACGGATATCGGAGAAGCAAAAAAAACGGCCCGCACTGTTAAAGCTGCGAGCCGTTCTTTTATCAGGGACGGGAAGAGTTCAACCCATCACTCATCACTTGTTCAAACGATAGTCCGCCTCAGCAGCAGCAAAACGCTGGAACATGCCGGCAGTCGGCGTGCCCATTTTGCTGACGAAGTAGATCGCCAGGCTGGCGAAGATGAAACCAGGGATGATTTCGTACAGGCCCAGCAGTTCGAAGTGCTTCCAGACGATCACGGTGATCGCGCCGACCAGGATACCGGCCAGTGCGCCGTTGCGGGTCATGTCTTTCCAGATCACGGAGATCAGCACCACCGGACCGAATGCGGCACCGAAACCGGCCCAGGCGTAGCTCACCAGACCCAGTACACGGTTTTCCGGGTTGGACGCCAGGGCGATCGCCACCAGGGCAACCAACAACACCATGGCACGGCCGACCCACACCAGTTCCAGCTGCGAAGCGGATTTACGCAGGAAGGTCTTGTAGAAGTCTTCGGTCAGGGCGCTCGAGCACACCAGCAACTGGCAGCTCAGGGTGCTCATGACGGCAGCCAGAATGGCCGACAGCAGGATACCCGCGATCCATGGGTTGAACAGGATCTTGGCCAGTTCGATGAACACACGCTCGTGGTTCTCGGTGACTGCGCCAGCCACGTCCGGGTGCGCCGAGAAGTAGGCGATACCGAAGAAGCCGACTGCCACGGTGCCGCCCAGGCACAGGATCATCCAGGTCATGGAAATGCGGCGGGCGTTGGCGATCGATTTAACCGAATCGGCAGCCATGAAACGCGCCAGGATATGCGGCTGGCCGAAGTAGCCCAGACCCCAGCCCATCAGCGAGATGATGCCGATGAAAGTGGTGCCCTTGAGCATGTCGAAGTTGCTTGGATCTTGCGCTTCGATGGCCAGGAAAGTGGTGTCGACGCCGCCGGTGGCCAGCAACACGATAACCGGCGTCAGGATCAACGCGAAGATCATCAGGGTGGCTTGTACGGTATCGGTCCAGCTCACGGCCAGGAAACCACCGATAAAGGTGTAGGCAATCGTCGCCGCAGCACCGGCCCACAGCGCAGTCTCGTAGGACATGCCGAAGGTGCTTTCGAACAGACGGGCGCCGGCCACGATGCCGGAAGCACAGTAGATGGTGAAGAACACCAGGATCACGACCGCGGAGATGATCCGCAGCAGGCCGCTTTTGTCTTCGAAACGGCTGGCGAAGTAGTCCGGCAGGGTCAGTGCATCACCGTTGTGCTCGGTCTGCACACGCAGACGGCCGGCGACGAACAGCCAGTTCAGGTAGGCGCCGACGATCAGGCCGATGGCGATCCAGCTTTCGGACAGACCGGACATGTAGATCGCGCCGGGCAAGCCCATCAACAACCAGCCGCTCATGTCGGAGGCACCGGCGGACAGTGCGGTCACGACGCTGCCCAGGCTACGACCGCCCAGAATGTAGTCGGAAAGGTTGTTGGTGGAGCGATAGGCCATCAAGCCGATCAGCACCATTGCTGCGATGTAGATCACGAACGTGATCAGGGTTGGATTGCTTACGCTCATTAAGTTACGCCCTGGCTTTGTTTTTATGTAGCTGCGGCTGGTGAACCGCTCGCAAACGCATACGTTTGACAGACGATCCGGATTCCCGCGCATTTATGACTGATGTTTCCCCAGGAAAGCCATCAGCCGGAGCACCCGGGTTTCGACCGGGTTGCACCTTGGGCGCGAATGCTATTCAACAAAGCAAATAAGGTGCAACCAGTTTCTTGAGAATAAGTTGCACCCAGTCGGAAATAAATTTCAAACCCGGTTTTTTGCTCCTTTTCGGAGCAAGAACTCGGGCCAACCACCCTAAAAAGCACCAAGCAAAGGCAGCACCGCCGTACCAGAATTTATTTCCTGACGAGCTGCGTAATATTCCGACAAAAAAAGGGTTGCACCCGGTTGCACCTCAACAGTCGCACGGCTAATCTTGCCGCCAGCTGATGCCACGCAGTCGTGGCAAACATGAGGATAAAAACATGGCTACCACCACCCTTGGGGTCAAACTTGACGACCCGACCCGCGAACGCCTCAAGGCCGCCGCGACCTCGATTGATCGCACGCCGCACTGGCTGATCAAGCAGGCAATCTTCAATTACCTGGAAAAACTCGAGGGTGGTGCAACCCTGTCCGAGCTGAACGGTTCGACCAAGGATTCCGACGACTCCGTCGACGCGCCTCTGGATCACGCCCACCAGTGTTTCCTCGAATTCGCCGAAAGCATCCTGCCGCAATCGGTACTGCGCGCGTCGATCACCGCCGCCTACCGTCGCCCTGAGCCGGAAGTCGTGCCGATGCTGATCGAGCAGGCTCGCCTGCCGGCACCGATGGCCGAAGCCACCAACAAACTCGCCGCCTCGATTGCTGAAAAACTGCGCAACCAGAAGAGCGCCGGCGGCCGTGCCGGCATCGTCCAAGGCCTGTTGCAGGAGTTCTCCCTGTCGTCCCAGGAAGGCGTGGCGCTGATGTGCCTGGCCGAAGCGCTGCTGCGCATCCCGGACAAAGGCACCCGCGACGCCCTGATCCGCGACAAGATCAGCACCGGCAACTGGCAGCCGCACCTGGGCAACAGCCCGTCGCTGTTCGTCAACGCCGCCACCTGGGGTTTGCTGCTGACCGGCAAACTGGTGTCGACCCACAACGAAGCCGGCCTGACTTCGTCCCTGAGCCGCATCATCGGCAAGAGCGGCGAGCCGATGATCCGCAAGGGCGTCGACATGGCCATGCGCCTGATGGGCGAGCAGTTCGTGACCGGCGAAACCATCGCCGAAGCCCTGGCCAACGCCAGCAAGTTCGAAACCAAAGGTTTCCGCTATTCCTACGACATGCTGGGTGAAGCCGCACTCACCGAGCACGACGCACAGAAGTACCTGGCCTCGTACGAACAAGCCATCCACTCGATCGGCAAAGCCTCCCACGGTCGCGGGATTTATGAAGGCCCGGGCATCTCGATCAAGCTGTCCGCCCTGCACCCGCGTTACAGCCGCGCCCAGTACGAGCGCGTGATGGACGAGCTGTACCCGCGCCTGCTGTCGCTGACCCTGCTGGCCAAGCAATATGACATCGGCCTGAACATCGACGCCGAAGAGGCCGATCGCCTGGAGCTGTCACTGGATCTGCTCGAGCGCCTGTGCTTCGAGCCGCAACTGACTGGCTGGAACGGCATCGGTTTCGTGATCCAGGCTTACCAGAAGCGTTGCCCGTACGTGATCGACTACGTGATCGACCTGGCTCGCCGCAGCCGTCATCGCCTGATGATCCGCCTGGTAAAAGGCGCGTACTGGGACAGCGAAATCAAGCGCGCCCAGGTCGAAGGCCTGGAAGGCTACCCGGTCTACACCCGCAAGGTGTACACCGACGTGTCCTACATCGCTTGCGCCCGCAAGCTGCTGTCGGTGCCGGAAGTCATCTACCCGCAGTTCGCCACGCACAACGCCCACACCCTGTCGGCCATTTATCACATCGCCGGTCAGAACTATTACCCGGGCCAGTACGAATTCCAGTGCCTGCACGGCATGGGTGAACCGCTGTACGAACAGGTTGTAGGCAAAGTTTCCGAAGGCAAGCTGAACCGTCCGTGCCGCGTGTACGCTCCAGTCGGCACCCACGAAACCCTGCTGGCCTACCTGGTGCGTCGCCTGCTGGAAAACGGCGCGAACACTTCGTTCGTCAACCGTATTGCCGACCAGTCGATTTCGATCCAGGAACTGGTGGCCGATCCGGTAGCCAGCATCGAGCAAATGGCGACCGTGGAAGGTGGTTTCGGCCTGCCGCACCCGCGCATTCCGCTGCCGCGTGACCTGTATGGTTCCGAGCGCGCCAACTCCAGCGGCATCGACATGGCCAACGAACATCGTTTGGCATCCCTGTCCTGCGCGCTTCTCGCTACCGCACACAACCACTGGAAAGCGGCGCCGATGCTCGGTTGCGCTTCCAGCAGCGAAGCCCCGGCACCGGTCTTGAACCCGTCCGATCTGCGTGACGTGGTCGGCCATGTACAGGAAGCGACCGTCGAAGACGTCGACAACGCGATCCAGTGCGCCCTCAACGCTGCACCGATCTGGCAGGCCACGCCGCCCGCCGAGCGCGCCGCGATCCTGGAACGTGCCGCCGATCTGATGGAAGCCGAAATCCAGCCGCTGATGGGCCTGCTGGCCCGCGAAGCCGGCAAGACCTTCGCCAACGCCATCGCCGAAGTGCGTGAAGCCGTGGATTTCCTGCGTTATTACGCGGTGCAGGCACGCAACGATTTCACCAATGACGCTCACCGTCCGTTGGGCCCAGTCGTATGCATCAGCCCGTGGAACTTCCCGCTGGCGATCTTCAGTGGTCAGGTGGCTGCTGCATTGGCCGCTGGTAACCCGGTATTGGCCAAGCCTGCGGAACAAACGCCGCTGGTCGCCGCTCAGGCCGTGCGCCTGATGCTCGAAGCCGGCATCCCGGAAGGCGTGCTGCAACTGCTGCCGGGTCGCGGTGAAACCGTCGGTGCCGGCCTGGTCGGCGACGATCGCGTCAAAGGCGTGATGTTCACCGGTTCCACCGAAGTCGCTCGCTTGCTGCAACGCAACATCGCCGGCCGCCTGGACAGCCAGGGTCGTCCAATCCCGCTGATCGCCGAAACCGGTGGCCAGAACGCGATGATCGTCGACTCCTCGGCACTGACCGAACAGGTTGTGATCGACGTGGTGTCCTCGGCCTTCGACAGCGCCGGTCAGCGTTGCTCGGCTCTGCGTGTACTGTGCTTGCAGGAAGATTCCGCCGACCGCGTCATCGAAATGCTCAAAGGTGCCATGGCTGAAAGCCGTCTCGGCAACCCTGAGCGTCTGTCCGTGGACATCGGCCCGGTGATCGACGCCGAAGCCAAGGCTGGCATCGAGAAGCACATCCAGGCCATGCGCGACAAAGGTCGCAGCGTGTACCAGGTGGCCATCGCCGACGCCGAAGAAGTCAAACGCGGCACCTTCGTGATGCCGACACTGATCGAACTGGAAAGCTTCGACGAACTGCAGCGGGAGATCTTCGGCCCGGTGCTGCACGTGGTTCGCTACAAGCGCAAGGACATCGATCAACTGATCGGCCAGATCAACGCTTCCGGTTACGGCCTGACCCTGGGCGTGCACACCCGCATCGACGAGACCATTGCCAAGGTGATCGACAACGTCAACGCCGGTAACGTCTACGTCAACCGCAACATTGTTGGTGCAGTAGTAGGCGTGCAGCCATTCGGCGGCGAAGGCCTGTCGGGTACCGGCCCGAAAGCCGGCGGCCCGCTGTACCTGTACCGCCTGCTGTCGACGCGCCCTGCGGATGCGATCGAACAATCCTTCGCTCGTGGCGATGCTGCCGCGGCACCGGACGTTCGTCTGCGCGATGCCATGAGCAAGCCGCTGACCGCCTTGAAAGCCTGGGCCGACAACCACAAGTTCGCCGACCTGAGCACCCTGTGCGTGCAGTTCGCCGCGCAATCGCAAAGCGGTATCACCCGCCTCCTGGCCGGCCCGACCGGCGAACGCAACAGCTATGCGATCCTGCCACGGGAACACGTGCTGTGCCTGGCGGAAGTCGAAGGCGACCTGCTGACGCAACTGGCGGCGGTATTGGCTGTCGGCGGTTCGGCGGTATGGCCGGAAGCTGACATGACCAAAGCCTTGTTCGCACGCCTGCCGAAGGACATTCAGGCGCGCATCAAGCTGGTTTCCGACTGGAACAAGGACGAAGTGGTGTTTGATGCGGTTCTGCATCACGGCCATTCCGACCAGTTGCGTGCGGTGTGCCAGCAGGTTGCCAAGCGTGCCGGCGCCATCGTCGGTGTGCAGGGTCTGTCCCAGGGCGAAACCAACATTGCGCTGGAGCGTCTGGTGATCGAGCGTGCGTTGAGCGTCAACACCGCTGCTGCGGGTGGTAATGCCAGTTTGATGACCATCGGCTAAAACCGATAAGCCGGGCTGCCGCATTGGCCGCCCGGTATGCAATCCCCCTGTGGGAGCGAGCTTGCTCGCGATAGCGATCCATCAGTCACCTTCCATATTGACTGATCTGCCGCCATCGCGAGCAAGCTCGCTCCCACAGTTGTTTTGTAGTTCCTGCTAAGGCTCTGCTCTGCCCCACCATCACGCTCATCAATCATGCTATTCAGCATAAATTCACAAGCCTAGACTCGGCCCACTCCAACAAAAGGTAGGCCGCCATGTCCGAGACGTTGCTCAGTTCCCGTAATCTGGCTTTCGAGCTGTATGAAGTCCTTGATGCCGAGGGCCTGACCCAGCGTGAGCGTTTCGCCGAGCACAACCGCGAAACCTTCGATGCCGCCATTGGCACCGCCCGCAGCATCGCCGAGAAGTTCTTCGCCCCGCACAACCGCAAGGGCGACGAGAACGAGCCGCGCTACGAGAACGGTCAGGCGATTCTGATTCCGGAAGTGAAACCGGCGGTAGACGCCTTCCTCGAAGCCGGCTTCCTCAACGCCGCGCGCAGTTTCGACGCTGGCGGCATGCAGCTTCCTACGCTGCTGTCCCAGGCCTGCTTCGCGCACTTTCAATCGGCCAATGCTGCTTCGACGTCCTATCCGTTCCTGACCATGGGCGCGGCGAACCTGATCGAGAGCTTCGGCACTGAAGAGCAGAAGCGCCGCTTCCTGCAACCGATGATCGATGGCCGTTTCTTCGGCACCATGGCCCTGACCGAACCCCACGCGGGTTCGTCGCTGTCGGATATTCGTACACGCGCAGAACCTGCGTCTGACGGCACCTATCGCCTCAAGGGCAACAAGATTTTCATCTCCGGTGGCGATCACCCGCTGTCGGAAAACATCGTGCACATGGTGCTGGCCAAGCTGCCGGACGCACCGGCCGGGGTGAAGGGCATTTCGCTGTTTATCGTGCCCAAGTTCCTGGTCAACGACGATGGCAGCCTCGGCCAACGCAACGACGTGTTGCTGGCCGGGCTGTTCCACAAGATGGGCTGGCGCGGCACCACCTCCACCGCACTGAATTTCGGCGATAACGGCGAGTGCGTCGGCTATCTGGTGGGCAAGCCGCACCATGGCTTGAGTTACATGTTCCAGATGATGAACGAGGCCCGGATCGGCGTCGGCATGGGTGCGGTGATGCTTGGTTACGCCGGCTATCTGTACTCGCTAAAATACGCCCGCGAACGTCCGCAGGGACGCGTGCCGGACAGCAAGGACCCGAACACCGCGCCGGTGGCGATCATTCAGCACGCCGACGTCAAACGCATGCTGTTGACGCAAAAGGCTTACGTCGAAGGTTCGTTTGACTTGGGTCTGTATGCGGCGCGACTGTTCGATGACACCACCACGCTTGCGACCGAAGCCGAACGCAAACAGGCCCATGAACTGCTGGATTTACTGACACCGATCGTCAAATCCTGGCCATCGGAGTTCTGCCTGAAGGCCAACGAACTGGCGATCCAGATCCTCGGCGGCCACGGTTATACCCGTGAGTACCCGGTGGAGCAGTACTACCGCGACAACCGCCTGAACCCGATCCACGAAGGCACCCACGGTATTCAGTCGCTAGACCTTTTGGGCCGCAAACTGGCGCAGAACGGTGGCGCGGGGCTCAAGCAACTGATCCGCCTGATCGCCGACACTGGCGAGCGAGCACAGGCGTTTGATTCATTGACGCCGCTGCGCGAGCCGCTGGAAAAACTGGTGGCACGCCTGCAAACCGTGACCATCGGCCTCCTGACTGATCTGGCCCAAGGCAAGGTCAACAGCAGCCTGGCGAACTCGGCGCTGTACCTGAAAGTGTTTGGTCACACGGTGATCGGCTGGCGCTGGCTGGAACAGGCGATCCGTGCCGAGGAAGGTTTGGCCAAGGGTAATGCGGCGGATGTGGCCTTCTATAAAGGCAAGCTGCAGGCGGCGCGTTATTTCCTGACATGGGAAGTGCCGGGCTGCCACCATGAGCTGGCGATTCTTGAGGCTCGGGATGATGTGTGCCTGGGCATGCAGGATGAGTGGTTCTGATCCAACCTTTGTGGTGTAGCTGAAAACCAATCGCGAGCAAGCTCGCTCCCACAGGAATCCCTGTTGGCCACAAATCTTGTGTTCAACACACAAACCCTGTGGGAGCGAGCTTGCTCGCGATGGCGTCAGCACTATCAATACATCAACTCAGCTTGAACCCCCCCATCTGCCGCGCCAAATCATCCGCCAACCGCTGCAACGTCTGACAATCCTCCCGACAGGCCCTGACCTCCCCCGCCGTCGCCCGCGCCAGGTCGGAGATGCCCTGAACGTTCCGGTTGATCTCCTCGGTCACCGCCGATTGCTCTTCCGTCGCCGTCGCCACCTGATGGTTCATGTCGCTGATGCGCTCCACTTGCCCGGTAATCGCGGTCAACGAAGCCCCGGTACGCTGGCTGGACTCGACACCCGTGCCGGTCGCGGCTTGCCCGGAATGCATCGACGACACCGCATTCTCCGCACCCTGCTTGAGGCTGCCGATCATCTGCTGGATTTCATCGGTAGATGCCTGCGTACGCCGCGCCAAAGTCCGCACTTCATCGGCCACCACGGCAAACCCGCGCCCCATGTCCCCGGCTCGCGCAGCTTCGATAGCGGCGTTGAGCGCCAGCAGGTTGGTCTGCTCGGAAATCCCCCGAATCACCGCCAGCACCTGGTCGATCGACGCCACTTGATGGGCCAGTTCACCCACCGCTGTGGCCGCGACGCCGATTTCCCGGGACATGCTTTCAATGTGGCGGATCGAACCACCCACCACATCCCGCGCCTGCAGCGCTTCGTCACGGGCGGTTTGTGAAGCGAATGCCGCGTTGCCGGCGTTCTGCGCGATGTCCTGCACAGTCAGGCCCATTTCATGCACCGCGGTGGCGACCATGTCGGTCATTTCCTGCTGGCGCCCGGAGCGTTCGGCGGTGTTGTCCACCACCCGCGCCACCTGCCCGACAGCAGCGCGCAACTGTTCGCTGGTGGTAAGCACTTCACCGATCATGTCGCGCTGGCTGTCGAGAAAGCGATTGAAGCCACGCGCCAGATCGCCCAGCTCATCGGCGCGACTGGAATCTAACCGCTGGGTCAAATCTCCACCACCGCTACCGATGGCAACCAGTGCCGCTGTTACCTGACGAATCGGCCGCACCAACCCACGGGCCAGCAGCACCACCAGCAACAGACACACAATCGCCACCGCCAGGCCGATACCGCTGCTCATCCACATGGCGCGCCGGGCTTCGGCGTAGATCTGCGATTGCGGCACTTCGGCCACCAGCGTCCAGCCGAGATCGCGCAAAGGCAGACTCAACGCGAGAAAGTCTTCGCCATCACGCTGGAAGCTGCTGTTGGTGGCAGTTTTTTGACCCATGACCGCTTGCGCGGCTGACTCGCCAATCTGTTCGGCCAAGGTGCGCTTACCGCTGAATTGCGCCTCTGGGTGAACCTGGATCAAACCGTCGGAACGCACGAGATAGACCTTGCCGCGCTCACCGAAGCTGAAGTTGTGGATCAGCTCCGACAGCTCTTTCATGCTCAGGCCAAGCCCGGCAACGCCCACGACTTTACCGGCCTGCTCGACCTTGAGGTCGATGAACAGCGCCAATTCTCCGGTGGCCGTGTCGATGTCGATATTGAGGGTGCGCGGCTGGTTGCTGTCGAGGAACGAGTAGAACCAGGCGTCTTTGGGATTGGAACGACTGAGGGTGCGGTCCAGGCCTTTTTCGGTAATGTAATGGCTGGACGCGGTGCCGATGATCAGCGCGGTAAAGGCTTTGTGCTCGGCGCGAATGCCTTCCAGATACTGCGCGAAGCTGGCGGTCTTGGCGCTGTCCTCACCCCCGGCCAGCCAGTCGCGCACCATGCTGTTGCTGGCGATGTCCTTGGCGGCGGTAAGGGGTTGGACGAGGATCCGCTCGATGTCGTTGCGCATCGCTTCGATGCTCGACGGCAAGGCTTGCTCGACCAGATAGCTCTGGGCGAGGCGGTTGACCACCAGGGTATAAATGCCAACCACGATCAGGATACTGACCAGCAGGGCGGTGCCCATGCTCAGGATCAACTGCCATTGAATACTGCGTCGCCAGAACTGCATGGAGCACCCCCAAAGAATAAGAGGCTGAAACACTGCAACAGCCGTGCCGATTGTATACAAGCCAACCGACAATCTATTCTTTGGTTGTGCGCAAAGCCGATCAGGCCTGATTGATCGTCTTGGAAATCACTTCAACCGTGGCGCTGACTTGCTCTTGGTAACGGTCAAGGTCGAGCTTGTGCTGCTTCTGCATTTCGATCTGCTGGGAACACAGATTCATCGCCGCCAGCACCAGCAGTCGGTCACCGATCAGCGTCGGGTACTTCCTCTTGGTTTCGGCCAGGGCTGCCTTCAACATCATCGCGGCGTCCAGCAGGGTCTGTTCTTCCCCGGCCGGTGCCTTGATCGAATAGTCCTCCCCCAGGATCGAGACGACTTTTACCCCTGCGGCGTTGTAACTCATGCGCTGACAGGGCCTGCGCTGACGCGCTCAACCAGGGCCTGGATGCGAGCCGCCGTGGCGCCTTGCTTCTCTTCCTGCTCCATCAGGTTCAGTTGCAGGCTTTCGTTTTCATCCTTGGCCTGGGCCAGTTCTGCGGTCAGGGTCTGGTTGGTGCCGAGCAACGTCTGGTTCTGTTGCACCAGGTCACTGACCAGTTGTTCCAATTGGCTTAGGGATGCTTCCAACATTTTGATTTTCCGGGCTTTTTCAAAGGGCGCGTACGATAAAGAAAAGTCACCCTGGATGCCAGGGTTATACAGGCGCAAAGCCTTGATTTTGCTGACGAGTGACCTTTCTCGCAAACTGTAGAGACTGTGATACCCCGATCTGGTTCCTGCACTTCGTCGCCCGCCTATGCAGGAGCGAGCTTGTTCGCGATGGACGCGAACGATATCGCGCCCTGTCTGAATGATTGCGTTGTCCATGCGTTTTTCGCGAGCGGGCTCACTCCTACAAGGTAACCACCCGGTCGCAGTAAAAACGCGCAAGGACTCAAGACTTCAGCCAGGCGACCGATAAGCCATCCATACAGCAGCCTCAGCCCGGCGCGGATGCGCTCTTTTCGGTGATTGCCATGTCCCTTCGTAATATGAATATCGCCCCTCGGGCGTTCCTCAGCTTTGCCCTGATTGGCGGCTTGATGATGGTTCTGGGGGTGTTTGCCTTGAATCAGATGAGCAAGATCCGCGGCGCGGCCGAGAACATCACCAACAACAGTGTGCCGAGCATCAAGAGCCTGGACGACTTCACACAGCTCACCTTGCGCCTGCGCGTGCTGTCCTATCGCTTGCTGGTGAACCGCGAGCCTGATGTGCAGCAGAAAACCATGGAGCTGCTGGAGACGCGCAACCAGCAGATTCGCACCGCCCAGGCAACCTACGAAAAGCTGATCGCCAGCCCGCAGGAACGTGCGGCCTACGATCAATACGTACAGCTGCTGGGTCAATACCGCCAGATCGAAGACCGGATGAAGACCCTGTCGCGCAACAATCAGGTCGATGAATTGCGCAGCCTGCTCAACACCGATTTGCTCAACAACTCCGAAGCGGTCAACACCGTGTTGAACCGCCTGCTGGAGATCAACACCCAGCAGAGCCACGACACCAACCAGCAGTCGGCGGATCAATACGATTCGGCGTTCAACCTGGTAATCACCCTGTTGGTGATCGCCACCGCCTTGACGCTGCTGCTCGCCTGGTTGCTGACCAACAGCATCACCCAACCGATCGCCAATGCCCTGGGCGCCGCCGAACAGATTGCCGAAGGCAACCTGACGCGCCCGATCACCGTTGACGGCCAGGATGAAGCCGGCCGTTTGCTGCTGGCCATGTCGAAGATGCAGGAAAAACTGCGCGACACACTGCAGCGCATTTCCGGCTCGGCCACGCAACTTGCATCCGCTGCCGAAGAACTCAACAGCGTCACCGACGAAAGCGCCCGTGGCCTGACCCGGCAGAACAACGAAATCGAACAGGCTGCCACCGCAGTCAACGAAATGACCAGCGCCGTGGAAGAAGTCGCGCGTAACGCGGTCAGCACATCCGAGGCCTCGAAGAACGCCACCACATCTGCCGGTGACGGCCGTGACCTGGTGCAGGAAACCGTCAGCGCCATCGAACGCATGAGCGCCGACGTGCAGAGCACCGCGACCCTGATCGGCGACCTGGCCAACGAGTCCCGTGACATCGGCAAGGTGCTGGATGTGATCCGTGGCCTGGCCGACCAGACCAACCTGCTGGCCTTGAACGCCGCCATCGAGGCCGCGCGCGCCGGTGAGGCCGGTCGTGGTTTTGCGGTGGTGGCCGACGAGGTACGAGCCCTGGCTCACCGCACCCAGCAGTCGACCAGCGAGATCGAACGCATGATCGGCAGCATCCAGAGCGGCACCGAGCACGCGGTGGATTCGATGCGCAACAGCACCGAACGCGCCGAATCGACCCTGAACATCGCCCGCGGCGCCGGGATGTCGCTGGACACCATCAACAGCGCCATCGTCGAAATCAACGAACGCAACCTCGTGATCGCCAGCGCCGCTGAAGAACAGGCACAGGTGGCCCGTGAAGTGGATCGCAACCTGGTTAACATCCGTGACCTGTCGGTGCAGTCGGCCACCGGGGCGAATCAGACGAGTGCGGCGAGCAATGAACTGTCGCGCCTGGCGGTAGACCTGAACACCCTGGTTGGGCGGTTTAGCCTTTAACGAGCACCGCTGACTCTGTGGCGAGGGGGCTTGCCCCCGTTGGGCTGCGCAGCGGCCCCTTCCCTGTTAACCGCGTACATCCATTAAATAGCATCTACCGGATTTACGACTGCTTCGCAGCCGAACGGGGGCAAGCCCCTTCGCCACAATGATTTCACCCGGCGTGAAGAATCGCCTGCAAAAAGCTTTTTGACAGCATCACATTTCAACAGGTTAGAATCGCTGGCACGCAGACTGCATGGTCAGTTTGCGCCCGCCTTTCAGCTTTCTGGAGTACTGCCTTTGAATGCGACGACCATCAACAGCCTGTTCTTGATCGGCGCGTTGCTGGTAGGTGCGAGCATTCTGGTGAGCTCACTTTCGTCCCGTCTCGGCATCCCGATTCTGGTGATCATCCTGGCCGTCGGCATGGCGGCCGGTGTCGATGGCGCCGGCATTCTTTTTGATAACTACCCCACGGCTTATCTGGTGGGCAACCTCGCGTTGGCGGTGATCCTGCTCGACGGCGGCCTGCGCACCCGGGTGTCGAGTTTCCGCGTGGCGTTATGGCCGGCGCTGTCGCTGGCGACGGTCGGGGTGTTGATTACCACCGGGCTGACCGGCATGGCGGCCGCGTGGCTGTTCGACTTGAACCTGATTCAAGGCCTGCTGATCGGCGCCATCGTCGGTTCTACCGACGCCGCCGCAGTGTTCTCGCTGCTTGGCGGCAAGGGCCTGAACGAACGGGTAACCGCCAGCCTCGAGATCGAATCCGGCAGCAACGACCCGATGGCAGTGTTTCTCACCGTCACCCTGATCGACATGCTTGCCAGCGGCCAGACCGGCCTGCACTGGAGCCTGCTGACCCACTTGCTGCGCGAATTCGGCATCGGCGGAGTCATCGGCCTGGGCGGTGGCTGGCTCATGCTGCAACTGGTCAATCGCATCAACCTGGCCACCGGCCTGTATCCGATCCTGGTGATTGCCGGCGGCCTGGTGGTGTTTGCGCTGACCAACGCCCTGCACGGCAGTGGCTTCCTGGCGGTATACATCTGCGGCCTGGTGATCGGCAACCGTCCGGTGCGCAGCCGCCACGGCATCCTGCACATGCTCGACGGCATGGCCTGGCTGGCGCAGATCGGCATGTTCCTGGTGCTGGGGCTGCTGGTGACGCCCCACGACCTGCTGCCTATCGCCTTGCCGGCACTGGCCCTGGCGCTGTGGATGATTCTGTTTGCCCGGCCACTGTCGGTGATAGTTGGCCTGCTGCCGTTCAAGGCGTTCCATGGTCGCGAGAAGGCATTCATCTCCTGGGTCGGCTTGCGCGGCGCGGTTCCGATCATTCTCGCGGTGTTCCCGCTGATGGCCGGCCTGCCCAACGCTCAGCTCTACTTCAACCTCGCGTTCTTTATCGTGCTGGTGTCGCTGCTGGTTCAGGGCACGAGCCTGCCGTGGGTCGCCAAGCTGCTGAAGGTGACGGTGCCCCCGGAGCCTGCACCCATCTCCCGCTCGGCCTTGGAAGTGCACGTCACCAGCGAGTGGGAACTGTTCGTCTATCGCCTGGGCGCGGAAAAATGGTGCATCGGTTCGCCCCTTCGCGAGCTGAATATGCCCGAAGGCACCCGTATCGCCGCCCTGTTTCGTGGCCAGCAATTGCTCCATCCGTCGGGTAGTACAGTGCTGGAAGTCGATGATTTGTTGTGTGTTATCGGCCATGAACACAACCTGCCGGCCCTCGGAAAACTCTTCAGCCAGGCGCCACAACGGGGCCTCGATCTGCGCTTCTTCGGCGACTTCGTACTTGAAGGAGACGCCCAGCTGGCCGCGGTTGCGGCCCTCTATGGCCTGAAGGTCGAAGGCATCGATCCGGACATGTCCCTGGGCCACTTCATTGCCCAGAAGGTTGGCGGCGCGCCGGTGGTGGGTGACCAGGTGGAATGGAACAACACCATTTGGACCGTGGCCGTCATGGACGGGAACAAGATCGGTAAAGTGGGCGTCAGATTCCCCGAAGGAAGTCGCCCGGGTCCCGGACTCTTCCTCTAAACTGCTTCCACTATCACTTGCTTGACCGGTCTTTATGCCTAATCTGCGCTCCATTTTCGCCGTCGCCCTCCTGGGCTTGAGTCTCTCTGTCAGCACCCTTGGTTTATCGCAAGCGGCGCAAGCGGCCGAACCGCCTTCCAGCGAAGCCGTGCAAGCGAGCCTGGACAAGATCGCCGACCGCAAACTGCCGGAAGCCGATCTGAAGGCCCTGCAATCGGTCCTGCAAGGTACGCTGAGCCAGCTCAACAACAAGCGTGACTACGAGCAGAAGCTGGTCGCGCTCAAGCAGCAATTGAGCAATGCGCCCAAACAGACCATCGAGAACCAGCGTGAACTGACCCGCCTCAAGGCCAGTGCCGTGGTGCCGGTGGCGCAGCGTTTCGCCAAGGAACCGATCCAGCAGCTTGAACAATTGCTCACCGAGCGCTCCACCCAGCAAAGCGACCTGCAAAAGGCCCTGGCCGATGCCAACAGCCTGATCATCACCGCCCAGACCCGCCCCGAGCGCGCCCAGGCGGAGATATCCAGCAGCCAGACGCGCATTCAGCAGATAAATACCACCCTCAAGAACGGCAAGGACGCTGGCAAGACCCTGAGCGCCGAGCAGCGCGACCAGCTCAATGCCGAGTTGGCGGCGCTGAACGCCCTGATCCCGCTGCGGCGCCAGGAACTGGCCGGCAATACCCAATTGCAAGACCTCGGCAACAGCCAGCATGACCTGTTGTCGGAGCGATCCGACCGCCTGGATAAGGAAATCCAGGAACTGCAAACCCTGATCAACCAGAAGCGTCTGGCGCTGTCCCAGGAAACGGTCACCCAGCAATCCATCGAAGCGCAGAAGGCCGGCGGCAGCAGCCTTTTGGCCACCGAAAGCGCGGCCAACCTGAAGCTCTCGGACTACCTGCTCAAAAGCACCGACCGCCTCAACGAAGTCACCCAGCAGAACCTGCAGACCAAGCAGCAGCTGGACAGCCTGACCCAGAGCGATGCGGCCCTGGACGAGCAAATCAACGTGCTCAAAGGCAGCCTGCTGCTCTCGAAGATTCTCTACAAACAGAAACAGGCGCTGCCGCGCCTGCGGCTCGACCGCAACCTGGCCGATCAGATCGCCGACATTCGCCTTTATCAGTTCGAAGTCAGCCAGCAACGGGAATTGCTGAGCAATCCGACCACCTACGTCGAAAACCTGCTGTCGACCCAACCCCCCGAGCAAGTCACGGCGCAGCTGCGCAAAAGCCTGATGGAACTGGCCATCACCCGCGCCGACCTGCTGGAGCGACTGAACCGCGAACTGAGCGCGGTGCTCAATGAATCCATCACCCTGCAACTGAACCAGAAGCAATTGCTCAGCACCGCGCAAAGCCTGCGGGCGACCCTCGATGAACAGATGTTCTGGATTCCCAGCAACAAGCCGCTGGACCTGGAGTGGATTCACAGTGTGCCGGACCGTCTCCAGCGGCAACTCGATACGCTGCCGGTACTTTCAAGCCTGAGCGAACTGACCGACGGCCTGACCCAGCGCCCGCTGCTGTTCCTGCCACTGGCCTTGCTGATCGGCGCACTGCTGTGGCGGCGCAAGAGTCTATACGCGCGACTGAACAAGGTTCACCAGGACATCGGTCACTTCAAACGCGACAGCCAGTGGCATACGCCGCAGGCAATTCTGATCAACATTCTCCTGGCGATGCCGGTTTCACTGGGCCTCGCATTGTGCGGGCTGGCCCTGCAAATCGACGCCCGTGGGCAGAACGCCAATATGGGCGCGGCGCTGCTGCAAATGGCCGGGGCCTGGCTGGTGTTCTACACCGCGTACCGGATCCTCGCGCCGGGTGGCGTGGCAGAACTGCATTTCCGCTGGGAAAAGCCCCAGGTGGAATTCCTGCGCAGATGGATCCGCCGCCTCGGCATCGTGGTCATGGCACTGGTGACCGTAGTCGCCGTTGCCGAACTGCAACCGGCGGCACTGGCCGATGACGTGCTCGGCATGCCGGTGGTGCTGATCTGCTACGCCTTGATGACCTTGCTGCTCAGCCGCCTGCTCATCAGCAGCCCGACCCACGAAAACGCTTCGCTGTTCCGCAAACTGGTGGGGATCCTGTTCACCGCCCTGCCCATCGCGTTGTTCGTGGCGGTGTGCTTCGGCTACTACTACACCGCGCTGAAACTCAGCGACCGTTTGATCAACACCCTGTACCTGCTGATGTTCTGGCTGGTAATCGAAGCCACCTTCGTGCGCGGCCTCAGTGTGGCGGCCCGGCGCCTGGCCTACCAGCGCGCCCTGGCCAAACGGCTGGCCGCCAAAGAGGCCGGAGACGGCGAAGCGGTGATCGAAGAGCCGAGCATGGACATCGAGAAGGTCAACGAACAGTCCCTGCGCCTGATCCGCCTGGCGCTGCTCGGCGGCTTCATGGCGGCACTGTATTGGGTCTGGGCCGACCTGATCACGGTGTTCTCGTATCTGGACAACGTCACCCTCTACGAATACACCAGCGGTACCGGCGCCAACATGAGCATGGTGCCGATCAGCATCGGCGACATGCTCGGCGCACTGATCATCATCGGCATCACCTTCGCCCTGGCGCGCAACCTGCCGGGCTTGCTCGAAGTGTTCGTGCTGTCGAAGCTCAACCTTGCCCAGGGCAGCGCCTACGCGACCACCACGTTGCTGTCCTACGTGATCGCCGGCGTCGGTTTCGTCTCGACGCTATCGACCCTCGGCGTGAGCTGGGACAAGTTGCAATGGCTGGTGGCGGCGCTGTCGGTCGGCCTCGGTTTCGGCATGCAGGAGATCTTCGCCAACTTCATTTCCGGCATCATGATCCTGTTCGAACGTCCGGTGCGGATCGGTGACACCATCACCATCGGCAACCTGTCGGGCACCGTGAGCAAGATCCGCATCCGCGCCACGACCATCACCGACTTCGATCGCAAGGACATCATCGTCCCGAACAAGACGTTCATTACCGGGCAACTGATCAACTGGTCGCTGACCGACACCATCACCCGGGTGACCCTCAAGCTCGGCGTCGACTACGGCTCGGACCTGGACCTGGTGAAAGAGCTGTTGCTCAAGGCCGCGCGCGAAAACCCGCGCGTGCTGAAAGACCCGGAGCCCCACGTGTACTTCCTGAATTTCGGCGAAAGCACCCTCGACCACGAGTTGCGCATGCACGTGCGCGACCTCGGCGACCGCAACCCGGTGCTCGACGAGGTCAACCGCTTCATCAACCGCGAGTTCAAGAAGCAGCACATCAACATCTCGTTCCGGCAGATGGAGGTCTACCTCAAGAACCTGCACGGCCAGGAATACAAGATGGTGCCGATCGAGCCGGAAGCGAAAACCATCGTGCCGATCGTCGACGGCAGGCCCGCGCAAGAACCGCCCGCCGCCAAACTCGACTAACCGGCCTTTCCCCAGCAGAATGCTCGGACATTCTGCTGGAGCCGGCCCTTGAAAGCCCTCGACGAACTCACCTTCGATAACCGCTTCGACCGCCTGGGCGATGCGTTTTCCGCCCATGTGCTGCCCGAGCCCATCGATAATCCACGCCTGGTCGTGGCCAGCCCCGCCGCCATGGCGCTGCTGGACCTCGACCCGAGCGTGGCCGAAACCCCGGAGTTCGCCGAACTGTTCAGCGGCCACAAGCTCTGGGCCGACGCAATCCCAAGGGCGATGGTCTATTCCGGGCATCAGTTCGGTTCCTACAACCCGCAATTGGGCGACGGTCGCGGCCTGTTGCTCGGCGAGGTGTACAACGAGGCCGGCGAACACTGGGACCTGCACCTCAAGGGTGCCGGCCAGACGCCATTTTCACGCATGGGTGATGGCCGGGCGGTACTGCGCTCGTCGATCCGCGAATTCCTCGCCTCCGAAGCCCTGAACGCACTGAATATCCCGACCACCCGCGCCTTGTGCGTAATCGGCTCCGACACCCCGGTGTGGCGCGAAAAGCAGGAACGCGCAGCCATGATCCTGCGCCTGGCGCCGAGCCATGTGCGCTTCGGCCACTTCGAATATTTCTACTACACCAAGCGCCCCGAGCAACAGAAAGAGTTGGGTGATCACGTGTTGGCCATGCACTTCCCGCAGTGCCTGGAACAACCGGAGCCGTACCTGGCGATGTTCCGCGAAGTGGTGGAGCGCAACGCCGAACTGATCGCCAAATGGCAGGCCTATGGCTTCTGCCACGGGGTGATGAACACCGACAACATGTCGATCCTGGGCATCACCTTCGATTTCGGCCCATTCGCGTTCCTCGATGACTTCGACGCCAATTTCATCTGCAATCACTCAGATGACCAGGGCCGTTACTCCTTCAGCAACCAGGTGCCGATTGGCCAGTGGAACCTCAGCGCCCTGGCCCAGGCCCTGACACCGTTCATCAGCGTCGAGGCCCTGCGCGAAACCCTCGGCCTGTACCTGCCACTGTTCCAGGCCCATTACCTGGACCTGATGCGCCGCCGCCTCGGCCTGACCACCGCCGAGGATGACGACCAGAAACTGCTGGAGAACCTGCTACAACTGATGCAAAACAGCGGCGTCGACTACAGCCTGTTTTTCCGCCGTTTGGGTGATCAAACGCCGGAACAGGCCATCACCCGCTTGCGTGATGACTTCGTCGACCTCAAGGGCTTTGACGCCTGGGGCGAGCTCTACGTCGCCAGGGTTTCCCGTGAAGGCACGCTTGATCAAGAGCAGCGCCGCCAGCGGATGCACGCGGTCAACCCGTTGTACATCCTGCGCAACTACCTGGCGCAAAACGCCATCGATGCAGCGCAGAACGGCGACTACTCGGAAGTCCGTCGACTGCACTCGGTGCTGAGCAATCCGTTCGAGGAACAACCGGGGATGGAAAGCTACGCCGAGCGGCCGCCGGAATGGGGCAAGCATCTGGAGATCAGTTGTTCGTCGTGAGGCACTGCACGATTGAAAATCTGGAGTCATGTCTCCAGATATGGATCATTCGCTTTCGATTGGACGATTTGTCATGACCGACCCACTCCTCATCCCCTGCCCTCACTGCAACGGCCTCAACCGCATCCCGGCCGAGCGCCTCAACGACCACCCGAAATGCGGGCGCTGCAAGGCCGAAGTCCTGTTGAGCAAACCGTTTGAATTGAAGCAAGGCGACTACACCAGCCAGATCAAGGGCGATCTGCCGCTGCTGGTGGATGTGTGGGCGGACTGGTGCGGGCCGTGCAAGTCGTTCGCACCGGTGTTCGAGCAGGCAGCCGGGCAACTGGCGGGCAAGTGTCGCCTGGCCAAGCTGGACAGCGAGGCGAACCAGCAGTTGTCGGCGCAGTTGGGGATTCGCTCGATTCCGAGCCTGATCCTGTTCAAGAACGGCCGGGAAGTCGCCCGGCAGAGCGGGGCGTTCCCGTTACAGCAACTGATGAGCTGGTTGCGTAGTCAAGGCATCTGAAACAACACGGAACCATGTGGGAGCGAGCTTGCTCGCGAAGGCGGGCTGACATTCAAAAGAGGTGTCGCCTGATACACCGCTTTCGCGAGCAAGCCCGCTCCCACAGGGGTTCTGTGTTATCCGCCAGAATCAGGCGTTTTCCAGCAGGTTGTGCAGCTCGACAAACTGCTGGGTCAGCTTGTGCCGCGGGTCGAGATGGATCAGCGGCGTATTGGCCTGGTGGGATTCACGCATGCGTACCGAGCTGGCCAGGTACACCGGCAGCACCGGCAGGCCTTCGGCGATCAGCTCATCGAGAATTTGCTGGGGCAGGCTGGCGCGGGCCTGGAACTGGTTGACGACGATGCCTTCGACTTCCAGGCCTTCGTTATGGTCGTCCTTCAACTCTTCGATTTCCGCCATCAGGCCGTACAGTGCCTGGCGTGAAAAACTGTCGCAATCGAAGGGGATCAACACACGATCGGCGGCAATCAACGCTGAAACCGCATAAAAATTCAGTGCGGGCGGGGTATCGAGGTAAATCCGGTCGTAGTCTTCGCTCAGCTCTTCAAGCAACTTACGCAGCTTGTTGATCTTGTGCTTGGCTTCAAGCTTTGGCTGCAAGTCCGCCAGCTCGGCGGTGGCGGTAATGACATGGAGGTTATCGAACGGGGTTTCGTAGATGTCGACCTGATTCTTTTTGGAGAACGGCCCGGAAGACAGCGTCTGCTTGAAGAAATCGGCGATGCCCATCGGGATATCGCTACCGGTGAGCCCCGTCAGGTACTGAGTGGAGTTGGCCTGGGCATCGAGGTCCACCAACAAGGTGCGAAAACCCTCGCTGGCACTGACTGCCGCCAGATTGCAGGCAATGCTGGATTTGCCAACGCCACCTTTCTGATTGAACACCACGCGCCGCATGTCAAAACCTCCGTGTATCAAAGAATGACCGAGTGTAGTGGTCCACGGTATGGCTACGCTACCTCACCAGTGCAAGGACTACACAGTCAGTTGCCTTCTCTTGCATGAAAAGCCCTGAGCGGCCCGGCGGTTCGACGCCAGAACCGACAGACGGGGTAATAATTCTGTGAATAGTTGCCAATCATTCAATTTTTGCGAACCAGCCGCTTCATCTTCTGAGCAAAATGTAACCAGCATTTGCTACACGTTCCCGGCACCGGGATAATGCGCGCCACTCGGCGCCAAACGCCACGCAGGGTAAGTCTCGGCCCTCGGCCACTCCCCCGCGTCAAGTAAGCCCGTGAGGGTGGGATGAATGTCTGTGATCAACTTCAACATCGCCCAATGGCGCGCCTGGGCCCCGGGGCTTGATAGC
Organism: Pseudomonas sp. 2725; assembly: GCF_050434585.1. Lineage (NCBI taxonomy): Bacteria > Pseudomonadati > Pseudomonadota > Gammaproteobacteria > Pseudomonadales > Pseudomonadaceae > Pseudomonas > Pseudomonas sp. 2725. Next base: position 194,596 of record NZ_JBNDIV010000007.1, on the reverse strand, counting down.
GTGTCCGATTGGCAGGCCTGGTGCCGACAACCGGTCGTGCTGCCGGACAGCGATGCCGCTCCCGACGTTTCCTTTCTGCCGGCCATGCAGCGTCGACGGCTCAGCCGTCTGGCGCGCATGGCATTCAGTGTCGGCTGGCCTTTGGCCGAAGGTCGGCAGGATCTGCCATTGGTCTTTGTTTCCCGTCACGGCGAAACGCCCCGCACCGTCGATATTCTCAGTGATCTGGCCGCCGACCAGCCGCTGTCGCCGACCCGGTTCAGCTTGTCGGTGCATAACGCGATCATTGGCTTGTGGTCGATCATGCGGGGTGAAACCAGCGAAATGACCGCCCTGGCCGCCGCAGGCGATGGCCTGGAACACGGCATGCTTGAAGCTGCCGCGCTGCTGGCTGAAGGCGCTCGCGCGGTACTGCTGGTGGTCACCGAAGAGAAGCCACCCGAGGCTTACTCGACCTGGATCGACGACGTGCCGTTCCCTTATGCCGTCGGATTGCTGATCACACCCGGTACCGACTGGCAGTTGTCCCTGAACAGCCCCTCGGATGCGTTGTCCAAACCCCGCTGGCCTCACGCGCTGAATCTGCTGTGTGCGCTGCTCGGCCAGCAAACCACCTGCCAACATGCCTGGAAAAATCGTGTATGGACCTGGCAACGCAACCCATGACCGAGAAAAACCGCGACGCCTATTACTGGCGTTTGCTGGCCACCGCCGCGAGCTTCGCCCTGTTCGGGCTGGGCGGGCTGTGCCTGCGCCTGGTGATTTTCCCTGTACTGAACTGGCTGCCGGGCGACGCCCGAACCCATCGGCTGCGGGCCCGGCAAACGGTCAGCCGCTGTTTCTGGATTTTTGTGCGTTTCATGGCCCGTACCGGGGTACTGACCTATAACATCGAGGGTGCGGAAAAACTCGGTCGCCCCGGGCAAATGATCATTGCCAATCACCCATCGCTGATCGACGTGGTGTTTCTGATCGGCCTGGTGCGTCACGCCAACTGCGTGGTCAAGCAAAGCCTCTGGGAAAACCCTTTCACCCGCGGGCCGCTGCGCTGCACCGAATACATCAGCAACGACGGCAGCATGGACATGCTCGACGCGGCTGCCGACGCGCTGAAAGACGGTCAGACCCTGATCATTTTCCCGGAAGGTACGCGCACTCAGCCCGGCCAGCCGCCGGCCTTTCATCGGGGCGGCGCGGCAATCGCCCTGCGTGGTGCGAAAATCCTCACCCCGGTCATTATCAAGGTCAGCCCGACCACATTGACCAAGGCCGAACCCTGGTATCGCATCCCCAAGCGGCGCGTGCACTTCAGTTTCCGGGTCGGGGCCGATATAGACCCAAAGACCTTCGCCACGCAGGGGCCGGCTCCGCAGGCCTCGCGCAAGCTCAACGATTATTTGCATTCTTACTTCATCAAGGAGCTCGCCGAAGATGAGCGATCTGAACACCCCTAGCCTGGTGCTGGAAATCAAAGAACTGATCATCGACGCCCTGGGCCTCGAAGACATCAGCGCCCAAGACATCGGCAACGAGCAGACGCTGTTCGGCGAAGGCCTGGGCCTGGACTCGGTGGACGCCCTGGAACTGGGCCTGGCCATCCAGAAAAAGTACGGCATCAAAATCGACGCCGATGCCAAGGACACACGCAACCACTTCAGTAACGTGGCGAGCCTTGCGGCGTTCGTCAGCGCAAAACAGGCAGCTTGAGACCGGACCATGCAAACTCGTGACGACATTTTCAACACCCTGCGCGATGCCTTGGTCGAGCTTTTCGAACTGGACCCTGAGCGTGTGAGCCTGGAATCCAACCTGTATCAGGACCTGGAAATCGACAGCATCGACGCGGTCGACCTGATTGATCACATCAAACGTCAGACCGGCAAGAAAATCGCCGCCGAAGAATTCAAATCGGTGCGTACCGTCAGTGACGTGGTCGAGGCGGTCTACCGTCTGGTTCAACCCGCCGCATGAATCGACTGATTGGCCTCGGCCTGCTGCTGGCAGGCCTTTTGTATCCCTTTGCGGTGTATTTCGGCATGGAGCATTTCGCCCCGTGGCAGTTCGGGCTGCTGCTGGGCGGGCTGTGGCTGGCCCGGGCGCTGACCGGCAAACGACGGCCTGGCAGCCTGTGGATGGCCACGGTGGCCATTGTGTTCTGCCTGTTGCTGGCACTGTTCGACAGCCCGGCGCTGTTGCGCTGGTATCCGGTGTTGATCAGCAGCTTCATGCTGGTGCTGTTCGGATCGAGCCTGACATTCGGCCCACCGATCGTTGAACGCCTGGCCCGGGTACGCGAGCCGCAATTGCCGGCCGAGGGCATTCGCTATACCCGTCAGGTGACCATCGCCTGGAGCGTTTTTTTTCTTTGCAACGGTTTGTGTGCCGCCGCCCTGACCCTCTGGGCGCCGCTGAGCTGGTGGACGTTGTACACCGGCCTGATTTCCTACGGATTGATAGGCCTGATGTTTGCCATTGAATGGCTCATACGAATAAGGGTACGAGGCCACCCATGATTTGGATAAAACTTGAGCACCTGCTGCTCAAGGCTCAGCCGGAGCGCGCCGTAACCACCGCTCCGGCACTGGATCACGCCCGACTGTGCGAACAGGCGCTGCGCCTGGCCGCCGGCCTGCAAGCCCGGGGTGTCCGGCAGATGGCAGTGCACCTTGAGGATGCCGCCGACCTGGCGATTGCCCTGTTCGGCGCCTGGCGTGCCGGGGTCAGTGTGCTGCTGCCGTCCGACCTGCAACCGCAGACCCGCCAACGCTGGTCGGGTGATGTTGATCTGTGGCTGAGCGATCAGCCCGACGATGCGCACCTTGGCGACCTCCAACAGCCGCCGCTTAGTGCCGCCGCGCTGGACCTGGATAACTGCCGACTCAGCCTGTGCACATCCGGCTCCAGCGGCGAACCCAAGCGCATCGAAAAAAACCTGCGCCAACTGGCCAATGAAGTCGAAGCCCTGGAGCAGCTGTGGGGCGCCGACCTGGGCCCGGCGTGCATCATTGGCAGCGTCGCCACCCAGCACATCTACGGCCTGCTGTTTCGGGTGCTTTGGCCACTGTGCGCCGGGCGCCCGTTCCTGCGTCGGCAGTTGGCCTTTCCGGAAGACCTGCAACGCGCCAGCCGCGAATACCCGGCCTTCACCTGGGTGGCCAGCCCGGCGCTGCTCAAGCGCATGGGCGACAACCTCGACTGGCCGGCCTTGAGCGCCGTACGCCGGGTGTTTTCCTCCGGCGGCGCATTGCCGGTCGAGGCCGCACAGAGCCTGCATGAGCGTCTGGGGCAATGGCCAACGGAAATCTTCGGCAGCTCGGAAACCGGCGGCATCGCCTGGCGTCAGGGCGCGGAACTGTGGCGCCCCTTTGCCGATGTCACGCTGACACAAGACAGTGAAGGTGCGCTGCTGATCGCTTCGCCCTACTTACCCGTCGGTCAAATCGAACACACGGCCGATTCAGCACGCATCGCCATCGATGGTCGCTTCGAATTGCTCGGGCGACTGGACCGGATCGTCAAACTGGAAGAAAAACGCATCTCGCTGCCGATGCTGGAACAGGCGCTGACGACCCATGAATGGGTCATCGAAGCTCGGCTCGGCGTCGTTCAGGAAAACCGCGCCTCCCTGGGGGCGCTGTTGGTGCTGAGCGAGGCCGGTTTGCATGTGCTGCGCAATCACGGTCGACGCAGCCTCACCGAGCAATTGCGCCAGCACCTGAGCCAACACTGCGAAGCCCTGGCCCTGCCAAGACGCTGGCGCCTGCTGCGACAACTGCCACTGAACGCTCAGGGCAAACTGCCCCAGGCCGACGTCGACGCCCTGCTGTTGGCGCCACGCCCCAAAGCGCCCGAGGTGCTGGAGCAAGTCGAAAGCAATGGCGAGTGGAGCCTGCAACTGGCCGTGCCACCGGACCTGGCCTATTTCAGCGGTCATTTCCCCAAGGCGCCTGTGTTGCCTGGCGTGGTGCAGGTGGACTGGGCGCTGAGCCTGGGCCGGCAACTGATGAACCTGCCGAAAAAATTCGCCGGCATGGAAGTCTTGAAGTTCCAGCAACTGGTGCGCCCGGGCGACGAAATCCAGCTGCACCTGCGCTACGACCCGGCGCGCGGCAAATTGTATTTCGCCTATCGCAACGAAACCGCCACGTGTTCCAGCGGGCGGATCTTGCTGGAGGCGGAGCATGCATAGCCCCTGCGCCGTCGTCCCCGTGTACAACCACGAAAGCGCCATCACCACGGTGGTCGATGCCCTGATCGCCAGCAACCTGCCGTGCATTCTGGTGGACGATGCCAGCAGCCCGAGCTGCGCCCGGGTGCTGGATCGCCTGGCCCAGCGTGAAATGGTTTACCTGATCCGGCTGGCCGAAAACCAGGGCAAGGGTGGCGCGGTCATGACCGGTTTGCGCGAAGCTTCGCGCCTGGGTTTCAGCCATGCCTTGCAGGTGGATGCAGATGGCCAGCACGATTTGCAGGACGTCAGGCGTTTCATCGAACAATCACGCCGCTACCCACGAGCGTTGATTTGCGGCTATCCGCAATATGACGCCAGCGTGCCGAAAGGCCGTTTGTATGCGCGCTACCTGACTCACGTCATGGTCTGGATCAACACCCTGTCATTGCAGATTCGCGACTCCATGTGCGGTTTCCGGGTTTACCCATTGCCGCCGGTCCTGGCGGTGATCGAGTCAGCGAAAATCGGCAAGCGCATGGACTTCGACTCGGACATCCTGGTGCGCCTGACCTGGCGCAATCAGCCGATGCAATGGCTGCAAACCAAAGTCCATTACCCGCTGGACGGCGTTTCGCATTTTCGGATGTTCCACGACAACGTCCTGATTTCCAGCATGCACACGCGGCTGTTCTTCGGCATGTTGCTGCGCGCGCCAGTGATCCTCTGGCGACGGTGGCGGGCATGAGTTCAGACAAGCAGCATTGGGCCGACCGCGAAGAACGGGGCAGTTTCTGGCTGATGAAGCTCACCGCGTTCGGTGCCAAAGTGCTGGGCCGTCGAGTACTGAGCCCAGTGTTGTACGGCATCGTGTTGTACTTTTTCCTGTTCGGCCGCAGCGCCCGACACAGCGCCTGGCAATACCAGCAACGCCTGGCCGACTGGAGCGGTCGCAGCGAACTGCGCCCGAGCCACTGGCGAGTGTTCGGCCAGTTCATGGCTTTCGCCGATTCCATGCTCGACAAACTCGACGTATGGAACGGCAAGCTGAGCATCGAACAGATCGAAATCATCGACCCGGCGCTGCTGCGCGACCAGTTGCGCGGCGCCCGCGGGCAAATGCTGGTGGGCGCGCACCTGGGTAATCTGGAAGTCTGCCGCGCACTGGCGGAGCTCGGCGAGAAAGTCACGATGAACGTGCTGGTGCACACCAAGCACGCCGAACAGTTCAACCGTTTGCTGGGCGAAGCCGGGGCGACCAATTTGCGCCTGATCCAGGTCAGCGAACTGGACCCCGGGATCATGCTGCAACTGAGCGAGCGCCTGGAACGCGGCGAGTGGCTGGCGATTGCCGGCGACCGAGTGCCGCTGCATGGCGGGCGCTGCGTGACCGTGGACTTCCTCGATCATCCGGCCAGGTTCCCCCAGGGCCCGTGGCTGCTGGCCGGCCTGCTGAAATGCCCGGTCAACCTGCTGCTGTGTTTGAAAAAGCCCGACGGCGACTATCGACTGACCATTGAACCCTTCGCTGACGCAATCACCTGGAAGCGCAGCGACCGTGAACAGGTCATTCATCAGTGGGCCTCCCGCTACGCCGAACGCTTGGGTCACTATTGCCTCGAAGCGCCCCAACAATGGTTCAACTTTTACCCTTTCTGGAAGACCGATGACGACGCCAACGCTTGAGCCGGTAACCTTCGGCGAACGCCCTTTGCGCATTGAAGATGTGCTGGCACTGGCCAACCGCAAGGTGCCGACGCAGTTGCAAAGCGACCCTGCCTACCGCGAGCGCATCGCCAAGGGCGCGCGTTTTCTGGACTCTCTGCTGGACAAGGAAGGCGTGATCTACGGCGTAACCACCGGCTATGGCGATTCCTGCGTGGTCGCGGTGCCGCTGCATCACGTCGAGGCGCTGCCCCGTCACCTGTACACCTTCCACGGCTGCGGCCTGGGCAAACTGCTCGACGCCCAGGCCACCCGCGCGGTACTGGCGGCGCGTTTGCAGTCGTTGTGCCACGGTGTTTCCGGGGTGCGCGTGGAGCTGCTGGAGCGCCTGCAGGCGTTCCTTGAACACGACATCCTGCCGCTGATTCCGGAGGAAGGTTCGGTGGGCGCCAGTGGTGACCTGACGCCGCTTTCGTACGTTGCCGCCACGCTGTCCGGCGAACGCGAAGTGATGTTCCGCGGCGAGCGCCGGCAGGCTGCCGATGTGCACCGCGAACTCGGCTGGCAGCCACTGGTGTTGCGTCCGAAAGAAGCCCTGGCGCTGATGAACGGCACCGCGGTGATGACCGGTCTGGCCTGCCTGGCGTACGCCCGCGCCGATTACCTGCTGCATCTGGCCACGCGCATCACCGCGCTGAACGTGGTCGCCCTGCAAGGCAACCCGGAGCACTTCGACGAGCGCCTGTTCGCGACCAAGCCACACCCGGGGCAGATGCAGGTCGCCGCGTGGTTGCGCCAGGACCTGGCCATCGACGCGCCAACCGCACCACTGCATCGCCTGCAAGACCGTTATTCCCTGCGCTGCGCGCCCCATGTGCTGGGCGTACTGGCCGACAGCCTGAACTGGCTGCGCTCGTTCATCGAGATCGAGCTCAACAGCGCCAACGACAACCCGATCATCGACGCCGAGGCCGAGCGCGTACTGCACGGTGGGCACTTCTACGGCGGGCACATCGCCTTCGCCATGGACAGCCTGAAAAACCTCGTGGCCAACGTCGCCGACCTGCTGGATCGGCAACTCGCGCTGCTGGTGGACGAGCGCTACAACCATGGCTTGCCGAGCAACCTGTCGGGCGCCACGGCCGACCGCGCCATGCTCAACCACGGCTTCAAGGCGGTGCAAATCGGCACCAGCGCCTGGACCGCCGAAGCGCTGAAGAACACCATGCCGGCCAGCGTCTTCTCGCGTTCCACCGAATGCCACAACCAGGACAAAGTGAGCATGGGCACCATCGCCGCCCGGGATGCGATCCGCGTGCTGGAACTCACCGAACAGGTGGCGGCCGCTACGCTGCTGGCGGCCAATCAGGGCGTCTGGCTGCGCGGCCAGGTCGAAGATGCACGCCCCCTGCCACCCGCGTTGGCCGCCATGCATGAAGCCTTGGCCAAGGACTTCCCACCGGTCATCGAAGACCGCGCACTGGAAGGCGAATTGCGCCTGTGCCTGCAACGCATCGCCGAACAACACTGGAGGCTGCATGCGTAGCAAGGGATTTCTCTACACCGACACGGAAATCGTCGTACCGTTCTTTGACGTCGACAGCATGCACGTGGTCTGGCACGGCCATTACGTCAAATACCTGGAAGTCGCCCGCTGTGCGCTGCTGGACAAGATCGGCCACAACTACACGGCGATGAACGAATCCGGCTATGCGTGGCCGGTGATCGACCTGCAATTGCGCTACGTGCGCGGGGCGGTGTTCGGTCAGAAACTCAACGTGCGCGCCAACCTGGTGGAGTGGGAGAACCGCTTGAAGATCAACTACCTGATCAGCGACCTGCAAACCGGTGAGCGCCTGACCCGGGCCATGTCGGTACAGGTCGCCGTCGACATTGCCAGCCGCGAGATGCAACTGGCCTCGCCGAAGGTCTTCACCGATGCTGTTGAGAAGGCCCTGCCATGATGTTCTGCCATCCCCGTTCCCCTGTAGGAGCGAGCCTGCTCGCGATGGTCGTTAACGATAACGCCGGGTATCTGACACACCGTGGCGCTCTCAGGTTTTTCGCGAGCAAGCTCGCTCCTACAGTGTTCTGCGTGTTACTGGGTATTCCTGGGCTGGCCAGCGCCTTCGATCTGCAACAGCTCAGCGATCAACTGGCCAGACCCGAGGTGATCCACGGCAGTTTCATCCAGGAAAAACACCTGCGCGCCCTGCCCCAGCCGCTGACCAGCAAGGGCACGTTCGTGCTGGCAAAAAACCACGGCCTGTTATGGCTGTTGAAAACGCCCTTGCAACAGGACTACCGCATCACCGCCAAAGGCATTGCCCGACGTGACGGCAGTGTTTGGCAAATGCTGCCGGGCAAAAGCGCCGGTGCCGAGCAGAACCGTTTGTTCCTCGCCGTGCTGCAAGGCGATAGCAGTGGCTTGCAACGGGATTTCGAGCTTTCCCTGAGCGGCGACGCGCAGAACTGGAAGCTCACGCTGCTGCCACGCTCGATGCTGCTCAAGCAGGTGTTCAACCAGATCAACATTACCGGCGCGGAACTGGTACACAGCATCGAACTGCTCGAGACTCAGGGCGACAGCACGTTGTTGCGCATGCAGGACAGCACCAGCACCCAACCGTTGAGCGACGCGGAGCAGCATGACTTTGCCGAGTGAACGGTGGTTGCCACGGCTGTTTCTGATCCTGCTGCTGGCAGTACTGGCGCTCGCCGGTTGGCAATGGCGTGACGGCGCGCCGCTGTCGGCCAACCTGATGGATCTGGTGCCCGGCACAGCGCCCGATGCCCTGGAACTGCGCGCCGAACAACGCATGCAAGAACCGCTGAACCGCGAAATGCTGGTGCTGGTCGGCCACAGCGATCGCCAGCGGGCCGTCGCCATGGCGCAGACACTCGGCGAACAATGGCAGGCCAGCGGCTTGTTCGAAAAGGTCCAATGGACCCTGCAAGCCGACTTGCCGGCGCTGCGCACGCAGTTGCTGCAAGGTCGCCTGGCGATGCTCCAGGCGGCGGACCGACAACTTCTGATCGAGCACCCCGACACTTTTATCCAGCAGCGGGTGCAGGCGTTGTTCGACCCGTTCAACGGTTACAGCCTGGTGCCGAGCCAGGACGACTGGCTGGGCCTGACCGGGCGCATCCAGAACAGCCAGCCGCAACGTGGTTCGGTGCAACTGGACATCGGCAGCGGCGCTCTGGTCGCCGATGCCGATGGCAAGAGCTGGGTGCTGCTGCGCGCGCGCACCACCGGCAACGCCTTCGACATGAACCTGCCGCTGCAAGTGGCCGACCTGCTCAAGCACAGCCGCGAAGAAGCCGCCCGGCACGACGTGCAACTGCTCGCCGCCAGCGGCCTGTTGTACGCAGCCAGCGGGCAGCAGCAGGCCGCCCGGGAGATGACCTGGGTCGGCGGCGGTGCCACCGTGGGGATTTTGTTGCTGCTGCTGTTGGCCTTCCGGCGCTGGCGCGTTTTGCTGGCCTTCGTGCCGGTGCTGGTGGGCATGCTCTTCGGTGCGGTGGCCTGCGTTGCGTTGTTCGGCCATATGCACGTGATGACCCTGGTGCTGGGTTCGAGCCTGATTGGTGTCGCGGTCGACTACCCCCTGCATTACCTGTCCAAGAGCTGGAGCCTCAAACCCTGGCGCAGCTGGCCAGCCCTGCGCCTGACCCTGCCGGGCTTGACCCTGAGCCTGATCACCAGCGGCATCGGTTACCTGGCCCTGGCCTGGACACCCTTCCCGGCGCTGACCCAGATTGCCGCGTTCTCTGCCGCAGGGTTGCTCGGCGCCTATTTGTCCGCCGTGTGCCTGCTGCCGGCATTGCTCAAGGGCGTAGACCTGCGCCCGGCGCACTGGCCATTGCGCGTTTGCGAGTTTTTGCTGGGTTGCCGTGAAGCGCTGCTCAAACAGCTGAAAACGCCAGTCTTGCTGGCGCTGCTGGTCGCCTTTTGCGTGGGCGGCCTGTTGCAGCTGAGCAGCAAAAACGACATCCGCCAGTGGATCAGCGCACCGCAACAATTGACCGACGAAGCCCAGGCCATTGCCCGAATCACCGGCTATCAACCCACCAGCCAGTTCTTCCTGATACGCGCCGCCAATCAGCAGCAACTGCTCGAACGCCAGAACGCACTGCGCGAACGACTGGATCAATTGACAGGCCTGGAAAAGCTCCAGGGTTATCTGTCGCTCAATCAACTGGTCAGCCCGCCGAACGAACAGCAACAGGTGCGCGCAGCGTTGAGCAAACTGTCTTCGTTCTGGCAACCCTTGCTCGAAGTCGGCGTACCGGTCGAGGCGCTGCAAGCCGAGCTGACGAAGCTTCAGGCATTGCCGACCGTGGACATCGAAGCAGCGCTCAGCGGCCCGTTGGCAGAACCCTACCGAGCCCTGTGGCTGGGGCCGACCGAAGACGGCGTGGCGGCAATGGTCAGCCTGCAAGGCATCAACAACACGGCCCTGCTGCGGCTCCAGGGCGAGGATCTGCCCGGCGTGACACTGGTGGATCGACTGGGTGAGTTGAACAACGTCTTCGCGGCCACCCAAATCAGTGCCGCGGAACTGAAACTCGCCTCCTGCGTGTTGATCGTGCTGGTGCTGATCCTGCCATTCGGCCTGGGCGGTGCGTTGCGCATCGTGTCCCTGCCCCTGCTCGCGGCGTTGTGCAGCCTGGCCAGCCTCGGCTGGCTAGGGCAGCCGCTGACCCTGTTCAGCCTGTTCGGCCTGCTGCTGGTGACGGCGATCAGCGTCGATTACGCGATCCTGATGCGCGAACAGGTCGGCGGCGCAGCCGTGAGCCTGCTGGGCACCCTGCTGGCGGCATTGACCACCTGGCTGTCGTTCGGCCTGCTGGCGGTATCGAGCACCCCGGCGGTGAGCAACTTCGGACTGTCGGTGAGCCTGGGCCTGATCTTCAGCTTCCTGCTCGCACCGTGGGCCGGTCGCCAGGTGCATGAGCCCACGGCCGTGGAGCGGGCAACATGATGGTCGTTCTGTTCTGGGCGATGGCACTGGTGTTGTTCGCCTTGGCGACCCGTGTCGGCCGGCATTTCGGCCTGATCCCCATCGTCAGCCAGTTGTTGCTGGCGACCCTCGGCTTGCCGCTGTTGATGTATTTCTGGATCGAGCCCCAATGGCAATTGAGCGGTGCGCAGCTGGTGTCGCCGGGCTGGCTGAAGAACCTCTACAGCCTGAGCTTTGCCCTGTTGCTGGGCTACATCCTCAGCGATGTGATCGACCTGCAACTGGATCGCCAAAGCCTGAAAATCGCCCTTCCCAGCTTTTGCATTCCGTTTGCCTGCGGTCTGGCCACGGCCATCTGGCTGTTGCCGCCGCAACCGTGGATCAGCTCGCTGGCCGTCGGCCTGTTGTTCGCCATCACCGCGATTCCGGTGTTGTACCTGTACCTGCGGCACATCGATTACCCGCCCGCCGCCACCCGGCGACTGGTGCAAACCGCGATCCTCATCGACCTCGCCTGCTGGACCCTGTTCGGTATCGCCCAGGGCAGCCTGCACCTGAGCAGCCTGTTGCTGCCCCTGGCCGGCGCGTGCCTCCCGGTGCTGCTGCGGCTGCTGGGCCTGCGCCAGACGTGGCTCTACAGCCTGAGCTTTTTCGCCCTGCTGGTCGTCGCCGAACACTTCAAGCTCAATGCGCTGATTTTCGGTATCGGCTATGTGTTGATCATGGCCGCGCTGAAAGCCCCGCTGGTCCTGCCGTTGCCGGCCATGTGGATGAGCCGCTTGCAGACGTACATCGCCATCCCGCTGATCCTCACGTTCGGCATCGTGCAGATCAACGTGCACAGCGCAATGGACAGCCTCGGCTGGATGCAACTGGTCGCCCTGCTGCTGTTGCCGATGCTGAGCAAACTGCTGGGCAACTGGCTCGGCCTCGGCTGGGCCGGGGCCTCGTTCCAGGGTGCCAGCCGCTGGCGGGAAAGTGTGCTGCTGAACATCCGTGGCTTGAGCGAGATCGTTTTTCTCAACCTGCTGCTGCAACAGCAACTCATCAGCCCGCCGCTGTACTTTGCCCTGATGCTGATGGGCCTGATCGCTACACTGCTGCCAGCCCTGACCGGTATGCACCGAATCCCCCTGAAAGCCGCTGTCCCCGCAAGGAGCCCCCATGCCAACCGTTGAGATGGAATGCCGCCAGGTCGTGATCATCGGCGCCGGACCTTCCGGCGCCATCGCCGCCGCGTTGCTCACGCGCAAGGGACACGATGTGCTGGTGATCGAGCGGCAGCATTTTCCACGGTTTTCCATCGGCGAAAGCCTGTTGGCCCATTGCCTGGATTTCGTCGAAGAAGCGGGCATGCTCGACGCCGTCAACGCCGCCGGCTTCCAGCTGAAAACCGGTGCCGCGTTTGCCTGGGGCGAGCGCTACAGCGCCTTCGATTTCGGCGAGACGTTCAGCCACGGCAAATCGACGACGTTTCAGGTCCAGCGCGCCGATTTCGATAAGCTGCTGGCCGATCAGGCCGTGCTGCAAGGCGTGGAGATCCGCTATGGCGAAACCATCGTCAGCGTCGACGTTGCCCCGGGGAAACCGCAGCTCGGCGTGCGCCGCGAAGACGGTAGCGAGTACCGCATCGAGGCTGACTTCCTGCTCGATGCGAGCGGTTACGGCCGCGTGCTGCCGCGCTTGCTCGACCTCGAGGCGCCGTCGAACTTCCCGGTGCGCCGAGCCGTGTTCACTCACGTCGAAGACCGTATCGACCTCCCGGCCTTCGACCGCAGCAAGATCCTGGTGACCACTCATCCGACCCAGCGCGATGTGTGGTTCTGGACCATCCCGTTCAGCAACGGGCGCTGCTCGGTCGGCGTGGTCGCCGCAGAGGAGCGTTTCGCAGGCCGCAGCGACAATCTGGACGAGTGCCTGCGCGGCTTTATCGCCGAGACGCCAAGCCTGGCCCGCGTGTTGCAAAATGCGCAGTGGGACACCGAGGCCCGAACCATCGGCGGTTACTCGGCCAACGTCAAAACCCTGCACGGCCCGGGCTTCGCGCTGCTGGGCAATGCCGCGGAATTCCTCGACCCGGTGTTTTCCTCCGGCGTGACCATCGCCATGCGTTCGGCGAGCATGGCCGCTGGGGTATTGCACCGTCAGCTGCAAGGCGAAGCCGTCGACTGGCAAACCGAGTTCGCCGAACCGCTCAAGCGCGGCGTCGACACGTTCCGCTGCTATGTCGAAGGCTGGTACGCGGGGACATTCCAGGACGTGATTTTCCATGAGAGCAGCTCACCGGAAATCCGCGGGATGATCAGTTCCATTCTTGCCGGATATGCCTGGGACCGACGCAATCCGTTCGTCAGCGCAGCCAGGCGCCGGTTGAAGGCGATTTCGGAGTTCTGTGCAAGGGATGCGTCATGAACTACTTGAGCGACAACTACGTCGAAGAAACCCGTTTCGGTTTGTGGTTCCTGCGCAGCCAGATCTGGCAACACTATGTGCTGCGGTTGGCGATCAACGACTTGCACAACCTGTTCAGCGAAGCGCTGCCTGTCAGCCCGGTGCTGCTGGATGCCGGTTGCGGCCAGGGCAAGTCATTCCCGCTGCTGCGCCAGGCCTTTGCGCCCGGTCGTCTGATTGGCGTCGATGCTGATCCACAAAGCCTGATCCAGAGCCGCGAAGAAGCGGCCCGCCAGGGCATGGAAGTGGAGTTGATCGGCGGCGACTGCGCCAGCCTGAACCTGCCGGACGCCAGTATCGACCTGCTGTTCTGTCACCAGACCTTCCATCACCTGGTGGAGCAGGAACAGGCACTGGCCGAGTTCTACCGCGTACTCAAACCCGGCGGTTATCTGCTGTTCGCCGAATCCACCGAGGCTTACATTGATACTTGGGTGATCCGCTGGTTGTTTCGCCACCCCATGCACGTGCAGAAAAGCGCTGCGCAGTACCTGCAAATGATTCGCCAGCAGGGCTTCGAATTTACCGCGCAAAACGTGTCTTATCCGTACCTGTGGTGGAGTCGCGCCAAGGATTTCGGCCTGCTCGAATACTTGGGTGTGTGCAAGCCAAAACCCTTTGGCCAACGGGAAGAAACCCTGGTCAATGTGGTGGCGCGCAAACCGTTTGAAGGAACTGTGTGATGTTCATTGCCAACCGCTTGAAACACCAAACCTGTGGGAGCGAGATCGCTCGCGATAGCGGTGGGTCAGTCAATATCAATGTTGAATGTATCGCCGCCATCGCGAGCAAGCTCGCTCCCACAGGGGTAACCGGCGTTATGCGATTTCTGTTGCTTGCCGTAGCCCTGCTGCTGAGCGCCTGCGCCGGCCGGGCGCCGCTGCCCGAGCACAATCCGGATCTGCCGTTGCCGCTGCAATTGCACATCCAGCGCGGGCTGGCCGAAGAACGCCAGGACTGGGTGCTGGTGATCCAGCGTGAAGAGACGGGTATTCGCTGGTCGATGATGGACCTGTTGGGCATTCCCCAGGCCCGCCAGAAATTGATCGATAAAACCTGGGAGTCCGATGGTTTCCTGCCGCCCAATCCGCAAGCCCGGGAACTGTTCGCGGCGCTGCTGTTTGCGCTGACGCCGCAAGAGGAACTGGCGGCCAACTATCCCGGCGCCTGGCAGTACGGCAGACAACGGTCCCTGCCCGAGCGCTGGGACATTCGCTACGCACAACCGCAGAATTTTGAATTGAAGCTACCGCATGGTCCGAGCTATCAAGTCACGCCCCTGAGCGGTGAAACGCCATGACGGCTTACCTCAATGCCCTAGGATTGGTCTGCGCGCTGGGCCGTGACAGGCAGGAAGTCGCCCGCAACCTGTTTGCCGGCGACTGCGGCGGCATGCGCGAACAAACCGGGTGGGTGCCGCAACGCACACTGCCGGTCGGTGCGGTCCTGGGCAAACTGGCAAGCATTCCGGCCGACATGTCGCGCCATCACAGTCGCAACAATCAGTTGTTGCTGGAGGCCACGCTGCAAATCCGCGCGGACATCGACAGCGCGATCCAGACCTACGGCCGCGACCGCATCGGTGTCGTGCTGGGCACCAGCACCTCGGGTATCGACGAGGCCAGCCAGGGCCTGGCGCATTACCTGCGTGAAAAGCAGTTCCCTGCCGAGTACGACTATCAGCAACAGGAACTCGGGGCGCCGGCGAACTTCCTCGCCGAGTGGCTGCAATTGAGCGGGCCGACCTATGTCATTTCCACGGCCTGCACCTCCAGCGCCCGGGCCTTGATGAGCGCCCAGCGCCTGTTGGACCTGGGCATGTGCGACGCGGTGCTGTGTGGCGGTGTCGACACCTTGTGCAAGCTGACACTCAACGGTTTCTCGGCGCTCGAAGCGGTCTCGGAACAACGCTGCAATCCGTTTTCGGTGAACCGCAATGGCATCAACATTGGCGAAGCGGCGGTGCTGTTCCTGATGACCAGACGTGCAGCCGACAGCCAGGCGATTGCCTTGCTCGGCAGCGGCGCCAGTTCCGATGCGCATCACATCTCCGCCCCAGAGCCGACTGGTCGTGGCGCCCTGCAAGCGATGCGCAAAGCCCTGGGCCGCGCCAACCTGCAACCGGAGCAGATCGCTTATCTGAACCTGCACGGCACCGCCACCCAGCACAACGACGCCATGGAAAGCCAGGCCGTGGCGACCCTGTTCCCGGCTGGCGTACCCTGTTCATCGAGCAAACCCATGACCGGTCACACCCTCGGTGCCGCCGGGGCGCTGGAGGCGGCGTTCTGCTGGTTGAGCCTGAGCCCGGACAATCGCGAGCATGCCCTGCCGCCCCACGTCTGGGACGGACAGCCCGATCCCGAATTGCCGCCGCTGCAATGGGTGACCCCGGCCACTCGCCTGACGTCCATTGCACCCCGCTACCTGATGAGCAACTCCTTTGCCTTCGGTGGCAACAACGTCAGCCTGATTATCGGAGACGCCCCATGATTGACTGGCCGATCGCCGAACTGCTGCCCCACGCGGGTGACATGATTCTTATCGATCAGATCCTGGCGTTCGATGAAGAGCAGATTCACACGCGCCTGACCGTCAAGCCCGATGGCCTGTTCAATCTCCCCGACGGCAGCCTGCCGGCCTGGGTCGGCATCGAACTGATGGCCCAGAGCGTGGCCGCCTTCGCCGGTTGCCATGCGCGCCAGCGCGGTGATGAGGTGGAATTGGGCTTCCTGCTCGGCAGCCGAAAATTCGAATGCAACGTCGAAAGCTTTCCGGCCGGCACCGAGTTGACCATCCACGGCATTCGCTCCCTGGAAGACGATAACGGCATGGGCGTGTTCGAATGCCACATCAACGCCCCCGGCATTCACGTTACCGCCCGTCTGAATGTATTCCGCCCACCCCAGGCCGCTCAATATCTCCATGAACCCGAAGGAGTCCAGTGATGACTGAATCCGTACTGGTCACCGGTTCCAGCCGTGGCATCGGCCGCGCCATCGCCTTGCGCCTGGCCCAGGCCGGGCACGACATCGTGTTGCATTGCCGCAGCGGCCTGGCGGACGCCGAAGCCGTCAAGGCCGAAGTCGAGGCCTTGGGCCGTCGTGCGCGCATCCTGCAGTTCGACGTGGCCGACCGCGCCCGTTGCAAGGAAATTCTCGAAGCCGACGTGGAGGCCCACGGCGCCTATTACGGTGTGGTACTCAATGCCGGCCTGACCCGTGACGGTGCCTTTCCGGCCCTTAGCGAGGAGGATTGGGATGTGGTGATGCGCACCAATCTCGACGGTTTCTACAACGTGCTGCACCCGGTGATGATGCCGATGATCCGTCGTCGCGCCGCCGGGCGGATTGTCTGCATCACCTCGGTGTCGGGTTTGATCGGCAACCGTGGCCAGGTCAACTACAGTGCCTCCAAGGCCGGGTTGATCGGCGCGGCCAAGGCATTGGCGATCGAGTTGGGCAAGCGCAAAATCACCGTTAACTGTGTCGCACCCGGCCTGATCGACACAGCCATGCTCGACGAGAATGTGCCGGTGGAAGAACTGATGAAAATGATCCCCGCACAACGCATGGGCACCCCTGAAGAGGTGGCCGGCGCGGTGAATTTCCTGATGTCGGCGGAAGCCTCGTACATCACCCGGCAGGTTCTGGCCGTCAACGGAGGCCTGTGCTGATGAAGCGCGTCGTCGTCACCGGCATGGCCGGTATCACCTCACTGGGCAGCGACTGGGACACCATCGCCGGCAACTTCGCGGCCAACCGCAGCGGCATCCGCCGGATGGACGAGTGGGATCGTTTTACCGAACTCAACACGCGCCTGGCTGGCCCCATCGATGACTTCAAGGTGCCAAGCCACTGGACCCGCAAGCAACTGCGCAGCATGGGCCGGGTTTCGCGGCTTGCCGTGGGTGCGGCGGAGATGGCGCTGGCCGACGCCGGGCTGTTGGGCGACGAATCGATCAAGGACGGGCGCATGGGCGTCGCCTGCGGCTCCTCCACCGGCAGCACCGACGAGATCAAGGCGTTCGGCAACATGCTGCTCAACTCAGTGGCCGAAGGCCTGAACGCCAACTCCTACGTGCGGATGATGCCGCACACCACCGCGGCCAATATCAGCATCTTCTTCGGCCTCACCGGTCGCTTGATCCCGACGTCCAGCGCCTGCACCAGCGGCAGCCAGGGCATCGGCTATGCCTACGAGGCGATCAAGTTCGGGCGCCTGCCGCTGATGCTCGCCGGCGGTGCCGAGGAACTGTGCCCGACCGAAGCCATGGTCTTCGACGCGCTCTACGCCACCAGCCTGAAAAACGACACCCCACAACGCAGCCCGCGCCCTTACGACACCGCACGCGACGGCCTGGTGATCGGCGAAGGCGGCGGCATGCTGGTGCTCGAGGAACTGGAACACGCCCTGGCCCGTGGCGCCCGCATCCATGCCGAGATCGTCGGTTTCGGCAGCAACGCCGACGGCCAGCACACCACCCGTCCCGAACAAATCACCATGCGCCGGGCCATGGAATTGGCCCTGGAGGACGCCGGGCTGGAACCTTCGGACATCGGCTACGTCAACGGCCACGGCACCGCCACCGAACAGGGCGACATCGCCGAAACCCTGGCCACCAGCAGCCTGTTCGGCGAACACATGCCGATCAGCTCGCAGAAAAGCTTTCTCGGCCACACCCTCGGCGCCTGTGGTGCGCTGGAATCGTGGTTCAGCATCGAAATGATGAACCGCGACCTGTACGCCCACACCTTCAACCTCGACGAAGTCGACCCGCACTGCGGCAAGCTCGATTACCTGCGCGGCGAGTTTCGGCAGATGAGCAACCAGTACGTGATGAACAATAACTTTGCGTTTGGCGGGGTGAATACGTCGCTGATCTTCAAGCGCTGGCCATAACCTGAAATATTTTCCCTGTGGGAGCGAGCTTGCTCGCGAAAAACGTCCGGGCAACGCGTTCATTCAGGCTGCCCGCGTTATCGTTGACGTCCATCGCGAGCAGGCTCGCTCCTACAGAGGTTTACGGTGGGTCGAGGTTATCCAGCACCCGATTCACCGCCAGCTCCCCCAACATGATCGACTGCTGAATCCCCAACAGTGTGTGGCCCTGTGATCCCTTCAGGCCTCTGGCGAAGTCACTGGCCATGACATTGGCTGATGCCAGCGACATACAGGCGTATTCCAGCAAGGTGTGGTTGTCGATGTCGGGGGCAATGAGGAAGATCGTGCCGGGTTGGCGTGGCGCGTCTGGATCGGTATCCGGTGGCTTTGGCGTATGGGTCATGATTCAGCGTCCTGAAAAAGAAGGGTGGCAGCTGTACGCAGGTTAGTAGACCGGTCCACATCAATCCGGCGCACCCGAAGGCGCCCTGCGCACAGCTACCGTCAAGGGCAGGTATAGAGATACCTGCCTATCAGGAGCGCCAATGCGCTAGATATGGAAAGCGGGCTACTAAACCCGACCACTGACAATCAGTGACGCGAATCAAGTTAGCGATGCCCCTCAAAGCGCACAAGCCGGCGGATTCTGGAGTAGTTGTAGGTAACGCCGCAAGGCGCTGTAGCCTGTCGGAAGCACTTCAGAAAAGTCCCACAAACAGTGGTGAAGCTTCTGATCTTCTGTAGGAGCGAGCCTGCTCGCGATGGTCGTTAACGATGACGCGTGTTTCCTGGATTAACGCGGCGTTCTTTAGTTCATCGCGAGCAGGCTCGCTCCTACAGTCAAAAACCCAGAAACGACAAAGGGCGCCTTTCGGCGCCCCTTCACAGACAGGTCGGCTTGTCATCGCCCTGTACCTGCCTGGCTCTGCGATAGCTGGTTGCCCAGGATCCTCAGAGTCTCACAAGCCCCTTTCGGGAACATTGGCAGTAATTCAGGTGCTGGCGTGTAATTTCAAGCCCAATGCCTTAACGACTTTCAGGATGGTGCCGAACTCCGGATTCCCCTCACCTGACAATGCACGATAAAGACTTTCCCGAGAAAGCCCCGCATCCCGTGCGACCTGAGTCATGCCGCGAGCACGTGCAATAGTCCCTAGTGCTTTGGCGATGAACGCAGGGTCATCTCCCGCCTCTTCCATGCAAGCATCCAGGTAATTAGCCATGTCCTCTTCGGTCTTGAGGTACTCGGCAGAGTCCCAGCGAGTGAATTGTTCGGTCATGGGTTTTGCTCCTGCCAGGATTTCGCAATGAGCCTGGCTTGTTTGATGTCACGGGGTTGGCTGCTTTTGTCTCCGCCACAAAGGAGAATGACCAACTGGCTGCCTTGCTGCATGAAATAGATCCGATAACCGGGACCATAGTCGATACGTGCTTCACTCAACCCTTCTCCGATGGCTTTTACATCACCGAAATTCCCATCGGCCATGCGGTCAATTCGCACCTGAATACGCATCCTGGCGCGACTATCGGCCAGCTTTAACAGCCAGCCAGAGAATGTTGAACTTCGAAGGATCTCCGTCATGCACCGAGTGTAGCCGTTGAGCTACACCCGCTCAACCAGTCTTTCTGATGTGTCGACGCCCGGCAGACAAATCAATTCACTGCAAAGCAGTCACACCTCCAACGGCTCAACTTTCCGCGTCAACAACTCCACAAACGCCTTGGCCATCGCCGACTTCTGATCCTTGCGCTGCACCAGCCACACCGCTGACACCGCCGCCGGATCCAGCAGCGGTCGATAGACCACGCCATCAATGCGCATCCGCTGATAAGACGCCGGCAGCACCGACACACCAAGCCCCGCCGCCACCAGCCCGATGATGGTCATCGCCTCGCCGGCCTCCTGGGCGAAGTGCGGGCTGAAGCCGGAGTCCCGGGCCAGGCTGAGCAGCTGCGCATACAGGCCACTGCCGTAGCTGCGTGGAAAAAACACAAAGGGCTCAAGCGCCAGGGCAGACAGGAACAAGCCCTCCTCGCTGCCCTCGACCAGCGGATGCTTGGAACTGAGCACCGCGACCAGCGGCTCGCGCATCAGTTCGACCACGCTGAGGCAATCCGGCAGCCCGAGCGGGCGCATGATCCCGACTTCAATCGACTCGTCCACCAGCGCATCGGCCACCTGGGTGCTGCTCATTTCCCGCAGGTTCAGGTGCACCGCCGGGAAGCGCTGGCGGAAAGAGAAAATCGCTTGGGGAATGGTCGAGTTGAAGGGTGCCGACGAGGTGAAGCCGATTTTCAGCTCACCCAACTCGCCCAGTTGCGCCCGTCGCGCGACATCCGCCGCTTTGTCGACCTGCGCCAGCACCAGCCGCGCCTCTTCCAGGAACAGCCGACCGGCCTCGCTCAGCTCGACCCGACGATTGGTTCGCTCGAACAACCGGGCGCCGACTTCCTGTTCCAGCGCCTGAATTTGCTGGCTCAGCGGTGGCTGGGAGATACCCAGCACTTGTGCGGCGCGGCCGAAATGCAGTTCTTCGGCGACGGCGATGAAGTAGCGCAGATGACGCAATTCCATGGAAACCCCATTAGGTCGTAAAAGCTATCAAACAGGTCGAACAATATATTGGATTGAATCATTAGCCAGCTATATGCTTTTTTCACTGCCTGACCGGCTGCGCCCTCCGAGGTCCCACGTGAAAACTGCTGTCGCCCCACTCGCCCATGAAGTTTCACCTTCAGCGCCGGACGCTATCGCCGCTGAGCTGGCGGAGATCTACATCGAAAAAGGCACCCCGGCGTTCATGCGCACGGTGCTGGCGTTGTTCTGCGGCGGCTTCGCGACTTTCGCCCTGCTCTACTGCGTGCAGCCGATGATGCCGCTGCTGTCCGACGAGTACTCCATCAACGCGGCGCAAAGCAGCCTGATCCTGTCTATCGCCACCGGCATGCTTGCCATCGGCCTGCTGATCACTGGCCCGATTTCCGACCGTATCGGACGTAAACCGGTGATGGTGGCAGCACTGTTCGCCGCTGCGCTGTGCACCATGGCCAGTGCAATGATGCCGAGCTGGCACGGTGTGCTGCTGATGCGTGCGCTGATTGGATTGTCGTTGAGCGGTCTGGCGGCGGTCGCCATGACCTACCTGAGCGAAGAGATCCACCCACAGCACATCGGCCTTGCCATGGGTTTGTACATCGGTGGCAACGCGATTGGCGGGATGAGCGGACGCTTGATCACCGGGGTATTGATCGACTTCGTCAGCTGGCACACGGCGATGCTGGTGATCGGTGGCCTGGCGCTGATTGCCGCGGCGGTGTTCTGGAAAATCCTCCCCGAATCGCGCAACTTCCGCGCCCGCTCGCTGCATCCGCGCAGCCTGCTCGACGGTTTCACCATGCACTTTCGCGACGCTGGCCTGCCGCTACTGTTTCTAGAAGCCTTTGTGCTGATGGGCGCGTTCGTCACGCTGTTCAACTACATCGGCTACCGCCTGCTGGCCGCGCCGTACCACATGGAACAGGCCTTCGTCGGGTTGCTGTCGGTGGTGTACCTGTCCGGCATCTACAGTTCAGCGAAAATCGGCTCGCTGGCCGACCAACTCGGCCGCCGCAAAGTGCTCTGGAGCACCATCGCGCTGATGATCGGTGGTCTCGCCCTGACGATGTTTACGCCATTGCCGCTGGTGATCATCGGCATGCTGATCTTTACCTTCGGCTTCTTCGGCGCCCACTCGGTGGCCAGCAGCTGGATCGGTCGCCGCGCCACCAGGGCCAAGGGGCAAGCATCGTCCTTGTACCTGTTCAGCTACTACGCCGGGGGAAGCATCGCCGGTACGGTGGGTGGCGTGTTCTGGCACCTGGGCGGCTGGAACGGGATCGGGTTGTTCATCGGCACGCTGCTGGTGATTGCGCTGCTGATCGCGTTGAAGCTGGCGAAGTTACCGTTGTTGCCGCAGAACACCTCGGCTACTTGAGCACCACCCGCGCCTCCAGGGCATCGTCACGCTTCTCCAGCGTCAGGGTTTGTAGCGCGACGCCATCGCGCTCGATCCCATCGAGCCACTGCATCAAGGGTTGCGCGTTGCCATTGAGGGTCACGCGAAGCAGATCGATTTCACTCTCCATCTGACGGATTTCCAGCCCCGCCGCCGTGGCACTTTCGCTGATGCGCAGCGATAGCGGTTTTTCGCTGTCGACGGGGACATGGCTGCGCGGTAACGCCCGTTGCAGTTGCGCGGCCAGCACCGCCTGCTGTTGATACTGTCGCTCGACTGTTTCCAACCGCTGCCGGGTCGGTTGCCAGATCAGGCTGAAAGCCACAACCGCCAACAAAAAAGCCCCCGATACCTGCAACAGCCGCTGTTCTCGCACGGAAATGCGCCGCCATGCCTGCTTCATGCCTCGTCCTCCACGGTGAGGGTGGCGTGCACCCGGTCAGCGGCTTTGTTCGCGCTGTCGAGCCTCACGGGCGTGCCTTGTTGTCGCCCGCGTTCCCGCAACTGCTCCAGCTCGGTAAAGCCGCTGGCGGTCAGCTGGATTTTCCAGCCTTCGCCTGCTCGAAACTCAATGCGTCGGACCTCGACCGGACTGGCGCCGATCACCTGTTCGATCAACTGGACCAGCCCTGCAATGCGGGTGTTTTGCGATTCGACAGGCTGGCTTTGCAGGGCCTTGAGTTGCGCGGCCATGTCGACGATGCGGCTTTGCTCCGGGTAGAGCGTCTTGAATCGCAGTTCATTCTGGATTGCGAGGCGGCTGGCTTCGCTGTCGAGGAAGCGAATCCGCGTTTCGCTGGCACCCCAGGTCAACAGCGCCAGCATCAACAGCGCCCACCCGCCGGCACGCCAGGGCAGACGCTTGCCCCGTAGGGCGAATGCGCCTTGCAGCAGGTTGATGGCCCGGGTCGGGCGCTGAGTCAGGCATTGGTCGATGACGGCGGGGGACTCTCGCTCATCCAGCCATTGCATGTCCTTGGGTAATGACTGAGTGAGCAACTTCAGGTCGTCTTGCGACATCGCCAGGCGCGCCGACAGGCCTGCACCCAACAACCAGCGCCCGAACCACCAGGCGCCGCACGGCTGATCGCCGGACAACAGATCGGCATCGACGAACACCCCGCGCACCTCAATACCCGCCTCGCGCAGCAAGTCGAGCACAGCGGCCAACCGCTCGCGGCCAATGACCATGACCGGGTAGCAGCCTTCACGATCACGAGCGCCAACGCTCAGATGCACAACTTCCAGCGCTTCACTCAGTTGATCTTCCACGGCGTAGGCCATGGCCTGGGCTTCGGGCCTGCGTCGCGAAGGCCATGGCTCGCTGCGAACCCAACTGCACAGTTCCATGGGCAGCAGCACATCGACCGCCTGCCCCTGCAATGCCGAGGCCGCCTGATTCAGTGGCATCGGCTGACGTTGACAGGTTGGCGACCACAGGACGCAGGGCCAAAGGCCGGATGGCGCGTCCTGCCCCTCGGCGGTCAGGTAAAGCCAAGTGTTCATCGCGGTCTCTCGTGGCTACTCATGGGAAGAAAACGTCGTTGCAGCACCGTCAGCTGTCGAGCCTTGGGGTCGTGCCCGACATCCGTGGCCAGGTGCTGTTCGCGCCCGTCCCGGGTCACCTGCACCCTTATCCGATACCAGCGGCTTTGGGTACCAAGTCCGTGATTGCTCAGGCCCTGCCCGGAGAGCAACGGGTCCTGGGTAAACGCCTGGACGCTCGCCCAGGGCGTGGTTGCCGCCTGATGCGCCAGCGCATCGGCGGTCGCGGCGTCCACCTCGCCGAGTGTTCTCAACAGCAGCGCCGGCGCGGTGTTGATGTTCAAGGCGGTGTCGGTGGGCAGCAGTGCCACCCAGGGCTCCAGCCGCTGCAGCAGGCGAGCGTCAATGCCAGGCAGCAAGCGCAGCTGGCTCAGTTCCTCCAGCGGTCCCACCTGGCTCAGTTGCAGAGGAGGCAGTTCGAGCAGTTCGAGCAGGCGCGCCCAACGGTTGAGGGTGACCTGATCCACCTGCCCCTGGCGTAACAACGCATTGAGATTGAAACGCCCGGCGAGGTCATCGATATCAATTCGGATCTGCGCATCTTCAACGTCGAAACCCGGCGCCATGGCCGTCCAGCCTTGAAACCGCTCGACGGGTTTTTCCGCGTCCTGTAACGCGTCGCGCAACAGCAACAACGCCCAGGTTTCCCCGTCCGATGCGAGCTGCCGCAGCTGTATCTGCAGCAACTGTTGCCCACTGCTTTGCAGCGAAAGGTGATGGCTGCGCAACAAGCCGCCGGTGATCAGCAGCGCCAGGCTCATGACCAGCAATACACTGATCAACGCAATGCCGCGTTGGCGCCCGCTCATGGCAATGCACCCGGCATCGGCAACACCCGACGAATCGATTTGAAGCGCCCGGCCGAGATTTGCACCTCCAGCGCCATGAGCGCCTTCGTATCCTGCCCGGCCGACCATTGAGCGACCCAGCCGGACTGGCTGTCGAACAAACGCCAGCGCAACTCACGAACGCCTTCGAGCAGTCTTTGCCGTTGCACGAACTCCGTACCTTCGCCCTGGCTTTCGCGCCACAGCACGCTGCCTTCGAGTCGATAGGTCAGCATCTGGCGCTCACTGCGCGGTTGGTCCAGAGGATTGCGCCAGTGACTGCGCTGGAACTGAAAAAGCGGCGGTGCGAGCACCATCGGCTGCGCAGCGACGTGCAGCAGATCCCGCTCGATCACCGCCATCGCGCGTTGCAGGTTCCTCAGCTCTCGCTCGTGGGCCGCCGTGCCCTGTTGCACTCGCAGCACGCTATCGAACAAGCCCCAACTGGCCAGCCCCAGCACGGCGAAGATGGCCATGGCGATGACCAGCTCCAGCAAGGTGAACCCACGCTGCCTACTCATGGCTCGCGGGTATCCAACCGCTGGCACGATACAACGCGTGCGCACTGTTCGCCGGGCTGACCTGAATGTCGACCTGGAGTAAACGCAGATCGCGGGTGACGCTGATGTGCTGTTGCAGCACCCAGTCGCGCTGATCCATGGACACGACCTGTTGTTGCTGGCCGGCCATCAGGCCGGATTGCAGGCGTAGCTCGTTCAATCGGTTGTCCGCCAGCCACGCCGCGAACAGCCGTGTCTCGACGGCGTTGCGCTGCTTCACCGCATATTGACTGGCCGACAGCACGGCTGCCGCCAGTGTCGCGAAGACCGCCAGGGCCACCATGATTTCCAGCAGCGTGAAGCCGCCCATGGACGACAAGGATGACCGGCTAGCCATCGATCGCCACCTCGCCGATGCCATCGCCGGACAGGCTCAACCAGGTCCTGTTGCCGGACTCGAATGTCAGCGTGAAGGCACTGGTTTCATCGTTGCTGAGCAACAGCAACTGCGGCGGTCCTTCTTCGGCGTCCAGCCCTACCGCATAGCCGTCCTGCTGCAAACGTACTCGCACGCTCAGGGGCCAGTCAGTCAGTTCCTTCACCGGCTCCCACCCACGAACTCCCAGATGCATCAGCCGGTAGCCACGGGCACTCAGCCGCAGGCCATATTCCTGGCCTTCGAACACCGCACGCTCACGCAACTGATAAATCACCTGAACCATCGCTTCGGCTTCCTGCCTGACCTCGCGCGCGGGACTGCCCCCACCGACAAAGCTCACCATGCCCAGCAAGACGCCAACCACGACAATCACGATCATCAGTTCCAATAACGTAAACCCCCGACAGCGGTAACCCACGGATCAATGGCCCCAATTGCCGATTTCGGCGGCAAACCCTTCGCCGCCCGCTACGCCATCAGCGCCCAGGGAATACAGGTCGTAAGTTCCGTCTACCGACCGCACACCCGGGTTGAGGTACTGATAAGGCGTGTTCCACGGGTCGACCGGCATGCTCTTAAGGTAGCCCTGAGGGTTCCAGCCACGCGCCACGGGCAGTCCGGAGGGGCGCTTGACCAACGCTTCCAGGCCTTGCTGGGTCGATGGGTAATGGGCGTTGTCGAGGCGATACATTTCCAGGGCTGTGGCGATGGCCTGGATATCGATTCTGGCGGCAGTGACCTTGGCTTGATCGGGGCGACTCATGAACTGTGGCACCACGATAGCCCCCAGCACGCCGATGATGACTACCACCACCATGATTTCGATCAGGGTAAAACCGCGTTGCACACGGGAAAGGCTTTTGCGGACAGGTTGCATGGATCAATTCACCAATTGGTTGAGGCTGAGAATCGGGAGCAGGATGGCCATGACGATCAGCAGCACGACGCCGCCCATCAACACCAGCATGGCCGGCTCGAAGAGGCCCACCACCAGCGCAATGCGCGCGGCGAGGCTGTTTTCCTGTTGTTCGGCGGCCCGGGCCAGCATGCGGTCGAGTTCGCCGGCACGTTCGCCGCTGGCGATCATGTGCAGCATCATCGGCGGGATGTCACCGCTCAGCTCCAGGCCACGGGTCAGCGTTGCGCCTTCGCGGACCGAGCGGGCGACATCGACCATCCGCGCGCGGATGGTCAAGTTGCCGATGACCGCAGCAGCAATTTCCAGGGCATCCACCAACGGCACGGCACTTTTGCCGAGGATTGCCAGGGTGCTGGCAAACCGTGCGGCTTCCATGGCACGCAGCACTTCACCGAGGACTGGCGCATTCAGCACCCAACGATGCCAGCGCAGGCGCCACTGCGGCTGCTGCCAGCTCCAGCGCCACAGGCCGAACAGCGTCGCCAGCAAGCCCATCAACAACAGGAAATGGTTGCGCAGGCCGTTGCTCACGCCGATCAGTGCCTGGGTCAACCAGGGCAGCGTCTGGCCGCTGTCGACGAAGATCTTCACCACATCCGGTACCACATAACCAAGCAGAAAACCGACGATTGCCAAGCTGGCCAACATCAGGATCAACGGGTACACCAGGGCCATCTGGATCTTTTGCCGCGAGGCCTGGCGGGCCTGGGTGTAGGCCGCCAGTTGCTCCAGCACATGGCCCAGATGCCCCGAGCGTTCCCCGGCGGCCACGGTGGCGCGGAACAACTCGGGGAAGGCCCTGGAAAACTGCCCCAATGCCGAGGCCAGTGCGTGGCCTTCCATCACCCGGCCTCTGACCGCCCAGAGCAAGCTCGCAACCTTGCGCTTCGAGCTCTGCTTCGCCACCGCATCGAGCGCTTCCTCCAGGGGTAGTCCGGCCTGAACCAGCGTTGACAGTTGCAACGTCAACAACGCCAGATCAGCAGCACTCAGGCGTCCACCTCGCGACTGCTGACCCGCACCGCCGCCCCTGACCTCGGTCAAGACACGCGGCCACAAACCACGTTCACGTAACAACTGTCGCCCATGGCGGGGCCCATCGGCCTCCAGCCGTCCCTTGCAGGATCGTCCCTGGGCATCGCGGGCGCGGTAGTCGAAGGTCGGCACCGGTCAGTTCTCCTGGGTCACACGCAGCAACTCATCGAGACTGGTCAATCCTTCCAGCACCCGCTGGCGCCCGTCCTGGAACAGGCTGCGCGAGACCTTGCGCGTTTCGTCGACGAGGATTTGCTCGCTGGCGCCCTGATGGATCAGCGCCGAGACGGCGGGTGTGACGCTGATCAGCTCGTAAATGCCAATGCGGCCGCGATAGCCGTGCTGGCACCGTTCGCAGCCCGAGGCCTTGAACAGGGTGTGCGGCGTGCTCGTGTCGAGCCCAAGACGCTGGCAGGCCGCCGCATCGGCGAGGTACGAAACCTTGCAATGGGGGCACAAGGTGCGCAACAGACGCTGGGCCAGAACGCCCACCAGCGAGGACGCCAGCAGATAGGCATCGACGCCCATGTCTACCAGCCGCGTGACCGCGCCGGCCGCGCTGTTGGTGTGCAAGGTCGAGAGCACCAGATGCCCGGTCAAGGACGCCTGGACAGCGATTTCGGCGGTTTCGCGGTCACGGATTTCGCCAACCATCACCACGTCCGGGTCCTGGCGCAAGATCGCCCGCAGGCCCCGGGCGAAGGTCATGTCGACCTTCGGATTGACCGGCATCTGGCCGACACCCGGCAGGTGGTATTCGATCGGGTCTTCGACCGTGAGGATGTTGCGGGTCTGGTCGTTCAGGCTGCTCAGGGCGGCGTACAGGCTGGTGGTCTTGCCGGAACCGGTCGGCCCGGTCACCAGCACAATACCGTGGGGCTTGCCCAACAGATGGCGCAGGGCCGCGAGGATATCGTCCGGCATGCCCAGCCGGTGCAGGTCCAGGCGCCCGGCCTGCTTGTCGAGCAAACGCAGCACCACCCGTTCGCCGTGGGCCGAAGGCAGCGTCGAGACCCGCACATCGACTTCATGCCCGGCCAGGCGCAACGCCATTCGCCCATCCTGGGGTACGCGTTTTTCCGCGATGTCCAGGCGCGCCATGACCTTGATCCGCGACACCAGCAGTGTCGCCAGTTCGCGCTTGGGCCTGAGCATTTCACGCAGTTGGCCATCCACCCGCATACGCACCGACAGGTACTGTTCGAAGGTTTCCAGGTGCACATCCGAGGCATGCTCACGCACCGCTTCACCGAGCAACGCGTTGATCAGGCGAATGATCGGCGCGTCGCCCTGTTGCTCCAGCAGGTCGGCGGTTTGCGGGACCTGATCGACCAGGCTGAGCAAGTCCAGTTCTTCGTCCAGCCCTTGGGCAACTTGCTCCACCGCACTGCGCCCCTCGCGATAGGCCGCCGCCAGGCGCGAGGCGTACTCATCGGCCCCGACGATTTGAAACGGCAACGCCCGTCCGCACACCCGGCGCGCTTCCGCCAATGCGGTGAGCGGCGCATCACTACGCAGGGCAAGGCGCAGGTCGTCGCCGTCATGCTCCAGCAACACACCAAAACGCCGGGCGAAGCCGAAGGGCAATTGCTCGCAGAGTTCGCTCATGGATTCACTGCGCCTTGCCGCGCAAATCGAACACTGGCGCGTCGGTGGCCGGTTCGAACAACCCGCGCGCCTCGGATGGCAGCAACAACGAGTTGTTTTCCCCCGCCCCTGATTTGCTCAAGTCACGCAGCGCGTTGTAACGCTGCTGGCTGACCTGGGACAGGTCTTCCTTGCTGCGCACGATGGTCGGGCGCAAGAACACCATCAGGTTGCTTTTGGTCTGGGTGTCACGATTCCAGCGGAAGATAGCGCCGAGGTAGGGAATGTCCCGCAACAGCGGCACGCCGCTTTTCTGGGTACGCACGCTGTCCCTGATCAGGCCGCCGATCACGATGATTTCGCCATCGTCGGCGAGGATGGTGCTCTTGAGCGCTCGCTTGTTGGTGATCAGGTCCGAGGAATCAATGCCCGACACCGAAGGCGCGATGTCCGACACCTCCTGCTCGACCTCCAGGCGTAACGTCGAGCCTTCGTTGATGTAAGGCTTGATCTTCAGGCTGATGCCGACGTCCTTGCGCTCGACGGTGGTGAACGGATTCTCCGCGCCGTTGCTGTTGGTGGCATAGGAGCCGGTCTTGAACGGCACGTTCTGGCCGACGATGATTTCGGCTTCCTGATTGTCCAGGGTCAACAGGCTTGGCGTGGACAGCAGGTTGCTGTGGGTGTTGCTGGCCAGGGCCGAAACCAGCGCACCGAAGCGGTCGCCGCCCAGTTGCAGGATCGCCCCTTCCGGCGCCGATCTTTTCTCGTCGAACTTCAGCCCGCCGATGATCGGAATGTCGGTGCCGGGAAAGTTGATGAAGCCCTTGGCGTCACCCGTGTTGAGGTTCCACTGCACGCCGACGGCCTCGGCGATGTCGCCGGAGATTTCGACGATGGCGGCATGGATCAACACCTGGGCCCGTGGCTGGTCCAGCTGACGCACGATGTTTTCGATGGTCCGCACCTGCGCGGGTTCGGCGATCAGCACCAGCGCGTTCTGGCTTTCGTCGGCCTTGATCATGAAGCTTGCACCGCCAGACGTGTCCTTGGCGCTGCCGACGACGGAAGTCTGCTTTCTGCCCTGCCCCATCGACTCCAGAATCTCGGCCAACTGCTTGGCATCGCTGTGACGCAGGCGAATCACCCGGGCATTGTCGAGGGTCGTGGTGGCCGGCGTATCGAGACCTCGGGCCAGCTCGATCAGCCGCTGGCGGACGACCGGCGGGCCAATGAAAATCAGGCGGTTGGTCCTGGTGTCGGCCAGCACCTGTATGGCTGACTCGGCATTGCGCTTGCCCATGGAGGCCTCGATCACCGGCGCGACATCGCCCGCCTGGGCATGCTTGAGCTGGACCACCGCGTGCAGGTTGTTCTGACCGGAATCCAGTTCACGGATCACCCGGGCGATGCGCTTCACATTTGCGGCCGTATCGGTCAGCACCAACGCGTTGGCCGACACCGAGGGGCCGACATAACCATTGGCAGAGACCAATGGCCGCACCAACCCGGCAATATCGGTGGCGCTACCGGTGTTCAACGCGATGACCTCGGTCACGAACTGCGACGCCGTGGTGGTTTTTACCGTGCCCTGGCCGGCCCGTGTCCTGGCCTCGGCAACCGGGGTGATGAGAATCCGGTCGCCCTCATCGATCACTGTGAAGTTATGGGCATCGAGCACCGAATAGAACAACCGGCGCACCCCTTCACGATCGAGGGCCTGCCGGGACATGACGGTGATTCGACCGGAGACTTTGGGGTCCAGTACCACGGTGGTCCCGAGAATGTTGGAGATCTCTTCGACGATGTCGCGCAGCTCTGCGTTGTTCATCGCCAGTTGCCATTTTTCTTCCTCGGCCTGAAGTGTGCCTTGGGAAAGCGTTAGCGCCATGGCGACGAAAAAAAGCACCGGCCGCAGTGCTTGTGCACCGAGAAAGCTATTCATGAAGTTGATCACTCTGTCGGCCCGGCAAGCGGGCTAAAAAAACGCGGAGAAACGTTCGGCACTTGCGGCTTGCCGTGGGGGGCGAGCCGTTGCAGGAAACCCGTGACGGGAGGCTGGAGCGTCAACAATGCCTCTCGGCCCTTGCTCCACAACACCGCGTGATCGGGCTCAACGCGACGCAAGATGCTGCCACCGGGCAGGCGCTCGCCGACCTGGTAGATGCGCGCGCCTTGCGAGTCTGCCAGCAACACCCGGGACAAGCCGTGAGTGACGACGAAGCTTGCCTTCAAGGTCAGCGGTTCCGCGCTCGGCAGCAATTCGGCACCCGTCGTCAGACCGAGCACCGTTGCAACCGCCGTTGCGTCGAGCGCTTGACGGGGTGCGGGAGCGGTTCGCGAGGTTTCGACCGGTGCCGGCAGCACCAACTGTTCGCGATAGCGCCACTCCTGCCAGCCCAGGAACGCCCCATAGGCCAGCGGCACAACCAGCAGGCTCGCCTTGCTCAAAAGCAAGGCAAGTCCGGTCAAGCGTTCGCGCGAAAACATCACCATGGCCTCACTCAAGTCGCCCGGACCCAGGCTTGCCACACAGGCGCAAAGACATCCGTTGCAGCACCCGGTGGTTGCAGGCCTCATGCACGATGACGGCGCCGATGTGCGCGACCAGCAGCAGCGACAGCACCACACATACCCACGTGTGAACCGTGACGAACAGAACGATCAGTTGTGGATCGCTTAACGGCTGATCGATCTCGATCACCCCGAATACATCGATCGGGCGATCCATCATCAACACGCCGGTCACCAGAACGGCACCGACGAAGAGGTAAATCAATGCGTGGGCAAACAATGCGAGCACTTCGACAAGCGACAACGACTTCATGCCCGAAAAACGGGTATGAGTGAAAAACAGAAACAGGCGCCACAGGTAAAACGGTATGAACACTGTCGTCAGCGAAACATTGAAGAACGCAACCGACTCCTTGATGTGCGCTGACACCTCGAAACCGGCCACAAGAAAACCAGACAGCAAGGTCCACAGGATCACCGCGGCAGACAACCAATGCAGCAGCACGCGCTGTCTGGAATAACCCGAAACAGTCATTTTCAACTCGATCAACGTCAGAAGAATAAAGCTTCAGGCGATCGGCTACCGATCGCCTGAAGTGCTACAAGGGGGACTTACAACTTGTTCCATGCCATGTGCCAGTGAGCACCGACACCTGGTTCAAAACCGTTGGCTGTGGGGCTGTACTGCTTGCAGTAACCCGACTCGGGGAATGGCTTGCACTCAAAGACTTCGTTGGTCTTCGGTTGCAGAACCTTGGTACCGGCGGTGTAGTCGCCGAGGCCTTCAGGAAACACGAAATCGTATTCGACGCCGGCACCTTCGCCAGTCAGTTGGGTGGTCTGAGTGTCCTGACGGGTGGTGCGGCCATCCAGGGTGGTGCCGACCAGGGTCAGGGTGTGCGCACCCGGGTTGCTGCGTACATCCATGGACAGCCAGGTGGAGCCGCTGGCCACTTGTGCCGACGTGGTGCCTACCGGTTTGTTGTTCTGGTCGAGCAAGGTCGCTTCGACGTTCATCGGGCGGTTCGCAATCATGCTGAACTCGACCTTGGCCCGGCCTTTATCCAGAACGTATTCGGCTTGCTGCGAGGCCACCGACATGCGCGCTGCGGTGTCTTCCTTCATGTCCAGTTGCACTTCGTAGCGGGTTACACCGCTTTCTTTTTGTGCGTACAGCGTGTTGTTGCCCCGGATCGGCTCGATGTTGCCGTTTTCATCACGAATACCGGCGCGGATGAGCTTGTGGGTCGCGTTGATTTTTTCCGCCAGCTTGAAGGACCAGTCTTGCGGCGAGCCTTCCTCAGCGTTGTCGATGCTGATTTCGACGCTGTAATCCGGGTTCTCGCCATTGGCGGAGAATGCGCGGGCCTTGACCTTGTCGCCGACCAGCAGCTCGGTCGCGGCGGAAATACTGCCTACGGAAGACCAGCCACCCGGTAGCGCCGGTTCAGCGAGAATGTTCACGTCGGCGGCGTTATAAAACGCTGCATCGGTATCACCGACGGTCCAGATCGCCAGGATGACATGCTGGCCGGATTTATCTGCCGGGATAGTGCAGTTGTGCTTGTCGCTGTTAGACGGCATTTTATTGCCGCCATCGACGGTGCAGAACGGGGTACTTTCGAAGGTGGCGCGCTTGAGCGATTCGTTCGGATTCCAGCCGTTTCGGCTGATGAAGTACTCGTGTTTGGTGGCCGGATGAACTGCCTTGTAATGCCATTGGAAATCGATGTTGCGGTCCTTGATTTCCGTCAGGTGCCAACGGGTGGCGGACTGCGCATCCATGGCAGAGAACAGCGAGTGACCACCGCTGGCGATCTTGCCATCGACCGGTCCCTGCAAGGGAGCACCGCCGACGCCGGCCGGAAAGCCTTTGAAGGTTTCACCAACACTCTGCGGCTCGTACTGGGCGCCACCGCAGTTAGTGTTCAAGCCTTTCTGGCAAGCCAGCGCGCGCGAAGGCGGCACTTCCAGATAGCCATGGGCGGAAACGGTTTGAGAGGCCAGCATTGCCGATAACAGGATCATCGATGAAGTGCAGGCGGTTAAGGCACTTCTCTTTTCAAACTTGATTTTCATGATGTATTCCAGACTGCTTATCGAAAACAGGGCGCCTTGTGGGCGCCCCTGTTCGCTTCGTGATTGTTCGGCGATACGCCGGACAAGGGCCTGGAACCTTACGGGGGTGGAAGAAAATTCTATGTAGGAGTAATCGCCGCACGAGGCAGGAACAGTCTCTCCATTCCTCGATCCGACAAAGAAAGAAAACATTCTTACAACAAGTGATGCTTTATCGATTGAGCTTTTGAACGGCACAAAAAAACCTGTCCGGCACGAGGCGGGACAGGCTTTGTCGAAACGGGCAATCGCTATTCGTGATACTGCGCCGACAACTCATGCACCGCGCGCAGGAAGGCGCCAGCGTGTTCCGGATCGACTTCCGGCGTGATGCCATGGCCGAGGTTGAACACATGGCCGCTGCCTTTGCCGTAGCTGGCCAGGATGCGCCCGACTTCCGCACGAATCGCTTCCGGCTTGGCGTAGAGCACGGTCGGGTCCATGTTGCCTTGCAGGGCGACCTTGTCGCCGACACGGGCGCGGGCGCTGCCGATGTCGCAGGTCCAGTCCAGGCCCAGTGCATCAGCACCAGCGTCGGCGATGCTTTCCAGCCACAGACCGCCGCTCTTGGTGAACAGGATCACCGGCACCTTGCGGCCTTCGTGCTCGCGGATCAGGCCGCTGACGATTTTCTTCATGTAGGCCAGGGAGAACTCCTGGTACGCCGCCGCCGAGAGGGCGCCGCCCCAGCTGTCGAAGATCTGCACCGCTTGCGCACCGGCCATGATCTGGCCGTTGAGGTAGCTGGTAACCGTCTGCGCGAGCTTGTCCAGCAGCAGGTGCAGGGCTTGCGGATTGTCGTAGAGCATGGTTTTAGTCTTGCGGTAGTCTTTCGACGAACCGCCTTCGACCATGTAGGTGGCCAGTGTCCATGGGCTGCCGGAGAAGCCGATCAGCGGCACACGGCCGTTCAGTTCGCGGCGGATGGTGCTGACCGCGTCCATCACATAGCCCAGGTCTTTGTGCGGATCAGGAATCGGCAAGGCTTCGATGTCGGCCAGGGTGCTGACGACTTTCTTGAAGCGCGGACCTTCGCCGGTTTCGAAGTACAGGCCCTGGCCCATGGCATCGGGGATGGTCAGGATATCGGAGAAGAGGATCGCCGCGTCCAGTTGTGGATAGCGGTCGAGCGGCTGCATCGTGACTTCGCAAGCGAACGCCGGGTTCATGCACAGGCTCATGAAATCACCGGCCTTGGCACGGCTGGCGCGGTATTCAGGCAGGTAGCGACCGGCCTGACGCATCATCCACACGGGGGTGACGTCTACGGGTTGCTTGAGCAGGGCGCGCAGGAAACGGTCGTTCTTCAGGGCAGTCATGTCGGCATCCGGAAAAAAAGTGAGGGCATTTTCTCAGAGCCGGGCGCAAAAGGCACGGTTGCAGGTCAGCCTTTTGTCTATCGGGTCAATTTGTCGCAATGTAAACGCGGTATTCGTTACACCACGAAACAACTGTGGGAGCGAGCTTGCTCGCGATGAGGACTTCACATTCAACATCTCTGCTGACTGATCCACCGCTATCGCGAGCAAGCTCGCTCCCACAGGGGGTATTACATTGGGTTCTGGGTCGGGGTCAGACGCCCAGGTAATCCAGGATCCCTTCAGCCGCATTGCGGCCTTCGAAGATCGCCGTCACTACCAGGTCAGAACCGCGAACCATGTCGCCACCGGCGAAGATTTTCGGATTGCTGGTCTGGTGCTTGTACTGACCTTGCTCAGGCGCCACCACGCGGCCCTGGCTGTCGGTCTGGATTTCGAACTGTTCGAACCACGGTGCCGGGCTCGGACGGAAACCGAAGGCGATGACCACGGCGTCGGCCGGGATGATCTCTTCGGAGCCCGGGATCGGCTCGGGGCTGCGACGGCCACGGGCATCCGGCTCGCCGAGACGGGTCTCGACCACCTTCACGCCTTCGACCTTGTCTTCACCGACAATGGCGATCGGCTGGCGGTTGTAGAGGAACTTCACGCCTTCTTCCTTGGCGTTCTTCACCTCTTTGCGCGAGCCCGGCATGTTCGCTTCGTCACGACGATAGGCGCAGGTCACCGACTTGGCGCCCTGACGAATCGACGTACGGTTGCAGTCCATCGCCGTGTCGCCGCCGCCGAGGACCACGACCTTCTTGCCTTTCATGTCGACGAAATCTTCCGGCGACTTTTCAAAGCCAAGGTTGCGGTTGACGTTGGCGATCAGGAAGTCCAGTGCGTCGTACACGCCCGGCAGGTCTTCACCGGCAAAACCGCCCTTCATGTAGGTGTAGGTGCCCATGCCCATGAATACGGCATCGTATTCTTCGAGCAGTTGCTCCATGGTCACGTCCTTGCCCACCTCGGTGTTGAGGCGGAACTCGATGCCCATGCCGCTGAAAACTTCGCGACGATTGCTCAGCACGGTCTTTTCCAGCTTGAACTCGGGGATACCGAAGGTCAGCAGACCGCCGATTTCCGGGTTCTTGTCGAACACCACCGGGGTCACGCCACCGCGCACCAGCACGTCGGCACAGCCCAGGCCCGCCGGGCCCGCACCGATGATCGCGACACGCTTGCCGGTCGGCTTGACCTTGGACATGTCCGGGCGCCAGCCCATGGCGAATGCGGTGTCAGTGATGTACTTCTCCACCGAACCGATGGTCACCGCGCCGAAGCCGTCGTTGAGGGTGCAGGCACCTTCGCACAGACGGTCCTGCGGGCACACCCGGCCGCAGACTTCCGGCAGGGTGTTGGTCTGGTGCGACAGCTCGGCGGCCTGGAGGATGTTGCCCTCGGCCACCAGTTTCAGCCAGTTGGGAATGAAGTTGTGCACCGGGCACTTCCATTCGCAATACGGGTTACCGCAACCCAGGCAGCGGTGGGCCTGGTCGGCCGACTGCTGGGGTTTGAAGGGTTCGTAGATTTCCACGAACTCTTTCTTGCGTTGACGCAACAGTTTCTTCTTCGGATCCTTGCGCCCGACCTCGATGAACTGGAAGTCATTATTCAGACGTTCAGCCATTTTAAAACCTCATCAAACTCTTCAGGCGCATATCACTGCGGGTTGGCACGGGTGCTGGAAAGCAACGTTTTCAAGCTGGCAGCCTTGGGCTTGACCAACCAGAAACGGCGCAGGTAGTCATCGAGGTTCTCGGCGAGTTCACGACCCCACTCGCTGTCGGTTTCCTCGACGTACTCGTTCAGCACGCGTTGCAGGTGGCTACGGTAGGCTTCCATCGCCTCGCCGCTGATCCGCTGGATTTCCACCAGTTCGTGGTTGACCCGGTCAACGAAGGTGTTGTCCTGGTCGAGCACGTAGGCGAAACCGCCGGTCATGCCAGAGCCGAAGTTGTAACCGGTCTTGCCCAATACGCAGACGAAACCACCGGTCATGTACTCGCAGCAGTGATCGCCAGTGCCTTCCACGACGGTGTGGGCACCGGAGTTACGCACGGCGAAACGCTCGCCCGCGGTGCCGGCGGCAAACAGCTTGCCGCCAGTGGCACCGTACAGGCAGGTGTTGCCGATGATGGCACTGTCCTGGGTGCGGTAGACACTGCCCTTCGGCGGAACGATCACCAGCTTGCCGCCGGTCATGCCCTTGCCGACGTAGTCGTTGGCGTCGCCTTCGAGGTACATGTGCAGGCCGCCGGCGTTCCACACGCCGAAGCTCTGCCCGGCCGTGCCTTTGAAGCGGAACGTGACCGGCGCGTTGGCCATGCCCTGGTTGCCGTGCTTGCGCGCGATTTCGCCGGAGATCCGTGCGCCGATGGAACGGTCGCAGTTGCAGATATCCAGGGCGAATTCAGCGCCGCTCAGGTCGTTGATCGCCGAGGTCGCCATGTCGACCATTTTCTCGGCCAGCAGGCCCTTGTCGAACGGCGGGTTGCGTTCAACGCCACAGAACTGCGGTTTGTCCGCCGGCACGTGGTCGCTGCCCAGCAACGGGGTCAGGTCCAGGTGATGCTGCTTGGCGGTCTGGCCTTCGAGGACTTCCAGCAGATCGGTACGGCCGATCAGCTCTTCGAGGGAGCGCACACCCAGCTTGGCCAGCCACTCACGGGTTTCTTCGGCGACGTAGGTGAAGAAATTCACCACCATGTCGACGGTACCGATGTAGTGATCCTTGCGCAGCTTCTCGTTCTGGGTCGCGACGCCGGTGGCGCAGTTGTTCAGGTGGCAGATGCGCAGGTATTTGCAGCCCAGGGCGATCATTGGCGCAGTGCCGAAGCCGAAGCTTTCAGCGCCGAGGATTGCCGCCTTGATCACGTCGAGGCCGGTTTTCAGGCCGCCGTCGGTCTGCACCCGCACTTTGCCGCGCAGGTCGTTGCCACGCAGGGTCTGGTGGGTTTCGGCCAGGCCGAGCTCCCACGGAGCGCCCGCGTACTTGATCGAGGTCAGCGGCGACGCGCCGGTGCCGCCGTCGTAGCCGGAGATGGTGATCAAGTCCGCGTAGGCCTTGGCCACACCGGCGGCAATGGTGCCAACACCGGCTTCTGCTACCAGTTTCACCGAGACCAGTGCCTTCGGGTTGACTTGTTTCAGGTCGAAAATCAGCTGCGACAAGTCTTCGATCGAGTAGATGTCGTGGTGCGGCGGCGGCGAAATCAGGGTCACGCCCGGCACTGCATAACGCAGCTTGGCGATCAGGCCATTGACCTTGCCGCCTGGCAGTTGACCGCCCTCGCCTGGCTTGGCGCCTTGGGCAACCTTGATCTGCAGCACTTCAGCGTTGACCAGGTACTCCGGGGTTACACCGAAACGGCCGGTGGCCACTTGCTTGATTTTCGAGCTCTTGATGGTGCCGTAGCGCGCCGGGTCTTCGCCGCCTTCGCCGGAGTTGGAACGCGCACCGAGGCGGTTCATGGCTTCGGCCAGGGCTTCGTGAGCTTCCGGCGACAGGGCGCCCAGGGAGATACCGGCGGAGTCGAAGCGCTTGAGCACCGACTCCAGCGGTTCGATTTCGCTCATATCCAGTGGAGTGTCGAGGGTTTTGACTTTCAGCAGGTCGCGGATCATCGACACCGGACGGTTGTCCACCAGCGACGTGTATTCCTTGAACTTGCTGTAGTCGCCCTGCTGCACAGCGGCTTGCAGGGTGTTGACCACGTCCGGGTTGTAGGCGTGGTACTCGCCACCGTGGACGAACTTCAGCAAACCACCCTGCTGGATCGGCTTGCGCGGGCTCCAGGCTTCGGTGGCCAGCGCTTTCTGCTCGGCTTCGATGTCGACGAAACGCGCACCCTTGATGCGGCTCGGCACGCCCTTGAAGCTCAGGTTGCAGACTTCCTCGGACAGGCCGATCGCTTCGAACAGTTGTGCTCCGCGATAGGAGGTGATGGTCGAGATGCCCATCTTCGACAGGATCTTGAGCAGGCCCTTGGTGATGCCTTTACGGTAGTTCTTGAACACCTCGTAGAGGTCGCCCAGCACTTCACCGGTACGGATCAGGTCGCCCAGCACTTCGTAGGCCAGGAACGGGTAAACGGCAGAGGCGCCGAAACCGATCAACACGGCGAAGTGGTGCGGATCGCGAGCGGTCGCGGTTTCCACCAGGATGTTGGAATCGCAACGCAGGCCTTTTTCGGTCAGACGGTGGTGCACCGCGCCGGTAGCCAGAGAGGCGTGGATCGGCAACTTGCCCGGGGCGATGTGACGGTCACTCAGCACAACCTGGGTACGACCGGCGCGCACGGCTTCTTCAGCCTGATCGGCCACGTTGCGGATCGCCGCTTCGAGGCCGACGCTTTCGTCGTAGTTGAGGTCGATGATCGCGCGCTCGAAGCCCGGACGATCGAGGTTCATCAGCGAACGCCACTTGGCCGGGGAAATGACCGGCGAGCTGAGGATCACGCGCGAAGCGTGTTCCGGCGACTCCTGGAAGATGTTGCGCTCGGCACCGAGGCAGATTTCCAGCGACATGACGATGGCTTCACGCAGCGGGTCGATCGGCGGGTTGGTGACCTGCGCGAACTGCTGGCGGAAATAGTCGTACGGCGTGCGCACGCGCTGGGACAGCACGGCCATCGGCGTATCGTCGCCCATCGAGCCTACGGCTTCGTAACCTTGCTCGCCGAGCGGACGCAGCACCTGGTCGCGCTCTTCGAACGTGACCTGGTACATCTTCATGTATTGCTTGAGCTGATCGACGTCGTAGAACGCCGAACCGTGGTCGTTGTCTTCCATGGTCGCCTGGATGCGCAGGGCATTCTTGCGCAGCCATTGCTTGTACGGGTGACGGGACTTCAGGCGGTTGTCGATCGCATCGGTGTCGAGGATCTGACCGGTTTCGGTGTCCACGGCAAAGATCTGGCCCGGGCCAACGCGACCCTTGGCGATCACGTCTTCAGGCTGGTAGTTCCAGACGCCGATTTCCGAGGCCAGGGTGATGAAACCGTTCTTGGTGGTGACCCAACGCGCCGGACGCAGACCGTTACGGTCGAGCAGGCACACCGCGTAGCGACCGTCGGTCATTACCACGCCGGCCGGGCCGTCCCACGGTTCCATGTGCATCGAGTTGTATTCGTAGAACGCACGCAGATCCGGGTCCATGGTTTCGACGTTCTGCCACGCAGGCGGAATGATCATCCGCACGCCACGGAACAGGTCGATGCCACCGGTGACCATCAGCTCCAGCATGTTGTCCATGCTCGAGGAGTCGGAACCGACGCGGTTGACCAGCGGGCCGAGTTCTTCCAGGTCCATCAAGTCGTTGGTGAACTTGGTGCGACGGGCCACGGCCCAGTTGCGGTTGCCGGTGATGGTGTTGATCTCGCCGTTGTGCGCCAGGAAGCGGAACGGTTGGGCCAGCGGCCATTTCGGCAGGGTGTTGGTGGAGAAGCGCTGGTGGAACACGCAAATCGAGGTTTGCAGGCGCTCATCGCTCAGGTCCGGATAGAAGGCGGTCAAATCCGCCGGCATCATCAGGCCCTTGTAAATGATGGTCTTGTGGGAAAAGCTGCACACGTAGTGGTCGGTGTCGGCGGCGTTGGCCACGGACGAGCGACGACGGGAGGTGAACAGCTTGACGGCCATGTCCTGATCGCTCAGGCCTTCACCACCGATGAACACTTGCTCGATTTGCGGCAGGCGCTCAAGGGCCAGACGGCCGAGGACGCTGGTGTCGATCGGCACTTTGCGCCAGCCGACCAGTTGCAGACCGGCGGCCAGGATCTCGCGGTTCATGTTCTCGCGAGCAGCTTCGGCCTTCACCGGGTCCTGGTTGAAGAAAACCATGCCCACAGCGTATTGCTTGGGCATTTCGACGCCGAAGGTTTCCTGGGCGATGGCTCGCAGGAACACGTCCGGCTTTTGAATCAGCAGACCGCAACCGTCACCGGTCTTGCCGTCGGCATTAATCCCACCGCGGTGGGTCATGCAGGTCAGGGCCTCAATGGCCGTTTGCAAAAGGGTATGACTGGGCTCGCCCTGCATATGGGCTATCAGGCCGAAACCGCAGTTATCCTTGAATTCATCTGGTTGGTACAGACCTGCTTTCATAGACACTTTCTCACCAGGCTGCTTCTCGCGAAGCAAATTTCTTTTCAATTCAACCACTTACCAACCGCGCCGAACGTACGCCAGCTTTGCGGGGGCAAAAGGGAGGTCATTGTACACACCGACACAGAGGCTCACAAATTTGACGACGAAATGTCGCAAATCTATGTCGCATTTGTGAAAGGTTTAAAGCGATCTGCTGTGCTAGTCAAAACTTTTTTTAATTCTGACCGCAACGACTCAAAGACTACTGTGACGCAGACACCACAAGGCACGCAGCCCGGAAGGTTGCGCGCACTTGTAGAAATTTTGAGGTGCTTGGAGAGGCGGCCTGGGTAAGGCCGCCGAATCTTCAGCGAGTTGTTGCCAGTTCCTGTTGGACGCTGGCGACAGTGCGAGGCCAAGGTTTACCAGCCTGAACCTTCGCTGGCAAGGCCTTGATGGCGGAAACGGCTGCATCACGATTGGCGAAGTTGCCGTAGGTGATCACGTAGAGCGGCTTGCCATTGAGGACTTTCTTGAAATAACGGTACTCGCCGCCCTGCTCCTTGACGAAGCTTTGTGCGGCAGTTTCGGAGCTGGTGCCGAGGATTTGCACCACGTAGTTACCCGGTGCCTGACCGGCGTACCAGGTGCCGCCAGCGGCCTTGGCCGCCGGAGCCGGTTTCTCGGCAGGCTTGGCCGCCGCGGCAACGGCTGGCTTGGCTGGCGCTGGTGCAGGCTTGGCCACTGGAGCAGGCGCTGGTACAGGCGCTGGCTTGGCGGTGGCGACCTGAGTCGGCGCAGGCGTCGGCTTGGCCGCTGGTGTCGGCGCTGGGCCGGCAGGAACGCCCACAGGCGGCGCAGTGGTGGTTACGGTCGGCGGAGTGGCGCTGGAGCCTTCAACCGGCACGCCGTCGTCACCTTCGGTAATGCCACCTGCCGCTTCAGCCAGCGGACCGCGCATTACCGGTTGCGAGTTACCGACCAACGGCAATGGCATCGGCTGCGTGTTGCCAGCGAATTCTACGGCCGGAGCGCCGCCATTCGCTGTTGGCTGACCCTGGCCAAGCGGCAGTTGCGCCTGTTCATTGGCCGGAGCACCGGCGGTCGGTGCCTTGTTGCGACCTGGAATCAACCAGGCGGCAGCTACCGCGACCACGACCACGGCGGAAATCGCCAACACGTGTTTCTTCGGCATATTGAACCCCATTTTTGGACGCTTGACCGCTGAGCGGCTGGCGATCATGGCTTCGATCATTGCATCGCGGGCGACCTGATTGATGCTGCCAGGCCAACCTTCGGAGCTTTCGTGAATATCAGAGATCTGATCCGCGGTGAAAAGTTCGATACCGCGACCAGCGCCTTCGAGCCGCTGCTCCAGATATTCGCGGGTTTCCTCTTCGGTGTAGGGCTGCAGCTCGATGACGTGGAAACGCTCTTCCTCGAGATGCAAAGCCTCAAGCTGAGCAATCAGCGAGGTCTCACCGAACAGGAACACATGCGGGCGGCCTTCCGGCGCACCGGCAGCCAGGACCATCAGAGCCTCAAGGGCGGACTCGTCGAGTTGTTCGGCGTCATCGACCAGCAGATAGACTTCCTGCCCGGTCAGTGCAAGCTGCACCACCTGGGCCAGAATAGCGTCGGCATCAGCCTGGCCGACGTTCAACGCCTGGGCCACCAGACGCAGTACCCCGGCCGCATCGCCGGCGCCGCGGGCAGAAACCACCACGCTTTGTACCGATTGCTTGTTGGTGCTGGCGACCAGAGCCTGACGCAACAGGGTCTTGCCACTGCCTTCTGGGCCAGTGACCACCAGCAGCAACTGACTGTAACGGGCCAGGTGATGCAGTTGTCCCAGCACAGGTTTGCGCTGGGCCGGGAAAAATTTGAAGCCAGGCACCCGTGGAGCAAAAGGGTCATGACTCAACTGGTAATGGCCGAGGAAGGCCTCGTCGGCATGCAAACTAGTCATTGTGTTCTTATTAACCTTTAAGCTGAGCCAGGGCGCGGTAGTCTGCCCCCAGCGTGGCCTGTAGAACCTCTTTCGGATAATCGTCGGTCACCACCGCTTCACCCATGTGGCGCAGCAGCACCAGGCGTAAACGACCGTCGATCACTTTTTTGTCAATGGACATATGTTCGAGGAAATCGGCTTCTGTCATTTCTTCTGGCGGAACGACCGGCAGCCCCGCACGCTGGAACAGACGAATGCCGCGATCGCGTTCCTGCTCGCTGATCCAGCCCAGCCGCGTGGACATTTCCAGCGCCATTACGGTGCCAGCAGCCACTGCCTCACCATGAAGCCACACACCATAGCCCATGTGGGTTTCAATGGCGTGGCCAAAAGTGTGGCCCAGGTTCAGGGTGGCACGAACGCCTGTCTC
This sequence comes from Pseudomonas sp. 2725, assembly GCF_050434585.1. Taxonomy (NCBI): domain Bacteria; kingdom Pseudomonadati; phylum Pseudomonadota; class Gammaproteobacteria; order Pseudomonadales; family Pseudomonadaceae; genus Pseudomonas; species Pseudomonas sp. 2725. The sequence continues at coordinate 151,150 of NZ_JBNDIV010000007.1, read as the reverse complement.
TTTCTCATCGGCACCGACCACTGCCGCCTTGGCCGCACAGGAACGCTCGATGGCATAGGTCAGGGCTTGCTGGTCCAGATTGCGCAGGCGATCGACGTTGTCTTCGAGCCAGGTCAGGAACGGCTCATCACAGATCAGCCCGTACTTGATGACTTCGGCCAGCCCGGCGGACAACTCGCGCGCCGGCAGGGTATTGAGGCTGGCGGTATCGATCAGCACCACGTTCGGCTGATAGAAGGCGCCGACCATGTTCTTGCCCAGCGGATGGTTGATCCCGGTCTTGCCGCCCACCGAGGAGTCGACCTGCGACAGCAGCGTGGTCGGAACCTGGATGAAATCGACGCCGCGCTGGTAGCAGGCGGCTGCAAAACCGGCCATGTCACCGATCACACCGCCGCCAAGGGCGATCACCGTGGTGCGGCGGTCATGCCGGGCGGTCAGCAGACCGTCGAAAATCAGTTGCAGGGTTTCCCAGGTCTTGAAGGCTTCGCCGTCGGGCAGTACCACGGAAATCACCGAGAACTGCGCCAGGCTGCGGGTCAGACGCTCGAGATAGAGCGGCGCAACAGTCTCGTTGGAGATGATCGCTACTTGCCGTCCGCGAATGTGCGGGGCCAGCAGCTCGGGCTGATCCAACAAACCTTCGCCAATATGAATCGGGTAGCTGCGCTCGCCTAGATCGACCTTGAGTGTCTGCATGTGTCCCCACAGTGAAGATGGAATCAGGCGTACTGCCTTGAGTTAACGAATATCCACGGCCTCTGCTGGTGTGACGCCGTTCGGTAGCCATCCGCCACAACCTCGAACGGTCATGGCGGGACGCCGAGGATAGCGCATTTCGCGCGGCGCTTTAACGGGGTGGCAACTGCTGCAGACGCTCTAGAATGTCGAGTACGACCATTCGTGGCGGCCGCTCATCGGTTTCGACCACCAGGTCGGCAATTTCCCGATAAAGCGGATCGCGGATCGCCAGCAGATCCCGCAGGGTCTTGGCCGGATCGGCGGTGCGCAGCAATGGCCGATTGCGGTCGCGGGACGTGCGGCCGACCTGCTGCTCGACTGACGCATGCAGATAAACCACCCGCCCACCGGCATGCAGTGCCCGACGATTGGCTTCGCGCATGACCGCGCCCCCGCCTGTCGCCAGCACCACACCGTCGCAATCGCACAGCTCGGCAATCATTGCCTGCTCGCGATCACGAAAACCCGGTTCGCCTTCCTTATCGAAGATCCAAGGGATATTGGCGCCCGTGCGCAATTCAATTTCCTTATCGGAATCTTTGAATGGCAGGCGCAGCTCTTTGGCCAGCAACCGGCCGATGGTGCTTTTTCCAGCACCCATCGGTCCAACAAGAATCAAATTTCGCACAGAATCAATGACTCACAGCAATCGCCCGATTATTCATGATACGCGGAGTGAGGAATACCAACAGCTCGGATTTTTTCTCCGAAACCACATCACGCCGGAAAAGGCGGCCAAGATACGGCACATCGCCAAGAAATGGCACCTTATCTACAACCTTGCTTTGAGTATTTGAGAAAACACCACCAATGACGATGGTCTCGCCATCGTTGACCAGGACCTTGGCGTTGACTTCGTTTTTCTTGATGGGGGGTACATCCTGAACCTTGTTCAGGTAGTCCGGTTCGTCCTTGGTCACTTTGACTTCCATGATGATCCGGTTGTCGGGCGTGATCTGCGGTGTCACTTCCAGCGACAGCGAAGCCTCCTTGAACGACACCGAAGTCGCGCCGCTGGAACTGGCTTCCTGATAGGGAATCTCCGTGCCCTTGAGGATTTTGGCGGTCTCCTTGTCGGACGTGACCACCTTGGGCTGGGAGACGATTTCCCCGTTGCCGGTTTTCTCCATGGCCGTCAGCTCCAGGTCCAGCAAGACGTTATCGGTGATGAAGGCGATGCCGATTCCCGAGGTGTTGTTGGCTACGCCCATGTCGACGAACGGTGAGTTGGTGCTGGTACTGCCGGGCGTGCCAATGGTCGATGACCCATTGAGTCCATTGCTGACGCCGGAGGTGTTCCAGTTGCCCTTGTTCTGTATCGAACCACCCCAGCGCACCCCGAGGCTTTTGTCATAGTCGACGTTGGCTTCGACAATGCGCGCCTCGATCATCACCTGACGCACAGGGATATCCAGCTGCGTGACGATCCTGCGCAGCTCATCCAGCCGGTCCTGGGTCTGGTAGGCAATGATGTTGTTGGTGCGTTCATCGACGGTGATTGATCCCCGTTCGTCGGGTTTCGCTTCGGCACTGGTCACCGACTGGAAGAGCTTGGCGATATCCGCCGCCTTGGCGTAATTGACCTGCAACAGCTCCCGACGCAACGGCGCCAGATCGGCAATCTGCTTCTGCGATTCGAGCTCCTGACGCTCACGGGCAGCAATTTCATCGGCCGGCGCAACCAGCAGGACATTGCCGACCTTGCGCTTGTCCAGACCCTTGGTTTTCAGCACCAGATCCAGCGCCTGATCCCACGGCACGTTCTGCAAGCGCAGGGTAATTCCCCCCTGGGCCGTGTCGCTGGCCACCAGATTGAGGTTGGTGAAATCGGCGATCAGTTGCAGCACCGAGCGCACATCGATGTCCTGGAAGTTCAGCGATAGCTTCTCGCCGCTGTAGGCCTGTTGCCCGGCATTGCGTTTTTGCAGTTCGTCGACCGTCGCCGGGCGAACGCTGACCGTGAGCTTATTGTCAGTCTGATAGGTCGAGTAATCGAACGTGCCGCCGGGTTCAATGCTGATGGTGGCTCGATCGCCGTTCGCGCTGGCGTTGACGAACTGCACGGGCGTGGCGAAATCCTTCACGTCCAGGCGCACGCGCAATCGCTCGGGCAATAAGGTCTTGGCAAATCCGACGATGATCCTGCCTTCGCGCTCTTGTATGTCGGGCGCAATCGATGGATCCGACAAGTCGATCACCACGTTGCCTTCGCCCTGGGCTCCCCGCTGGAAATCCACACCCCGAATGGCCTTGCCTGCCGTCGCGACGGCTCGTGCCGGAACCGGCGTTGCAGCGGCTGCGGGCTTGGATGTCGACGGTTTGACTCCCTGCCCGACAACAACCAGCAGATTGTTACCTTCTATTCGCGAGTCGTACGGGGCCGGCTGGGTCAGGTTGATGATCAATCGCGTACGGTCCCGGGCTTCCACCACCGTCGCACTTCGGGCATTTCCACTGCCCAGATCGTGAGTCTTGCTCGCCAGCTGACTGGTGACACCCGGCAAATCCAGGGCAATCCGGGCTGGCGAATCCGTCGTGTAGCCGTGGGGCACCGGGGGCGGCGCATCGAACGACAACTTCAACTCGACACGGTCACCCGGCAGCGCTGCGACATCCAGCGCCTTGAGATTGGCCGCTTGTACCATCGGCGACAACAACGCTATCCATAGCGAAAGGCCGACGGTGGAAAGAATCCTGTTCATTATTGGAGTTCCACTATGAGTGCTCTTTCAAAGGGATGGTCCGGGGACGCTCCAGCCACGCACCCTGACCATCGGGGACAATTTCAACCATATCGACTTGAGAGCCACTGATCGCAACGATCCGTCCGTGGTTACGCCCCAGGTAATCGCCGACTTTCAGCCGGTGCACCCCACCCGCCCCGCGCAGCAGGGCATAGGAGCCCGTTGCATTGGAAAGGGTGCCGACCATTTCAAACTGCTCGATGTTGAAGCCTTCGAGGTATTGTTTGACCCGACCCGGGTCGGGCTTGACGTTACCCGAACCCCGCCGCCGGGCCGCCAGATCGGTGCTGATCTGCGGCGAAAACGGGCTGCGCAGATTCGCCGCGTTGTAAGTGAATGCAGGGTAAGACTGGAATACTGGCGTTGGTTCAATCTTCCCCGGCCCGTGCAGGCGCATTTCGTTCATGTACGCGTCCAGATCGGTGTAGTCATCCCCCCCGCCACAACCGGACAGGGCAGACAGCAATACCACCACCGAAAAACTACGTGCCGGGCTCATTGATGCTGTCCCTTGTCGTTGTAGCGGTAGGTCTTGGCGAGGATGGTCAAGCGCAGTTTCGGACCACCCTCAGGGCTGACAGGAGCCAGATCGAAATCGTGCAAGGTAACGATTCGCGGCAACCCGGCCACACCACTGACGAAGGTGGCCAGGTCGTGGTATTCCCCGGTGACCGTGATCTGGATCGGCAGTTCGATGTAGAACGGCTGGGCCACCTCCGGCAGCAACTTGATCTCTTCGAACTCCAGGCCACTGCCGAGGCCCGTACGCGTGATGTCTTCGAGCAAGCCGGGCACTTCGGTATCGCTGGGCAGTTGCCGCAACAGCACGACGAAGGTGTTCTCCATCTCTTTCAACTGCCGGGTATAGAGATCCAGGTTCGCCGCCATGCGGGCCTTGCTGGCGAACTGCTCCTTGAGTGTCGACTCTTCCTCGCGCTTGAGATCGAGCTGGCTCACAAGGTCGCGGGTGGAAAAGTTATAGCTAAAGGCCAGCACCAGAAGCACGAGCAAAGCAGTCACCAGACACTTGATCGCCGGCGGCCAGGCGCCCATGTTGCTGGTATCCAGATCATTGATGTCGATCTTGCGCAGCCCTTCGAACCATTCGGACAGACTCATTTGCCCCCCTCCGGTGTTGCGGGTTGAGTCTGGCGGACGGTCAACTGGAAGACGTTTGCCTGTTCCAACTGGCCGGCAGCCGTGGCCTTGACTTCGCTCAGGCTCGGCGCCTCGAACCAGTCTGATGCCTCGAGGTTGCGCATCAATTCTGAAACGCGGTTGTTGGATTGCGCGGCACCGGTGATGGACAAAGTCTTTGCGGTCATTCTCACTTCGGTGAAATACACGCCGTTGGGCAGGGCTCGCGCCAACTGGTCAAATATTCGCCCGCTGATTTGGCGATTGCCTTGCAGGCCCTGGATGACACCCATGCGCTCGACCAATTGCTGACGGCGCGCCTTGAGATCATTGATCTGGCTGATTCGCTCATCGACCACGGCGACTTGCTTGCCGATGTAATCGTTACGGGCGACTTGCTGGTCGATGGCACCGCTAATGACCTGGTTCGCAACCAGCACCGCCCCCATCGCGCCCACCATTGCCGCCACCAGGACCAGCAGGAAGCGCTTGCGGCGGACTTCACGTCGCTCCTCGCGCCAGGGTAAAAGGTTGATCCGTGCCATCAGTCGAAGCTCCTGAGGGCCAGACCGCAGGCGATCATCAACGCCGGGGCATCACTCGCCAGGGCAGCGCCATTGACCTTGCTGCCCAGAGTCATTTCGCAAAACGGGTTCGCGACCTGGGTCGGCGTGCCCAATTGCTGCTCGATCAAACGGTCCAGCCCCGGGATCGACGCCGTACCGCCGGCCAGCAGGACATGATCGACGGCGCTGTACTGGCCGGAAGCAAGGAAGAAGTGCAACGAGCGCGACACCTGCTGCACCAGCGCCTCTCGAAATGGCTGCAAGACCTCAGCGGCATAGTCATCCGGCAACCCGCCCTTCTTTTGCGCCAGCCCCGCCTGCTCCAGCGTCAGGCCGTAGCGACGCTGGATTTCCTCGGTCAGTTGCCGACCGCCGAACAGCTGTTCGCGGGTGTAGATAATCCGCCCGTTGTGCAGCACGCTCAGGGTGGTCATGGTGGCGCCGATGTCCACCACTGCGACCGTCAAAGGTTTCTCGGAAACCGCGAATCGACTGGCCAGAAGTTCGAATGAACGCTCCAGCGCGTAGGCCTCGACATCGACCACGCGGGCGGTCAGCCCCGCCAGGGCCAGGGCGGCCTCGCGGACTTCGACGTTTTCCTTGCGACAAGCGGCGAGCAGCACGTTGACGCGCTCGGGATTACGCCCGGAGGTGCCCTGGACTTCAAAGTCGATCGCGACTTCGTCCAGGGGATAAGGAATGTACTGGTCAGCCTCGATTTTCAGCTGGCTTTCCATTTCGTCTTCGCAAAGACCGGCATCCATCTCGATGGTCTTGGTGATCACCGCTGAGCCCGCCACGGCCACGGCCACGTTCTTGAGGGCGGTTCTGGCCTTGGCCAGCGCGCGAGTGAGGGCCAGCCCCACACCTTCGAGCTCGGCGATATTCTTTTCGATCACCGCGCCGACCGGCAATGGCTCGACCGCATAGGCCTCGACCCGGTAGCGCTCACCCTGACGGCTCAACTCAAGAAGTTTCACCGAGGTGGAACTGATGTCGATTCCCAGCAGCGTATTGGATTTTTTCTTGAAGAGTCCTGGCACTACCAATTCCCTATGACTTTCCGTGAGTTACGGACTCTGCAATGTCCATTGCGTTCAATCCACCCGTCTTGACAGCAGCGCCAGCCACGCTCCCGATCAGAAAAATGCTTATAATGCCCAGCGTTTTTTTCCGCTTTTTGCTCAAGCGCGGGTCGTTCTCGTTTAGCCTGAACCCTGTTGCCCAATTCATTTTTTACCCTGGATATCCAAAAGCCTTGATTCGTCTGCTGAAGTTTTTCGGTTGGTCCATCGTCGCGGTTTTCTGCGGACTCCTTCTGGGTCTGAGCGGGGCGTACCTTTACCTTAGTCCCGGACTACCGTCCGTGGAGGCGCTGAGAAGCATCCAGTTGCAGATCCCTTTGCGGGTCTACAGCAGCGATAACAAGTTGATCGCAGAGTTTGGCGAAATGCGCCGTACACCGATCCGTTTCGCCGACATTCCCCCCAATTTCATCAATGCGTTACTAAGTGCTGAAGACGACAATTTCGCCAACCACTATGGCGTTGATCCGAGCAGCCTGATGCGTGCCGCGACCCAACTGGTCAAAAGCGGGCACATCCAGTCCGGCGGCAGCACGATCACCATGCAGGTGGCGAAGAACTTCTTCCTGACCAGCGAACGCAGCTTTTCACGCAAGACCACCGAGATCCTGCTGGCCCTGCAGATCGAACAGCAGCTGACCAAGGACGAGATCCTCGAGCTGTACGTCAACAAGATCTATCTGGGTAACCGCGCCTACGGCATCGAGGCGGCGGCGCAGGTCTATTACGGCAAATCGATCCGCGATGTCAGCCTGGCGCAGATGGCGATGATCGCCGGCCTGCCCAAGGCGCCGTCGCGCTTCAACCCGCTGGCCAACCCGGCGCGCAGCAAGGAGCGTCGCGACTGGATTCTGGGGCGCATGTACAAGCTCGGAAAAATCAGCGAAGCCGACTACACCGCTGCAGTCAACGAGCCACTGAACGCCAGCTATCACGTGCCGACCCCGGAAGTGAACGCCCCGTACATCGCCGAAATGGCCCGTGCCGAAATGGTCGGGCGCTACGGTAGCGACGCGTATACCGAAGGCTTCCGCGTCACGACCACGGTACCGAGCGACCTTCAGGAGCTGGCCAACACCGCGGTCCACGAAGGCCTGATGACCTACGATCAGCGTCACGGCTATCGCGGGCCAGAGTCGCGGCTGCCGGGCAAGACCCGCGAGGCCTGGGCAACCGAGCTGACCAAACAACGCATCATCAGCGGCCTGGAACCGGCCATCGTGACCCAGGTCGACAAGACCGGCCTGCAGGTGCTGACCCGCACCGGCCAGGAACACGTGAACTGGGACACCATGAAGTGGGCCCGGCCGTTCCTGAACACCAACAGCATGGGCGCCAACCCGAAACAACCGTCGGACGTGGCCCAGGTCGGCGATCTGATTCGCGTGCAGCGTCAGCCGGACAATTCGCTGAAGTTCAGCCAGATCCCGCAGGCCCAGGGCGCTCTGGTGTCCCTGGACCCGCAGAACGGCGCCATTCGTTCGCTGGTGGGCGGCTTCGCCTTCGAGCAGAGCAACTACAACCGCGCATTGCAGGCCAAGCGCCAGCCGGGCTCGAGCTTCAAACCGTTCGTCTACGCCGCAGCACTGGATAGCGGCTACACCGCCTCCAGCCTGGTGAACGACGCACCGATCGTGTTCGTCGACGAGTACCTGGACAAGGTCTGGCGCCCGAAGAACGACACCAACACCTTCCTCGGCCCGATTCGCCTGCGTGAAGCGCTGTACAAGTCGCGCAACCTGGTGTCGATCCGCTTGCTGCAAGCGATGGGCGTCGGCAAGACCATCGACTACATCACGCGCTTCGGCTTCAACAAACAGGACCTGCCACCCAACCTGTCCCTGGCGCTGGGCACCGCGACCCTGACGCCAATGGAAATCGCCACCGGCTGGAGCGCCTTCGCCAACGGCGGCTACAAGATCACCCCGTACATCATCGACAAGATCGAAAGCCGCAACGGCGACACCCTGTTCGTCGCCAACCCGCCGAGCGTGCCTCAGGGCGGCGCTGCCAGCGATGGCATTGCCGTGCCTACCGCCCAAGCCTTCACGGTCAACGCAACGCCGGGCGAGGCACCGGGCACTACGCCGACACCACAAGCACCCGCCGTGGCCGAACGCATCGTTGATGGGCGCACCACGTACATCCTCAACAGCATGCTTGAGGATGTAATCAAGCTCGGCACCGGTCGCCGCGCGCTCGCCCTGGGCCGCCCCGACATTGCCGGCAAGACCGGTACGACCAACGAATCCAAGGACGCCTGGTTCTCCGGCTACAACGCCGATTACGTGACGACCGTGTGGACCGGCTTCGATCAACCGGAAAGCCTGGGTCGCAAGGAATTCGGCGGCACCGTCGCGCTGCCGATCTGGATGAACTACATGGGCGCCGCGCTCAAAGGCAAACCACCACATACTCAACCGGAGCCCGAAGGCATCCTCAGCCTGCGAGTCGATCCGATCAGCGGTCGCGCGGCCAGCCCGGGCACCCCGGGGGCCTACTTTGAACTGTTCAAGGTCGAAGATACGCCACCGTCCGGGAACGAGCTGGGCAACGGTCTGGCACCTGGCAGCCCGCTGCCGGCGGATGAAGCGGCGCCGATCGATTTGTTCTGATTGCAGGACCAACATAAAGCCCCGCTCTTCTGTAGAAGGCGGGGCTTTTTTGCATCCGGGTTTCCTGTCATATCGCCATCGCGAGCAAGCTCGCTCCCACAGGGGTACGCATTCCAATGTGGGAGCGGGCTTGCTCGCGAAGGGGCCATCAGAAACCCCACAAAACCTTCAGGCACAAAAAAGCCCCGACTCTCACAAGCCGGGGCTTTTCGTTGAAGCGCTACAACGGCTTAGCCGTTGAACACGTCATCCACGCTTTTGAGCGGGTAGTTCTTCGGATACGGCAGGGTCGCCACGCCGGTCTCGATGGCAGCTTTGGCCACGGCATCGGAGATCAGGGTGATCAGACGGGCATCCATTGGCTTCGGAATGATGTACTCACGACCGAATTCCAGCTTGATGCCGCCGTAGGCGTCGCACACTTCCTGAGGTACCGGCAGCTTGGCCAGTTCACGCAGGGCGTTGGCCGCAGCCACTTTCATTTCTTCGTTGATGCGCTTGGCGCGAACGTCCAGGGCACCGCGGAAGATGAACGGGAAGCCCAGTACGTTGTTGACCTGGTTCGGGTAGTCGGAACGACCGGTGGCCATGATCACGTCGCTACGGGTAGCGTGCGCCAGCTCCGGGGAGATTTCCGGATCAGGGTTCGAGCAGGCGAACACGATCGGGTTAGGCGCCATCGACAGCAGGCCTTCAGCACTCAGCAGGTTCGGGCCGGACAGACCAACGAACACATCGGCGCCTTGCAGGGCGTCAGCCAGGGTGCGCTTGTCGGTCGCGTGAGCGAACACAGCCTTGTACTGGTTCAGGTCGTCACGGCCGGAGTGGATCACGCCGGTGCGGTCGACCATGTAGATGTTTTCGATGTTGGCGCCCATGCTCACCAGCAACTTCATGCAGGAGATGGCGGCAGCGCCGGCACCCAGGCAGACGATCTTGGCTTCCGGCAGGGTTTTGCCAGCGATTTCCAGGGCGTTGATCATGCCGGCGGCGGTCACGATAGCGGTGCCGTGCTGGTCATCGTGGAATACCGGAATATCGCACTGCTCGATCAGAGCGCGCTCGATTTCAAAGCACTCTGGTGCCTTGATGTCTTCCAGGTTGATGCCACCGAAGGTGATGGAGATGCGCTTGACGGTGTCGATGAAGGCTTGCGGGCTTTCGGAGTCGACTTCGATGTCGAAAACGTCGATGCCGGCGAAGCGCTTGAACAGTACGCCCTTGCCTTCCATCACTGGCTTGGAAGCCAATGGGCCGAGGTTACCCAGACCGAGAATCGCGGTGCCATCGGAAATGACTGCAACCAGGTTGCCTTTGCCGGTGTACTTGTAGGCCAGTTCAGGATCGCGGGCGATCTCGCGTACTGGTTCGGCTACGCCCGGGCTGTAGGCCAGCGACAGGTCGCGAGCGGTAGCAGTGGCCTTGGTGAGCTCGACACTCAGCTTCCCTGGACGAGGATTGGCGTGATATTCGAGAGCGGCAGTTTTCAGATCAGACATTTTGGCATTCCGCTTTTTACTGTTGGACAGACTGGTCAGCGAGGATACGCGCCTCGCAAAGTCCCCACAAGACTGACTGGTCACCCCTGTCAAGCGCCCGGCCCTACGACTTTGGGCCAAGAGCCACGGCAGACAAGGGTTAGACTGTTCACAATCAGCGCAAAAAATGTCTACAATTTTTTATCACTGCACGACTTGAAACATCGCCGGGTCGGTCAAGGGCAACATCCAGCGCGCCTGACCTTCTTTCAGTCCGCCACGTCGCGAACGATCCAGCACCCAACCGCGCGCCTCGATCTGCTTGCCTTCGAGCCTTTCCAGCAAGGCCGTATCAAACCGCCCCAGCAGATTGGGTGCAACGCGCAATACAACCGAATCCTGTAACTCGATCCAAACCCCGCCACGATTGCGTTGAACCTTGCTCACACGACCGCTGAGCACGGCGAAACCGGAAGTGCTGATCTGCTCCGCCTTCAGTACAGGCGACTGGCGCCACACACCGAGCCCGGCCTGTCGAGCGCTGGTTTCTGCAGCTTGCTGACAGGCGACCAGATCGACATTTGGCGCCACGGCCACCTGAAAACCCAGGCCTTCGGCGAGCATTTGCGCTTCGAGGTTGACGCCATTGGCACCGTAGACATGAGCCAGGGTGCGGCCGTAATGGTCCTTGCCTTCTTTGCCAGGCAGCAAATCAACCTGCCCGTCGCTAGCCGCCACCAGGGCTTCGAGTCGCTTGCGCGCGACCACGGCGAACGGTTCGTCGGAACGGCCATTCTTGCCAAGCTCCGGCGTATTCAAGCCGATCATGCGCACACTGCGGCCATCGCTCAGGCGCAGGGTGTCGCCGTCCACCACCCGCTGCACCGCGACGGGCGCCAGGCCGCTGGGTGCCGGGCAAAATGCCTGGGCGCCGGATAGCCAAATCGCGGACATAAAAAAGGCGCCCGCGAGGGACGCCTTTTTCATCAGCATGGAAAAACCGGATCGGCTTCCCAAGTTGATTGGCCTTAGGCCTTTTTCGCGCCGAAAGCACCGAAACGGTCGGCGAAGCGCTGTACGCGGCCGCCAGTGTCCAGAGTCTTCTGCTTACCGGTGTAGAACGGGTGGCATTCGTTGCAAACGTCGATCGCCAGGGCTTTGCCGAAGGTCGAACGGGTTTCGAACTTGTTGCCGCAGCTGCAGGTAACAGCAACTGCTGGGTATTCTGGATGGATATCAGCTTTCATGGTGTCTTCCTCAGGCTAGCGTGCCGCCACCCAACACTATTGTTGAATACCGCACGTAATTAGGCCGCGGATTCTACCAGACAATGCCAATCACGCAAGCTGTCCCTGAGACCGACCGTCTGCTAGGCTCCCGGCCCAATACGCGATCCCTGTGGGAGCGAGCTTGCTCGCGATGAGGGTGTGTCATTCGGCATATGCGTTGCCTGACACGGCGCTATCGCGAGCAAGCTCGCTCCCACAGGGGGACATGCAACCCCGCTTTTATCTTCCGCTGATCGAGATCCCCCGCGTGCCCGACGCCATTTTGCGCCTCGCCCTGCCTTCGCCGCTGCGCCGCCTGTTCGACTACCGCGCTCCGGCTGGCGTCCTGCGCGCCCAGTTGCACCCCGGCATGCGCCTGCGGGTACCGTTCGGCCGACGGGAGATGATCGGTATTCTGGTAGAAGTCACCGACACCAGCGAAGTGCCGGTCGAGAAACTCAAGCCGGCCCTGGCCCTGCTCGACGCTACGCCACCGCTGCCGCCCGCGCTGTTCAAGCTGTGCCTGTGGACATCCCAGTATTACCAGCACAGCCTCGGCGACACCTTGAGCTGGGCGCTGCCGGTTTTGCTGCGCCAGGGTGAATTAGCCGAAGCACGCCAGGAGCGCTTCTGGTCCGCCGCGCCGGGGGCCAGCCTCGACGATCCGCGCATCGCCCGCGCCCCGCGCCAGCGTGAAGCCCTGGCCACGCTGGCCCAACATCCCCATGGCGTCGCCCATCAATTGCTGAGCAAACTGATGCTGAGCAAGGACAGCCTGGATTTGCTGCTGGCCAAGGACCTGGTGCAGGTCGAGATCCGCCGGCACGCCCCGGGCGCACGCCACGAACACTGGCTGGCGCAACCGGAACTCCCCCTAAACCCGGAGCAGCGCGCCGCCTATGAGGCGATTCGCGCTGGCTTCGACAGTTATCACGCGTTCCTGCTGGCCGGCGTCACCGGCAGCGGCAAGACCGAAGTCTATCTGCAGTTGATCCGCGAAACCCTCGAGGCCGGCAAGCAGGCGCTGGTGCTGATCCCGGAAATCAACCTCGGCCCGCAGACCCTGGCGCGCTTCGAACAGCGTTTCAATGCCCGTATCGCGCTGATCCATTCGGCGGTCAATGACCGCGAACGCCTCGAGGCCTGGCTGGCCGCGCGGGACGGTGAGGCCGACATCATTATCGGCACCCGCTCGGCCCTGTTCACACCGATGAAGAACCCCGGCCTGATCATCATCGACGAAGAGCACGACGGCTCCTATAAACAGCAGGAAGGTTTGCGCTACCACGCCCGTGATCTGGCATTGGTGCGGGCGCGACAGGAAAACATCCCGATTGTCCTCGGTTCCGCCACCCCTTCGCTGGAAAGCCTGCACAACGCCTACACCGGCCGCTACGGGCTGCTGCGCTTGAACGAGCGAGCCGGCGGCGCCAAACAGCCGCGCTTCCTGCGTCTGGACGTGAAAAGCCGCCCGCTGGACAGCGGCATTTCCGGGCCGATGCAACAAGCCATCGGCCAGACTCTGGCCGCCGGACAGCAAGTCCTGGTGTTCCTCAACCGCCGCGGCTTCGCCCCGACCCTGCTGTGTCATGACTGTGGCTGGATGTCCGAGTGCCAGCGCTGTGACGCGAGAATGACCGTGCACCAGCGTTACGGCGAGTTGCGCTGCCACCATTGCGGCTACGTCGAACGTGTGCCGCGCCAGTGCCCGAAGTGCAACAAGGTCGATCTGCGCCCCGTTGGCGCCGGCACCGAACGGGCCGAGGAGCGCCTGGCGATTCTGTTCCCGGACTATCCGGTGCTGCGGGTCGACCGCGACAGCACATCGCGCAAGGATGCGATGAACCAGTTGTTCGCGACCATTCAAAAAGGCCAGCCGTGCATCCTGATCGGCACGCAGATGCTTGCCAAAGGTCACCACTTTCCACGGGTGACGCTGGTGTCGATCCTCGACGCCGACGGCGGCCTGTTCTCCGGCGACTTCCGCGCCAGCGAGCGCATGGCTCAATTGATCGTGCAGGTCGCCGGCCGCGCAGGTCGCGCCGAAGAGCCGGGCAAGGTGATTATCCAGACGCACCTGGCCGACCACCCGCTGCTGGTGCAATTGACCGAGCAAGGCTATTTCGCCTTTGCCGAACAGGCCTTGAGCGAACGCCGCGCGGCCGGTCTGCCGCCTTTTGCGCACCTGGCGCTGCTGCGGGCCGAGGCGCATAAACCGGGTCAGGCCGAAGGCTTCCTGGATGAGGCTTGCAGCGAGGCGGAGCGTTTGCTGGCCGAGCAGAGTCTGACCGGGATCGAGTTATTGGGACCGGTCCCGGCACCGATGGAGCGCCGGGCCGGGCGTTACCGTGCGCAACTGTTGGTACAGGCTGCGGCGCGAGCACCCTTGCATCGATTGCTGGCCAGTTGGTTGCTGGTGCTGGAGCAGATGCCGAGCGGGCGGGCGGTGCGTTGGTCCCTGGATGTCGACCCCGTAGATCTATATTGATTTTGAGATCGCTTTCGCGAGCAAGCCCGCTCCCACAGTGGTTCTCGGGTGGAACTAAATTTTGTATCCACCTCAAAACCTGTGGGAGCGAGCTTGCTCGCGATGGGGCCCTAATTGTCACCACACATCCACATCCTGCCTGCTAAGGTTGGCAAGCCCGTCTTCGCAACGGATAATGCCCAGTTTTTCCACCAGCGCATGATGCGCCGCCGCACCTGCGGTCGAAAGAGAAGACCATGAAAGACACCATTCGCCAGCTGATCCAACAAGCCATCACCCAACTCGTCAACGAAGGTGTGTTGCCTGAAGGCCTGTCGCCGGCGATCCAGGTGGAAAACTCCCGCGACAAGAAGAACGGCGATTTCGCCAGCAACATCGCCATGATGCTGGCCAAGCCCGCTGGCATGAAGCCCCGCGACCTGGCGGAAAAAATCATCGCCGCCCTGCCGGCTGACGAAAATGTCGCCAAGACCGAAATCGCCGGCCCGGGCTTCCTGAACTTCTTCCAGAACACCGACGCCCTGGCCGCACGCCTGGACGCGGCCCTGGCCGACACCCACATCGGCGTGCGCAAGGCCGGCCCGGTGCAGCGCACCGTGGTCGACCTGTCGGCGCCGAACCTGGCCAAGGAGATGCACGTAGGTCACCTGCGCTCGACCATCATCGGCGACGGCGTGGCCCGCGTGCTGGAGTTCCTCGGCGACACCGTGATCCGTCAGAACCACGTCGGCGACTGGGGCACCCAGTTCGGCATGCTGATGGCTTACCTGCAGGAAAACCCGATCACCAGCGACGAGCTGTCGGACCTGGAGAACTTCTACCGCGCCGCCAAGCAACGCTTCGACGAATCCGAAGAGTTCGCCGACCGCGCCCGTGGCCTGGTGGTCAAGTTGCAGGCCGGCGACGCCGATTGCCTGGCCCTGTGGACCAAGTTCAAGGACATCTCGCTGTCCCACTGCCAGAAGATCTACGAACTGCTCAACGTTAAACTGACCATGGCCGACGTGATGGGCGAAAGCGCCTACAACGACGACCTGATCAACGTGGTCAACGACTTGAAGGCCGCAGGCATGCTGGTCGAGAGCAACGGCGCCCAATGCGTGTTCCTCGACGAGTTCAAGAACGCCGACGGCGACCCGCTGCCGGTGATCATCGTCAAGGCTGACGGCGGCTACCTCTACGCCACCACCGACCTGGCGGCCGTGCGCTACCGCAGCGGCAAGCTCAAGGCCGATCGTGCGCTGTACTTCGTCGACCAGCGTCAGGCCCTGCACTTCCAGCAAGTGTTCGCCGTGGCGCGCAAGGCCGGTTTCGTGACCCATCCGATGGAAATGGAACACATGGGCTTCGGCACCATGAACGGCGCGGACGGTCGTCCGTTCAAAACCCGTGATGGCGGCACCGTGAAGCTGATCGACCTGCTGACCGAAGCCCAGGAGCGCGCCTACACCCTGGTCAAGGACAAGAACCCGGAACTTGCCGAAGCCGAGTTGCGCAACATCGCCAAGGTGGTGGGCATCGGCGCAGTGAAGTACGCCGACCTGTCCAAGCACCGCACCAGCGACTACAGCTTCAACTTCGACCTGATGCTCAACTTCGAAGGCAACACCGCGCCGTACCTGCTGTACGCCTACACCCGCGTGGCCGGCGTGTTCCGCAAGCTCGGCAAGGACTTCAGTGAAGTCGACGGCCAGATCGTCCTCGAAGCGGCGCACGAACATGAACTGGCGGCGAAGCTCGCGCAGTTTGGCGAAATCCTGAACAACGTGTCCGAAAAAGGCACCCCGCACATCCTTTGCACTTACCTGTACGACGTCGCCGGCCTGTTCTCCAGCTTCTACGAGAACTGCCCGATCCTCGCCGCCGATACCCCGGCACAAATGCAGAGCCGCCTGCGCCTCGCCGCGCTGACCGGACGCACCCTCAAGCAAGGCCTGGAACTCTTGGGCCTGGACACTCTGGAGCGTATGTAAGTTGGCTGCCAAGAAAAAACCTGCACCCAAGCGTGGCGCCAGCCGTTACCAAGCTCCTGCAAAGCAACCGATTCCGGGTTGGTTGTGGATGGTCATCGGCCTCACGGTCGGTGCGTTCCTTGTGTTCTTGATGAAACTGGAGCCGGGCAAGGGCAGCGACACGGTCAAGCGTGAAAAGGTCGAGCAACAGCAGAAAGCCAGCAAGATCGCCGAGGCCAACAAGACCCCGCCGAGCCCGACGCAACCGGTGAAGCCGAAGTACGACTTCTACACCTTGCTGCCGGAATCGGAAGTCATCGTGCCGCCGGATGCCGTGCCGGAAAAAACCCTGCCGACGCCGCAAGTGCCGGCCATCCCGACCACGCCGGTCACCCCGGCCGAAGCGGCGAAGATCGACACCGCACGGGCCCAGGCTGCCTTGGCCGGGATTACTCCGCCTCCTGCACCACCGGTCAAGGCTGCGCCTGTGACGAAGTTTTTCCTGCAGGCTGGCTCGTTCCGCAAAGAGACCGATGCGGACAAGGTGCGGGCGCAGATCATCCTGCTGGGCCAGGCCGTGGCGGTTGAGTCCGGGACGGTGAAGGACGAAACCTGGTATCGGGTTCTGGTCGGGCCGTTCAGCAACCGCGAGCAACTGACCACCGCGCAGAAACAATTGGCGGGCGCAGGCTTCAGCAATTTGTTGTTACAACAACGCCAGAGCCGCTGATCCCTCCCTGTGGGCACCTTGCTTGAGGTTGCCCACAAACCCTGTGGCGAGGGGGCTTGCCCCCGCTGGGGTGCGAAGCGCCCCCAAACCCGGACACCACGTTGCTTCAGACAAATCCCGAATTCCGGTTTGGCGGCCGCTGCGCGACCGAACGGGGGCGAGCCCCCTCGCCACAGTTATTGCACGCCATTCGTCCCCCGCCGCTTCCTTCAGTTGAAATCCTCTCCACCACCCCCATATGAATGGGCATAAGGCATTTTCGCCCCGCTGCGTGGAGACTCTTCCCTTGACCACCATCGTTTCAGTTCGCCGCCACGGCAAAGTCGTCATGGGCGGCGACGGCCAGGTTTCCCTTGGTAATACCGTGATGAAAGGCAACGCGAAAAAAGTTCGCCGCCTGTACCACGGTCAGGTCATCGCCGGTTTTGCCGGTGCCACCGCTGACGCCTTTACCCTCTTCGAACGCTTCGAAGGCCAGCTTGAAAAACACCAGGGTCACCTGGTGCGCGCCGCCGTCGAACTCGCCAAAGAATGGCGCACCGACCGTTCCCTGAGCCGCCTTGAAGCCATGCTCGCGGTCGCCAACAAGGACGCCTCCCTGATCATCACCGGCAACGGCGATGTGGTTGAGCCCGAAGACGGCCTGATCGCCATGGGTTCCGGTGGCGCCTACGCCCAGGCCGCGGCCAGCGCGCTGCTGAAAAAGACCGACCTGTCAGCCCGGGAAATCGTCGAAACCGCCCTCGGTATCGCCGGCGACATCTGTGTATTCACCAACCACACCCAGACCATTGAGGAGCAGGACTGCGCCGAGTAAGCCCGTGCAGCCATCGCACCACGGCTCATTCTTGCTTGAGGTCCACTGAATATTATGTCCATGACTCCCCGTGAAATCGTCCACGAACTCAACCGCCACATCATCGGCCAGGACGATGCCAAGCGCGCCGTCGCCATTGCCCTGCGCAACCGCTGGCGCCGCATGCAACTGCCTGAAGAGCTGCGCGTTGAAGTAACGCCAAAGAACATCCTGATGATTGGCCCGACCGGTGTCGGTAAAACCGAGATCGCCCGTCGCCTGGCCAAACTGGCCAATGCGCCGTTCATCAAGGTCGAAGCGACCAAGTTCACTGAAGTCGGCTATGTCGGCCGCGACGTCGAATCGATCATTCGTGACCTGGCCGATGCAGCGATCAAGCTGCTGCGCGAACAGGAAATCGTCAAGGTTCGCCACCGCGCCGAAGACGCCGCCGAAGAGCGCATCCTCGATGCATTGCTGCCACCGGCGCGCATGGGTTTCAGCAACGACGATGCCCCGACTGCCGATTCCAACACCCGCCAGCTGTTCCGCAAGCGCCTGCGTGAAGGTCAGCTGGATGACAAGGAGATCGAAATCGAAGTCGCCGAAATGGCCGGCGTCGATATCTCCGCGCCACCGGGCATGGAAGAAATGACCAACCAGTTGCAAAGCCTGTTTGCCAACATGGGCAAGGGCAAGAAGAAAGCCCGCAAGCTCAAGGTCAAGGAAGCGCTCAAGCTGGTGCGCGACGAAGAAGCCGGTCGCCTGGTCAACGATGAAGAGTTGAAGGCCAAGGCCCTGGAAGCGGTCGAGCAGCACGGCATCGTGTTCATCGACGAAATCGACAAGGTCGCCAAGCGTGGCAATTCCGGTGGCGTCGATGTGTCCCGCGAAGGCGTGCAGCGCGACCTGCTGCCGCTGATCGAAGGCTGCACCGTCAACACCAAGCTGGGTATGGTCAAGACCGACCACATCCTGTTCATTGCTTCGGGTGCGTTCCACCTGAGCAAGCCGAGCGACCTGGTGCCCGAGCTGCAAGGCCGTCTGCCGATCCGTGTCGAACTCAAGGCCCTGACCCCTGAGGATTTCGAACGCATCCTCAGCGAGCCTCACGCCTCGCTCACCGAGCAATACTGCGCTCTGCTGAAAACCGAAGGCCTGGGCATCGAGTTCCAGCCGAGCGGCATCAAGCGCATCGCGGAGATCGCCTGGCAGGTCAACGAGAAAACCGAAAACATCGGTGCCCGTCGCCTGCACACCCTGCTCGAGCGCCTGCTCGAAGAGGTGTCGTTCAGCGCCGGCGACCTGGCCAGCGCCCATGACGACAAGGTGATCCAGATCGACGCCGACTACGTCAACAGCCACCTGGGCGAATTGGCGCAGAACGAAGACCTGTCCCGTTATATCCTGTAAGCCATACTTGTAGGAGCGAGCCTGCTCGCGATGGTGTGTCAGTCAACATTGATGCAACTGATCGACCATCGCGAGCAAGCTCGCTCCTACAGGGTTCCATCCAAAAACGGAACGGCGCTCATGACCCAACTCCCCACCGACATCAAGCTGCACAAAGCCTCGAAAACCCTGACGCTCAAATACGCGTCCGGCGAGGAGTACACCCTGCCCGCCGAGTTCTTGCGCGTGCACTCTCCTTCCGCCGAGGTCCAGGGCCACGGCAAACCCATCCTGCAATTTGGCAAGATCAACGTAGGACTGACCAAGGTAGAACCCGCCGGTCAGTACGCACTGAAATTGACCTTCGATGACGGCCACGACAGCGGCTTGTTCACCTGGGAATATCTGTACGAGCTGGGGCGACGTTATGACGCACTCTGGGAAGATTATCTGGCCGAGCTAAAAGCCGCCGGAAAAACCCGCGATCCGAACGAATCCGTCGTCAGGCTGATGCTCTAATCCGAGCCTCTTGCTCATTAGAGGGCATTTTCTAATTTCATCTGTTTGAATGCTCCGCTCCAGGGCCGCCGATTGGCCTGCTTGCGAAAAAAATTAAACTCGGGTAACCAATGGAACTGGCAAGTTCCCTGCAGTGCTCTCTGCATTAAAAAAGCAGCGATGCAGTATTAACGGTCACCCCGAGCAGTAGTACCTGGCATTGGCTGTGTGACTACACAGCAGGACCCGGTACTCGTCTCAGGACAATGGAGCGTCGTAGATGAGTAACAAGAATAACGATGACTTGAAGAGTCAAGCCTCGGAAAACACCTTGGGGCTGAATCCTGTCGTTGGACTGCGTGGAAAGGATCTACTGGCTTCTGCTCGAATGGTGCTCAGGCAGGCCATCAAGCAACCGATACACAGCGCCAGGCATGTCGCTCATTTCGGCCTTGAACTCAAGAACGTGCTGCTCGGCAAATCCGAGCTGCTGCCGACCAGCGATGACCGTCGCTTCGCGGATCCGGCCTGGAGCCAGAACCCGCTCTACAAACGTTATCTGCAAACCTACCTGGCGTGGCGCAAGGAACTCCACGACTGGATCGACGACAGTAACCTGCCGGCCAAGGACGTCAGCCGCGGGCACTTCGTGATCAACCTCATGACCGAGGCCTTCGCCCCGACCAACACGGCGGCCAACCCGGCGGCGGTCAAGCGCTTCTTCGAAACCGGTGGCAAGAGCCTGCTCGACGGCCTCTCGCACCTGGCCAAGGACCTGGTGCATAACGGCGGCATGCCGAGCCAGGTCAACATGGGTGCATTCGAGGTCGGCAAGACCCTTGGTGTGACCGAGGGCGCGGTGGTCTTTCGCAACGACGTGCTGGAGCTGATCCAGTACAAGCCGATCACCGAGCAGGTGCATGAACGCCCACTGCTGGTGGTACCGCCGCAGATCAACAAGTTCTACGTTTTCGACCTGAGCCCGGAAAAGAGCCTGGCGCGATTCTGCCTGCGCAACAACATGCAGACCTTCATCGTCAGCTGGCGCAACCCGACCAAGGAGCAGCGCGAGTGGGGCCTGTCGACCTACATCGAAGCGCTCAAGGAAGCGGTTGATGTGGTCACCGCCATCACCGGCAGCAAAGACGTGAACATGCTCGGTGCCTGCTCCGGCGGCATCACCTGCACCGCGCTGCTGGGCCACTACGCGGCAATCGGCGAGAACAAGGTCAACGCCCTGACCCTGCTGGTCAGCGTGCTCGACACCACCCTGGACAGCGACGTGGCCCTGTTCGTCGACGAGCAAACCCTGGAAGCCGCCAAGCGCCAGTCGTACCAGGCCGGTGTACTCGAAGGCCGCGACATGGCGAAAGTCTTCGCCTGGATGCGCCCCAACGACCTGATCTGGAACTACTGGGTCAACAACTACCTGTTGGGCAACGAACCTCCGGTATTCGACATTCTGTTCTGGAACAACGACACCACCCGGTTGCCCGCCGCGTTCCATGGCGACCTGATCGAGATGTTCAAAAGTAACCCGTTGACCCGTGCCGATGCACTGGAAGTGTGCGGTACGCCGATCGATCTGAAGAAGGTCACCGCCGACATCTTCTCGCTGGCCGGCACCAGCGACCACATTACCCCGTGGCGCTCCTGCTACAAGTCGGCGCAACTGTTCGGCGGCAACGTTGAATTCGTACTGTCCAGCAGCGGACACATCCAGAGCATTCTGAACCCGCCGGGCAATCCGAAATCGCGCTACATGACCAGCACTGAAATGCCCGCCAATGCCGATGACTGGCAGGAAGAGTCGACCAAGCACGCCGACTCCTGGTGGCTGCACTGGCAGGCGTGGCAGGCACAGCGTTCGGGCAACCTGAAAAAAGCTCCGCTGAAATTGGGCAACAAGGCCTATCCCGCGGGTGAAGCCGCGCCAGGCACCTATGTGCATGAGCGGTAACTGACACACCTCGACTTCCCTGTGGGAGCGAGCTTGCTCGCGATGACGGTGGCAGGTTTGGCATATGCGCTGACTGACACTCCGCTATCGCGAGCAAGCTCGCTCCCACAAAGGGGTCGAGGAAGAATTTGAGAAAGCGACCCACAGGGCCAGAAGCATGCCGCAACCCTTCATATTCCGTACCGTCGATCTGGATGGCCAGACGCTCCGCACGGCGGTACGCCCCGGCAAGCCTCACTTGACGCCCCTGCTGATTTTCAACGGCATCGGCGCCAACCTGGAGCTGGTGTTCCCGTTCATCGCGGCACTGGACCCGGACCTGGAAGTCATCGCCTTCGACGTACCCGGCGTCGGCGGTTCGTCGACACCAAACCGGCCGTATCGTTTTCCGAGCCTTGCGAAGCTCACAGCGCGGATGCTCGACTATCTCGACTACGGGCAGGTCAACGTCATCGGCGTGTCCTGGGGGGGCGCCCTGGCTCAACAGTTCGCCTACGACTATCCGGAGCGCTGCAAGAAACTCGTGCTGGCGGCAACGGCGGCGGGTGCGGTGATGGTACCGGGCAAGCCGAAAGTGCTGTGGATGATGGCCAGCCCGCGACGCTACATCCAACCGTCCCACGTGATCCGCATTGCGCCGATGATCTACGGCGGCGCTTTCCGTCGCGACCCGACGCTGGCCGCGAGCCATGCGGCCAAGGTGCGTTCAGCGGGCAAGCTCGGATACTACTGGCAGCTGTTCGCCGGCCTCGGCTGGACCAGCATCCACTGGTTGCACAAGATCCGCCAGCCGACCCTGGTACTGGCCGGCGACGATGACCCGCTGATCCCGTTGGTCAACATGCGCTTGCTGGCCTGGCGGATCCCCAACGCCCAGTTGCACATCATCGATGACGGGCATTTGTTCCTGATTACCCGGGCCGAAGCGGTGGCCCCGATCATCATGAAATTCCTGGAAGAGGAGCGCCAGCGCGCGGTGATGCATCCGCGTCCGGCGCCATTGGGCAGCTAAACCGCTGCATCAGCGGCCGGCAGGACGCCACGCCGCGCAACAACCCGTTACAGCGTCTATGGTGTTCTGGTTCGGTGTGTTTGTTTTTAGCCTGAAGACGAAGGAGTGTTGACTCATGCGCGAGAAACCAGCGAGGGATTCCTTACCGACTCCCGCCGCGTTCATCAATGCACAGAGTGCGATTACCGGCCTGCGCGGTCGGGATCTGTTATCGACCCTGCGTAGTGTGGCCGCCCATGGCTTGCGCAATCCGGTGCACAGTGCCCGACATGCCCTCAAACTCGGCGGCCAGCTTGGTCGTGTGCTGCTGGGCGAAACCCTGCACCCGACCAACCCGCAGGACGCTCGCTTCACCGATCCGGCATGGAGCCTCAACCCGTTTTATCGGCGCAGCCTGCAGGCCTATCTTAGCTGGCAGAAACAGGTCAAGAGCTGGATCGACGAGAGCGACATGAGCCCGGACGACCGCGCCCGTGCCCACTTTGCGTTCACCTTGCTCAACGACGCCGTATCACCCTCCAACACCCTGCTCAATCCACTGGCGGTCAAGGAGCTCTTCAATTCCGGCGGTAACAGCCTGGTGCGTGGCATCAGCCATTTGGTGGACGATCTGCTGCACAACGACGGCCTGCCCCGGCAAGTCACCAAGCAAGCATTCGAGGTTGGCAAGACGGTCGCCACCTCCACCGGAGCCGTGGTGTTTCGCAACGAACTGCTGGAGTTGATCCAGTACAAACCGATGAGCGAAAAGCAGTATTCCAAGCCCCTGCTGGTGGTGCCGCCGCAAATCAACAAGTACTACATTTTCGACCTGAGCCCCCACAACAGCTTCGTCCAGTACGCGCTGAAAAACGGCCTGCAAACCTTCATGATCAGTTGGCGCAACCCGGATGTGCGTCACCGCGAATGGGGGCTCTCGACCTACGTGGAAGCGGTAGAAGAGGCCATGAATGTCTGCCGGGCGATCACCGGCGCACGGGAGGTCAACCTGATGGGCGCTTGCGCCGGCGGTCTGACCATTGCCGCGCTGCAAGGACACCTGCAGGCCAAACGGCAGCTGCGCAGGGTGTCCAGCGCAACTTACCTGGTGAGCCTGCTCGACAGCCAGATGGATAGCCCCGCGACGCTGTTCGCCGACGAACAGACCCTGGAAGCCGCCAAACGCCGCTCCTATCAGAAAGGTGTATTGGACGGCCGTGACATGGCCAAGGTCTTCGCCTGGATGCGCCCGAACGATTTGATCTGGAGCTACTTCGTCAACAACTACCTGTTGGGCAAGGAGCCACCGGCGTTCGACATTCTCTACTGGAACAACGACAACACACGCCTGCCGGCCGCCCTGCATGGCGACCTGCTGGACTTCTTCAAGCACAACCCGCTGACTCACCCCGGCGGCCTGGAAGTGTGTGGCACGCCGATCGACTTGCAGAAGGTCACCGTCGACAGCTTCAGCGTCGCCGGCATCAACGATCACATCACGCCGTGGGACGCGGTGTATCGCTCGACGCTGTTGCTCGGTGGCGAGCGGCGCTTCGTGCTGTCCAACAGCGGCCATGTGCAGAGCATCCTCAACCCGCCGAGCAACCCGAAAGCCAACTACGTCGAGAACGGCAAATTCAGCAGCGACCCACGGGCCTGGTACTACGACGCCAAGCGTGTCGATGGCAGTTGGTGGACCCAATGGCTTGGCTGGATTCAGGAACGCTCCGGCGCGCAGAAGGAAACCCACATGGCGCTCGGCAACCAGAACTATCCACCGATGGAGGCAGCACCCGGTACTTACGTGCGCGTGCGCTGACGTTCAACGAGCCACGGCCACTGTCGGCCGTGGCAAGACCCGATCATTAAGAAGACTGGATGAAAACCCGCGACCGGATCCTCGAATGTGCCCTGCAGTTGTTCAATCAGAAGGGCGAACCGAATGTCTCCACCATGGAAGTTGCCAATGAGATGGGCATCAGCCCGGGCAACCTCTACTACCACTTCCACGGCAAGGAGCCTCTGATTCTCGGGCTGTTCGAGCGTTTCCAGGGCGAACTGGCCCCCTTGCTCGATCCACCGGCCGATGCCGAACTGGCACCCGAAGAATACTGGCTGTTCCTGCACCTGATCGTCGAACGCCTGTCCCACTACCGGTTCCTGTTCCAGGATCTGTCGAACCTCGCCGGGCGCCTGCCAAAACTGGCCAAGGGCATTCGCAACCTGCTCAATGCACTCAAGCGCACACTGGCGTCGCTGCTGGCACGATTGAAGGCGCAAGGGCTGCTGGTCAGCGATACCCAGGCACTGGGGCAACTGGTGGAGCAGATCACCATGACGTTGCTTTTCTCACTGGACTATCAGCGGATTCTTGATCGTCAGGGCGAAGTGCGATTGGTGGTTTACCAGATCATGATGCTGGTGGCGCCGCACCTGCTGCCATCGATGAAGGCCGCGACCGAACAGATGGCGATGGAGTACCTGGAAGACCACGAATAACCCTGACACCCACCAACCCTGTGGGAGCGAGCTTGCTCGCGATGGCGGCGGATCAGCCAACATCAATGTTGAATGTGATGGCCTCATCGCGAGCAAGCTCGCTCCCACATTGGGCTTGTGTCGGTCAGAGATTCGCACACAAACAAAAACGCCCGACCTTCACAGGCCGGGCGTTTTCTTGAGCCCTGAAAATCAGGACTGACTGGTTGGCGTCGATGGAGCTGGCGCGACAGTCGGGGTGACCGCAGGGGTCGGTGCGGTAGCGGAGTTCGAAGCGCTGACCGGAGCTGCCGGCGTTGCCGGTTTGGCAGCTGCCACTGCTGGTTTTGGCGCGACGGCCTTTGGAACTGCAGGCTTTTTCACCGCTGGTTTTTTCGCCGCAGC
Organism: Pseudomonas sp. 2725; assembly: GCF_050434585.1. Lineage (NCBI taxonomy): Bacteria > Pseudomonadati > Pseudomonadota > Gammaproteobacteria > Pseudomonadales > Pseudomonadaceae > Pseudomonas > Pseudomonas sp. 2725. The sequence goes on along the minus strand of NZ_JBNDIV010000007.1, from coordinate 125,826 downwards.
GGGTTTGGCCGCTGCAGTTTTCGCTGCAGGCTTGGCGGCCGGTTTAGCCGCTGGTTTGGCGGCGGCTTTTGCAGCCACCGGCTTGGCTGCAGGTTTGGCTGCGGCCGGTTTGGCGGCTGCAGTTTTAGCCGCAGGCTTGGCAGCAGGTTTAGCCGCTGCTTTTGCCAGTGGCTTGGCTGCGGTTTTGGCAGCAGGTTTGGCTGCCGCGGTTTTCGCCGCAACAGGCGCAACCTTGGCACCGGTCAGTTTTTCGATTTGCTTGGTCAGGGTTTCGACCTTGCTGTGCAGTGCCTTGACCTCGTTGCGGCTCGGTACGCCCAGACGCGAAATGGCGCTGTTCAGACGCTTGTCGAAAGCACCTTCCAGCTCATCCCACTTGCCCAGTGCGCGATCTTTCACGCCGCTGATGCGCGACTTGGCCGAAGAAGCGGAGTCCTTGGCGGCGTCGACAGTCTTGCCAACAGCGCTCTTGGTGAGCTTCTCGGCTTTCTCGCCGTCCTTAACCAATGCATCGAAGAGTTTGCTGCCGTCAGTGTCGATCTTCGAGTACACGCCTAAACCAGCCAGCCAGATTTTTCGGGAGTAATCTTCAACCTTCCCGATCCACGAGCTGCCTTCTTTTTCGGTTTTCTTTTTAACAGCCATCCCGTTCTCCTTAAGATTTACGCGCGACACGTTCGAGCAATGCCGTCAGCTCATCGAGCTTAGCAGAGAGTGTCTCAACGTCATGTTTAGACGGAATACCGATACGATTCAAGGTACTTGCGACACGCGTGTCGAACGCCTTCTCGACCTTGTCGAGTTGAACCTCGACCTTGCCTTTGAAAGTGCTGACTTCACTCTTGGCTTCATCGATCTCGGCATTGGCCGCTTCAAGCTTCTCAGCGACTACCTTTTTGCCTTTCTTTTCAACAACCTGACCAGCCTTGATCAGCTCTTGAAAGTACTCGCTGCCCTCTTGGCCGACCTTGGCGTAGGCACCCAGGCCTGCCAGCCAGATCTTGCGGGCATAGGATTTGACGTCGCCCAGCGTGCCGGTAGACGGGTCGATTTTTTTCTTCAAAATAACTTTGGCCATGGTGCACCTCACGCGCAGAAGGTTTGAGGAACTGCCCGGGAAAGTGTCGGGCTCTGGCACAAAGTAGGGAGAAAAATTAGAAACGGCACCCTAACAACTGACATAAACAGTAGAGGCACCACAAAACAAATGTGGGAGCGGGCTTGCTCGCGAAGGCAGTGTGTCAGTCGACATAGATGCTCAATGACATACCGCTTTCGCGAGCAAGCCCGCTCCCACAGGGGATGTGATTTCATTCGGAAATCAGGCCAGGGCCTTGTCGAGCGCCTTTTCGATTTCCGCTTTGATCATGCCGCTCATGGCCGACATCATCAGGCCCAGTTCCACGTCGACCTTGATCGAATCTTCACTGACATGCACCGCACCCTTCACACCCGAGCGCTTGAGGTTGAGGGTGTCGCCGGACCACTGCGGCTCCAGGCCATACTGGTCGGAAAGTTTCTGCGCCAGCTTGTCGGCCTTCTCGCGAGCCGCTTCCTTACCCAGGCCATGGGCACGTTCAACACTAATACGGGCCATCAAATGACTCCTGCTTTATGGATGCTTTCCCGAGGCATCTTGACCTCTGCTGCGTCAAAACGTCCCGATGGTTGCCCATCTTACCTTCAGCCTTGCCAAGACAAAGCATGCCTTGGGGATTAGAATGTCGCGCATTCTCTTTTGGTGACAGCGATATGACTGATCAGCGCAAAGGCAGCGATGCCGAACCCACCACTCACTTCGGCTTCAAAAACGTTCCGGAAAGCCAGAAAGCGGAAAAAGTCGCTGAGGTTTTCCACTCGGTAGCCGCCAAGTACGACCTGATGAACGACCTTCTGTCGGGCGGCATGCACCGTCTGTGGAAGCGTTTCGCGATCGAACTGTCGGGCGTTCGTGCCGGTAACCGCGTGCTCGACATCGCCGGCGGCACTGGCGACCTGACCAGAAAATTCTCGCACCTGGTAGGCCCTACCGGCCAGGTCGTGTTGGCCGACATCAACGAATCCATGCTCAAGGTCGGTCGTGACCGCCTCCTGGACCTCGGTGTGGCCGGCAACGTCGAATTCGTCCAGGCCGATGCGGAAAAACTGCCGTTCCCGGACAACCATTTCGACTGCGTGACCATCGCCTTCGGCCTGCGCAACGTGACCCACAAGGAAGATGCCCTGCGCTCGATGCTGCGCGTGCTCAAGCCGGGTGGCCGCTTGTTGGTACTGGAGTTCTCTAAGCCGACCAACGCACTGATGTCCAAGGCCTACGATGCTTACTCGTTCGCCTTCATGCCGCTGATGGGCAAGCTGATCACCAACGACTCGGAAAGCTATCGCTACCTGGCCGAATCGATCCGCATGCACCCGAACCAGGAAACCCTGAAGTCGATGATGGTCGAGGCCGGTTTCGACCGCGTGACCTATCACAACATGACCGCAGGCATCGTTGCCCTGCACCGCGGCATCAAGCCCTGATGTTGCTCGCCGGCCTGCTCGCCAGCGTTGAACTCGGCCTGAACCGGGTGCTGCGTCTCGACAGCACGGCGCTGCCGCGGCTGGCGCATTTGACCGGCAAGGTGATTGCCGTCGATTGCCGCAGCCCGGTGCTGCAACTGTTCATCCTGCCCAGCGACGAAGGCCTGATGCTCGCCTCCCAGTGGGAAACCGGCGCCGACTGCACCTTGCGCGCACCTGCCTCGAGCCTGTTGAAACTGGCGATGAGCAAGGACAAGACCTCGGTCCTGCACGCCCCTGAAGTCGAACTCGACGGCGACAGCGGCGTGCTGCTGGAACTGGCGGCGATCCTCCAGGACCTGGAGCTGGATTGGGAGTACGAACTCTCGCGCTGGCTCGGCCCGGTGGCCACGCAACTGGTCGGCGGTCACCTGCGCAGCCGCGCCCGCTGGTATCAGCAAGGGTTCGCCAGCCTCAACCAGAACCTGGGCGAATACCTGGCCGAAGAATCGCGCACCCTCGTCGGCCAGCGCGAAGCCGAAGCCCGATTCAGTGAGCTGGACCAGATCAAGCTCGATCTTGAACGTCTCGAGGCGCGTTTCGAGCGCCTTTCCCGATCCCTCGACCCAAGCGATAACGCATGAAGCTGCTTGCCGTCCGCCGTCTGTTGCGCATCCAGCGCGTCGTGATCCGCTACCGCCTCGATGACCTGCTGTTCGCCCTGCCGCTGCCCTGGTTCTTGCGGGCGCTGCGTTACGCCTTGCCGTGGCGCTGGTTCCCGCGCAAGACCCTGGACCTGAGCCGTGGCGCGCGTTTGCGCCTGGCGTTGCAGGACCTGGGGCCGATCTTCATCAAGTTCGGGCAGATCCTGTCCACTCGCCGCGACCTGTTGCCCGAGGACATCGCCGACGAACTGATGAAGCTGCAGGACCGCGTACCGCCATTCGACTCGCAGGTGTCGGTCAAGCTGATCGAAGAACAGCTGGGCAAGAAAATCAGCGAAGTCTTCAGCCGTTTCGACGTCGAACCGCTGGCCTCGGCCTCAGTGGCGCAGGTGCACGCCGCGCAACTGAAAACCGGTGAAGAAGTGGTGGTCAAGGTGATCCGCCCGGGCCTCAAACCGGTGATTGCCCAAGACCTGGCGTGGCTGTTCATCCTCGCCCGCGCCGCCGAAAAACTCTCGGCCGATGCACGCCTGCTGCACCCGGTGGACGTGGTCAGCGATTATGAAAAAACCATCTACGACGAACTCGACCTGCTGCGCGAGGCGGCCAACGCCAGCCAGTTGAAGCGCAACTTCGACGGCTCGCCGCTGCTGTACGTCCCGCAAGTCTATTGGGACTGGTGCCGGCCGAAAGTGCTGGTGATGGAACGCATCTACGGTATTCAGGTTACCGATCTGGCGACTCTGGCCGACCAGCGCACGGACATGAAAATGCTCGCCGAGCGTGGCGTGGAGATTTTCTTCACCCAGGTGTTCCGCGACAGTTTCTTCCACGCCGACATGCACCCCGGCAACATTTTCGTCAGCACCGTGAATCCGTGGAGCCCGCAGTACATTGCGATCGACTGCGGCATCGTCGGCAGCCTGACCCCGGAAGACCAGGACTACCTGGCACGCAACCTGTTCGCCTTCTTCAAGCGCGATTACCGTCGCGTGGCGCAGTTGCACATCGATTCGGGCTGGGTGCCGGCGGAAACCAAGCTCAACGAATTCGAAGCGGCGATCCGTACCGTGTGCGAGCCGATCTTCGAAAAACCGTTAAAAGATATTTCCTTCGGTCAGGTGCTGATGCGCCTGTTCCAGACTGCGCGCCGCTTCAACATGGAAGTGCAGCCACAGTTGGTCCTGCTGCAAAAAACCCTGTTGAACATCGAAGGCCTGGGCCGCCAGCTGTACCCGGACCTCGATCTGTGGAACACCGCTCAGCCATTCCTCGAACGCTGGATGCGCGAGCGGGTCAGCCCCAAAGCCCTGCTCGGCAACGTGCACAGCCAATTCGAACAGATCCCGCACCTGGCCAACATGGCCCGCGACCTGCTCGAACGCATGTCCCAACCCCACGCCTACGACCCGCCGCCACCGTGGCGTCGACGCCGTGACGACTGGTTCCTGCGCCTGCTCGGTACGGCCCATCTGGCCGGTGGCGCCGTCCTTGCCGCTGGCGGACCGCTGAACCAGTTGGCCTATTGGCCGGCGGGAATCATGATGGCGGTCGGTTTGTATCTGGTCGTGCGCCGATAGCCAGTTGTGTGAACGACTGGCACACTGTTTGAACGCCTGAGCTCGGCTATTGAAGTGTCGAGCCCGCTGTCGGAGTCGAAGATGAAAAACTGGCTGGACGAGATCAAGTGGGACGCTGACGGCCTGGTGCCGGCCATTGCCCAGGATCACAAGACCGGGCGCGTCCTGATGATGGCCTGGATGAACCGCGAAGCACTGGAACTGACCGCTGCCGAGAACCGTGCCATTTACTGGTCACGTTCCCGTGGCAAGCTGTGGCGCAAGGGCGAAGAGTCCGGCCATGTGCAAACCCTGCACGAGATGCGCCTGGACTGCGACGCCGACGTCATCATCCTGATGGTCGAGCAGATCGGCGACATCGCCTGTCATACCGGCCGCCAGAGCTGCTTCTACCGCGTCTATGAGAACGGCGACTGGACAACCGTCGACCCGGTCCTGAAAGATCCGCACGCCATCTATTCCGCAGGGCACAAACATGAGTGACACTCTCACCCGCCTCGCCGAGGTACTGGAGGAGCGCAAAGGCGCCGCCGCCGACAGCTCGTATGTCGCCAGCCTGTACCACAAGGGCTTGAACAAGATTCTGGAAAAAGTCGGCGAAGAGTCGGTCGAAACCATCATCGCCGCCAAGGACGCCGCCGTCAGCGGCGACTGCAGCGATGTGATCTACGAAACCGCCGACCTGTGGTTCCACAGCATGGTCATGCTCGCCCAATTGGGGCAGCATCCACAGGCTGTACTCGATGAACTGGACCGTCGTTTCGGTCTCTCCGGACACGCCGAGAAAGCCTCGCGCCCGTCCGCCTGAATAACTATTAGAGAGGAGCAGCAGCATGGGCATTTTTGACTGGAAACACTGGGTCGTCATCCTGGTTGTCGTGGTACTGGTGTTCGGCACCAAGAAACTGAAAAACCTCGGCACTGACGTCGGCGAGTCGATCAAGGGCTTCCGCAAAGCCATGAACGACGATGAAAAACCGGCCGACCCGAACGCGACCCCGGCCCAACCGGTTCCTCCGGTTCAGCCACAGGCATCCGTGAACCAGCCGCACACCATCGACGTGCAGGCACAGAAAGTCGAAGAGCCGATCCGCAAAGACGTGTGAGCACTGACTAATGTTTGGTATCAGCTTCTCTGAACTGCTGCTCGTCGGCCTCGTCGCCCTGCTGGTGCTGGGTCCCGAGCGCTTGCCGGGCGCTGCGCGCACCGCCGGCCTGTGGGTCGGGCGCCTGAAGCGCAGCTTCAACGCAATCAAACAGGAAGTTGAACGTGAAATCGGTGCCGACGAGATTCGTCGGCAACTGCACAACGAGCACATCCTTTCGCTTGAGCAGGAGGCGCGGAAAATCTTCACGCCGACCCAGCAGGAGCCGACGCCGGTGGAACATGTGGGTACGCAGACGATTCTTGCGCCTGCCGCGGCTGTCGACCCGACACCTGCTCCGACGGCGGAACCTGCGCCTGTTGTGGCAGCGATGCCGGTTGAACCCGTTGCTCCAGCCGCCGCGCCGACAACGCCAGCGCCCAATGACACCACTTTGCCGCCGCGAGCCCCATGAGCGATCTCCCTGAAAACGACCAGCACATGCCGCTGGTTTCGCACCTCACCGAGTTGCGTACCCGCCTGCTGCGCTGCGTAGCGGCGATCTTCATCATCTTTGCCGGGCTGTTCGCCTTCACCCAGCAGATCTACACCTTCGTCTCCACACCGCTGCGCGCGTACCTGCCCGCTGGCGCGACGATGATTGCCACTGACGTGTCGTCGCCGTTCCTGACGCCACTGAAGCTGACGATGATGGTCTCGCTGTTCCTGGCCATTCCGGTGATCCTGCACCAGATCTGGGGTTTCATCGCCCCCGGCCTGTACAAGCATGAAAAGCGCATCGCCGTGCCCTTGCTGGTCTCCAGCATCTTTCTGTTCTACGCCGGCATGGCCTTCGCCTATTTCCTGGTGTTCCCGCTGATCTTCAAGTTCTTCGCTGCCGCCACCCCGGCCGGCGTGGAAATGATGACCGACATCACCAGTTACCTCGATTTCGTCATGACGTTGTTCTTCGCCTTTGGCGTAGCGTTCGAGATTCCGGTGGCCGTGGTGCTGCTGGTGTGGATCGGCGTGGTCGATGTCAAATACCTGAAGAAAATCCGTCCGTACGTGATCATCGGCTGCTTCGTGGTCGGCATGATCCTGACGCCGCCGGACATCTTCTCGCAGACCCTGCTGGCCGTTCCGATGTGGCTGTTGTTCGAGGTCGGCATCCTGTTCGGCAGCCTGATCAGCAAGCGCGGCGACCATCCGGAAGACCAACCGGCTGACGATCACAACGACCAGCCGCCAGCGACCCAAGCGTGAACCTGCTGCTCCTCGAAGAGGCCGATTTCATTGCGGCCGACCGCGCGATCCTGCGTGATCGCCGGTTGACCCACATGCAGGAAGTCCACCGCTGCGAAGTCGGTGACAGCATGCGCGTCGGGCGAATCGGCGGTTTGATGGGTTCGGCCGAAGTGCTGCGCCTGGACGCCGACGAAGCGGAATTGCGCGTCACCCTCGACCAGCCACCACCGGCCAAGCTGCCATTGACCCTGGTATTGGCCCTGCCACGGCCCAAGATGCTGCGCAGGGTGTTCCAGACCGTGGCGGCCATGGGTGTGCCACGGGTCGTGCTGGTCAACAGCTATCGCGTCGAGAAGAGCTTCTGGCAGACCCCGTTCCTGGAGCCAGAGGCGATTCGCGAGCAGTTAATCCTCGGCCTGGAACAGGCGCGGGATAGCGTGTTGCCGGAAGTCGTGATCGAGAAGCGCTTCAAGCCCTTCGTCGAAGACCGTCTGCCCGCGATGACCGAAGGCACCCTCGGCCTGGTGGGGCATCCGGGCAATTACCCGCCCTGCCCTCGCGCACTCAGCGAACCGGTGACCCTGGCCATCGGCCCCGAGGGTGGCTGGATTCCCTACGAGATCGACCTGCTGGGCAAATCCGGTCTGCAACCGGTGCAACTGGGCGAGCGCATCCTTCGCGTCGAAACCGCCGTGACCGCGCTGCTGGCACACCTCTTTTAAATCCAGACACTGTCCCTGTCGGAGCGAGCTTGCTCGCGATAGCGGAGTAACAGTCGACATCCGTGTTGCCTGAAACAACGCCATCGCGAGCAAGCTCGCTCCCACAGGTCAACATTTGCCACAGATGTTCACTTACCCGTACATCGGGAGTCACCTACAGAATCCAGCCCTCCTGCCGATACACCCCCCATAAAACCAATTTGTGGTCCGGGGAGTTTCAGCATGTATCAATGGCTAGCCGAGAATCTGGGTAACGTCAGCGTCAAACGCAAGCTGGGGATCGGCTTCGGTTTGGTGCTGCTGCTGACCCTGCTGATCACCTTCACCGGCTGGAGCGGCCTGAGCGGCGTGACCAGCCGCGGCGATAAACTGGGGTTCATCGCCAGTCTCAACGACCTGACCAAGGACCTGCGCATTGCACGCCTGGGTTACGAGATGCGTCGCGGCGAACAAGGTCCCGGCGCCGTCAACGATCTGTTGGGCAAGCTCGAAAGCGGCCTGCAGACCGCCCGTGGCCTGATCGAGCAACCGGCCGATACGGCCATGGTCGATCAACAACTGGCCGCTGTCGCCGAATACCGCCGCGCCTTCAACGACATGACCCAGGCCGGCGCCCAGCGTGAAGACGCCCGCAGCAAACTCGGCGCCACTGCCGACAATGCCGTGGCCCGCGTCGCCGAAGTGGAAAAATCCATGCTGCAAGGTGACAGCGTAGCGGCGTTCAACAGCGTGATCGACCTGAGCAAACTGATCCAGCAGGCGCGCTTCCAGGTTCGCGGCTACACCTACAGCGGCAAGAGCGAAGCCGAACAGCCAGCCCTCGACGCGATCGACAACGCCCTGAAGAACCTCGAGAGTTTGCCGACCAAACTGCCCGAAGAACACATCGCCAACCTGCAACAGGCAACTGACTCGCTGAAGGCCTATCGCGCCGCCGTCAGCCAGTTCCGCGACTCCCAGGTGGCCAGCGCCAAGGCCCTGGTACGCATGTCCACCCAAGGCGACATCCTGTTGGACATGAGCCAGAAACTCACCGTCTCGCAAACCGTCGTGCGTGACACCGACGCCGCCCATGCCAAGAACATGCTGACCCTCGCCACCGTGCTGGCCATCGCCTTCGGCCTGCTGGCCGCCTGGGCGATCACCCGACAGATCATCATTCCATTGAACCAGACCCTGATCGTGGCCCAGCGCGTCGCCAGTGGCGACCTGACGCACAACCTGACATCGCAGCGCCGCGACGAACTCGGCCAGTTGCAGCGGGCCATGCAAAGCATGACCCAAGGTCTGCGCGAACTGATCGGCGGCATCAGCGATGGCGTCACGCAGATCGCCAGCGCCGCTGAAGAGCTGTCTGCCGTCACCGAACAGACCAGCGCCGGGGTCAACAGTCAGAAGGTCGAAACCGATCAGGTCGCAACCGCCATGAACGAAATGGCCGCCACCGTGCAGGAAGTTGCGCGCAACGCCGAAGAAGCCTCCGAAGCCGCCGTCGCCGCCGATCAGCAGGCCCGGGAGGGCGACAAAGTCGTCGGCGAAGCCATCGCCCAGATCGAACGCCTGGCCGCGGAAGTCGGTCACTCCACCGAGGCCATGGGCGAACTCAAGCGCGAAAGCGACAAGATCGGCAGCGTGCTCGACGTGATCAAGTCCGTGGCCCAGCAAACCAACCTGCTGGCCCTCAACGCCGCGATTGAAGCCGCCCGTGCCGGTGAGGCCGGGCGCGGTTTTGCCGTGGTCGCCGACGAAGTCCGCAGCCTGGCCCAGCGCACACAGAAGTCCACCGAAGAGATCGAAGAGCTGATCGTCGGCCTGCAAAACGGCACTCAGCAGGTGGCGACCATCATGGACAACAGCCGCACCCTGACCGACAGCAGCGTCGAACTGACCCGCCGTGCCGGCGGTTCACTGGAAAGCATCACCCGCACGGTGTCGGCGATCCAGGCGATGAACCAGCAGATCGCCGCGGCTGCCGAACAGCAAAGCGCCGTGGCGGAGGAGATCAACCGCAGCGTGCTGAATGTGCGGGATGTGTCGGATCAGACGTCGGCGGCGAGTGAAGAGACGGCAGCGTCCAGTGTTGAGCTGGCGCGGTTGGGGACGCATTTGCAGATGTTGGTGGGCAAGTTCAGGGTTTGAGGTGATCCGTATGCCTCGGCCTACTAAAGACCGAGGTGATGCCTTCGCGGGCAAGCCCGCTCCCACAGGGCTCGACAGTGTTGCGCTAATCGCATGAACGCCAAAGTAAAAGCGATCGACCAGACGCTGCCGTTACAGAATCTGGTGCAAGCTCAAGAACAAACTTCAAACCATAAAAAACCCCGCTTTCGCGGGGTTTTTTATTACGCCATCTGAGGCTGCACACTCAACGGCTTGAGCGGCAGCAGCGGCGCGTGAGGATCGGCCTTCACCGACTTGCGCCACGCGCCCAGCCACTCTGGATGGCCCTCGCTCCAAACCTGCTCATGCAGGCGGGCCAGAGCTACCGGATCGCTCAACAACTGCACACGCTCGTTGTTGGTCAGGCCTTCGGGCCCGACTTTCATTGCATGCCGTACCCGTTCGATCCGCAGCCATTCGATCGGCTCGGACTGATTGTGCCGGGAAGTCGCCAACGAGCACGCCAGGGCGTTTTGCTGTGGATCGACCACCGAGCGGACGAAGCCGTCGTTCAGCGCGTGCCAGCGGTTTTCGTGGGTGTACTGGTCGGTCGCCAGCAGTGCCTGCGGCGGATTGTATTCCTCAGGGATCAGGAACAGGTTCTCGTCACGGGACTTCAGGCCCAGGCCGACACGACTGGAGATCACCGACACCGGGATCGACAGCATCAACGAACCGACGATCGGCACCAGCCACCACAGGAAGCTCGGGTTCAACCAGATCACCAGCAAGGCCCAGAAGAAGCCCAGCAAGGTTTGCGGACCGTGGCGCTTGACCGCCTCGCTCCATGGTGTGGAGTCGTCGTCACGCTGCGGGGAATTCCACGTTGCGGCCCAGCCGAGGAACGCGGCCAGTACGAAACGGGTGTGGAAAATCATCCGTACCGGCGCCAGCAGCATGGAGAACAGCATCTCCAGGAGCATCGACAGGGTCACCTTGAACTTGCCGCCGAACTCTTTCGCACCCTTGGCCCAGATCAGGATGATGCTCAACAGCTTCGGCAGGAACAGCAGCACGATGGTGGTCGAGAACAGCGCGATCGCCTTGTCCGGATGCCATTGTGGCCACAGCGGATAGAGCTGACGCGGTTCGAGGAAGTATTGCGGTTCCATCAGCGTGTTGACCGCCAGCAGCGCGGTCGACAGCACCAGGAAGAAGAACCACAACGGCGCCGACAGGTAGGACATCACGCCGGTCAGGAACACCGCGCGGTGCACCGGGTGCATGCCCTTGACCAGGAAAAGGCGGAAGTTCATCAGGTTGCCGTGGCACCAGCGACGGTCGCGCTTGAGTTCGTCCAGCAGGTTCGGCGGCAGTTCTTCATAGCTGCCCGGCAAATCGTAGGCAATCCACACGCCCCAACCGGCACGACGCATGAGCGCGGCTTCGACGAAGTCGTGGGACAGGATCGCACCGGCGAATGCGCCTTTACCGGGCAATGGCGCCAGGGCGCAGTGCTCGATGAACGGCTTCATGCGGATGATCGCGTTGTGGCCCCAGTAGTGCGATTCGCCCAACTGCCAGAAGTGCAGGCCGGCGGTGAACAGCGGACCGTACACGCGGGTGGCGAACTGCTGCATGCGAGCATAAAGGGTGTCCATGCCCGACGCACGCGGCGCGGTCTGGATGATCCCGGCGTCCGGCGTGGCTTCCATCAGGCGTACCAGACTGGTCAGGCACTCACCGCTCATCACGGAGTCGGCGTCGAGTACGACCATGTACTTGTAGTCACCGCCCCAACGACGGCAGAAGTCGTCGAGGTTGCCGCTTTTACGTTTTACGCGACGACGACGGCGGCGATAGAAAATCTTGCCGAAGCCCCCGGCTTCGCGGCAGACATCCAGCCAGGCCTGTTGCTCGGCGACGCAGATATCGGCGTCGTTACTGTCGCTGAGGACGAAGAAGTCGAAGCGGTCCAGGTCACCCGTGGCCGCGACCGATTCGAACGTTGCACGCAGACCGGCGAATACCCGAGGCACGTCTTCGTTGCAGATTGGCATCACCAGCGCGGTGCGCGCATCCTTTGGAATCGGCTCGTTACCAGCACTTTTACCGGAGATGCGGTATTTATCGTGCCCGGTTAGCAACTCGAGAAAGCCCATCAACGCGGTCCAGAAACCGGCCGAAACCCAGCAGAACAGAATCCCGAACAGGATCAGGATGCTGGTCTGCAATGCATATGGCAGCACTTGGGTGGCGGTTTGCAGTAACGGTTGGTGCAACACTTCGTCGAGGTCGACGAATGACCAGCCCTGGTAAGGCATGAGGCCTTTCATGAACCAGCCGGCGACGATGGTCTGACCGAGCATCAGTACCAGCAGAATGTAGCGGCGGATCGAACCGACGGTGCGCCAGCGCGCGGCCGGCAACACGTTCTCGTCTTTCGGCGGCTTCGGCGGATTGGTGCGACCGGTCAGACGCCGCCAGCCGCGCACCAGAATATTGGTGCGCCACGGCTCCGGCACGACTTTGGTCCGACGAATCGGTGGGGTCGCCTTAAGGCAGACGCGACCGCTGGCGTCGAGCACCAGCATTTCGGCGTCCTGCAATTCTTCGGCAGTGCTCAGGGTCAAGCGCTTGCCGACCGAAGCCTGGGCGGCCTCGGCTGGCGCGTCGAAAGTCGAGGACGACAGACGCTCATGCAGTTCACTGAAAGACCTGCAGCCCGCGAGTTCCGCGCGCTGCTGGTCGGTCATCGGCAGATGCGCCAGATACTCGGAAAGAGTTTCTGGCCGTACTTGAGAGTTACTCATCGGCAGGCAACTGATAGCTCCAGGTCTCGGTCAGGACTTCTTCAGTCGGGGCCGATTCCGGTGTGGCTGGGGCCGCGTCGGCAGCGACAGGCTGCTTGGCGTCTTTATTGGCCTTGTCCTTGGCATCTGCAACAGGCTTGGCTTCGGCCTGCTTGGCCTCCGCTTGCCTGGCTTCCTTGTCAGCTTTCTCTTGTTGCTTGGCGGCAACCTTGTCGGCCTTGGCAACCGACGAGTTCGACGACGGAATCGAAGTCTTGGCCAGGTCCGCCGGCACGATGTTCTGCACCAGCGCGGCACGCATCTCGGTGGACTTGCTCGGATCCTTGATCTTCATCCGCAGGGTCAGGCGCCAGCCTTTGGTTTCAGGATTATAGCGAACGCTGTTTTCCACCAGCTCGGCGTTGTCGCCGACGCTGACCTGGCTGCGAACGTCCGCTTCGGCCGGCAAAGCCGCCAGGGACGGGCCTTCAAAGTCCACCAGGTAGGCAACGCTGCCGTCCGGCTGACGAATCAGGTTGGACTGTTTGACGTCACCAGTGGAGCGCAGGGTTTGTTTGACCCAGGCGCTGTCCGGCGCGTGAATCGAGGCTTCATCCATGGTCCAGTGCATACGATAAGCGACATCGAGCGGCTGGCCAGGTTCCGGCAATTTTTCCGGATTCCAGAAAGCAACGATGTTGTCGTTGGTTTCATCGGCGGTCGGAATCTCGACCAGGTCGACCGTGCCCTTGCCCCAGTCACCCTTCGGCTCGATCCAGGCACTTGGGCGCTTGTCGTAGCGGTCGTCGAGGTCTTCGTAGTGGCTGAAGTCGCGGCCACGTTGCAGCAGACCGAAGCCACGCGGGTTTTCAACGCTGAAGTTGCTCACGGCCAGGTGCTTCGGATTGTTCAGCGGACGCCAGATCCACTCGCCGTTGCCGGCATGGATCGCCAGGCCGCTGGAATCGTGCAGCTCGCGACGGTAGTTCAGTACTTTCGACGGTTGGTTGGCGCCGAACAGGAACATGCTGGTCAACGGGGCGATGCCCAGTTTGCCGACCTTGTCACGCAGGAACATCTGCGCCTTGACGTCGACGATGGTGTCGCTGCCCGGACGCAGGGTCAGGCGGTAGGCGCCGGTGGCACGAGGAGAATCCAGCAGGGCGAAGATCACCAGGTGCTTGTCGCCTGGCTTGGGCTGCTGAATCCAGAACTCGCGGAAACGCGGGAATTCTTCGCCGGACGGCAATGCGGTATCAAGCGCCATGCCGCGAGCGGACAAACCATAGACATGACCCTTGCCGACGACGCGGAAGTAGCTCGCGCCAAGCATGGTCATGATTTCGTCTTGCTTGTCGGCCTTGTTGATCGGGTACAGCACACGGAAACCGGCATAACCCAGTTGTTCGGTGGCCTTTGGATCGAACTTCATATCGCCGAAGTCGAAACGACTCGGATCGTATTTGATCTCTTCGACGGTGTTCGCGGTGATTTCGTTGATTTTCACCGGCGTATCGAAATGCATGCCCTGGTGATAGAAGGACAGCTTGAACGGCGTCTTCTGGTCAGCCCACTCGGCTTTTTCCGTCAGAAAACGAATTTTCTGATAGTCCGCGAATTTCATGTCGCGGAACTCGTTCGGCAGGTTACTGCGCGGCGCTTCGAATTTCTGCGCGGCCAGTTCTTTTGCCTTGACCGATACATCATCCAGACTGAATGCCCAAAGCTGACCGGCGCTGAGCAGGCAGAGCAGTGCAGAGCCCGCTACCAGGGCGCTGCGTAACCGTTTGGCAGACAATTTTGGTGCGTTACAGGGACTAACAATCACGAGCAACCCTCGCCGAAAACAGATCAAAAAACCAACGGCCAGTTAAAGGGCCTGCACGGTGTACGGTATGAAAAAACCGCCCTTGCAAACCACTCTTGCCAAGTTGGCGAGCATTGTTCCGACTCCGCTGTGGCGAAATGATTCCCCAATCGGATCCGGACAAGTCTCTACCTAAGTCAAAATGGACCAACGAACGCTGATCCCCGTAGCGCGGGATTATCTAGTAGGCCGCGTTACAACGCATCAGGGGTAACAAAGTATTTATCGCGAAAAAGCCCTGTTTTCAGCCGAAATGAACGTAAAAACTTGTTTCAAGCGCTTTCAGGTCTGTAACAGGAAGGTTACCGGGCCATCATTGACCAGGTGCACCTGCATATCCGCGCCGAATCTACCTGATGCCACAGTGCCATGCACCTGTTTCGCTTTGCTTAATAGATAGTCGAACAGCTCCTCGCCCAACGCCGGAGGGGCCGCGGTCGAGAAACTCGGACGCAGCCCGTTTTTTGTATCGGCAGCCAGGGTGAACTGAGAGACCAGCAGCAGCCCACCGCCCACATCCGCCAAGGACAGATTCATCTTGCCCTCAGCGTCACTGAATACCCGATAGTTAAGCAGCTTATTAAGGAGTTTGTCAGCGCTGGCCCGCGTATCGTCGGGCTCGACGGCTACCAGGACCAGCAATCCCTGATCGACGGCACCCACGATCTCGCCCGCGACCTCGACCCGCGCGCCGCGCACCCGCTGCAACAGGCCCTTCATGCTTCTTCAGGCGGCAGGTCGAGCAGACGCCGGGCCATCTGATTGGCGGCGCGTACCAGTGCGTCGGTGATGCCAGGCTCGGAAGCGGCATGACCGGCATCACGGATGACCTGCAGTTCGCTGTTCGGCCAGGCTTGATGCAATTCCCAGGCGTTATCCAGCGGGCAGATCACGTCGTAGCGACCATGAATGATCACGCCGGGCAAATGGGCGATCTTGCCCATGTCGCGGATCAGCTGATTCTGCTCCAGGAAGGCGTGGTTGCTGAAGTAGTGGCATTCGATGCGGGCAATCGACAACGCACGTTGAGGCTCGGAGAAACGGTCGACTACCAGAGGGTTAGGGCGCAGGGTCGCGGTGCGGCCCTCCCAGGTGGACCAGGCCTTGGCTGCGTGCATCTGGGCGATCTGGTCATTGCCGACCAGGCGCTTGTGGAACGCGGTGAGCAAGTCGTCGCGCTCGTCCAGCGGGATCGGCGCGATGTAGTCCTGCCAGTAATCGGGGAACAGGCGGCTGGCGCCGGCCTGGTAGAACCATTCGATTTCTTGCGGACGGCAGAGAAAGATCCCCCGCAGGATCAGGCCATGCACACGCTCAGGATGGGTTTGCGCGTAGGCCAGCGCCAGGGTCGAACCCCAGGAGCCACCAAACAGCACCCATTTTTCGATGCCCAGATGCTGGCGAATCCGCTCGAGGTCGGCGACCAGGTCCCAGGTGGTGTTGTTTTCCAGGCTGGCGTGGGGGGTCGAGCGACCACAACCGCGCTGGTCGAAGGTGACGATGCGATAAAGATTTGGATCGAAGTAGCACCGACTCTGGGCATCACATCCGGCACCGGGGCCGCCGTGGATGAACACCACCGGCAAACCTTCCGGTGAACCGCTTTCGTCGACATACAGCGTGTGGGTCTCGTCGACGGCCAGATCGTGCCGGGCGTGGGGTTTGATCTGCGGGTACAAAGTCTGCATTGCGCGCTCCGTAAGGGGTCGAGGTCATCCCTGGGGGGACTTCTATTATTCTGCCGTTGGGCATCATAAACCCGAATTACGTCAATGAGCATGCCCGTGCGAAGTCAGAGTTTTTCCGCAAGATAACCAAACAGGGTTTCGTACAGCGCATCGACCTCGGCCACCTGCCCGCGGGCCCGTAAACAGCCATGGACCAAACCCTCGCCGACGTACAATGTGGCAGCAACGCCGGCAGTATTCAGTCGCTCGGCATACAGCACGCCGTCATCACGCAACGGGTCCAATTGCGCCACGGCGATCCATGCCGGTGGCAGTCTGCTGAAATCCGTGGCAAGCAATGGCATGGCGTAGGCGTTCGGATGGCGGGCGCCCTGCAGGTAAAGCGAGTGATAGCAATCGACGTCACTGCTGCTGAGTAACGGCGCGTCGATGCACTCACTGCGCGACGGCAGCCGGTGATCGCCGCCCAACCCCGGATAGATCAGGACCTGCGCGCACGGCACCGGCTCGCCGGCATCGCGCAGCGCCAGGCACAACGCTGCCGCGAGGTTGCCACCGGCACTGTCGCCGGCCACCAGCGTACGCGCAGGGTCAAGTTTAAACGGCCCGGTGCGCAGTGCTCGCCAGACTTTGAGGCAATCGTCGAAGGCCGCCGGAAACGGATGTTCCGGCGCCAGACGGTAATCGACGGCGATCACCAATACGCCAAGCGTCGAGGCCAGTTCCGCGCAAATGAAGTCGTGGGAATCCAGATCCCCCACCACCCAGCCACCGCCATGTAGATAAACGATGCACGGCACGCCACCAGCAGAAGGTGAAACCGGCGGCTGATACGAACGAACGGCAACCCCCGCCAACTCGAAATCGACCACATACAACCCGGCGGGACGCGGCGGCGTGAATGCCCGGCACATCTCGCTGTAGGCCTGGCGCAATCCGGTGATACTGCTGTCGGTGCTATTGAAACTCAGGGTTTTGTCGACGAATGCCGTCATTTGTTCAGAGAGCGGATAAGGAGCCATAAGACTGGTGCAAGCCTGTTCAGGTTTTTAAGACGTACTTATGACCTGTGGGAGCGAGCTTGCTCGCGATTGCGAACTGACAGGCAACATAGATGTTGAATGTGAGGGCGCCATCGCGAGCAAGCTCGCTCCCACAGGTTTTGCAAACATCTGGAAAGGTGTCAGTTCTTCAGACTGGCCTGAACCGTGGCCACGCCATCCTTGCCATCAAAACTGCTGACACCCGCCAGCCAGCGCTGGAGATCTTCCGGATGCTCGCGCAGCCATTTTTTCGCGACATCCTGAGCCGTTTGGCGCTCCATGATCGGCACCATCAACTGGCTTTCCTGGGCGGCGGTGAAGGTCAGGTTTTCCAGCAGTCGATTGACGTTCGGGCAGCGCTGGGCGTAATCCGGCGCGGTTACGGTGGAAACGGTCGCAGCACCTTCATTCGGGCCGTACACGTCTTCGCTGCCGGTCAGGTAGGCGATCTTCATGTTGATGTTCATCGGGTGTGGAGTCCAACCGACGAACACCACGAACTCCTTGCGATTCACGGCGCGCTGTACGGCGGCGAGCATGCCGGCTTCACCGGACTCGATCAGTTTGAAATCCTTCAGGCCGAAGTGATTGGTTTCGATCATGGTCTTGATCGTGGTGTTGGCGCCGCTGCCCGGCTCGATCCCGTAGATCTTGCCGCCAAGCTGATCCTTGAATCTGGCGATGTCGGAGAAGGTCTTCAGGCCCGCCGCTGCTACATAGTCAGGGACTGCAAGGGTGGCCTGGGCGTCAGCCAGGCTCGGCTTGTCCATGACTTTGACTTGATTGGCGGCCAGGAACGGCGCGATGTTTTTGTCCATCGCCGGTTTCCAGTAACCAAGGAAAATGTCCAGGCGCTTGTCGCGGATCCCGGCGAAGATGATTTGCTGAACGGCGCTGGTCTGTTTGCTTTCGTAGCCGAGGCCATTGAGCAACACGTCGGCCATGCCGCTGGTGGCGATCACATCGGTCCAGTTGACCACGCCCATGCGCACTGTTTTGCAGGAGGCGTCGTCAGCGGCCAGGGCGCCGGTGCTCAGGAGAGCCGTGCCGCAGAGGATTGAGAGACAGCGGGCGAACAAACCTTTGGTGCTTGTCATAGAGAGCATCTCGTGCGGCAGCGATTATTGTGAGGTCGGTGTCTTTGTGCACCGTGGCCAGAACATTACGCAGCAGACGAGCGGTAAAAGCGACCTGTGGCGACCGTGTTTTGCACGGTGGCGACTGTTACGTCGCACTTTCAAAATGAACACTTACCTGTGGGAGCGAGCTTGCTCGCGATGGCGGTGGATCAGTCGACATAGATGTAACAGACAGACCGCTATCGCGAGCAAGCTCGCTCCCACAGGGTTACGCGTCAGGCTTTAGCGCTTGTAGTGTTTTTCACCCCAGGCCAGCAAGCCTTGCAGCAACTCCTTGAGCACCAACCGCGTCGGTTCCGCCAGATCCGGGCGATAGCGGAACGGCTCGAACTCTTCCATGTAGGTGCACTGCCCCAACTCCAGTTGCACCGCGTGGATGTTCTCGGCCGGATTCCCGTAATGGCGAGTGATGTGCCCGCCCTTGAAGCGCCCGTTGAGTACGTGGGTGTAGTTGTCGTGAAGCGCGCAGATCGCTTCCAGTCGGGTCGCAAGCTGTGGATCGCAACTGGCGCCGTTGAAGGTGCCGAGATTGAAGTCCGGCAACTTGCCGTCGAACAGGTGCGGGATGATCGAGCGGATCGAGTGCGCATCGAACAGCAGCGCATAGCCGAACTCGGCCTTCAGTCGCGCCAGTTCCTGCTGCAAGATGCTGTGGTACGGCGTCCAGATCTGCTCCAGATAAGTCGCGCGCTCTTCTTTCGAAGGCTCCAGCCCTTCGCGGAACAACGGAATGCCGTCGAACAGCGTCGCCGGGTACAGACCGGTGGTCGCACCCACGTACAAAGGCTTGTCGTCGGACGGTCGGTTAAGGTCGATAACGAACCGCGAGTACTCGGCCGCCAGGGTGCTTGCACCCAGTTCCGCGGCGAAGTCGTATAGCTGCGGGATGTGCCAGTCGGTGTCCGGCAGGCTTTTCGCGTCAGGGATCAACCCGGCTTCGACCGCAGGCGTCAGGCGCACGCCAGCGTGGGGCATGCTGATCAGCAGCGGTACGCGGCCTTGTTTGAAGTTCAGAACCTTATCCACAACAGATCTCCTACAGACTTGATTCGACGCCGTGGCGCACGACGCGTTTTTCCAGGTCGCCGCCCAGCCAGTAACACAGGTCGGCCGGACGATCGATTTGCCAGGCGACAAAATCCGCGACCTTGCCGACCTCCAGCGAACCATGAGTATCGGCCATGCCCAACGCGGTGGCGGCATGAATCGTCGCGCCGGCCAGAGCTTCTTCCGGGGTCATGCGGAAGCAGGTGCAAGCCATGTTCAGCATCAGGCGCAACGACAGCGCCGGCGAGGTGCCCGGGTTGAGGTCGCTGGCGATGGCGATTTTCACGCCGTGCTTGCGCAGGGCTTCCATCGGCGGCAATTGGGTTTCACGCAGGAAGTAAAAGGCGCCGGGCAACAGCACCGCGACCGTACCGGACTTGGCCATGGCGATGGCGTCGTCCTCGGTCATGAACTCCAGGTGATCGGCGGACAACGCGTGGTAACGCGCCGCCAGGCTCGAGCCATGCAGCGACGACAACTGCTCGGCGTGCAGCTTCACTGGCAGGCCCAGTGCCTGGGCGGTAATGAACACCCGCTCGACCTGCGCCGGGGAAAACGCCAGGTACTCGCAAAACGCATCCACGGCGTCGACCAGCCCTTCGGCAGCCAGGGCCGGGAGCATGTCGGCGCAGATGTGATCGATATAGTCGTCAGCGCGATCCTTGTACTCCGGCGGCAAGGCGTGAGCCGCCAGGCAGGTGCTGCGCACGCTGACCGGCAGTTCGGCGCCGAGGCGACGGGCCACACGCAGCATCTTGCGCTCGTTGGCCAGGTCCAGGCCGTAGCCGGACTTGATTTCGATGCTGGTAACGCCATCACGCATCAGGCTTTTCAGGCGCTTGGCGGCACTGGCGAACAGTTCATCTTCGCTGGCTGCGCGGGTGGCGCGTACGGTGCTGGCGATACCGCCGCCACTGGCGGCGATTTCCGCGTAGCTGACGCCTTGCAGGCGCTGTTCGAATTCACCGCTGCGGTTACCGCCGAACACCGTGTGAGTGTGGCAGTCGATCAGGCCCGGCGTGACCCAGGCCCCGTTCAAATCATTGACGGCCGGATACTCGCCCGCCGGCAACTCACCGCGCGGGCCGATCCACTCAATGTGCGCTCCTGACGTCACGATGGCCGCATCCTCGATGATCGAGTAGACGCCTTGTGCCATGGTTGCGACGTGACAGTGTTGCCAGAGAGTTTTCATCCTTGGCCTCCATTAGGTTATCGATGGGAAAAATTAGGATCCTGCGTCACCAGGGCTGCCTGGCCCGCCGCCGGTTTCACCCACGTCAGGTAAGCCAGCACCAGCAACACGATCCAGACCACGCCGACGATCAGCGCTGCCTGGGTGTCCGGGAAATAGCCCAGCACGCCGAAAATGAACAGCATGAAGGCTATCGCCGCCGCCGGCGCATAAGGCCAGAGCGGTACCGGGAACTTCAGTTGTGCAACCTGCTCGGCGCTCATGGACCGGCGCATGGCCACTTGGGTCACCAGAATCATCAGCCAGACCCACACCGTGGCAAAGGTCGCGACGGAAGCGATCAGCAGGAACACGTTTTCCGGGATCAGGTAGTTCAGCAACACGCCCAGCAACAGCGCGGCACTCATCACCACTACCGTCATCCATGGCACGCCATTGCGCGACAGGCGGGCGAAGCCTTTGGGTGCATGCCCTTGCTGGGCCAGACCGAACATCATGCGGCCAGCGCCGAAGATGTCACTGTTGATCGCCGAAATCGCCGCCGTGATCACCACGATGTTGAGGATGGTGGCCGCCGAGCTGATCCCCAGCTTGTCGAAAATCTGCACGAACGGGCTGCCCTGGCTGCCGATCTGCTGCCATGGAAAGATCGACATCAGCACCAGCATCGTCAGCACATAGAACAGCAGGATCCGCAACGGTACAGCATTGATCGCCCGGGGCAGCACGTGCTGCGGGTCTTTGGCTTCACCTGCCGTTACGCCGATGATCTCAATACCGCCAAACGCAAACATCACCACCGCGAACGAAGCGATCAGACCGCCCATGCCATTGGGCATGAAACCGCCGTGGCTCCAGAGGTTGCTGATGTCGGTCGCCTGGCCGGGGGCCGAGCTGATGCCGAACCACATGATGCCGAAACCACCCAGGATCATCGCGACGATGGCGGCAACCTTGAGCAGCGACAGCCAGAACTCCATTTCACCGAAGACTTTGACGTTGCACAGGTTCAGGCCGCCAACGATGGAAACGACACCCAGCACCCAGATCCAGCGGGAAACCTCCGGAAACCAGAAGCCCATGTAGATACCGAATGCAGTGACATCGGCCATGCCGACGATGACCATTTCGAATGCGTAGGTCCAACCGAGGATGAAGCCCGCCATCGGCCCCAGATAGGTGCTGGCGTACTGGCCGAAAGAGCCGGCCACCGGGTTGTGCACCGCCATCTCACCGAGGGCGCGCATGACCATGAACACCGCCGCGCCACCGATCAGGTAAGCGAGCAGTACCGCAGGACCGGCCATTTGAATGGCCGAGGCAGATCCATAAAACAGCCCGGTGCCGATTGCCGACCCCAGCGCCATGAAGCGAATATGTCGGGCAGAGAGCCCGCGTTTCAAACCTTTTTCTGGCTGTTGCATTTCTCGTCCCTAATTATTGTTATCCGACGCAAAATCGAATCGCGAGCGAGTTCGCTCCCACATTGGGTGGCATGCACCTGTGGGAGCGAGCCTGCTCGCGAAGGGGCAATTACAGGCTAGGCAGCAACTTCGCCGACACCAGCTCGTTCAGGCAACGGGAAGCCAGCAACTCGCTCGCAGCGTTGATATCCGGTGCAAAGAAGCGGTCCTTCTCATAGAACGGCACTTCGTTACGCAGAATGGCACGGGCTTTTTCCAGTTTTGGCGAAGTCTTCAGACCATTGCGCAGGTCCAGGCCCTGGGCTGCCGCCAGCCATTCCACCGCGAGAATCCCACGGGTGTTCTCGGCCATTTCCCACAGGCGCTTGCCAGCCGCCGGAGCCATCGATACGTGGTCTTCCTGGTTGGCGGAAGTCGGCAGGCTGTCCACCGAATGCGGATGGGACAACGCCTTGTTCTCGCTGGCCAATGCCGCTGCAGTCACCTGGGCGATCATGAAGCCGGAGTTCACACCGCCGTTGGCCACCAGGAACGGCGGCAGTTGCGACATGTGCTTGTCCATCATCAGCGAGATACGGCGCTCGCTCAGGGAACCGATTTCAGCGATGGCCAATGCCATGTTGTCAGCGGCCATGGCCACCGGCTCGGCGTGGAAGTTGCCACCGGAGATCACGTCACCTTCAGCGGCGAAAACCAACGGGTTGTCGGAAACGGCGTTGGATTCGATCGCCAGTACTTCGGCCGCTTGACGGAACTGGGTCAGGCAGGCACCCATGACTTGTGGCTGGCAACGCAGGGAGTACGGGTCTTGTACCTTCTCGCAGTTTTCATGGGAGTCGGAGACTTCGCTGCGCTCGCCCAGCAGATCGCGATAAGCGGCGGCGGCGTCGATCTGGCCTTTCTGGCCACGGGCAGCATGGATACGGGCGTCGAACGGCGAACGCGAGCCCAGGACCGCTTCAACGGTCAGGCCGCCCAGTGCCAAGGCACCAGCAAACAGGTCTTCACCTTCGAACAGGCCACGCAGGGCAAATGCGGTGGACACCTGAGTGCCGTTGAGCAGCGCCAGACCTTCTTTCGCAGCCAGAGTCAGCGGGGTCAGACCAGCAACTTTCAGCGCTTCAGTGGCTTCCATCCACTCGCCCTTGTAGCGAGCCTTACCTTCACCCAGCAGCACCAGCGACATATGGGCCAGAGGCGCCAGGTCACCGGAAGCACCGACCGAGCCTTTCAATGGAATGTGCGGGTAAACCTCGGCATTGATCAGGGCGATCAGCGCGTCGATCACCACACGGCGGATGCCAGAGAAACCACGGCTCAGGCTGTTGACCTTGAGCACCATGATCAGACGCACCAGCTCATCGCTGATCGGCTGGCCGACACCAGCGGCGTGGGACAGCACCAGCGAGCGCTGCAGGTTTTCCAGGTCTTCGCTGGCAATGCGGGTCGAGGCCAGCAGACCGAAACCGGTGTTGATTCCGTAGGCGGTGCGGTTCTCGGCGAGGATCTGTTCCACGCAGGCAACGCTGGCTTCGATCTGGGCCGAGGCGCTGTTGTCGAGGGTCAGTTTCACCGGCTGCTGATAGACGTCACGCAGTTGGGTGAGGGTCAGTTGGCCGGGAATCAGATTTAGCGCAGTCATTTTTGTGCTCCTTTTGAGAGTTAGCTATTAACTAACCAGACGCTCCGGAGATGTCCGTTGTCCGTCGCTTCCCCCTTTTTGAGAGGGTGGCGCCTTGGCACGCTGGTTTTATAGGGAAATCAATTCAAATTCGGTAAGGTTTTTTGCAGCAAAACAGGGTCTTTCAGAACACTGGCAGCGGCGGCAATGTCTGGTGCCAGCCAGCGGTCCTGGTCGTAGGCAGGAACTCGCTCACGCAGCAGACGCCAAGCGGTATCGGTGCCCGCACCAAAGCGTTGTTCCTTCAAGAATTCAAACGCCTGGGCCGCCAGCAAATACTCGATGGCGAGGATCTGCGTGCAGTTTTCCAGCGCGCGATGCAGCTTCAGCGCAGCGTTGGTGCCCAGGCTCAGGTGATCTTCCTGAAGACCGGAAGTGACGTAATTGTCGAGGACTGCCGGTTGCGCCAGTTGACGGTTCTCCGCGCACAGCGAAGCGGCCACGTATTGCACGATCATCATCCCGGAGTTCACGCCCGGGTTGGCCACCAGGAAAGCCGGCAGGCCGCTGACGTGCGGGTTGATCAAACGGTCCAGACGACGCTCGGCGATGGAGCCGATTTCCGCCATGGCGATCGCCAGCAGGTCCGCCGCCATTGCCACGGACTGGCCATGAGGGTTGGCCTGGGACACCACGCGGTAATTGTCCGCGGTGCCCAGCACCAGCGGGTTGTCGGTGGCGCCGTTGAGCTCGGTTTCGATCTGTTTGATCGCGTGCACCAGTTGATCGCGCGCAGCACCGTGCACCTGCGGGATCGAGCGAATGCTCAGGGCATCCTGGGTGCGAATGCCTTTGCTCTGGGCGATCACTTCGCTGCCGTCGAGCAAGGCCCGAAGGTTGATCCCGACCTGTTGCATGCCCGGGTGCGGCTTGAGCGCGATGATCTCCGCGTCGAACGCATCGATCTGCCCGCGCTGGGCTTCGAAGCTCATGGCGCCGATCACGTCGGCCCATTCCAGCAGGCGCGTGGCATCGGCAATCGCCAGGCAGCTCAGGCCGCTCATGCACGGCGTACCGTTGACCAGGCACAAACCGTCCTTGGCACCGAGCTTGACTGGTTGCAGACCTTCTTCGGCCAGCGCTTGCTGCGCGGAAACGATCTGCCCGCGATAGCTGACATTACCCACGCCCAGCAGCGCGATGCCGATGTGCGCCATGTGAGTCAGGTAACCCACGGAACCCTGGGACGGCACCTGCGGGGTGATGCCCCGGTTGAGTAGCGCCAGCAGCGCTTCGACGACCTGACGGTGCAGGCCGGATTTGCCGTGGCTGTAGTTGACGATGGCCGCGCACATGATCGAGCGGGTCTGCTCGTCGGTCAGCGGTGCACCCACGCCGCAAGCGTGGCTGAGCAAGGTGTTGCGCGACAACTGGCTGAGTTGTTCGTCCTGCAGCGAAACGTTGCACAGCGCGCCCAGGCCGGTGTTGATGCCGTAGGCACGTTCGCCGCTGGTGACAATGCGCTGGACGATGGCCTGTGCGTTTTCGATGCGCGCCCAGATCGGTGCCGACAGTTCAAGCTGTGCGCCATGACGAGCAACGGCGACCACATCCTGCCAACTGACCTGCGACTCGGTGATAACGATTTTTTCAGCCTGGGACATCTTCAACCTCTGCGTACAAACCTGAATATTGATGCATCTTTACCGGCCTCATCGCGAGCAAGCTCGCTCCCACAGGTTTTGTGAACACCGGGGATCCACTGTGGGAGCGAGCTTGCTCGCGATGGGGCCAGCACAGCCGGCACAAACCTTTTAAACCACCGCCGCCCGACGCTGCACAAAGCGGTCGACATACTCATCCGCCGGCGAATGCAGGATCTCTCTTGGCGTGCCGACCTGGATCAGGCGGCCATCCTTGAGAATCGCGATGCGGTTGCCGATGCGCACGGCCTCGTCGAGGTCGTGGGTGATGAAGACGATGGTCTTGTGCAGGGTCTTTTGCAGTTCCAGCAACTGGTCCTGCATCTCCGCGCGGATCAGCGGGTCGAGGGCGCTGAACGCTTCGTCCATCAGGATGATGTCAGTGTCCGCCGCCAGGGCGCGGGCCAGGCCCACACGCTGACGCATGCCGCCGGATAGCTGGTGCGGGTATTTGTTTTCGTAGCCCTTGAGGCCCACGGTGTTGATCCAGTGCAGCGCACGCTCAGCGCACATGGCTTTGCTTTCGCCACGGATTTTCAGGCCGTAGGCGACGTTGTCCAGCACGCTCTTGTGCGGCAACAGGCCAAAGCTCTGGAACACCATACTGATCTTGCGCCGACGAAATTCGCGCAGGGCTTCCATGTCGTATTGCAGGATGTCCACGCCGTCCACCAGGATCGCGCCGCTGGTCGGGTCGATCAGGCGGTTGAAGTGGCGCACCAGGGTCGACTTGCCTGAGCCCGACAGGCCCATGATCACGAAGATCTCGCCGCTGCCGATGCTCAGCGACAGGTCATTCACGCCGACCACGCAGCCGGTTTCGGCCAGGACCTGGTCCTTGGTCTTGCCCTGGCCGATCATGGCCAGCGCATCCTTGGAACGGTTGCCGAAAATCTTGAAGACGTTCTTGACTTCGATCTTGCTCACGGTTGCGTTGTTCATTTGCTCACCTCATGCCGTGCGCGACCATACGCCTGTGTAATGCGGTCGATCACCACAGCCAGAATCACGATCGCCAGACCGGCTTCAAGGCCACGCCCGACGTTGAGGGTCTGAATCCCCACCAGCACGTCTTCACCCAGGCCACGGGCACCGATCATCGAGGCGATCACCACCATCGACAGGGCCATCATGGTGGTCTGGTTGATCCCGGCCATGATGCTCGGCAGGGCCAGTGGCAGTTGCACGCCGAACAGTTGCTGCCAGCGGTTGGCACCGAAGGCGTTGATCGCTTCCATCACTTCGCCGTCGACCTGGCGAATGCCCAGATCGGTCAGACGGATCAGCGGTGGTGCGGCGTAGATCACCGTGGCGAAAATCGCCGGGACCTTGCCCAGGCCAAACAGCATCAGAACCGGGATCAGGTACACGAAGCTCGGCATGGTCTGCATGATGTCCAGCAACGGCATCAGCACCGAACGCAGGCGGTTGCTGCGTGCCGAGAGAATGCCCAGCGGAATGCCGATCAACACCGAAATGATCGTCGCCACCATCATCAGCGCCAGGGTCTGCATCAGCTTGTCCCAGAGGCCGACCGCACCCACCAGGAACAGCAAACCAACGATGACGGCAGTGGTCACGACCTTGCGGGTCGCGTGCCAGGCTACACCGGCCACGATGGCCAGCATCAGCCACCAGGGTGCAGCACGCAGCAGGCCTTCAAGATTGACGATGGCCCACAGCAGGGTGTCGGAGATGCTGCGGAAAACGTCGCCGTAGTTGGTAACCAGCGAATCGACCCAACCGTTGACCCAGTCGGCGATGGAAAAGGTAAAGCTTTCGGGAAACATAAGAGACTCTCAATCAAGGGGTTGCGATCAAGCGTCCGACTGCCGCTGCCGACAGCCGGAGAAGCCCAACCTACAAGGCCGCGTCGATTTTCTTGGCTGCGTCTTCGCTCACCCATGCGTGCCAGACTTCAGGATGTTCCTTCAGGAAGATCTTGGCCAGTTTTGGTGATTCGATCCGCTCTTTGGTCATGCGCCCAAGGTTCTGGTTCAGCAGGTCGATTGGCACGTTGACCTTTTCCAGCACGGCCACCAGTTCAGGCGCTTCGTCGTGGAACGTCTTGGACAAGCCGACCTTGATGGTCACTGTCTTGTTCACGCCTGGCTTCTCTTCGAGTTTCACCGCGTCGATCTGGCCCATCAAAGGCGTTGGCGACCAGTAGTAGAACAGGATCGGCTCGCCACGCTTGTAGCTCGACAGCACAGCGGCATCCAGCGCCGGGCCGGTGCCTGGGCGGAAGTTGGTGTAGGTGCTTTCCAGGCCGTAGCTTTTCAGCATTTCGCTGTTGTCCAGCTCACAGGTCCAGCCGGCCGGGCAGTTGTAGAAACGGCCCTTGGAAGGCTCTTCGGCGTCCTTGAACACCGCCGAGTATTTGCCCAGGTCAGCAATGTTTTTCAGATCCGGAGCCTTGGCTTCCAGCTTACGCTTGGCGTCGCCTTCGATCACGTAGCGCGGCACGTACCAGCCTTCGATCGCGCCAACAACCGGGGCGCCGACACCGACGACTTTGCCGGCCTTCTCGGCCTTGTTCCAGACTTCGCTGCGGCCGACCCACTCTTCGGCAAACACTTGAATGTCGTTGCTGCTCAGGGCGTTTTCCATGGTGATGGAGTTGCCCGGCAGGCTGTCGGTCTTGCAGTCGTAGCCTTTCTCCAACACGACTTGCATCACGTCGGTCAGCAGCATGGCGCTTTCCCAGTTCAAACCGGCGAATTTCACCGGTTTGCCCGACTCGCACCAACCCGCCGCCTGAGTGGCGCCGGCACTGGCCAGCAGGCCCATGGAAAGCAATGTGGTCAGCAGGGTCTTGTTCGATTTCATTGTAGTGACGCTCCTAATCATGAATTGGCTTACGGCAGTCAAGAGGCATCCAGCCCTGTCCACGTCCAATCAGGCCTGCGCCGCAGCGCGACCGACATTCAGCTTTTGTTCGGTGATCGCGCCCTGCTCGACCGGCAGGATCAAACGATCAGGCACTGTGCCGTGCCATTTTTTTGCACACAGGTAATACAGGGCGGCGGGAAGCACCAGGCCGATGACCCAGGAAATATCCACATCACCCAGGGCCGCCACCAGCGGACCGGTATAGAACTTAGTGGAGATGAACGGCAGCTGCACCAGTACACCGAACACATAGACGCTGATACCGAGGAGGTTCCAACGACCGTAGCGACCATTCGGATCGGCCAGAGCCGGTACGTCATAGCGCTCGCAAGTGATGCAGTAGTAGTCCACCAGATTGATCGCGCTCCAAGGGGTAAAGAACGCTAGCAAGAACAGGATGAAAGACTTGAACGCGCCGAGGAACGAGTGCTGACCGAGCAACGCCATCAGGGTCGCAGCACCGACGATGACCAGCACGAAGACCAGACGCTGCAAGTGCGTTACCTTCAGGTCACCACGGAAACCGCTGATGATGGTCGCAATGCACATGAAGCTGCCGTAGGAGTTCAGCGTGGAGATGGTGACCTTGCCGAACGCGATGCTGAAGTACAGCAGCGCAGCGGTGGCACCGGTACCACCCAGACCAACGATGTAGGCCACTTCGTGACCGGCGAATTGCCCGTTGGCCGAAGCGGCCGCGAACACGCCGAGGACCATCGCCACCTGCGCGCCAATGACCGAACCCGCACCTGCGGCGAAAAAGGTTTTCACCGAGGAAATATTGCTCGGCAGGTAGCGTGAGTAGTCAGCCACGTAAGGGCCGAACGCAATCTGCCAGGACGCCGCAAGCGACACCGCCAGCAGGAAGCTGCTCCAGCTGAAGTGACGGATTTGCAGGAGAGCGCCGACGTCGGTCTGGCTCATCAGGCGCCAGAACAGATAAACGAAGGCAATCACACCGATGACGCTGGCAACTCGGCCGATCCAATGGATCACCCGATAACCGAGCACCGTGACCAGCACGATGACACTGGCAAAAATGAGGATACCGACGCTGTCGCTGACGCCAAACAACTGGCCCAGCGCCTGGCCGGATAACACGGTTCCCGTTGCGGTGAAGCCCAGGTACATCAGGCACACCAGCACGATCGGGATGGCCGCGCCGTACACGCCGAACTGTACCCGGCTGGAAATCATCTGCGGCAGGCCAAGCTTGGGGCCTTGCGCGGCATGCAGCGCCATTACGCCACCGCCGAGCAGTTGGCCGATCAACAGACCGATCAACGACCAGAACACATCACCGCCAAGCACCACGGCCAATGCGCCGGTGACAATCGCGGTGATTTGCAGGTTGGCACCCATCCACAGGGTGAACTGGCTAAACAGACGACCGTGTCTTTCCGCTTCCGGGATGTAGTCGATCGAACGCTTCTCGATCAACGGTTTGTTGCCTGCACGTTCGCTGTTAACAGCCATGATTCAACCTCTGTGGATTGTTATAGGTATATCGGTTGTCGGTGTTGGCTTCTGTGGGAGCGAGCTTGCTCGCGATAGCGGTTTTTCAGTCAACGAAGAGGTTGAATGTGTCGCCCTCATCGCGAGCAAGCTCGCTCCCACATAAAGCCGTACAGCGTTATTTGCCGGTAATCATCGGCAGGTTCAGCCCTTGTTCCTTGGCGCAGTCGATGGCGATCTGGTAACCGGCATCGGCGTGACGCATGACGCCAGTGGCCGGGTCGTTGTGCAGCACGCGAGCGATACGCTCGGCCGCTTCGTCAGTACCGTCGCAGACAATCACCATGCCCGAATGCTGGGAGAAGCCCATGCCGACGCCGCCGCCGTGGTGCAGGGACACCCAGGTCGCACCGCTCGCGGTGTTGAGCAGAGCGTTGAGCAGTGGCCAGTCGGAAACGGCGTCGGAACCGTCCTGCATCGATTCGGTTTCGCGGTTCGGGCTCGATACCGAACCGGAGTCCAGGTGGTCGCGGCCGATCACGATTGGCGCGGACAACTCGCCGCTACGGACCATTTCGTTGAACGCCAGACCCAGCTTGGCGCGCAGGCCCAGGCCAACCCAGCAGATACGTGCCGGCAGACCCTGGAAGCTGATGCGCTCGCGGGCCATGTCCAGCCAGTTGTGCAGGTGGGCGTCGTCCGGGATCAGTTCCTTGACCTTGGCGTCGGTCTTGTAGATGTCTTCAGCGTTGCCCGACAGTGCAGCCCAACGGAACGGGCCGATGCCACGGCAGAACAGCGGACGGATGTAGGCCGGTACGAAGCCCGGGAAGTCGAATGCGTTTTCCACGCCTTCTTCTTGCGCCATCTGACGGATGTTGTTGCCGTAGTCAAAGGTCGGGATGCCTTGCTTCTGGAAGTCGAGCATCGCTTTAACGTGCACGGCCATCGATTGCTTGGCGGCCTTGATCACGGCAGCAGGTTCGGTCTTGGCGCGAGCGCGGTATTCGTCCCAGGTCCAGCCGGCTGGCAGGTAGCCATTGAGCGGGTCGTGGGCGCTGGTCTGGTCGGTGACCATGTCCGGGCGCACGCCGCGCTTGACCAGTTCAGGCAGGATTTCAGCCGCGTTGCCCAGCAGCGCGATGGAAATCGCCTTGCCTTCGGCGGTGTATTTGGCGATGCGGGCCAGTGCGTCGTCGAGGTCTTTGGCCTGCTCGTCGACGTAGCGGCTTTTCAGGCGGAAATCGATGCTGACTTGCTGGCATTCGATGTTCAGCGAGCAAGCGCCGGCCAGGGTTGCAGCCAGAGGCTGGGCGCCACCCATGCCACCCAGGCCGGCGGTCAGTACCCACTTGCCTTTGAGGTCATCGTTGTAGTGTTGGCGACCGGCTTCGACGAAGGTTTCGTAGGTGCCCTGGACGATGCCCTGGCTGCCGATGTAGATCCAGCTGCCGGCGGTCATCTGGCCGTACATGGCCAGGCCTTTGGCGTCCAGTTCGTTAAAGTGTTCCCAGCTCGCCCAGTGAGGAACCAGGTTGGAGTTGGCGATCAGTACGCGCGGGGCGTTGCTGTGGGTCTTGAACACGCCGACCGGCTTGCCGGATTGCACCAGCAGGGTCTCGTCGTCGTTCAGGTTGGTCAGGCTTTCGACGATCTTGTCGTAGCATTCCCAGTTACGTGCAGCGCGACCGATACCACCGTAAACCACCAGTTCTTTAGGGTTCTCGGCGACTTCCGGGTCGAGGTTGTTCATCAGCATGCGCAGCGGCGCTTCAGTCAGCCAGCTCTTGGCGGTCAGCTTGTTACCGCGTGCGGCACGGATTTCGACGTCGCGAAACTTGGTACGTTTATTCTCGGTCACGAAAAGAACTCCTCAGCAATCAATCCAAACCAACCCAGGCAGTGGGCGAGCAAGCCAATGGGCATCAGTGCACACCGGCGAATCAGTGGACGATGGTTGAGTCTTCGTGACTCATACGCATACGTCTTTACTTGTACATACAAGCATATGCAATCAAGCGGCCAACTTGTTGGATGAGCATTCAAGAAAAGTTCGGAAACAGCTGGAGAGCCCTTGGAACAAGGGTTTTGGCGTAGATGAAATTTTTCGAGGGGATTTTTTGGAGGATAGGCGGGTTGTTACTTGAGCGTGGTCTTGCGCCACACTGGGGCGTTCGGTAACAAGTTGGTGCGCGGACGGAAACGGTCTGAGGGGTAGCACAACATCGCGGGCAAACATGGCCCCTGCAGGAGCCGAGCTTGCTCGCGATGGTCGTGAAGGATAACGCGTAGAACCAGATGCCCAGCGGCGAATTTGGGTTATTCGCGAGCGAGCTCGCTCCTACAGGGATGGTGTATCAGCGTGCGATGAGTTCGATCACGCAGCAGGCGCCATTGCTGGAGACTTCCAGCAATCCGGTGTTACCGACCAGTTGCAGGCAATCATGGCGACCCAGTTGCGAAGCGCTGGTACCGACCTTCACTTCAAGCGCATCGCTGATACTGAAGACCAGCACAGTCCCCGCCTCACTGAAAAACCGCTGCTCGCCCGACAACCACTGCAACCGCGCGGCGTAACGCAGCGGTGCGTAAATGAGGTTGAAATCGCGAATCGCACCGCCGAGCAATGTGCAGGAAACCTTGCTTTCACCGCTGAAGGCAAATGGGTCCAGCGGTAACAGTGGCCGAGTATCCTGGCCATCCACCGTCAGGCTCATGCCGTCGCCCTGCAAAACAGTGATCACTCGCTCGTAACCGGCGAAGGTGGAAAACCCGCCCGATTCGCCAATGTCGGCAATCGACAGGCGCCAGCCAAAGCCATCCAGACCGGTGCCGGCATCGCGGGTGATTTCTTCGGTGCTGCCGCCGCCGTTCTTCCACGGCATGCGCGGGTAATCTTTGGCGCGTAAAACCTTTAACTGATTCATTTATGGAACCGACCTTCCAGACGATGACGGGAACCGGGGTGGATCAAGCGAGCGGCGGTCACCGGCTGACGGCCGGACCAGGTGCGGCGACGGATCAGCAGGCACGGCTCGCCTTTTTCAATCTGCAGCAATTTGCATTCGGACGACTCGGCCAGGATCGCCTCGACCACGTGCTCGCCTTCGGTCAGCGGCGCGACCTGGTTCAGGTAGGCGTAGGGCGTTTGCAGGGTGAAGTCCTGCTTGAGGTAGTCCGGCGCCACCAGCGCATTGACGAAACGATCTTCGATTTGCACCGGAATATCGTTTTCAAAATGCACGATCAGCGAGTGGAACACCTTCTGCCCTTCGCGCATGTCCAGGGCCAGGGCGCGCTCGGAGCCGGCGGCCTCTTCTTCAAGGGTGATGACCTTGCAGGTGTGGCGATGACCGCGAGAGGCGATTTCATCGGCGATGTTGTGCACTTCGAACAAGGCAGACTGGCTTTTCGGCTCGGCGACGAACGTGCCGACGCCTTGCATGCGCACCAGCAGGCCATCGGCGGTCATCTCGCGCAGGGCGCGGTTGATGGTCATGCGGCTGAAGCCCAACTGGCTGACCAGCTCGCTTTCCGACGGCACGCGGTAGTGCGGCGGCCAGTTTCCACTGTCGATTTGCTGGGTGATCATTTGTTTGACGCGGGCGTACAAGGGCGCCGGACTGTCGCCCATGTTCGCGGCCAACGGAGAGACTGGAGGCGGAGTCGGCACGGTTAATCCTTGTTCGTTGAAAAGAGATTGCTAGCTTGCCGGAGTTTACCGGGCAGGCAAACGTCTGTATATGTATATACAAATAACACACGATGGGGTGCTGAACCATGTCCGCCTTCTTTGCCGAACGCGCGCTGCTGCCTAGTGGATGGGCCAACAATGTACGTCTTGAGGTCAGCGCCGACGGCGTTTTGACCCATATCCAGGCCGATTCCAACGCAGATGGCGCCGAACGGCTAAGCGGTCCGCTGCTGCCGGGTATGCCGAATTTACACTCCCACGCCTTCCAGCGGGCCATGGCCGGGCTGGCGGAAGTGGCGGGAAATCCGAACGACAGTTTCTGGACCTGGCGCGACCTGATGTATCGCCTCGTCGGAAAAATCAGCCCGGAACAACTCGGCGTCATCGCCCGTCAGCTGTACATCGAAATGCTCAAGGCCGGTTACACATCGGTGGCGGAATTTCATTACGTACACCATGACATCAGTGGCCAGCCTTACGCGGACCCGGCCGAACTGGCCCTGCGTATCAGCCAGGCCGCAGGTTCCGCCGGTATCGGTCTGACCCTGCTGCCGGTGCTCTACAGCCACTCCGGTTTCGGCGGCCAGACTCCGAACGAAGGTCAGCGTCGCTTCATCAACAGCACCGAAAATTACCTCAAGCTGCAATCGCGCCTGCAACCGCTCCTGGCGCAGCAGCCGGCGCAGGCCCTGGGCCTGTGTTTCCACTCGCTGCGCGCGGTCACGCCGCAACAGATCAGCGAAGTGCTGGCCGCCAGCGACAAACAATGCCCGGTGCACATCCACATTGCCGAGCAGCAGAAAGAAGTCGACGACTGCCTGACCTGGAGCGGTCGTCGTCCGCTGCAATGGCTGTACGAAAACGTCGAAGTCGACCAGCGCTGGTGCCTGGTCCACGCGACCCACGCCAACCCGGAAGAAGTCACGTCGATGGCCAGGAGCCGCGCCATCGCCGGCCTGTGCCTGACCACCGAAGCCAACCTGGGCGACGGGATTTTCCCGGCGGTGGATTTCCTCGCGCAAGGCGGGCGCATGGGCATCGGTTCCGACAGCCATGTGTCGTTGAGCGTGGTGGAAGAATTGCGCTGGCTGGAATACGGCCAGCGTCTGCGTGATCAGCGGCGTAATCGTTTGTACGGCGCGGATCAGCCAATGGTCGGCCGCACGCTGTTTGATGCCGCGCTGGATGGCGGTGCCCAGGCGCTGGGTCAGCCGATTGGCGCCCTGGAAGTCGGCAAGCGCGCCGACTGGCTAGTGCTCGATGGCAACGACCCGTATCTGGCAACGGCCAGCGGCGACGGAATTCTCAACCGCTGGTTGTTTGCCGGCGGCGATCGCCAGGTGCGGGATGTGTTGGTCAATGGCCAGTGGGTAGTGCGTGACGGGCGGCATGCCGACGAGGAAGAAAGCAGCCGCGCCTTCACTCAAGTCCTGCGCGAACTCCTGGGCTGACACAAAACAACTGTGGGAGCGAGCTTGCTCGCGATAGGGCCATCAGATTCAACATTGATGTTGTCTGACAGTCCGCTATCGCGAGCAAGCTCGCTCCCACAGTGTTATCTGTAATCAGTTGGACGTCTCGGCCATCTGCTTTTCCGAGGCCCGCCAGATCAGCCGCGTGGTGTCGTACCCCTGCTGACGTGCCTTGCTCAGCAACTCCTCACGCACCACACCGTTCACGGTCGGCGTGCGCGACAACAGCCACAGATACTTGCGGCTCGGGTCACCGACGATGGCGGTCTTGTAGTCATCGCTGACGTACAGCACCCAGTATTCGCCCTTCGCCGAACCCGGGATCAGCCTGGAAAACCAGGTATCGAACTCGACCCACAGCTTGTCGCTCTTGCCGGGCACCTGTGGATAAGCCGTGCCCTTGACCTCTTCCCATTGCCACTGTGCCGTCAGGCAGCGGTTCAGCACTGCGAGGTTGCCGTCGGGCTTGAGCGTGTAATGGGCTTCGGACTGCGCGCAGTCGCGCTGGAAGTACATCGGCATACGAGCCAGCTCGTACCAGGTGCCCTGGTAGCGCTTGAGGTTGACGCTATTGACCGTCTTGGGGGCCAATGGGTCCTGGCCAGACGTGGCACAGCCAGCCAACACCAGGCCGGCAAAAAGGATGATCAATAACCGCTTCATTATTTTTCTCCCGTGGGCGATCGCCCCGGTTTACTTCAGGCCTTGGCCGGAAAACATCAGCACTTTGTCACCGGCAAACTGCACGCTGATAAAGCTGTTCTTGTCGCCCCAGGTGCAGCTGGACATGCCGAGCGCGCCTGAACAATCGGCGGGTTTGCCCAACAGGGTCTCCACATCGGCCTTGGCCATGCCGGCGGAGAGCTTCGAGTAGTTTTCCTGATTGACCTTGCTGCAGGCAGCGAGCAATACGCAGAATGAAAGCAGGGCGATGGAACGCAACGACATGGTGAAACTCCGGGGGCGTAGGGGATTGGCATGGCTGCCAAGCTGAAGCTTAGAAGAGAAAACCCCTGTCAGGTTCCCTGCCCGGCAGGCTATTTATCGGGCCACTCGTCTACCTTTTGCCGAAAATCAGCCACTTTGCCTGTTTACCGGGCATTTCGTCGTTTTTCAGAGAATTCGCCTAATCTTTGGCGCCGCTCAGTCGACATAAATGCAACGCAAAGCCACGTCAGTGGCATTTGCTCCCCCATTTTGTAGAACAGCCCCTCTGCGGTAGCTCACCCATGACCAGAAACATGAAGTTCAGCCACAAGATATTGCTGGCTGCCGCCCTCGTGGTGGCCGTCGCATTCGCTTGTTTCATCCTGTTCAACGACTATCGCCAACGCGAAACCTTGCGCAACAGTACCGAAGCCTCGATGCAGGAGCTCGGCAGCCTGACCACCAGCAACATCCAGACCTGGCTGGAAAGCCGCATGCAATTGCTGCAGTCGATGGCCCAACAGATCAACGCCGACGGCAATGCTCCCGCTGGCCTGAAACGAATCATCGACCTGCCCGCCTACACCGGCAACTTCCAGCTGAGTTACTTCGGTGGCGCCGACGGCGTGATGTTCTCGGTCCCGGCGGGCAACCGCGCGGCGGACTACGATCCGCGCGCCCGTGGCTGGTACAAGGCGGCCAATAGTGCGCAACAGACCATCGTCACCGAACCCTACATCGCCGCCTCCTCTGGCAAGCTGGTGATCACAGTCGCCACCCCGGTGCAGCACCTGGGCCAGATGATCGGTGTCGCCGGCGCCGACATCGACCTGTCCAGCGTCAGCGCGATCATCAACTCGCTGAACTTCGGCGGTCACGGCCATGCGTTCATCGTCGGTGCCGACGGCAAGATCCTGATTCACCCGGACAGCAAGCTGGTGCTCAAGAACCTGACCGAGGCCTACCCCAACGGCGCGCCGAAAGTCAGCCCGGGCATGAAGGAAGTCGAGATCGACGGCAAGCGTCAGTTCATCTCTTTCACCCACGTCAACGGCGTGCCATCGGCGGACTGGTACGTAGCGCTGGTGCTCGACCAGGAAACCGCGTTCTCGATGCTCAGCGAATTCCGCACCTCGGCGATCATCGCCATGGTCATTGCGGTGGTGATCATCATCGCCCTGCTGGGCATGCTGATCAGCCTGTTGATGCAACCGTTGCTGACCATGGGTCGCGCCATGCATGACATCGCCGAAGGCGAAGGTGACTTGACCAAGCGCCTGACCATTCACGGCCACGACGAATTCGGCGCGCTGGGGCTGTCGTTCAACCGTTTCGTCGAGCGCATCCATACCTCGATCATCGAAGTATCCTCGGCCACCGGCCAGGTCAACGAAGTGGCGCTGCGGGTAGTCGCCGCCTCGAACTCGTCGATGTTCAACTCCGACCAGCAAGCCTCGCGCACCAGCAGCGTGGCCGCGGCGATCAACCAGCTCGGTGCCGCCGCCCAGGAAATCGCCCAGAACGCCGCCCTCGCCTCGCAACATTCCAGCGATGCCCGCAGCCTGGCCGAAGACGGCCAACAGGTGGTGGATAAAACCATCGCGGCGATGCAGCAACTGTCGGCCAAGATCAGCGACTCGTGCGGCAACATCGAGACCCTCAACAGCAACACGGTCAACATCGGGCAGATCCTGGAAGTGATCACCAGCATCTCCCAGCAGACCAACTTGCTGGCACTCAACGCCGCCATTGAAGCGGCCCGCGCTGGCGAGGCCGGCCGTGGTTTTGCCGTGGTGGCCGATGAGGTGCGCAACCTCGCTCACCGCACCCAGGACTCGGCGCAGCAAGTGCAGACGATGATCGAAGAGCTGCAAGTCGGTGCCCGGGCAGCGGTGGGCATCATGACCGACAGCCAGCGCCAGAGCGAAAGCAGCGTCGGCATCGCCAACCAGGCGGGCGAACGTCTGGGCAGCGTGACCCAGCGCATCGGGGAGATCGATGGCATGAACCAGTCGGTGGCCACCGCGACCGAGGAACAGACCGCCGTGGTGGAGTCGATCAACGTCGACATCACCGAAATCAACACGCTGAACCAGGAAGGCGTGGAGAACCTGCAGTCAACCTTGCGTGCGTGTGCCGATCTTGAGCAGCAGGCGGCGCGGTTGAAGCAGCTGGTGGGTAGTTTCAGGATTTGAGGTGATGTAGCGGGCCTCTTCGCGAGCAAGCCCGCTCCCACAGTGGATCTGTGTCGTTCACGAATCCCTTGTGGGAGCGGGCTTGCTCGCGAAGACGGAATCAGCCGCAAAGAAGGGCTAGAAGCTTGATCCAGGCTTCGACAGAAACTCCAACTCCTCAGCCGTCGACTCCCGCCCCAACACCGCATTGCGATGGGGAAACCGCCCAAACTGCGCAATCACCCTCTGATGCCGCTCGGCATAATCGAGGTAATCGGCAAACAGCGTTCGGTCACCTTCAGGCTGCTGCGCCACCAGTTCGATATAGCGCGAGACACCTTCGTTCTGCACCGCGAGGTTTTCGCTGTGCTCGAACACCAGATAGATGAACACCCGCTGAATCGGCTGCAACTGGCGATCGAAATCCGCCGCAATACCTTGGGCTACCAATTTCTGTGCGCGGGAATCGCCGGAGAATGCTTTGGGAGTATCGCGAAAGATCATTCGCGGGATTTGATCGAGCAACAGCACCAGGGCCAGCCAACCTTCGGGACATTGCATCCACTCGGTCAAACCGCCGGCCAGTGCCTGCTCGGCCTGGCCCCCGAAACGCTCACGCGCTTCGAGGTCCTGGCTGTCGCGCTTGCCAAACCACAACTTGCCCTTCTGCGCCGCCACTTCCTTCGCTGACCCGAAACTTCCGAACCACCAATCAAGCAACGGCTGCCAGGGCGCGGTCATGGTTTATTCCTTGTGGTAAGCCGTGACGCGGGCAACTTCTTCCTTCGAACCGAGGAACACCGCAACACGCTGGTGCAGGCCTTCCGGCTGGATGTCGAGGATGCGCTGGTGGCCGTCGGTGGACGCGCCGCCTGCCTGTTCCACCAGGAACGACATCGGGTTGGCTTCGTACATCAGGCGCAGTTTGCCCGGCTTCGACGGCTCGCGGCTGTCGCGTGGGTACATGAACAGACCGCCACGGGTCAGGATGCGGTGCACGTCAGCCACCATCGCGGCAACCCAGCGCATGTTGTAGTTCTTTTTCAGCGGGCCTTCATCGCCGGCCAGCAATTCGCTGACGTAGCGCTGTACCGGTGCTTCCCAGTGACGCTGGTTGGAAGCGTTGATGGCGAATTCCTGGGTGGTTTCAGGAATGGTGATGTTTTCGTGGGTCAGTACGAAACTGCCCATCTCACGGTCCAGGGTGAAACCTTTCACGCCGTCGCCCAGGGTCAGGATCAGCATGGTCTGCGGGCCGTAGATCGCGTAACCGGCGGCCACTTGCTGGGTGCCTGGCTGCAGGAAAGCCTTCTCATTCAAGGGCTCGTTCTGGCTCAGGTATTCGTTCGGGCAACGCAGTACCGAGAAAATGGTGCCGACCGGGGCGTTGATGTCGATGTTCGACGAACCGTCCAGCGGGTCGAATACCAGCAGGTACGCGCCTTTCGGGTATTTGCCCGGAATCTGGTAGGCGTTGTCCATTTCTTCGGACGCCATGCCGGCCAGGTGACCGCCCCATTCGTTGGCTTCGAGCAGGATCTCGTTGGAGATCACGTCGAGCTTTTTCTGCACTTCGCCCTGGACGTTTTCAGTGCCCATGCTGCCCAGAACGCCACCCAGGGCGCCTTTGGACACGGCGTGGTTGATCTCCTTGCAGGCACGCGCCACCACTTCGATCAGGAAGCGCAGATCGGCAGGAGTGTTGTTGCTGCGGGTCTGCTCAATCAAATAGCGACTCAAGGTAACGCGGGACATGGAAGGCTCC
Organism: Pseudomonas sp. 2725; assembly: GCF_050434585.1. NCBI lineage: Bacteria > Pseudomonadati > Pseudomonadota > Gammaproteobacteria > Pseudomonadales > Pseudomonadaceae > Pseudomonas > Pseudomonas sp. 2725. The sequence goes on along the minus strand of NZ_JBNDIV010000007.1, from coordinate 86,026 downwards.
GGTGGAATGGGGGGGCTAAAAACCCGCGCAGTTTAACGCGAGTCGGGGCGCATTTCCTCCTATCAGACGTGATCGGCCAAAGAGAGTTCATGTGCGGGGATGAGCGTAGTAGGAAATGGGCCGCGCGTGGAGCTCGAATGGATAGCAGATTTCGATATCTTTGGTGATCGGCACACCGTATTCGCGAGCAAGCCCGCTCCCACATTGGACCAGCTGTGCACACACCATTTGTGCCACGAAGCAGATCCAGTGTGGGAGCGGGCTTGCTCGCGAATGGCGCGAAGCGCCAGCCTTCTTCAGGGTTTGACAGAGGGTTTGCGCAGCAGACTGAACGCCATCGCCGCCAGGAACAGGACACTGAGCAACAACACCACCCACAAGCCGAACCTCTTCCAGGGGATGTCCGTCGTCGCCAGCGTTTTCTCTGTCGATGCATTCGAAACCACCGCCCCGACATCCACAATGGCCCTGCCCAAGGTCGCGAGCTTCGCCGGGCTGTAATCCGGAATCAGCGTCGACAGCGGCAAGTTCGCCGCCTTCGCCGTCGAATTCCCCACGACCAGCGTGTAAGGCCCAGGCCCGCGCGCCAGGAACACCAGTTGTGTGGCACGCACGGCATACTTCAGCGTCGGCGCCCGATCACCCAGGCCGCCACCGCGTTCGTCCACGGTCAGCTTCAATTGCTGGACGATCTGCCCGGACAACTGCAATTCGTTTTGCACCACATCCTGACCGTTCTGGGCCAGGCGATAGAGCAAACCGCCGCCCAACGACTGCCATGGCAGACTGCTGTCGCGACGGCCGGCCAGGTTCACTGGCGCCAGGCTGTTGGGCTGGCTCAACTCGATCTGCACCCGCTCGACATTCAGCCCCATCGGCAACTGCCAGGTGTATTCACCCGCCTTCACGCTGCTGCCGGTCAACCCTTGGGACCAGACCAACGGCAGCGGCAGGCTGCGGGTACTGGCGCTCTGTAGTTGCGCCGAAGTCAGTGTCGGTGCCGAATGCGGCGTGATCCACAGTAACCGCAAGTAGCGTGCCGACTGGCCCGGCAGGTTGACTTCATGCTGTTCGACCCGCTCGTCGGAAAAGGTCAGTCGCGCCACCTGCCCTTCGCCCCAGGACTGCCAATGCTGCAAATCGTTGCTGGCTTCGATGGTGAACCGCTGGAAGCCGTCGCGCTCGCTGCTCCAGTCCAGAACCAACTGCTGCAACGGCGCCTTGATAGCCGAAGCGTCGAGCAACCAGCCACGCAGCTCTTCCTCACCCGCCTCCAGCTGACTGGAGGGCTGCACCTCGACCAATGTGCCGTTGGTGCTCGATTGCACCCGCACGCTCGGCGCGGTTTCAGTGGCGTCCACCGAGTTGTACAACGGAAACCATTTCACCTCGGTCAAGGTGCGCGCTTCATTGCTCCGCGCCGATTCCCGGGCCAGGGCATAAGCCTGAACTTCGCCCGCCGCATTGAACACACGCACATCGCTCAGGTCGGCCTGCCGTGCATTCAGTTGTACGTTCAGGGGCAGTTCAAGGCGATACCAGGGCCCTTCGCCCGTCACCGACAAAGGCACTTGGGTGGTGAAGTCCGCCGGTTTTTCCTGGGCAACCGACGACAACACCACGCCCATGGCAACAGCACCCAACCAACCCAGGTTCAGCTTCTGACTCAAGACGACACTCCTTCGGATTCCGGGACCGGTTTCTCGATATCCGGCACTGCTTCGGCACGCTTGGGCGGCAGCGGGGCGAAATAGCCCACCACCAGCAGCAACACGCCGACACCGATAAACGACACGATCCGCGCCAGCCCGCCGCGATTACTCAATTCGACAAAGAACAGCTTAGCCACGACCACACCTATCAAGGCGGCGCCGATCAACCAGACTTCGCGGTGGCGACGCAAATGGCCACCGATCATCAGGCTCAGGGCCATCAAGGTCCAGACGATGGACAACCCGGCTTGCACCCGCATCGACGCCAGCAACAGATCCAGCTCGAACGGCACCCCACTCCAATGGTGCGCCGTACGCATTACCAATGCCGTAAAGAACACTAACAGCGAGGCACCTGCGACCCCTTGCGTGGCGATGGCGGCGTAATCCTTGTGCAGCGCCAGTTGTGTCATGGCGCTGCGGGACCAGACATAGATGCCGAACAGCGCGAACAACAGGCCCAGTTCCAGCGGGTTGATCAATGGCACGTAGGGCAGTGGCTCGGCGTTACCGTCACTGGCGACATTCGCCAGCCAGAACCAGCCGAGCATCAGCAACGCCAGCGGCGCGGCGGCGTATACACGGTATTCCCTCGAGTACGCCGCCACCGGCCACGGCCACGCGCGAGGCGCCGCCATCAGAACCAGATACAGACTTGGCAGAATCGCCCAACCCAACCAGCGCCAAGCGTTGTATTGCTCGGACAACACCAGCAAGCCATAACGCAGCTCCAGCGCCAGCACCCCCATCAACAGCCAACAGCCGAGCACATGGGCGACACTCGTCACGCGTGCTGGCAGCATGGGCGCCAGGCGTCGCAGGGACATGAAATGCACCACGAACACGGCGGCCCACGCCAGCCAGCCGACGTCGGCCGCCGGGTGGTAACGCGAGTGCCAGGCCGCCAGCAGCACCAGCGCCGCCGCGGGAATCAACACCGTACCGAGCACCCCCAGTGACGGCCATTTCAGGCGCAGCGCCAACTCCGTCCACAGCGCAACACTCACAGCTGCGATGCTCAACAACAAAGTCGCCTGCATCGGCAGCGACGCAAAATGCAGCACTTCGATGACCCAGGCCAATGCCCACCAGCCCGCGCCCCACACCAGCAACGCCTGGGACAATCGCAACAGGCTCAGCCCTTCGAATGCTTCGGGCGAATGCCCCATCTGCAAACGCCATGCCCCGACCATCGCTGCCAGCCCCAACACCAGCGGCGCCCAGAATCCAGCATGAGCCAAGGGACTCAGCCCTTCACTGAACAGCGGCCCCGTCACCAGGAACAGTGCACCACCCAACAGTTGCACAGCGAGCGCGGTGAATACGAATGTGCGCGATGGCAGGCGCAAGCCAACCAACAACGTCAACGCCCCGGCCAAGGCCCAACTGATCACCGTGCCGTGGCTGAAGAAAAACAACGGCGCCAGCAAATAGAGAAACGCCAGCCCGAGGCACGCCAGGACTGGCAGACCTTTTAACTCCCAAGGCCTGATCTGCTCCGGCAAGGCTTTACGCAACTGGTAGAAGCTGAACAACAACGCAACGCCCAATAACAGCGCGCCTAGCGGTACACCACCAAGCAAGCTGCTCTCGCTGGTGTGCAACTCGCTGAGAAACACCAGCGCCGAGCCCAGTTGCAGGAGCAAGGCAAACGCCCGGGCCAGGGGCCTTTGCTGGCGAAGGCCGAGCCAGAAGATCCCCGCGCCCTCCACCGCCCACGCCGCGGTCGTCCAGCGTGCATCGAGCCCCAGCGGAATCGCCAGGCTGGTGAAGATCACGCCCAAGGCCAGGCAGGTTTCCCCCAGTAACAGCGTGCGCCCGGCCATCAGCCAACGGGCAAGTCCCATGTAAATCATGCCCAGCGCCAAGGCACTGAATGCCGCAGCGAACTCCAAATGCTGCACCAGTGCGAACTGCAAGCCGAAACCCACCAGCGGCGGACCGAACAGCAGCGTGCCGTCGACGTAGTCGCCCTTGCGCGCCGACCATTGCAGCAGCGATTCGCGACTGCTCTCTGCCGGTGCATCGCTCATTTCCAGCAGCCTGCGCCGGGCGAACAGCAGACCAATGGCCAGGTACATCAGGAAAAACAAAATCAGAAACGGCTCGGTGCTCCACAACTGCTCCGGCGAGTAGGAACGCAGGCCCCAGGCGAAACCGATGCCGAAGGTGCCGCTGAACCCGATGACATTCAACAGCCGCCAGGCCTTGAACCAGGCGATGGCGAAGATGCCGGCGTTGAGCAGGGCAAAGTAGCTGAACAGCGCGACGTGGCTGCCGGCGCCGGTGGAGGCCAGCAGCGGCGCGGCGAATCCGCCCAGTGCGGCAGCGGCGGCCAACCCCGGGGAGTCCTGGGTAATGGCGAGAATCGCCGAACAGACTGTCACCGCCACCAGCAGGCCAAACCCCGATGTGGGATCGAGCAGCGGATGCAGGCGCATCGCGGCAAACACCGTCAGGTACAACACGGCGATCCCGGCCCCTTGCAGGATCAACGCATAACTGCTGTTGCGCGCCCGCAACCACCAGCCCAGCCCGAGCAATCCCAAGGCCGCCGCCGCAACGCCTGCGTACCGCAACTCAACCGGCACCACCACGCCTTCGGTGGCATAGCGCAGCAAAAAGGCCAGGCCGAGGAACAACAGCACCACGCCGACCCGCAACACGGTATTGCCGCCGAACAACCAGGCTCGGGCACGGCTGATGGCGCGATCGATAAGGTTCGGGCCGCGCGGAGGGACAGGTGGTTGTGCCTGGCGAGCGATCGGCTCGGGCTTCCAGGCATCGGCGGGCTGCGAACGGTTGGTTTCGGTGGCCGCTGCGGCGATCGGCTCGAGTTCGGGCGGCAGCTCCCAGACCAACTCCGGGGCTGCGGCAGGTGCTTCATCGAGGATGGTTTCAGGTGAGACAAGTGGCTCGCGGGTTTCCGGCGCCTTGACGCCCGATGCTTCGAGCAGCAACAGCCGTTGCTCGACCGCCTGCAGCGCTACCTGCGCCTGTTCCAGCAAACGCTGCTGCTCGACTGCCTGCGAGTCCATGCGAGCCATGCGAAGGGCCTGGCCGATACCCAATCCGAACAACGCGCCCAGCAGCGCATCGCTGAATGACTCGTCGAGTATCCAGCCGAGCACCAGCCCTATCAGCATGAACATCCATTGCATGGTCGATATCCCTAAGCGGCCCCATCATGAGGCAAGTCCAAGCGGTACAGTGTCTGATCAGTCTAGTGCGAAAACACCACAACCCCCTGTAGGAGCGAGCTTGCTCGCGATGAGGCCATAACATTCAGCATTAATGTTGAATGTCAGTGCGCTATCGCGAGCAAGCTCGCTCCCACAAGGGATTGTGGTGTGTTCAGAATCTGATCAACCCTGCCGCCCGGTAATCCAGCGCCTAGTATATCGACCCAGCCCGTCAACAACCGGGCCTTGCTCGCAGTTCTGGCTGAAAACTACTCCAGTGCCTTCCAGATTTCCGTGGCGTACTCGCGAATGGTCCGGTCCGACGAGAACCAGCCCATCCGCGCCGTGTTCAACACCGCCGAGCGCCACCACTCCTTCGAATCGTGCCAATGGGCTTCGACGCGCATCTGGGCGTGCCAGTAGGAATCGAAGTCGGCGCAGACCAGGAAGCGGTCGTAGTCCACCAGCGAATCGATCAATCCGGTGTAACGGGACGGATCGTCCGGCGAGAACACCCCACCACGAATCGCTTGCAGCACATCGTTCAGACGATGGGACGCGGCGATATCCGGCACCGCGCTGAACTCATGATTCTGTTTGCGCGCCTCCACCTGCTGCGCGCTGAGACCAAAGATAAACATGTGCTCGGTGCCGATGCGCTCGCTCATTTCCACGTTGGCCCCATCCAGGGTGCCGATAGTCAGCGCGCCGTTCAGGCCGAATTTCATGTTGCTGGTGCCAGAGGCTTCGAACCCGGCGGTGGAGATCTGCTCGGACAAATCCGCCGCCGGAATGATGCTCTCCGCCAGGCTGACGTTGTAGTTGGGCAGGAACACCACTTTGAGCAAGCCGCGCACGGTCGGGTCGTTGTTCACCACCCGGGCGATGTCGTTGGTCAGCTTGATGATCAGTTTGGCCTGGTGATAGCTCGCGGCTGCCTTGCCGGCGAAAATTTTCACCCGTGGCACCCAGTCGATTTCAGGCTCCGCGCGAATCGCCTGGTACAACGCCACGGTGTGCATCAGGTTGAGCAACTGCCGTTTGTACTCGTGGATTCGCTTGACCTGCACGTCGAACATCGCCGCCGGGTTGACCGCCACGCCCAGTCGCTCATGAATCAGGTACGCCAAGGCTTTCTTGCTGTGCAGGCGTTGCTCGGCAAACGCCTTGCGGAATGCACTTTTCTCGGCGAACGGTTCAAGGGCGAGCAAACGCTCTTCCGGGTTGTCCAGCACCTCGGGGCCAAGGGCATCGACCAGCATCGAGGTCAGCTCGGGGTTGGCCTGATACAACCAGCGGCGGAAGGTGATGCCGTTGGTTTTGTTGTTGATCCGCTCCGGGTAGAGCTTGTGCAGTTCGGAGAACACCGTTTGACGCATCAGCTGCGTATGCAGCCCGGACACACCGTTGATGCTGTGGGACCCGAGAAACGCCAGGTTGCCCATGCGCACCCGGCGACCGTTGTCTTCCTCGATCAGCGACACCGCGCGCAGTACGTCGAAGTCGTGAATGCCTTTGGCCCGCAGGGAGTCGATGTGGTGGGCGTTGATCAGGTAAATGATCTGCATGTGCCGCGGCAACATGCGTTCCATCAAGCCGACCGGCCAGGTTTCCAGCGCTTCGGGCAGCAATGTGTGGTTGGTGTAGGACAGCGTATCGACGGTGACATGCCACGCGGCATCCCACGCCACGTCATACACGTCGACCAGTTGCCGCATCAGTTCAGCCACGGCAATCGAGGGATGAGTGTCGTTGAGCTGGATAGAGGCGTGATCGCCCAGGGTCAGCACCGAGGTGTGCATGTTGCGATGGCGGCGCAGCAGATCCTGCAACGAGGCGGCGACGAAGAAGTACTCCTGGCGCAGGCGCAACTCCTGGCCGGCCTCGGTGCTGTCCGCCGGGTACAGCACCCGGGAGATGCTTTCGGCCCGGGCCACTTCGGCCACGGCGCCCAGGTGGTCGCCGGCGTTGAAACGCTCCAGGTGCAGATCTTCCATCGCCCGGGCACGCCACAGGCGCAGCGTGTTGACGCTCGCCCCGCGCCAGCCGACCACCGGCGTGTCGTAGGCAATCGCCCGCACGGTTTCCGCCGGGGACCAGACTTGTCGGGATTTGCCGGTGTCGTCGGTCAGGGTCTCGACACCGCCGCCGAAACCGATGGTGTAAGCCACTTCCGGCCGCTCGAACTCCCACGGGTTGCCGAAATCCAGCCAGTGTTCGGTCTGCTCCTGCTGCCAGCCATCGACAATCGCCTGGCGGAACAACCCGTGCTCATAGCGGATGCCGTAGCCATGACCGGCGATGCCGAGGGTCGACATGCTTTCCAGGAAACACGCCGCCAGACGCCCGAGGCCGCCGTTGCCCAGGGCCGCATCGGGCTCCAGCATGCGGATGCGCTCAAGGTCGACGCCGAGTTCGGTCAGGGCTTCGCGGGCCACGTCGAGCAGGCCGAGATTGCTCAGGCTGTCGAACAACAGCCGACCGATGAGAAATTCCAGGGAGAGGTAATAGACGCGCTTCTGACCTTTGCGGTAGATCTGCCGCGTGTGGTCCATCCAGTGCTCGACCATGTGATCCCGCGCGGCCAGGGCAATGGCTTCGAACCAGTCGTGGTCGAAGGCGTGATCCGGGTCTTTACCCACTGCATAAGTGAGTTTGGTCAAGACGGCGTCGCGGAATGCGGCCACCTCTGCTTCGCGAACAAGTGGTTCTTGAGTCATCGATAGGACCTCGAGCGAGCTTGGAGTTGTCTGAGCCTAGACGGTCTGACAGGCGGTAGAGGCTCTGGTTCGGCAGTTTTTCCTGTAAGGGCGAATCGGGTCGGCAATACATTGTCGTGTACCTGATTCAATGCAGGGGCCGTGCCGGATTAGCGGTTTATTGGCCGGCCGTGAAAAAATCTGGCGAAAGGTTGTTCAAAAATCCACCAGTCCCGGTATGATCGCGCGCCCTGATGCACACGCTGGTAACAAACGATGATGAAGCCGAACCTGATCGCTGCCGCAGAGATCGACCGCCTCGATACCTGGGCCAAGTACTCTGCCCCGATGTGCGGCTCGTGCATGTCCAGCTGCTGCACCCTGCCCGTCGAGGTCAAGATCAAGGATCTGATCCGCATCGGCGTGGTCGATGAGTTCGAGCTGGGTGATCCGCCGAAGAACATCGCCAAGCGCCTGCAAAAGGAAGGCTTGGTCGAACGCTTCAATCAGAAGTCAGGAATCTTTACCCTCCAGCGCATGAGCAACAACGATTGCCTGTACCTGGATCGTAAGAGCCGTCTGTGCACTATTTATGATAAGCGCCCGGATACTTGCCGCAATCACCCGAAAATCGGCCCGCGGCCGGGGTATTGCGCGTACAAGCCAAAAGAAGTGGAGCGCGAGCGGAGTTCGCGGAGTATCGAGCGGTTCTGATACTTCCTGAAATTTGCGGCGGCTGATCGGCCGCCATCGCGAGCAAGCTCGCTCCCACAGTGTTCGAGGTGAACCACAAATTGTGTGAACACCACAGACCCCCTGTGGGAGCGAGCTTGCTCGCGATGAGGCCCGAACAAACACCGCATAAATCCCAGACAAACAAAAACGCCCCCGGTCTCTCGACCGGGGGCGTTTTCGTTCAGCCAGGGCTAAATCTTATGCCTTGGCTTTCTTGGCAGCGCGGGTACGCTCGCTTTCGTCCAGGATCTTCTTGCGAAGACGGATGGACTTAGGAGTTACTTCACACAGCTCGTCGTCCTGGATGAATTCCAGAGCCTGTTCCAGGGTGAAGCGAACAGGTGGAACCAGAGCGATGGTTTCGTCTTTACCCGAAGCACGCATGTTGTCGAGCTTCTTGCCCTTGGTAGGGTTAACGCCCAGGTCGTTGTCACGGCTGTTCAGACCAACGATCTGACCGTTGTAGATTTCCTGACCGTGTTCTACGAACAGCTTGCCACGCGCCTGCAGGGTTTCCAGGGAGTAGGTCAGTGCCTTGCCGGTTTCAACCGAAACCAGAACGCCGTTCTGACGGCCGGACATGTCGCCGGACTTCATCACGTCGTAACGGTCGAAGATCGAGGTCAGGATGCCAGCACCGTTGGTCAGAGTCAGGAACTGGTTACGGAAACCGATCAGACCGCGAGCAGGGATGTTGTATTCCAGACGTACACGGCCCTTGCCATCCGGCACCATGTTGGTCAGGTCGCCCTTACGCAGGCCCATCTCTTCCATCACCTTGCCCTGGGATTCTTCCGGCAGGTCGATGGTGACGTTTTCGAACGGTTCGTGCTTCACGCCGTCAACCAGACGGATGATCACTTCCGGACGGCCTACAGCCATTTCGAAGCCTTCGCGACGCATGGTTTCGATCAGTACCGAGAGGTGCAGTTCGCCACGGCCGGAAACCTTGAACTTGTCAGCCGAGTCGCCTTCTTCAACGCGCAGTGCAACGTTGTACAGCAGCTCTTTGTCCAGACGTTCCTTGATGTTACGGGAAGTCACGAACTTGCCTTCTTTACCGCAGAATGGCGAGTCGTTTACCTGGAAGGTCATGGAAACGGTTGGCTCGTCGACGGTCAGCGGCTTCATCGCTTCGACCGTGTCCGGGTGGCACAGGGTGTCGGAGATGAACAGCGAGTCCATACCGCTGATGCACACGATATCGCCTGCTGCAGCTTCTTCAACGTCGATGCGGTGCAGACCGTGGTGACCCATCAGCTTCAGGATACGACCGTTACGCTTCTTGCCGTCGGCACCGATAGCCACAACCGGGGTGTTCGGCTTGACGCGACCACGAGCGATACGGCCAACACCGATAACACCCAGGAAGCTGTTGTAGTCCAGTGCGGAGATCTGCATCTGGAACGGACCTTCACGGTCAACAGCCGGCGCCGGTACGTTGTCGACGATCGACTGGTACAGCGGGGTCATGTCTTCAGCCATTTCGGTGTGGTCCAGACCGGCAATACCGTTCAGGGCCGAGGCGTAGACGACTTTGAAGTCCAGCTGTTCTTCGGTGGCACCCAGGTTGTCGAACAGGTCGAAGATCTGGTCCAGAACCCAGTCCGGACGCGCGCCTGGACGGTCAACCTTGTTGATGCACACGATCGGACGCAGGCCGGCTTCGAAAGCCTTCTTGGTCACGAAACGGGTTTGCGGCATAGGGCCGTCTTGAGCGTCAACCAGCAGCAGAACGGAGTCGACCATCGACATTACGCGTTCAACTTCGCCGCCGAAGTCGGCGTGGCCCGGGGTGTCCACGATGTTGATGTGGTAGCCGTTCCAGTTGATGGCGGTGTTTTTCGCCAGAATGGTAATACCGCGCTCTTTCTCCTGGTCGTTGGAGTCCATCACGCGCTCGTCGTTGAGCTCGTTGCGCTCCAGGGTGCCGGATTGACGCAGGAGTTTGTCTACCAGGGTGGTCTTACCATGGTCAACGTGGGCAATGATGGCGATGTTGCGTAGATTTTCGATCACTTGTGTATCTCGATCAGAGGATTCGGTGTGCTGACAAGTCTTGGCAGCGATTAACAGTAGCGTCCGTGAAAGCCGTTACAGCTTGACGGTGGCATCGGGGGGCCGGTGACGCAGGCCACAGGCAAACAGCCCCGGGCACTTAGCTCGGTCGATAAACGCGCACATTGGCATGCCCCTCACTGAGCAAATGGTGGGCATGCAGGCGACTCATCACGCCTTTGTCGCAATACAGCAGGTACTGGCGAGTAGGGTCCAGTTCCTTGAAACGAGCGTTCACTGCATAAAACGGCATCGTTTGTACCTCGATGCCAGCGAGATCCAGCGGGTCGTCTTCAGCGGCATCCGGGTGACGGATGTCGATGACGATCTGACCGGCCAGCGCTTCGCTGACTTCTTCAATCTGCAAGTCCTGGCCCAATTCATCGATCACGCGATCGATCGGCACCAGCTTGGCGTTTTCGAGCGCACGCTCGAGTACCGCCATATCGAATTCTTTCTCTTCATGCTCGACGCGATAGCGCTTGGCCGCGGTCTTCGGATTGACCGAGATGACGCCGCAGTATTCCGGCATGTGCCGGGCGAAATCGGCGGTGCCGATTTCGATTGCCGTGTCGATAATGTCCTGCTTGTGACTGGCGATCAGCGGGCGCAGTACCAGCTTTTCGGTCACGCAGTCGATCACTGACAGGTTCGGCAGCGTCTGGCTCGACACCTGGGAGATCGCCTCACCGGTGACCAGTGCGTCGATGTGCAGTCGATCGGCAATTTGGGAGGAAGCGCGCAACATCATACGCTTCAATACTACGCCCATATGACTGTTATCGACTTTGCCGAGAATTTCGCCCAGCACTTCTTCGAACGGCACACTGACAAATAGCACGCGTTGGGAGCTGCCGTACTTCTTCCAGATGAAATGCGCGACTTCCATGACGCCCAGTTCGTGGGCACGTCCGCCCAGATTGAAGAAGCAGAAATGCGCCATCAGGCCGCGGCGCATGATCTGGTAGGCCGCCACGGTGGAGTCGAAGCCACCGGACATCAGCACCAGGGTCTGCTCCAGCGCGCCCAGCGGATATCCGCCGATGCCGTTGTGCTGGCTGTGGATCACGAACAACCGTTGGTCGCGAACTTCGATCCGGACTTCGATTTCCGGCGCTTTCAGGTCGATCCCGGCGGCGCCGCACTCGCGACGCAGTTTGCTGCCGACGTATTTTTCGACGTCCATCGAGCTGAACGTGTGCTTGCCCGCACGCTTGCAGCGCACCGAGAAAATTTTCCCGGCCAGCGCATCGCCGTAGTGCTGCCTGCACTTTTCGGTGATGTCGTCGAAGTCGCCCAGCGGGTACTCGTCGATCTGCAGAAAGTGCGCGATGCCCGGCATGCAGGTCAGGCGTTCACCCATCTCTTTCAAGGCTTTCGGGTCGGTAACACGGGTTTCCAGCTCGAGATTGTCCCACACGCCGTTCACCACCACGGCCGGATCCAGATCACGGAGCACGGCGCGGATGTTTTTGGCCAACTGGCGGATAAATTTCGTCCGGACAGGTCGACTCTTGATGGTGATCTCGGGGAAGACTTTTACGATTAATTTCATGGAAACAGCGCGCGCATGGCCTGCCGAAAAAGGGGGGCGCGGATTATAGCGGAAATTGCTCAAGGTTTAACCAGTTAATGTGCAGAAGGTTTTGCATGCACCAAAACAGGTCATTTATTGGATATGGCGCCACATTACAGGGCGAGCTTTTCTGCTTTAAAGGGAAAAACGCCCTCTCAAGCGTGATTTTGGGGCAAAAAATCCATGCTGGGGCACTGGCATGCAATTTGCTCCCTTGTGAGGCAGGTTGCCTTGGCAGAGTATTCGCGCCGGCATCACAAACATTTAAGGGCATCCACTACCAGCCCTAATACACCCGGAGGACACTATGTCGAAGTCGGTTCAACTCATCAAAGATCATGACGTCAAGTGGATTGATCTGCGCTTCACGGACACCAAAGGCACTCAGCACCACGTGACCATGCCGGCTCGCGATGCGCTGGATGACGACTTCTTCGAAGTCGGCAAAATGTTCGACGGCTCCTCCATCGCCGGCTGGAAAGGCATCGAAGCCTCCGACATGATCCTGATGCCGGACGACTCCACCGCTGTTCTGGATCCGTTCACCGAAGAACCGACCCTGATCCTGGTCTGCGACATCATCGAGCCTTCGAGCATGCAAGGCTACGACCGCGACCCACGTGCGATCGCCAAGCGCGCCGAAGAGCACCTGAAAGCCACCGCTATCGGTGACACCGTATACGCAGGTCCTGAGCCAGAGTTCTTCATCTTTGACCAGGTGAAGTTCAAGTCCGACATTTCCGGCTCCATGTTCAAGATCTACTCCGAACAAGGTTCGTGGATGTCCGACCAGGACATCGAAGGCGGCAACAAAGGCCACCGTCCAGGCGTCAAAGGCGGCTATTTCCCGGTTCCGCCGTTCGACCACGACCACGAAATCCGTACCTCCATGTGCAACGCACTGGAAGAAATGGGCCTGACCGTCGAAGTTCACCACCACGAAGTGGCGACTGCCGGCCAGAACGAAATCGGCGTCAAGTTCAACACCCTGGTGAAGAAAGCCGACGAAACCCAAACCCTGAAGTACGTCGTGCACAACGTTGCCGATGCCTACGGCCGCACCGCGACCTTCATGCCTAAGCCTCTGTACGGCGACAACGGCTCGGGTATGCACGTACACATGTCCATCTGGAAAGATGGCAAGAACACCTTCGCTGGCGAAGGCTATGCCGGCCTGTCCGACACCGCCCTGTACTTCATCGGCGGCATCATCAAGCACGGTAAGGCCCTGAACGGCTTCACCAACCCGGCGACCAACTCCTACAAGCGTCTGGTTCCAGGCTTCGAAGCTCCAGTGATGCTGGCCTACTCGGCTCGCAACCGTTCCGCTTCGATCCGTATTCCTTACGTGTCGAGCCCGAAAGCCCGTCGTATCGAAGCACGCTTCCCGGATCCGGCTGCCAACCCGTACCTGTGCTTCGCCGCACTGTTGATGGCTGGCCTGGACGGCATCCAGAACAAGATCCACCCTGGCGACGCCGCTGACAAAAACCTGTACGACCTGCCGCCTGAAGAGGCCAAAGAGATCCCACAGGTTTGCGGCAGCCTGAAAGAAGCCCTGGAAGAGCTGGACAAAGGTCGTGCGTTCCTGACCAAAGGCGGCGTTTTCAGCGACGACTTCATCGACGCTTACATCGCCCTGAAAAGCGAAGAAGAAATCAAGGTACGTACCTTCGTACACCCACTGGAATACGAGCTGTACTACAGCTGCTGATCCGGTAGCGCCGCGGCACGCGGCGTGACAAAAAGAGGCCTCCTTCGGGAGGCCTTTTTTGTAGGCAACTTCCGACAATAAAGTTAGACATCTCTTCGGGCACACACAGCATCGTCCGGCATCAACCCATCTGAATGACTCGTAGGCTGTTCTCTACCTGCAATCAACGGATGGAATGATGAAAACTTTCCCACTCAAGACGCTACTGGCCGCTCTCACCGCCCTCGCCCTTCTAGGCTGCACCACAATTTCCCCATCGACAGACATCGAACGGGAAATCCTGCTTCAAAGCAGCAAGTCGTGGGACGGCACACCTTACATTCGCTACCCGGATGCCGTGCCCGAGCTGACAGTGCTCAAACTCACGATACCTGCCAATACCAAACTCCCCTGGCACACCCATCCCATTCCCAACGCGGGCTACATCCTCTCAGGCGAGCTAACGATCGAGGACAGGAACAGCGGCCAGACCAGACGCGTCAAACAAGGCGAAGCACTGGCCGAAATGGTCAATATCACTCATCGCGGAGTCACCGGCGATGGACCGGTAGAACTGGTTGTGTTCTATGCTGGCAGCGAAGGTATTCCATTGGCGGAGTAGTCTTTGCTTCACACAGGGAGTCCGAATGCGGCCACTTTTATTACTTCTACTGCTGTCCTTCATTTCTCCTGTGATGGCTCAAATCTACAAATACACCGATGCCGCCGGCAATACCGCCTACAGCAATCAACCGCCCGATGGCGTTGACGCCCGGGCGGTTGATTTGCCACCGATCAACAGCATCGAGCGTCAACCGCCCGTCGATCCTGCACAACCTCTGGCAGGCAATAACACCGAGCCGACCCACCGAGCCTACGAAAAACTGGAACTCACCGGCCTGCCCACCACAGAAGCGTTACGTGCCAACAATGGCACCTTCACGATTAACGTACTGATCAAACCGCGCCTGCAAGCCACCCACCTGTTACGCCTGCTGCTGGACGGTCAGCCCTACGGCCAGCCAGGCAATGTGCCGATCCTGCAACTGGTGAACATCGATCGCGGCGAACACCGCCTCGCCGTGCAAGTGATCGATGGCGAAAACGTTGTGCAGCAGGGCCCTGCGGTGACATTCACCGTACAGCGGGTGCACAAACCTTGAAGGTCTGGCTACTGATCGCCTGCCTGATCGCCCAGCCCGCCTCGGCAGAGGTCTTCATGTATGTCGATGCTCAGGGCAACCGGGTTTTCACCGACCAGCCAAAACCCGGCGACGCCCGGCGTGTACCGCTGACAAAGAGCAATCGAATAGCGGCCAACCCCACCAGCGCAGCACCGTTGATCGCCGAGAGCAGTCCTGAAGTACAGGCGCTGTTCCACTATGAGGTGCTGCGTATCCTGATCCCGGAACCCGACGCAACCATCCGCAGCAACACCGGCGAAGTCATTGTCAGCGCCACCAACGAACCGGCCCTGCAACCCGGTCACCACTACCGGTTGCTGCTCGACGGCCAGCCCACCGCCGAACCTGGCCTGAGCCCGGTGTTCCCGCTGAGCAACATCGATCGCGGCAGCCACACCCTGTCCGTGGAAATCCTCGACGAACAGGGGCGCATCGTCGAACGCACCGCCAACCAACCTTTCCACATGCAGAAGCGCAGGATCAAACCCTGCACTCTCGAAGACTACGGCCAGCGGCCGGAATGCCCGCTCAGCGACAGACCAGGCGAAGAAAAAAATCCTTTCTTGAGACTCTTTTAACCTCGTTCAGGCTTGCGCACTATATTGGTGCAATTGTTTGCACCGTACTCACACTCCAACCCATTTTGGTTCGAAAGTACCCGCGATAGCTGGCAGAACGCCACGTAAACGAGCGTCAAACGCCTGTTTCAGGCGCTGAACGCTTCTTTTCGGAGCCTTGGTTTGGTTTTTGCATTTTGCCCGTATCAGCATTTTTTTACGCACGCTCTGCCCTAAAAGAGGTCCCGATGACCATTAGCGACGCACTCCACCGTTTGCTACTCGACAACCTCACCACTGCCACCATCCTTCTCGACGCCGAACTGCGCCTCGAGTACATGAACCCGGCGGCAGAGATGCTGCTGGCCATCAGCGGTCAGCGCAGCCATGGGCAGTTCATCAGTGAGTTGTTTACCGAATCGACCGAAGCGCTGAACTCGTTGCGCCAGGCCGTCGAGCAGGCGCACCCGTTCACCAAGCGCGAAGCCATGCTCACCGCACTCACCGGCCAGACCCTGACCGTCGACTACGCGGTAACACCGATTCTGAGCAACGGCGACACGATGCTGCTGCTCGAAGTCCACCCCCGTGACCGCCTGCTGCGGATCACCAAAGAAGAAGCACAACTGTCGAAACAGGAAACCAGCAAGATGCTGGTGCGCGGCCTTGCCCATGAAATCAAGAACCCCTTGGGCGGGATTCGCGGCGCGGCACAATTGCTGGCCCGGGAACTGCCGGAAGAAAGCCTGCGCGACTACACCAACGTCATCATCGAAGAAGCCGACCGCCTGCGTAATCTGGTGGATCGCATGCTCGGCTCCAACAAGCTGCCGTCGCTGGCCATGTGCAATGTCCATGAAGTGCTTGAGCGTGTCTGCCATCTGGTGGAGGCTGAAAGCCAGGGTTGCATCACCTTGGTGCGCGACTACGATCCAAGCATCCCCGACGTCCTGATCGATCGCGAACAAATGATTCAGGCCGTGCTGAACATCGTGCGCAATGCGATGCAGGCCATCAGCAGCCAGAACGAACTGCGCCTGGGGCGAATCAGCCTGCGCACCCGCGCCATGCGCCAGTTCACCATCGGCCACGTGCGCCATCGTCTGGTGACCAAGATCGAAATCATCGACAACGGTCCGGGCATCCCGGCAGAACTTCAGGAAACCATTTTTTTCCCCATGGTCAGCGGTCGCCCGGACGGTACCGGGCTGGGCCTGGCCATTACCCAGAACATCATCAGCCAGCACCAGGGCCTGATCGAATGTGACAGCCACCCCGGCCACACCACCTTCTCGATCTTTCTGCCACTGGAACAAGGAGCCACATCGACATGAGCCGTAGTGAAACCGTGTGGATCGTCGATGACGACCGTTCTATCCGTTGGGTCCTGGAAAAAGCCTTGCAACAGGAAGGCATGACCACGCAAAGCTTCGACAGCGCCGATGGCGTGATGAGCCGTCTGGCGCGCCAGCAGCCGGATGTGATCATTTCCGACATCCGCATGCCCGGCGCCAGCGGTCTGGAGCTTCTGGCGCGGATTCGCGAACAGCACCCGCGGCTGCCAGTGATCATCATGACCGCGCACTCCGATCTGGACAGCGCTGTCGCGTCCTATCAGGGCGGCGCGTTCGAGTACCTGCCCAAGCCGTTCGACGTTGATGAAGCGGTTTCCCTGGTCAAGCGCGCCAACCAGCACGCTCAGGAACAACAAGGGCTGGAAGTTGCCCCGACCCTGACCCGCACCCCGGAAATCATCGGCGAAGCGCCGGCGATGCAGGAAGTGTTTCGCGCCATCGGACGCTTGAGCCACTCCAACATCACCGTGCTGATCAATGGTGAATCGGGTACCGGTAAAGAACTGGTGGCCCACGCGCTGCATCGCCACAGCCCGCGCGCCGCTTCGCCGTTCATTGCGCTGAACATGGCGGCGATCCCCAAAGACCTGATGGAATCCGAACTGTTCGGCCACGAGAAAGGCGCGTTCACAGGCGCGGCCAACCTGCGTCGCGGGCGTTTCGAGCAAGCCGACGGCGGTACGCTGTTCCTCGACGAAATCGGTGACATGCCCGCTGACACCCAGACCCGCTTGCTACGGGTACTGGCCGACGGCGAGTTCTACCGCGTCGGCGGTCACGTGCCGGTGAAGGTCGATGTGCGCATCATCGCCGCGACTCACCAGAATCTGGAAACCCTGGTGCACGCCGGGAAATTCCGTGAGGACTTGTTCCATCGCCTCAACGTGATCCGCATCCATATCCCGCGCCTGTCGGATCGCCGCGAAGATATCCCGACCCTGGCCAAGCACTTCCTCGGCCGCGCTGCCCAGGAACTGGCAGTCGAACCGAAGCTGCTGAAAAGCGAAACCGAGGAATACCTGAAGAACTTGCCATGGCCCGGCAACGTGCGGCAGTTGGAGAATACCTGCCGCTGGATCACGGTGATGGCTTCGGGTCGCGAAGTGCACATCGGCGACCTGCCGCCGGAGCTGCTGAGCCTGCCTCAGGACTCGGCGCCCGTGACCAACTGGGAACAGGCCCTGCGCCAGTGGGCCGACCAGGCGCTGGCCCGTGGTCAGTCAAGCCTGCTCGACAGCGCCGTACCGGCCTTCGAGCGGATCATGATCGAGACCGCCCTCAAGCACACCGCCGGTCGCCGCCGTGATGCCGCCGTCTTGCTGGGTTGGGGACGCAACACCCTGACCCGCAAGATCAAGGAATTGGGGATGAAGGTTGATGGCGGGGATGATGATGAGGGGGATGAGGGCTAAACAGCCTTTAGTACTTCGCTGATCTTTAGGCCCAATCGCGAGCAAGCTCGCTCCTACAGTGGATTTTCGGTGTTTTCACGATCGTGCAGACACCATCGAACCCTGTGGGAGCGAGCTTGCTCGCGATGCTTTTTGGGTTATCAGTGCACCGCCGCAATGCACCGTGAACCGCAATCGCGCACAACCACTGTCCTGAAACCTCGCCATAAAACCCGATACTACCCGCCACCCAAAAACACAAAAGCCCCGGATCTCGGGGCTTTCAGCGCTTCAAAGCGATTTTTTGTTCCAAGCTGTTAAAACCTGGCATGCCCCCTGCAATAACCCTTTCAAGTGAATCAGTTCACCTACCCGGTTTCGGGGACCTTGGTACAGGCAGGCCGGGGATTCCCCTCTTTACATCGGGCTCACACCGCACCCGCGACGAGCCCAGCCGTTTTGGGGCCCTTGATACAGGCAGGTCAGGGGTTCCTTCTTTACACCAGGCTCACACCGCACTCGCGACGAGCCTCCCGTTTCGGGGACCTTGGTACAGGCAGGCCGGGGATTCCCTCTTTTATTGCTCCCGGAGACGGATCTCCAGCCGCCAGCGGTCATCAACCTCGCTACCGACCCATTCGCCCCGCAGGGGCCGGGCCGCTACCAGTGTCAGCAACAACCCCCCATCGCTCAAACGTACCCGCCAGTTCACGTCCTTGCCGCCGAGCTTGAGCTGACCTTTCTGCGCCTTGCCCTCGGCGCCAAACAGCAGCGCGACACTGCCGTCCACAATTTCGCCGTGGGTCTTGGGTTCATTGTTGAACCACACCACCAGCCCGTCGTTCGTCACTTCCACCTGCTGCAGCTGACTGGGGTCTGGCGTGGTCAGGCGACCGATCATCATCCCGACCATCACCCCGACAATCGCCAGCGAGCCCATTACCCGCAGGAATAGTTTCGAACGCACGCCTTCTGGCGGCGTAGAATGCGCGTCATCTTTGCCTTCGGAGCCGTGCATGTTTCACGTCATCCTTTTCCAACCAGAAATTCCGCCGAATACCGGCAACGTTATCAGGCTGTGCGCCAACAGTGGCTGCCACCTGCATTTGATCGAACCGCTGGGCTTCGAGATGGACGACAAGCGCCTGCGCCGGGCCGGCCTCGATTACCACGAGTATGCCACCCTGCAACGCCACGCGGACCTTGCCAGCTGCCTGGAGAGCCTCGGCCATCCACGACTGTTCGCCTTCACCACCAAGGGTTCGCGGCCGTTCCACGATGCCAGCTTCGCCCCGGGCGACGCATTCCTGTTCGGCCCGGAAAGCCGTGGCTTGCCCGCCGAAGTGCTGGATGCCCTGCCCGGCGAGCAACGCCTGCGCCTGCCGATGCGCGAGGGCTGCCGCAGCCTGAATCTGTCCAATACCGTGGCGGTGGCCGTTTACGAAGCCTGGCGTCAGAACGACTTCAAGTAACCCCCAAAAAAATGTGGGAGCGAGCTTGCTCGCGATGGCGGTGCATCAGTCAACATTGATGTTGAAGCTGGTGACCTCATCGCGAGCAAGCTCGCTCCCACAGTATTGAAACGCTTTTACTGAACGGTCGGAGTCTCGCCAGCAGCCTGCATGCGTTGCAGCTCTTGCGCATACAGCGCATCGAAGTTCACCGGAGCCAGCATCAGTGCCGGGAACGAACCGCGGGTCACCAGGCTATCCAGGGTTTCGCGAGCGTACGGGAACAGGATGTTCGGGCAGAACGCACCCAGGGTGTGGCTCATCGAAGCGTCATCCAGGTTCTTGATCAGGAAGATCCCGGCCTGTTGCACTTCAGCGATGAACGCCACTTCGTCACCGTTTTTCACGGTAACCGACAGGGTCAGCACGACTTCGTGGAAGTCGGCTTCCAGCGTCTTCTGACGGGTGTTCAGATCCAGAGCGACGCTCGGCTCCCACTGCTGGCGGAAGATCGCCGGGCTTTTCGGAGCTTCGAAGGACAGGTCACGCACATAAATGCGCTGCAAGGAGAATTGCGGTGCAGTTTCTTCTTCGTTCGCAGCAGTGTTCTGTTGGTCAGTCATCGCAGATCCTTCTTGATCCAGGGTTCTTTTAGGTTTGCTTGTTTGGGGTATTGCCGTCAGGCCCTGAGCAGCGCGTCGAGCTTGCCGGCACGCTCCAGGGCGAACAGATCATCACAACCGCCCACGTGGGTGCTGCCGATCCAGATTTGCGGCACGGACGTACGCCCGGCCTTCTGGGCCATCGCAGCGCGCACCTGCGGCTTGCCATCGACCTTGATCTCTTCGAAGGCCACACCTTTGTTCTCGAGCAGATACTTGGCTCGCGAGCAGTAAGGGCAGTAATCGCTGGAATAGACGACGACGCTACTCATATCACTTCACCAGCGGCAGATTGTCGGCTTTCCAGCTGGAGATACCGCCGGACAGCTTGGCGGCGGTGAAGCCGGATTTCATCAATTCGCGGGCGTGGGTGCCGGCGGTCTGGCCCATGGCGTCGACCAGGATGATGGTCTTGGCCTTGTGCTTTTCCAGCTCACCTACACGAGCGGTCAGTTTGTCCTGAGGGATGTTCAGCGCGCCGACAATGTGACCGGCGGCGAAATCCTTGGTCGGACGAATGTCGATCACTACGCCTGCGTCCTTGTTGACCAGCCCGGTCAGTTCGCCGGTGCTCAGGCTACGGCCGCCGCCCTGCATTTGATAGGCAATCAGCAACGCCAGCAGTACGACGAAGATACCGACGAGAATGTAGTGATTAGTGGCAAATTGAATCAGGTTAGCAACCATCGAAGGAGGTTCCAGGGCGTTAAAATGTCGGCCAGTATACACAGCCACTATGGTGGGCCAAACCCCGTCCGGCGGTGACGCGGCCGGAACTTCGCTTTAAACTGCCACTCCCTTTTCCATTGCTCCTTTTTATCTCAGCCACGAGTGGATTCCATGACTACCACGCCTAAACCTTTGGTCCTGATGATTCTCGACGGCTTCGGTCACAGTGACAGCCCTGAATCCAACGCTATCTTCGCCGCGAAGAAGCCCGTACTGGACCGCCTGTGGGCCACCGTGCCGAACGGCCTGATCTCGGGCAGCGGCATGGACGTCGGCCTGCCGGACGGCCAGATGGGCAACTCCGAAGTCGGCCACATGAACCTGGGTGCAGGCCGCGTGGTGTATCAGGACTTCACTCGCGTCACCAAATCGATCCGCGACGGCGAGTTCTTCGAGAATCCGACCATCTGCGCTGCCGTGGACAAAGCGGTCGCCGCCGGCAAAGCCGTGCACTTCATGGGCCTGCTGTCCGATGGCGGCGTACACAGCCACCAGGATCACCTGGTTGCCATGGCCGAACTGGCCTTCAAGCGCGGCGCTCAAAACATCTACCTGCACGCTTTCCTCGATGGCCGCGATACTCCGCCGAAAAGCGCGCAGTCGTCGATCGAACTGCTCGACGCGACCTTCCAGGCCCTGGGCAAAGGCCGGATCGCCAGCATCATCGGCCGCTACTACGCCATGGACCGCGACAACCGTTGGGACCGCGTGTCCCAGGCCTACAACCTGATTGTCGATGGCCAGGGCGAATTCAACGCCGCCACCGCCCAGGAAGGCCTGCAGGCGGCATACGAACGTGGCGAGAGCGACGAATTCGTCAAGGCCACCTCCATCGGTGAGCCGGTAAAAGTCGAAGACGGTGATGCCGTGGTGTTCATGAACTTCCGCGCCGACCGTGCCCGCGAGCTGACCCGCGTGTTCGTCGAAGACAACTTCAGTGAGTTCGAGCGCGCCCGCCAGCCGAAACTGGCCGGTTTCGTCATGCTGACCCAATACGCCGCCAGCATTCCTGCGCCGTCGGCTTTCGCGGCCGGCAGCCTGGAAAACGTACTGGGCGATTACCTGGCGAAAAACGGCAAGACCCAACTGCGCATCGCCGAAACCGAAAAATATGCCCACGTGACCTTCTTCTTCTCCGGCGGCCGCGAAGAACCGTTCCCGGGCGAAGAACGCATCCTGATTCCGTCGCCAAAAGTCGCCACCTATGACTTGCAGCCGGAAATGAGCGCACCGGAAGTCACCGACCGCATCGTCGACGCCATCGAAAACCAGCGTTACGACGTGATCGTGGTCAACTACGCCAACGGCGACATGGTTGGCCACAGCGGCGTGTTCGAAGCGGCGGTCAAGGCCGTTGAATGCCTGGACCTGTGCGTGGGTCGCATCGTCGATGCCTTGGAAAAAGTCGGCGGCGAAGCCTTGATCACCGCTGACCATGGCAACGTCGAGCAAATGTCCGATGAAACCACCGGCCAGGCGCACACTGCGCACACCACCGAGCCGGTACCGTTCATCTATGTCGGCAAGCGCGACCTGAAGGTGCGCGAAGGCGGCGTGCTGGCGGACGTGGCGCCGACCATGCTGAAGTTGCTGGGCCTTGAGCAACCGGCGGAAATGACCGGGACTTCGATTCTGGTGTAACCGGGATATCCCGAACACTGAAAAACCCTGTGGGAGCGAGCTTGCTCGCGATAGCAATCTGACAGCCAACATCTATGTTGAATGATCGGACGCCATCGCGAGCAAGCTCGCTCCCACAATGGTTTATGGAGTTTTCGAAATGGAATTCAGTCTGTCGCTCGCTCCAGTCATCACACAGTCAGAAATGGGCATTTTTTTTGCTGCCCATGGCGGGCATACTAGGCCGTCCCTTTCCCTGGTGCCGCCCGCCCCTATGCTTCGCGTCCTGATAGCCCTAGCTCTGACATGCCTGCTCCAACCGGCCTTTGCTGACGAGCGCGCAGATACCCAACAACAGTTGGACGCCACGCGTCAGGACATTGCCGAGCTGAAGAAGCTGCTGGGCAAGCTGCAGGAAGAAAAGTCCGGTGTGCAGAAAGAGCTCAAGGGCACCGAAACCGAAATTGGCAAGCTCGAGAAGCAGGTCGAAGCCCTGCAAAAAGAGCTGAAGAAAAGCGAAGCCGAGCTGCAGCGACTCGATGCAGAGAAAAAAAAACTCCAGAGCGCGCGCATTGAACAGCAACGACTGATCGCCATTCAGGCCCGGGCGGCCTACCAGAACGGTCGCCAGGAATACCTCAAGCTGCTGCTCAACCAGCAGAATCCTGAAAGATTTGCCCGTACCCTCACCTATTACGATTACCTGAGCCAGGCTCGCCTGGAGCAGTTGAAGAATTTCAACGAAACCCTGCGCCAACTGTCCAATGTCGAGAAAGACATCGCCATGCAGCAGGCGCAACTGCTGGTGCAGCAAAGCAGCCTCGACACCCAGCGTGATGAGCTCGAGAAAGTCCGCAAGGAGCGCCAGCAAGTCCTGGCCAAGCTCAATGACGACGTAAAGGCCCGCGATCAGAAACTGGCGGCGCGCGAGCAGGATCAGGCAGACCTGTCTAAAGTCCTTAAAACCATTGAAGAAACTCTGGCACGCCAGGCCCGTGAGGCAGAAGAAGCGCGACAAAAAGCGCTGATTGCCCAGCAGGAAGCCGAAAAAAAGCGTTTACGTGAGGCCCAGGCGCAGGCAGATGCCAGCGACGATGCCCCACGCAAACCGGTCAGATCGACACCTGGCGCACTGGTTTCCAGTTCCGGCGAAACCTTTGGCGGTCCGTTTGCGTCAACCCGCGGCAAACTTCCCTGGCCTGTCGATGGTCGACTGCTGGCGCGCTACGGTGAAAGCCGAGGCGACGATGCCCGGACCAAGTGGGATGGCGTGATGATCGGCGCGTCTGCCGGCAGTGCGGTGCGTGCCGTACACGGTGGTCGCGTGGTGTTCGCCGACTGGTTGCGCGGCGCCGGGCTGCTGGTGATCCTCGACCACGGCAATGGTTATTTGAGTCTGTACGGTCACAACCAGACGCTGCTCAAGTCTGCCGGTGACGTTGTAAAAGCCGGTGAGCCTATTTCCACTGTCGGTAGCAGTGGCGGGCAGGACACACCAGCGCTGTATTTCGCAATTCGTCAGCAGGGTCACCCGAGTGACCCTGCGCAATGGTGCCACGCGCAAGGATAGGCGTAGAGTCACCTACATTAGGAGTTCGTTCGACATGCTGCATTTGTCCCGCCTTACCTCGCTGGCCCTGACGATCGCCCTGGTGATCGGCGCGCCTCTGGCGTTTGCCGCTCAACCAGCGCCGGTGGTTGCGCCTGCGGGCACTGCCGCGACCACCAAGGCGCCGCTGCCGCTGGATGAGTTGCGCACCTTTGCCGAGGTGATGGACCGGATCAAGGCCGCTTATGTCGAACCGGTGGACGACAAGACCCTGCTGGAAAACGCCATCAAGGGCATGCTCAGCAACCTCGATCCGCATTCCGCCTACCTGGGCCCTGAAGATTTCGCCGAGCTGCAGGAAAGCACCAGCGGTGAATTCGGTGGCCTGGGCATTGAAGTCGGCGCCGAAGACGGCTTCATCAAGGTGGTGTCGCCGATTGACGACACTCCGGCCTCCAAGGCCGGCATTCAGGCCGGCGACTTCATCGTCAAGATCGACGGCCAGCCGACTCGCGGCCAGAGCATGACCGAAGCCGTGGACAAGATGCGCGGCAAGATCGGCCAGAAAATCACCCTGACTCTGGTGCGCGATGGCGGCACGCCGTTCGACGTGACCCTGACCCGCGCCGTCATCCAGGTCAAGAGCGTGAAGAGCCAGTTGCTGGAATCGGGCTACGGCTACATCCGCATCACCCAGTTCCAGGTCAAGACCGGTGAAGAGGTTTCCAAAGCCCTGGCCAAGCTGCGCAAAGACAACGGCAAGAAGCTCAAGGGCATCATTCTCGACCTGCGCAACAACCCGGGCGGGGTGTTGCAGGCGGCGGTGGAAGTGGTCGACCACTTCATCACCAAGGGCCTGATCGTTTACACCAAGGGCCGTATCGCCAACTCCGAGCTGCGTTTCTCTGCCACCGGCAAGGACGAAAGCGAAGCCGTGCCAATGGTCGTGTTGATCAACGGCGGCAGCGCCTCGGCTTCGGAAATTGTCGCCGGCGCCCTGCAGGACCAGAAACGCGCCGTGCTGATGGGCACCACCAGTTTCGGCAAGGGCTCGGTGCAAACCGTGCTGCCGCTGAACAATGAACGCGCATTGAAGATCACCACAGCGTTGTATTACACGCCGAACGGCCGCTCCATCCAGGCCCAGGGCATCGTCCCGGACATCGAAGTGCGCAAGGCCAAGATCACCAGCGAGCAGGACAGCGATTACTTCAAGGAAGCGGACTTGCAGGGTCACCTGGGCAACGGCAACGGCGGTGTCGACAAACCGACCAGTTCCAGCGGCAAAGCCAAGCCGATGCCGCAGGACGATGATTACCAACTGGCCCAGGCCCTGAGCCTGCTCAAAGGGCTGAGCATCACGTCCGGCCGTTGAGATGTTTCTGCGGTTACTGATCGGTCTGCTGTGTTGTCTGGCGGGTGTTGTTCATGCAGAACCCACCGGATCGACGCCCCACAAAGCCTACCTGAGCCTGATCATCGATGACCTGGGGCAGAACCTGCCCCGGGATCGCCGCGTGCTGGCCCTGCCCGGCCCGATGACTGCGGCGATCATGCCCGATACACCCCACGCCACCGAGTTCGCCCGCGAAGCCCATCGCGCCGGCAAGATCGTCATTCTGCACATGCCCATGGATCCGGCCACCGGACCGTTCGCCTGGCATCCCGAACTGCCCGTCGATGAGCTGGAAAAACGCCTGAACGCCGCGTTCAAAATGGTCCCGTACACCAGCGGCATCAACAACCACATGGGCAGCCGCATGACCGCACAACCAACGGCCATGGCCTGGCTGATGGCGACCTTGCAGCGACGGCACAAGTTCTTCGTCGACAGCCGCACCAGCGCCCAGACCGTAGCCGCTGCCCAAGCGCAGAAGATCGGTTTGGCGAGCGTTTCACGGGATGTATTTCTCGACGATGAGCGTACCGAAGCAGCGATTTTGACCCAGTTGCAGACCGCGATCAGCCTCGCGCACAAGCAGGGTTCGGCGGTGATGATCGGGCATCCGTATCCACAGACGCTGGCGGTACTGGAACGCGAACTGCCCAAGCTCAAGGCTCAGGGGATCGAGTGGATTGATATCCGGCAGATGATCAGTGTGCGCGGAAACCGGGCGACGGAGGCGCATGGCAAGGATGGGGTGTACCGCTGAGTCTGCGGCACCACAAAACTACTGTGGGAGCGAGCTTGCTCGCGATGGCGCCATCAAATTCAACATCTCTATCGACTGGCAGGCCGTCATCGCGAGCAAGCTCGCTCCCACAGTGGTCCGGGCATGGCTAAAGGGTTGGTATTGAATCCTACAGATACTGCGCCATTATCTCGTCCACCCGACCTTCCTTGCGCATCTGATCCAGCGCCGCCTGGAGCTTGGCAACCGTCTCGTCCGGCACGTCCTTGTTCAGTGCCAGGTACAGTTCGGCACTGTTGAAACGCAATACGGTTTTCAACCCGTTAACCCCTTCCTGGCGCGCCAAATAGCGCCCGGCCGGGTCACCAGTGGCCCACAGGTCGATCTGCCCGTTGACCAGTTTTTTCGCGTTGTCCTGGTCGCGCAGTACAACAATCGGATTGAGTCCCTGCTTGGCCAGCGTCTCGGCAATGGCGTCGCCCTTGTAGGCGCCGATCTTGTATTTGCGCGCATCATTCAAGGTTTCGAGGGTGATCTTGCTGTCAGCCTTGGCCAGCATGATCCAGTCGTCCGGGCCAATCGGGCCGACCCATTTGAAGAGTTTTTCGCGATCGGGCAAGCGCGCCATGACGAATACGCCGTAACCGGGTTTTTCCAGGGTGAGTTTGTAGATTCGCTCCCAAGGGAAACGCAGCGTCAGGCTGTAGGTGATGTCGGCGCGCTTGAATATCTCGCGGACGATATCGGTGGCGATGCCATCGATGTTCTCGTCCTGAGCGAAGTTCTTGCCGTTCTTCGCCATGTTGTACGGCGGGAAGTTTTCCGTCAGCAACACCAGGTCGGTATCGGGACTGTCTTTAGCGTTTGCTCCATTGATCAACAACAGAGAAGCGCTGGCAAGGACGAGAAGAAAGCGTTTAAGCATGTCTGGCTACCGAAATCCATGGCGTACCCAAGAGTGCCTTGGGTACGCCATGGTGTCCACTGGCCTGTACCGGTTTGTTTAACGCATCACGATTCCGCGATGGGCCATATAGGCCTTGGCTTCCTGCACGGTGTATTCGCCGAAGTGGAAAATACTCGCCGCCAGTACCGCGCTGGCGTGGCCTTCGATAATGCCGTCGGCCAGGTGTTGCAGGTTACCGACACCGCCAGAGGCGATCACCGGAATGCCCAGTGCATCACTGATGGCGCGGGTGACGCCCAGGTCAAAGCCGTTTTTCATGCCGTCCTGATCCATGCTGGTCAGCAGGATTTCGCCGGCGCCCAGGCCTTCCATTTTCTTCGCCCATTCAACGGCGTCGAGACCGGTTGGTTTGCGACCGCCATGGGTGAAGATTTCCCAGCGCGGGGTTTCGCCCGGTCCGGAAACCTTCTTCGCGTCGATAGCCACCACGATGCATTGCGAACCGAAATGCTGCGCGGCTTCGCCGACAAATTCCGGATTGAACACTGCGGCGGTGTTTATCGAGACCTTGTCCGCGCCGGCATTGAGCAGGTTGCGGATGTCCTGCACGGTGCGCACGCCGCCGCCCACGGTCAGCGGGATGAACACCTGGCTGGCCATGCGCTCGACGGTGTGCAGCGTGGTGTCGCGGCCATCGACGCTGGCGGTGATGTCGAGAAAGGTAATCTCGTCGGCGCCCTGCTCGTCGTAGCGACGAGCAATTTCCACCGGGTCACCGGCGTCGCGGATGTTTTCGAATTTCACACCCTTGACCACCCGGCCGTTGTCCACGTCCAGGCAAGGGATGATGCGTTTGGCCAGCGCCATGATCAGTCCTCAGCCTTTGTACGAATCGCAGAAAGCTTGCGCTTCAGCGACATCGAGGGTGCCTTCGTAGATCGCACGGCCTGTGATCGCACCGATGATGCCTGGCGCCTTGGCGTCGAGCAGGGTCTTGATGTCACCCAGGTTGTGGATACCGCCGGAAGCGATCACCGGGATCTTTGTTGCAGCAGCCAGTGCCGCGGTGAACGGTACGTTGCAGCCCTGCATCATGCCGTCTTTGGCGATGTCGGTATAAACGATCGAAGACACGCCGTCGGCTTCGAACTGCTTGGCCAGGTCGATCACCTGGATGGTGCTGATTTCAGCCCAGCCGTCAGTGGCGACAAAACCGTCTTTGGCATCCAGACCCACGATGATTTTGCCCGGGAACGCGCGGCAGGCTTCTGCAACAAAGGCCGGATCTTTCACGGCCTTGGTGCCGATGATCACGTAGCTCACGCCCGCTTTCACGTAGTGTTCGATGGTTTCCAGGGAGCGGATACCGCCGCCGATCTGGATCGGCAGGTTCGGATAACGCTTGGCGATGGCAGTGACCACTTCGCCGTTGACCGGCTGGCCTTCGAAGGCGCCGTTCAGGTCGACCAGATGCAGACGACGGCAACCGCCCTCCACCCACTTGGCAGCCATGCTCACCGGGTCATCGGAGAACACTGTGGAATCTTCCATGCGGCCCTGGCGCAGACGAACACAGGCACCGTCTTTAAGATCGATAGCGGGAATAATCAGCATCTGGCAAACCTTCAAATTCGAATGTTCAGCTTGGCTCGGAAATCAGTTTTTCTCGAGCGCCCACAGGTCGCTTTCGATGCTTTCGAACCTCTCTTTGAGGTGCGCCTGCACATCGAAAATCGCCCTGTTGTAATAGTGCGGAGCAATTTCACGGGTAAACAGCTCAAGAATCTCCGCCGCCTCGAACGAGCCGAGGTCGAGTTCGAAGCGGTCTTCCATGAAACGCTTGATCTTGCGATTGGCCTCGCTCTCCTGTTCGGGAGTGAGGGTCAGAATCGGCGGCTTCTTCTTGACGGCCATTTACCAGCGACCGTCCCACGCGGCGAAGTTCTGCAGCAACTGCAGGCCATGGGTATGGCTTTTCTCCGGGTGGAACTGCACGGCGAAACGCGAACCTTCGGCCAGCGCCGCGGCGAAATCGACACCGTAGTGACCGCCACCCACCACCTGCCGCGCGTTGGCGGCAGCGATGTAGTAGCTGTGCACGAAGTAGAACCGCGCCAGGTCCGGAATGTCGTGCCACAGCGGGTGACTGACCTTCTGCTTCACTTCGTTCCAGCCCATGTGCGGGACTTTCAGGTGTTCGCCGTCTTCATGCAGGTCTTTGCCGAAGAACTTGACCGCGCCCGGGAACAGGCCGATGCAGTCGACACCATCGTTCTCTTCGCTGGTGTCGAGCAAGGCTTGCATGCCCACGCAGATGCCAAGGAACGGCCGGTCCTGGCTGACTTCACGCACCAGCGAATCGAAGCCGAGGCGACGGATCTCCGCCATGCAATCGCGAATCGCGCCGACGCCGGGGAAAACCACCCGGTCGGCTTCGCGAATCACGTTGGCATCACTGGTGATCAGCACCTTGCCGGCACCGACGTGCTCGAGGGCCTTGGCCACCGAGTGCAGGTTGCCCATGCCGTAATCGATAACCGCGACTGTCTGCATTACAGGACGCCCTTGGTCGATGGCATTTGCCCGGCCATGCGGTCATCGAGCTCGACGGCCATGCGCAGAGCGCGGCCGAAAGCCTTGAACACGGTTTCGATCTGGTGGTGGGTGTTGGTGCCACGCAGGTTGTCGATGTGCAGGCTGACCAATGCATGGTTGACGAAGCCCTGGAAGAATTCCTGGAACAGGTCAACGTCGAAGCCGCCGACGGTGGCGCGGGTGTACGGAACATGCATCTGCAGGCCTGGACGGCCGGAGAAGTCGATCACAACCCGCGACAGCGCTTCATCGAGCGGCACGTAGGCGTGGCCGTAGCGACGGATGCCTTTTTTGTCGCCGATGGCTTTGGCAAACGCCTGGCCGAGGGTGATACCGACGTCTTCCACCGTGTGGTGGTCATCGATATGCAGGTCGCCCTTGCTGACAATATCCAGGTCGATCAGCCCGTGACGGGCGATCTGGTCCAGCATGTGCTCAAGAAAAGGAACACCGATATCGAATCGGGCCTTTCCGGTGCCATCGAGGTTGATCGAGGCTTTGATCTGGGTTTCCAGAGTGTCGCGCTCGACAGACGCCTTACGTTCGGCCATCACCAGCTCCGCAAAATCATTGGGCGAAAAAGGCAGCCATTATAGGCGTGCGGGGCCGAAACAGAAACACGAGAGGTGATATCGCTGACGGAATGAATTCGGGGGTGCCGTCGATGTACATGTCCATACAAGCCATTTGGCACACCACAAAAAAATGTGGGAGCGAGCTTGCTCGCGATAGGGCCATCACATTCAACATTTTTGCTGACTGTCAGCCCGCTATCGCGAGCAAGCTCGCCCCCACAGGTTTCGGGTTGAAACTGGTGTTAGTGAAACAGCACCGCCGTCTTCTGCAAGGTCACCCAGACACCCCACGCCAGCGGAATGCCCACCACCAGCCACGCCGCAACTGCCAGCGGCTTGGTGCCCGGCGCGGCTTTCCACTCCAGCACGGTGCTGCTGTCGGCGCCTTTGTCATGGCCCAGCGCCTGTTCGGCGGCCAGTTCGGCGTCGGTCATGAAGTACTTGTCCGCCACCGGACGCACCAGCAGGTTGCACAGGAAACCCAGCACCAGCAGGCCGGCGAGGATGTACAGGGTGATGTCGTAAGCCGCCGCACGCTCGACGCCGATGCTCAGTTGATATTCACGCAGATAGTTCACCAGCACCGGACCGAGCACACCGGCAGCAGCCCACGCCGTCAGCAGACGACCGTGAATCGCACCGACCATTTGCGTACCGAACAGGTCCGCCAGATACGCCGGAACAGTCGCGAAGCCACCGCCATACATTGACAGGATGATGCAGAACGCCGCCACGAACAGCGCGATGCTGCCCAGGTGACCCAGGTTCGGAATCAGTCCGTACAGGGCAAAGCCCAGGGCGAAGAACACGAAGTAAGTGTTTTTGCGACCCAGGTAATCCGAGAACGAAGCCCAGAAAAAGCGCCCGCCGATGTTGAACAGGCTGAGCAAACCGGTGAAGCCGGCAGCGATGGCGGCGATCGAAGCCAGTTGCGAAGCGTCGAGTTGGCCGAACGCCAGGTCATTGCCCAGCAACTTGCCAGCGAACACTTCCTGCAACAGCGGCGACGCCATGCCGAGGATGCCGATACCAGCCGATACGTTCAGGCACAGCACCAGCCACACCAGACGGAACTGCGGCGTCTTCCAGGCCACATTCACGTGAACATGACGATGAGTGATCATCGCGTTCGAGGCTTTTTTCGCCGGGGCCGTCCAGCCTTCTGGCTTCCAGCCGGTTGGCGGAACGCGGTAGGACAGTGCGCCACCGATCATGAACACGAAGTAGATGGCAGCCATCACCAGGAAGCTCTGCCAGACGCCGACGCTGGTTGGCGAGGCGAAATGCCCCATCAGAGCCGCCGCCAGCGGGGCGCCGACCATTGCGCCGCCGCCGAAGCCCATGATCGCCATGCCGGTCGCCATTCCACGCTTGTCCGGGAACCATTTGATCAGGGTCGACACCGGCGAAATGTAGCCCAGGCCCAGGCCGATACCGCCAATGACCCCGGAGCCGATCCACATCAGCCAGATCTGGTGGGTATACACCCCCAGCGCCGAAATCAGCAGGCCGCCACACCAGCACAGTGCCGATACGACACCGGCCTTGCGCGGTCCGGCATGCTCCAGCCAGCCACCCCAGATGGCCGCCGAGCAACCCAGGAAGATGAAGAACAGGGTGTAGATCCAGCCGAGCATCGAGATCGGCCAGTCACACTGGGACGAAAAGACTTGTGCGATAAAACTCATGTCCGGTGCGCAGGCCACTGGAGAGGAGATGCCCAGCGCCTTGGACAGCGGCAACCAGAACACCGAAAAACCGTAGGCCATGCCGATGCACAAGTGGATGGCCAACGCGGCCGGTGGCACCAGCCAACGGTTGAAACCGGGCTTGGCGATGATCCGCTCCTTGGACAGGAACGCAGGCTGGTCGGCGCTGAAGCCGTCCGCCGTGATGCTCGTGGTCATTGTGTATCCCCCAATTATTTGTATGGTTCGCCAGCCACAGCTCACTCCCGGCCTTTATGCACGCAGGCATGACCGTTTTTTGTAGAGCACCTTGTTGTGCGACAACAGGTCGCAGAAGGACGGACGAACGGGCAAAGGTTACCATTTGCAAGTGACAGAAAAACCAAACTGACATCACCTTTTGTACGTCATCTGATCTCTATCGCTTCATGACCTCACAGGAATCACCATGCCGATCATTGTCGAGCCGCTGAACCAAGCCACTGCCCAGGATCGGCAGGATCTGCAGAAGATCTACTGCGACGCCCCGGACTGGCTGTTCGCCCCTTTTTCCGGGGCCGTGCAGTTGATTGAAGACTGTTTGCGCGACGGCACACTGATCGCCGGACGCTTCAACGATCGCCTGCTGGGCGCGGCCCGGTTGCAAAGGCACCAAGACGCCTGGCACTTGTCCCAAATATGTGTTCGAAAAATTACCCGTCGCCGTGGTGTTGCCGAGCGACTGGTTGCCGAAGCCCAGAAAATGGCC
Source organism: Pseudomonas sp. 2725 (assembly GCF_050434585.1). Classification (NCBI taxonomy): domain Bacteria; kingdom Pseudomonadati; phylum Pseudomonadota; class Gammaproteobacteria; order Pseudomonadales; family Pseudomonadaceae; genus Pseudomonas; species Pseudomonas sp. 2725. The sequence continues at coordinate 53,228 of NZ_JBNDIV010000007.1, read as the reverse complement.
GCGCAATCGGGCATGCCCCTGCGCCTGCTGGCGCCTGCCGGGCATCTGGAGGCTCAGGCGCTGGCCGCCAAGCTGAAACTGCCACTGGATGTGCTGCCGGCGTGATCACTGACCGGTCGTCTGTTCGGGGGCGCTATACTCCTCGGCTAAATTTTGAATTCGACTAATTACAAGGACTCGCCCATGAAAGCGTTCGGCAAAATCCTGGGTCTGGTACTTCTCGGGCTGTTGCTGATCATTGTGGCGCTGGGCTTTGCCCTGACCCACCTCTTCGATCCCAACGACTACAAAGACGAGATCCGCCAGATTGCCCGCGACAAGGCCCACATCGAGCTGACGCTCAATGGCGATATCGGCTGGAGCCTGTTCCCGTGGCTGGGCCTGGAACTGCACGACGCCAGCGTCGCGACCATGGTCAAACCGACCGAACCGTTTGCCGACTTGCAGATGCTAGGCCTGTCGGTACGCGTACTGCCGCTGCTGCGCCGTGAAGTGCAGATGAGCGACGTACGTGTCGAGGGCCTGAACCTGCGCCTGAACCGTGACAAGGACGGCCACGGCAATTGGGAAGACGTCGGCAAGCTGCCGGCACCGGCCAACACCGGCGCGACCAGCACCCCGCCAGCCGCTGGCGAACCGGCGCCCGAAGCCAGCGTCGCGGCGGAAAAACCGCCTCAGCCGATCCGCCTGGACATCGACAGCCTGACCGTGAACAACGCACGGGTCGAGTACACCGACGAACGAACCGGCAAGAGCTTCAGCGCCGAAAGTATTCAGTTGAGCACCGGTGCGGTTCACGACTCCGTCAACATTCCGCTCAAGCTCACGGCTTTCCTGTCCGCCAACCAGCCGGCACTGCGGGTTCGAACCGAGCTCAATGGTGAGGTGCGTATCGCACGCGCGCTGCAGCGCTATCAGCTCGAAGACATGAAATTGTCCGGTGAAGTGACCGGCGACCCGCTGCAAGGCAAGACCATGACGTTCTCCGCCCAGGGCCAGCTGGTGCTGGACAAGGCCGCCAATGTCGCCGAGTGGACCGGCATCAAGATCTCCGCCAACCAGCTGCGGGCACTGGGTGAACTGAAAGTCAACGACCTCGACAAGACTCCACAAGTCAGTGGCGGCATCTCGATCGCCCAGTTCGACTTGGCGAAATTCGTCGATAGCATCGGCCAGAAACTCCCCGCCATGGCCGAAGGCAGCCTGAGCAAGGTCGAACTGGTCAGCCGTTTGGCAGCAACACCCACCAGCCTGGCGCTCGACAACATCAACCTGAAAGTCGACGACAGCACCTTCAGCGGCCGCATTGCCGTCGAAGATTTCGCCAAGCAATCGCTGCGCGCAGCACTCAAGGCCGACACCTTCAACGTCGACCGCTACCTGCCGCCGAAATCCGCCGAGGCCAATAGCGCGACACAAGTGCGCCAGGCCGAAGTCGCCAGCACCGAAGCCGATGCCATGGCCGGCGCCGGCAGCACTCCGTTGCCACCCGCGCCGACCAAGGACGCCTGGAGCAGCGACCGCCTGTTGCCCGTGGAACGCTTGAGCAAGCTCGATGTGGACGCCGACCTGACCTTCGGCCAGTTGACCCTGCAAAAATTGCCGATTCATAACGCTGCGCTCAAGGCCATCGGTCAGGGCGGCCTGCTGACACTGGCCAACCTGCGCGGCGATCTGTACGAGGGCAACTTCGAAACCACCGGCACGCTCGATGTGCGCCAGCCAGTGCCGGCGCTGAAACTGCAGACGAAGATCAGCCGGGTACCGGCGGAAAAAATCCTCGAAAGCCAAGGCAAGAACCCGCCCGTCAAAGGCCTGGTCACGCTCAACAGCAGCCTGACCGGCAGCGGCAACAGCCAGAAAGCGTTGATCGATACCCTCAACGGCAATGCCAGTTTCGTCATCAACAATGGCGTGCTGCTCAACGCCAACCTTGAGCAACAGCTGTGCAAAGGCATCGCCACGCTCAACCGCAAAACCCTCAGCGGCGAGCCCCGGGGCAAGGACACACCGTTCCAGGAGCTCAAGGGCAACCTGACCTTGCGTAACGGCGTGGCCAGCAACCCGGACCTGAAAGTGCGCATCCCGGGCATGACCGTCAACGGTGACGGTGACATCGATCTGCGAGTGTTGGGCATGGACTACCGCGTCGGCATCATCGTCGAAGGCGATACCAGCGCCATGCCGGACCCTGCTTGCCAGGTGGGCGACAAGTTTGTCGGCATCGAGTGGCCGCTGCGCTGCCGCGGCCCGCTGGAGCTGGGCGCCAAGGCTTGCCGTTTGGATAACGACCGCATGGGCCAGGTCGCGGCCAAACAGGCTGGCGACAGGATCAGCGAAAAAATCGAGGAGAAATGGGGCGACAAAGTCGACCCGAAACTGAAAGACGCGCTCAAGGAAATGTTCAAGCGATGAGAGCCGAGCAGTTTTCAACGGCGGTGCTGGACTGGTTCGACCGCCACGGCCGTCACGATTTGCCCTGGCAGCAGGACATCAACCCGTATCGGGTGTGGGTCTCGGAAATCATGTTGCAGCAGACCCAAGTCAGCACCGTGCTGAACTACTTCGACCGCTTCATGGCCTCGTTGCCGACGGTCCAGGCGCTGGCGTGCGCGCCGGAAGACGAAGTGCTGCACCTGTGGACGGGCCTTGGTTACTACACCCGCGCGCGCAATTTGCAGAAGACCGCGAAGATCGTCGTCGAGCAGTACGGCGGCGAATTTCCCCGGGACGTGGAAAAACTCACTGATCTGCCGGGGATCGGCCTGTCCACCGCCGGCGCCATTGCCAGCATCAGCATGGGCTTGCGCGCGCCGATCCTCGACGGCAACGTCAAACGGGTGCTGGCGCGCTTTACCGCGCAAGAGGGCTACCCCGGCGAGCCGAAGGTCGCCAAACAGCTCTGGGCCAACGCTGAGCGCTTTACGCCGCACGATCGGGTCAACGCCTACACCCAGGCGATGATGGACCTCGGTGCCACGCTCTGCACCCGCAGTAAACCGAGCTGCCTGCTGTGCCCGCTGGAAAAGGGCTGTGAGGCGCACATGCTTGGCCTGGAAACCCGCTACCCGATCCCCAAGCCGCGCAAGACCATCCCGCAGAAGCGCACGCTGATGCCGATGCTCGCCAACGCCGAAGGCGCCATTCTGCTTTACCGTCGCCCCTCCACGGGCCTGTGGGGCGGCTTGTGGAGCCTGCCGGAACTCGACGACCTCGACGACCTGCCGCACCTGGCATCGCAGCATTCGCTGGAACTGGGCACACAACAGGCATTGCCAAGCCTGGTGCACACCTTCAGCCATTTTCAGTTATCCATCGAACCCTGGCTGGTTCAGGTCCAGGAGAGCGGCCATCACGTGGCCGAGGCTGACTGGCTCTGGTATAACCTCGCCACCCCGCCGCGCCTGGGCCTTGCCGCCCCGGTCAAAACCTTGCTCGAACGCGCGGCCGCCGTATTGAACGCAGGAGAGTCGTCATGACCCGCACCATCATGTGCCGCAAGTACAAAGAAGAATTGCCTGCCCTGGAGCGCGCACCGTTCCCGGGCGCCAAAGGCCAGGACATTTTTGACCACGTCTCGGCCAAGGCCTGGGCAGATTGGCAAAAGCACCAGACCCTGCTGATCAACGAAAAACGCCTGAACATGATGAACGCCGAAGATCGCAAATATCTTCAGGGCGAGATGGACAAGTACTTCTCCGGCGAGGATTACGCCAAGGCTGAAGGCTACGTGCCGCCGTCGGAATAACCCCGATTTATCGGGGGTCGGAACGTAAGCGACGGTAATAATTAAAATTTTTTTGAAAACTTGCTTGACGACCCCCTGAAAAACCCGTTTAATGCGCCCCGTTGCCCAGATAGCTCAGTCGGTAGAGCAGGGGATTGAAAATCCCCGTGTCGGCGGTTCGATTCCGTCTCTGGGCACCAAAATACCGAAAAACCCCAAGCGAAGATGATTCCTTGGGGTTTTTTATTGCCTGCGATTTGATGGCCGCCGGACCATTTCCGGACCAGTCTCCTTAATACTTTCCCAGACCCATCCTCCCAGCCTTTCCCACACCCTCCTCTCAAAAAAACAGCTTTCGAGATTCTTGAAGCTATCGCCGAGAACTCGCCCAAGCCACATCCAGCGACGCCGACTCGGCCACCTGGTTCGAAACACAGCTGGCAGGGGCCAGCAGCCCGAAGCTACCGCTCTGATCGCCTGAGTGATGGCAGTTTGACGCCATCGTTTTGCCCTGTAAACTGCCGGTCATTCCCGCCTTCTCTTTGCGTAAAAGGAATTTGCAAATGCCAACCCTGGGCGAAATCCGCGTCAATCCTACGACTGGCTATCATTCCGAGCCCTCCCTCACGGCTCTGAAAGATGGCGGTTACATCGTGGCGTGGAGCGATCAGGGAACAAGCACCACCGATTACATCTACACCCAGCGCTATAACGCCAGTGGCGTGAAGGTAGGCGGGCCAGCCCTCGTCAATAGCGTTACAAACAGCGCACAGGAAGATCCCACCATTACCGCATTGGCCAACGGCGGCTACATAGTCGCCTGGCAATCGGATACCTTCGACGATATGTCGGACATCGCCGTCCAGATCTACAACGCCAATGGCGTCAAGGTTGGAAGTGAGTCAATCGTCAACACAACCAGAAGCGGCATGCAGGACAGTGCGCAGATCACCGCGCTCAAGGACGGCGGTTTTGTGGTGTCCTGGGCTTCGTACGGTCAGGACGGCAGCGGCTGGGGCGGTTACCTGCAACGCTACAGCGCCAGCGGGGCAAAGGTGGGCGTAGAAACACGCGTCTCTACCACCACTCAGTACGACCAGGATGGCCCTACTGTCACCGGCCTTGCCGATGGCGGCATGATGGTGGTTTGGGAAGGTAACGGAACAGGCGATACATCCGGCATCTTCGGTCAGCGGTTCAAGGCCGACGGCAGCAAATCGGGCGGAGAAATCCGCATCAATACCAGGGTGGCCGACGATCAGACAGACCCCGTCGTCAAGGTTCTGAGTAGCGGTAACTACGTCGTCACCTGGCAATCGGCTCCCGATGATGGCGATGGCAACGACGAAACCGATGCCCCTGGCGACATCTACGCGCAGCTTTTCAATGCCGCTGGCGTAAAAGTGGGTGCAGAAACCCGGGTCAACACCACCACCGCAGGCAATCAGGAAGAACCTAACGTCACCGCCATGACGGATGGCGGTTATCTGGTGACCTGGGCAGGCCAAGGCACCGGTGATGCAAATGGCATCTTCTGCCAACTCTTCAATGCCAGCGGCGTCAAGGTGGGTACCGAAACCCGCATCAACACCGTCACCACCGGCAATCAATTGTTCTCCCAGGTGACTACATTGGCCGATGGCGGCTATGTGGTTGCCTGGGAATCCACGGTGGTCAATGGGCAAGTTGACGTTTATACCCAGCGTTTTGACGCGAGCGGCAACAAGGTTTCCAGCCTGACAGGCGATGCCTCGGCCAACACCCTGACCTGGACCAGCGCCGGCAGCGTGATCATCGACGGTGGCGCGGGCAACGACACGCTTACAGGTGGCCGCGCCAATGATCATCTGAACGGCGGTGTCGGCAATGACTCACTCAATGGCGCCGCCGGTGCCGACCGCCTGATCGGCGGCGATGGCTCCGACCGCTACTACGTCGACAATGCCGGCGATGTCGTCAGCGAAACCAATGCCACGGCCAGCACCGGCGGCACCGATAGCGTCTACAGCTTCCTTGGGGCCTACACCCTGGGTGACAACGTCGAGAACCTGCGCCTGCTGTCGACCGGCATTGCCAACGGCACCGGTAACAGCCTCAACAACGTCTTCGACGCCGGGGCCGGCAACAACATCCTCAACGGTGGCGCCGGTATCGATACCGCGTCTTATGCCTACGCCACTGCGGCGGTCACGGCCAACCTGGGGCTGACCACCGTGCAAGCCACCGGTGGTTCCGGTTCCGACACCCTGTTGAACTTCGAAAACCTCACGGGCAGCAACTATCACGACAAGCTGACCGGCAATGCGCTTGCCAACACCCTCACCGGCGGTGCCGGTAACGACACGCTCACCGGTGGAGCCGGCAACGACCTGCTGATCGGCGGCACGGGTCTGGACAAGCTTTACGGTGGCACCGGGGCCGACAAATTCGACTTCAATGCCTTGAGTGAAATGGGCCTGGGCGCCGCCCTGCGCGATGTCATTGGCGACTTCAAGACCATCGAAGGCGACAAGATCGACCTGTCGACCCTGGACGCCAACCTGGCGACGGCGGCCAACGATGCGTTCAGCTTCATCGGCTCCAGCGCCTTCAGCAGCAATGCCGCAGGGCAGCTACGGTTCGCCGGCGGCATCCTCTACGGCAGCACCGACGCCGACACTGCCGCCGAGTTCGAAATTCAATTGGTGGGGGTGAGCAACCTGCAAACTGCCGACCTGATTGCCTGATAGAGGGTGATCGTACTGGCATAACAAAAGGCTATCTTGGGTAGCCTTTTGTTTTTCTTGCGGTAGCAGGATCAGTGGGAATGGCGAACCATTTGGCTTGCAACTCCAGCCACCGCTCCAATACTCCTTCGGTAAGTCCGGAACGTTTTGAAGTCATCTGGCCCATTCAAACCCATGTTGATCGAGGTCTGCTGCGCCTTGGCCATCAAGCTGCTGAGCGTAGAAACCAACCCTTTACGCGTTGCACTCATCCAAGCGTATGCGGGTGTTAATCACGATAAACCCTGAGTCGCAGGACTCAGGGTTCAGAGCCTCTCGTTAACTCGCATCATTCCAGTGGAAAACCAGGTTACGGGCTGCACCATTGCCAACATCGGCAACGTCCTGCCGTGTTTCGCCGTTACGCGTCGCAATGACCGTATATTTACCGGCAGGCAGTTTCACGTAAACCAGCGGACCGGCGTCATTGAGCGTCAGTACGGTCTGCCCCGGGGCTTTCTGAATAACTACATTCACGTCAGAAGTGTATTCATTTCCCGTCCCGACAGAGAACGTCATGTGCAGGTTGTAGCCAGTGGTCTGCTGGATGGCCTTGGACTCATCCTCGCCGATACCGCCGGACAGGTAGGTGATGCCGTTTTGCTCCTGGCTTTGCACTTGCACCCCCTGGCTGTCGATGGGCTCAAGGCTGGCGGCAGGTGTCATCGCTGGAAACATCAGCATGCCTGCAGCGGTGAGGGGCAACAGGAGTGTATGGAGGTATTTCATGATGACGACTCCCGGGTTCTGCGGAACCCAATCGTTACATCCTTTGGATTTCCAGTCGCAGGGAGGGGTTTTAGATTGATTTGGCCTGAGTACGAAACGTACTACGCCATTTGTTCCTCAGCCCTCGCCCGGATTTAGACCCGTCCTGCCGAAGAGCCCGGTATTTCCTGCCTGTTTCTCAGCAACTCCCGGCATCTTCGAAGGGGCTCTCTTGTCATTCTCTTTCGCTGTTCAACCTGCTGCGGAAGACCTCATGACGGCCCCCACCCCCAACGACACTCACGACCCCTATCTCGCATCACTGCTTGGCAACCTTGGCAAATTGATCCATCAGGCACGTCAGAAAGTGCTTCGGGCGGCCGATACCGTGCAAGTGCAAACCTGTTGGCAGATTGGCCGGCACATCGTTGAGTTCGAACAGAACGGCGCGCGACGGGTCAGGTATGGCAAAGAGTTACCGTCAACCTTGGCCAAAACGCTGACTGCGGAGTTCGGAAAGGGATTTGACGCTTCCAACTTCGGTACATGCGTCTGTTCTATCAAGCCTTTCCAATTCGTGACGCACTGCGTCACGAATTGAGCTGGACCCACTACCGCCACCTGCTTCGGGTCGACAACGACAGCGCTCGTCTCTGGTACATGAACGAATCAGCCACCCAAAACTGGTCAAGCCGAGCGCTGGAGCGCCAGATCAATACGTTGTATTACGAACGCCTGCTGGCGAACCGCGATCGCGGCAGCGTCAAGCAGGAGGCCGCCATCCACATTCAAAACATGAGGGCCAGCCCTCGGGACTTCATCCGTGATCCGGTGGTACTGGAGTTTCTTGGTTTACCCAATGCCGGCAAGCTTCAGGAAAGCGAGATCGAACAAGCGCTGATCGAACAATTGCAGGGCTTCTTGCTGGAACTGGGCAAGGGTTTCGCATTCATTGCCCGCCAACAACGCATCAGCACCGACAGCAAAGACTTCTACATCGACCTGGTGTTCTACAACTACCTGCTCAAGTGCTTCGTCATCTTCGATATCAAGCGCGGTGAACTGACCCATCAGGACCTGGGGCAGATGGATATGTACGTGAGTATGTACGACGACCTGAAACGCAGCGCGCAGGACAGCCCCACCGTCGGCATCATTCTCTGTGCGCAAAAGGATGAGTCCGTGGTGCATTACTCAGTGCAGGAAGGAAACGAGCAACTGCTCGCCAGCAAGTACAAGCTTGTCCTGCCGAGCGAAGAGGAACTCCGTAATGCACTGGATCGGGAGCGGATGGCACTTGAAGAACGACTGCTCGATCAACCACTGCGTTGAGGCCAATGGATTGTTCATCAACGGCATCAAGACTATCGTTGGCAGCTACCCGCAAAGGACTGACACCGATGAATTTGCAGGACACGCCTCCACTGGCCCCCAGTCGCAACGAGTTGCCGCTGCCGGATACCACGCCCGGCAAACCGTTCAAGGAAACCGCCTCGGACGGTTTCATCCTCGGCGGCTTCACCTGGCGACACCCTTCTCGGGACGCCGCTCGTCCGGTCGTGATCATCAATGCCGCCACCTCGGTCCGTTGTCGCCACTACTCGCGCTTCGCCGACTACCTGTTCGTCCACGGCTTCGATGTCATCACCTATGACTACCGCGGCATCGGCGAGTCGCGGCCGGCATCGCTCAAGGGTCTTCAAGCCTCGTGGACCGATTGGGGAACGCTGGATTTCGAGGCGATGCTCAAGCGCGCACAGCGTGAGTTCCACCAACAGCCTATCGATGTGGTCGGCCACAGCTTTGGCGGCTGTGCAGCGGGTCTGGGGGCGTCCGGGCACCTGATCCGGCGTCTGGTGACGGTCGGTGCGCAATTCGCCTACTGGCGCGACTATGCGCCCGCTCATCGCTGGCGGATGTTCGGCAAGTGGCATGTGGTGATGCCGCTGGTGACGATGCTGTGCGGCTACTTTCCGGGCAAACGGCTCGGCTGGCTGGAAGATACACCCGCCGGCGTGGTCCGTGACTGGAGCCTCTCCACTGCCCGCTACGAGAAACGCTCCAGCGGCCGCACAATCAGCAAAACCGCCGGGCAGTTGCCCTTTGCCGACGTCACCGCGCAAACTCTGGCCATCAGCATCAGCGACGATCCCTACGGCACGGTCCCGGCCATCGAACGCCTGCTCGGCTACTTCACCGGCAGCACAAACTCTCACCTGCGTATCCATCCTGAAGACATCGGCGAAGAAGAAGTCGGACATTTCGCCTTTTTTCGCAGCGCATACCAAGCCACACTATGGCCCATTGCATTGGCCTGGTTGCAAAACGGCGAACTGGTCCCCGGCACACCCGGGCGAACGGTGCCACGCAGCTGAGCCACCCGCCCCTTTCAACGAATTACGGAACGACGCCCATGGCCTCCGCCAACAAGCAGCAAAAACGCGCCTCCCGCGCCAAGGCCAAGGCCAAGCAGAACCGCACCCAGCGGACTGCCGCGCCGGTGGAACTGGACCCGAACGACGATCGCATCGACTTCGAGTCGGTGGACCTGACCGAACTGTTCAAGAAAATGATCGACGCCGAAAAGATCAGCCAGCAAGCCCTGTGCACGGCCTTCCTCGAAGACACGTTGCTGGAGCTGGTGTACGAGCAGGAAGGCGAGGAAGGCGCGATGGACTTCATCCTTGCCGCGCTGATCGAATATCGCCAATGGTCGACCGAAACCGACGAAGCCGGCGCCCTGGCGTGGATCGAATCACCGGCCTTCCAGGCCGACTACGTGGCGGCGTCCGACGCCATTGCCGCGCAAACCCAACAGAAACCGAACTGAGTTCCCATGGCCTCCCTGAACAAGCAACAGAAACGCGCCAAGCGCGCAAAAGCCAAAGCCAAGCAGATCAATATCCACGGCCGCAAACCCGCCGCGCTGGACGATGATCTTGGCCACCTCGCCGAGCCGATCCCGGAATACACCCTGGCGATGTTCAGCAAAATGCGTGACGCGGAAGCCGTCAGCCGCAGCGAAATGCTCTCTGTGCTGCTGACGAACCTGGCCTTTATCATCATCGACCATCCAGAACTGCTGGACATGGAAAACGCCGACGACGAAGGCATGGCCGCCACCCACCTGGCCGCCGACATGCTGATCGACTACCGCATGTGGGCCGACGGCATGGACCGCGAGACCGCCCAGGCGTGGCTGAGCGAACCGCAGTTCATTGCTGACTTCGGTGACGCACTGGATGTCTACCGCGAGTCGCTGGAAGCGCCGGAAGAAAAAGCCGAGTAAGGGTTACGACTCAAACAAAAACGGCCGCTTGTCATCACTGACAGCGGCCGTTTTGCGTTACGCGGTATGGATCAGTTCAGCACTACCGCGCCACGCTTTTCCAGTTTGCGACGGCGAGCCACCAGCAAGCCGGCCGCTACCACCAGAGCACTGAGCAAGCCGGTCGCGAGAATTTCCACACGATGGGCTTCCTGGAACAGCATGATGGTCAGGGCCGCGACGATGAAGACGATCACCGCGTAGGTCAGGCCCGGGAACAGCCACATGCTGAAGGCAATTTTCTCCCCGCGCGCTATACGCTGCTTGCGCATGCGCAGTTGCGAAATTGCAATCACCAGGTACACCAGCAATGCGATGGCGCCGGAGCTGGCCAGCAGGAATTCGAACACCGCAGCCGGAGCTACGTAGTTGGCGAATGTTGCCAGGAACGCTGCGCCAGTGGACAGCATCACCGCCCAGTATGGCGTGCCACTTTTATTGGTGCGGGTGGACATGGCCGGCGCATCGCCGCGCTTGCCCAGGGAGAACAACATCCGCGACGAGGTGTAGAGCGCCGAGTTCAGGCAGCTGGTCACAGCGACCAACACCACGATGTCGACGATCATCTTGGCGTTAGGGATGCCCATGCGCTCAAGTACAGTCTGGTAGGAGCCCAGACTTGCCAGTACCGGGTCGTTCCAAGGCACCAGAGCCACGACGATGAAGATCGACACGAGGTAGAACAAGCCGATCCGCCAGATAACCGAGTTGGTGGCCTTGGAGATTTGCTTGCCCGGATCTTTCGATTCCGCGGCCGCGATGGTCACGATCTCGGTGCCCATGAAGGAGAACATGGTGGTCAGGATGGCACCCAACACCGCGCCCATGCCGTTTGGCAGGAAGCCCTGGGTGTCGAACAAATGGGAAACGCCGCTGACCTGGCTGCCCGGCAGGAAGCCGAAGATCGCCATGAGGCCCAGAACAATGAAACCGATGATGGCCAACACTTTGATCAGGGCAAACCAGAACTCGAATTCACCGTAGTTCTTCACGCTGAACAGGTTGGTCACGGTCAACAGCATCGTGATGACCAGGGCGAAGGCCCAGATGTCCACGCCAGGGAACCAGGCATGCAAGATGGTCGCGGCAGCGTTGGCTTCCAACGGGATCACCAGAACCCAGAACCACCAGTACAACCAGCCGATGGTGAAGCCGGCCCAGTGACCGATCGCGCGGTCGGCGTAAGTCGAAAACGAACCGGTGTCCGGCGAGGCAACGGCCATTTCGCCGAGCATGCGCATCACCAGCACCACCAACATGCCGGCGGCGGCGTAAGCCAACAGAACAGCCGGACCTGCAGCGGCGATGGCGTGACCCGAGCCAACGAACAAGCCGGCGCCGATAACCCCGGCAATCGACAGCATGGTCACGTGGCGCGGTTTGAGCCCCTGTTCGAGGCCATTAGAGCTTTGGGTACTGCTCATTAAAACTACCTTTGTAAGGAGAAGCGAATGCGTGCATCCCGTTCGGCGGACCTTCTCGTAAAAAGAAGCCAACAGGGCGTTCTGGATTCTGCACGCAATAATTGCGCCAAAATATTTCAAAACCCTCTAGCCCGGCGATCTCGCCTCGACCGGACGGTCATCGCAACCCTTTGAATTTAATGGCACTTTGCCAAAGCGTTACCCTGCGACCCACTTTTGCGAATACATCAGCGCACCGGAAACACACCTGAAAAGGGCTCCGCGCACATTAAAAGTGCACAAGCGGTGCATTTGGCCGGATAGCGCTTCCAACACCCTGTCAAAGCTGGCAACATCGCGCCTTTTTTTGCGGCAGCCACCGCGCTTTTTATCGACAGGCAAGGTTCAAACGGCTGTTCGGTTGTTGATGGGGCGACAGTCTGCTGCGTCGATGCGACAACCTGCCACACACCAGCCGATTACCGTCCGTAGCGCTGTTGGCTGCCATTGAAACGCTATGCTAGGTTGGCCGCCTCGCCAGGAAGGCCGCCAACAGCAGGAGCGCAACATATATGAGGAACGCACATGGCTGAGGCCACGCCCGCGCTTGAAATCCGCAACTTGCACAAACGCTACGGTTCGCTGGAGGTGCTCAAAGGCATCTCGCTGACCGCCCGCGACGGCGATGTGATCTCGATCCTGGGTTCCTCCGGCTCCGGCAAGTCCACGTTCCTGCGGTGCATCAACCTGCTGGAGAACCCGCATCAGGGCCAGATCCTGGTCGCTGGCGAAGAACTCAAGCTCAAGGCCGCGAAGAACGGTGAACTGGTGGCCGCCGACGGCAAGCAGATCAATCGCCTGCGCAGCGAAATCGGTTTTGTATTTCAAAACTTTAATCTGTGGCCGCACATGAGTGTGCTCGACAACATCATCGAAGCCCCGCGCCGCGTGCTCGGCCAGAGCAAGGCCGAAGCCATCGAAGTGGCCGAAGCCCTGCTGGCCAAGGTCGGCATCGCCGACAAGCGCCATGCCTACCCGGCGCAGTTGTCCGGCGGCCAGCAACAACGCGCGGCCATCGCCCGCACCCTGGCCATGCAGCCCAAGGTCATCCTGTTCGACGAGCCCACCTCGGCGCTTGACCCGGAAATGGTCCAGGAAGTACTTAATGTCATCCGCGCGCTGGCCGAAGAAGGCCGCACCATGCTGCTCGTGACCCACGAAATGGGCTTCGCCCGTCAGGTCTCAAGTGAAGTGGTGTTCCTCCACCAGGGCCTGGTAGAAGAGCAAGGATCGCCACAGCAGGTGTTTGAAAACCCGCTTTCGGCGCGCTGCAAACAATTCATGTCCAGCAACCGCTAACGGAGCTACCCACATGCAGAACTACAAAAAGGTCTTCCTGGCTGCCGCCGTCACCCTGGCGTTCAGCGCCGGTGCAATGGCCGAAACCCTGAAGATGGGCATCGAAGCGGCTTACCCGCCGTTCAACAATAAAGATGCCAGTGGCAATGTCGTCGGCTTCGACAAAGAGATCGGCGACGCCCTGTGCGCCAAGATGAAAGTCGAGTGCACCGTCGTGACCTCCGACTGGGACGGCATCATCCCGGCCCTGAACGCCAAGAAGTTCGACTTCCTGATCTCCTCGATGTCGATCACCGACGAGCGCAAGCAAGCGGTGGACTTCACCGACCCGTACTACTCCAACAAGCTGCAGTTCATCGCCAAGAAAGACATCGACTTCAAAACCGACAAGGCCGCGCTCAAAGGCAAGATCATCGGCGCCCAGCGCGCGACCCTGGCCGGCACCTTCCTGGAAGACAACTATGGTGACGACATCACCATCAAGCTCTACGACACCCAGGAAAACGCCTACCTCGACCTGACTTCCGGCCGCCTGGACGGCATCCTGGCCGACAAGTACGTCAACTACGAATGGCTGAAAAGCGACGCTGGCCGTAGCTACGAGTTCAAGGGTGACCCAGTGGAAGAGAGCGACAAGATCGGTATTGCCGTGCGCAAGAAAGACCCGATCCGCGAGAAGCTGAACACCGCGCTGAAAGAAATCGTCGCTGACGGCACCTACAAGAAGATCAACGACAAGTACTTCCCGTTCAGCATCTATTGATACTGACCTGCCTGACCGGCGCCTGATGGCGCCGGTTCTCGGCCTTGCCTGCCGCGATTTGAAAAGAAATCCATGATTATCGACCTCTACGGATTCGGCCCGGCGCTCGCCGCTGGCGCGCTGATGACTGTGAAACTGGCACTCTCGGCCTTGTGCCTGGGGCTGGTACTCGGTCTGCTCGGCGCCTTGGCCAAGACTTCCCCGTACAAGCCGCTGCAATGGCTTGGCGGCACTTATTCGACCCTGGTTCGCGGTATCCCGGAATTGCTCTGGGTGCTGTTGATCTACTTCGGCACGGTCAACCTGATGCGTGCCCTGGGCGAGTTCTTCGGCAACCCCGACCTTGAACTCAACGCCTTCGCCGCCGGTGTGATTGCGCTTGGCCTGTGCTTCGGCGCCTACGCCACGGAAGTGTTTCGCGGTGCGATCCTCGCCATCCCCAAAGGCCATCGTGAAGCCGGCGTGGCCCTGGGCCTGTCGAAATGGCGCATCTTCACCAAGCTGATCATGCCGCAGATGTGGCGCATTGCCCTGCCGGGCCTGGGCAACCTGTTCATGATCCTGATGAAGGACACCGCGCTGGTGTCGGTGATCGGCCTGGAAGAAATCATGCGTCATGCGCAAATCGGCGTGACCGTCTCCAAGCAACCGTTCACCTTCTATATGGTGGCCGCGTTCATGTACCTGAGCCTGACGGTGCTGGCGATGACCGGCATGCACTTCCTGGAAAAACGTGCCGCTCGCGGCTTCGCGAGGAGCACCCAATGAACTGGGAAGTCATCATCAAGTGGCTGCCGAAACTGGCCCAGGGCGCAACCCTGACCCTGGAACTGGTCGCCATCGCCGTGATCGCCGGTTTGCTGCTGGCCATTCCACTGGGCATCGCCCGCTCGTCGCGCCTGTGGTGGGTGCGGGCATTTCCCTACGGCTACATTTTCTTTTTCCGGGGCACGCCGTTGCTGGTTCAGCTGTTCCTGGTCTATTACGGCCTGGCGCAGTTCGACGCGATCCGTAACAGTTCGATGTGGCCGTACCTGCGCGATCCGTTCTGGTGCGCCACGGCGACCATGACCTTGCACACGGCGGCCTACATTGCGGAAATCCTGCGGGGCGCCATCCAGGCGATTCCACCGGGCGAGATCGAGGCGGCACGGGCACTGGGCATGTCCAAACCAAAAGCGCTGTTCTACATCATGCTGCCGCGCGCCGCGCGCATCGGCCTGCCGGCCTACAGCAACGAAGTGATCCTGATGCTCAAGGCCAGCGCCCTGGCCAGCACCGTGACCCTGCTGGAATTGACCGGCATGGCCCGCACCATCATTGCCCGGACCTACCTGCCGGTGGAGATCTTCTTCGCCGCGGGCATGTTCTATCTGGTAATGGCTTACGTGCTGGTGCGTGGCTTCAAGCTGCTGGAGCGCTGGTTGCGCGTCGATGCCTGCCAAGGACGTTGATAGCGGCGTGTTGACGGGCGAGGCCCTGCTCGCCCGTTTCACCGCGCTGGATGCTTTTCTGACAGAGCATCAGGCACTGTGGAAACCCCGACCGTTCACTCATCGGCATCTTCCCTGGGAAGCGTACTACCCTGCTCTGGCCGAATGGCTACGCAAGCGGTCGCTGGAAGACGCGGAAAACGCTCACAACCAACCTGCCCTTCTGAATGCACCGGAGCCCTTTGCTTCCCTGGCAACAATGTCCGCTGCCTTGAGTGCCGTGGATGAGTTGCCGACTCGCACACTCGAGGCGGCGGGTCATCGGTTGAACGTCGATGTACCGGGGCGCAAATGGCAACAGATCGAAGCCTTCGCCAGTCGGTTGCAGTTTTCCGAAACACCGCAGCATTGGATGGACTGGTGCTCGGGTAAAGGACATCTGGGCCGCCGCCTACTGCAACCGGGGCAACAACTGACGTGCCTGGAATACGACCCGGCACTGGTAACCAGCGGCCAGGCACTCAGCCAGCGCCATCACCTGCATGCGCTGCATATCGAACAAGATGTGCTCGCGGCAGACGCAGCTTGTTTACTGGGTGCGTATCACACGCCCGTCGCGCTTCACGCCTGCGGTGATTTGCATGTGCGGCTGATTCAACTCGCCAGCGTCACAGGCTGCAAACAGCTCGCCATCGCGCCGTGTTGCTACAACCGGATCAGTCTTGCCCAATACTCACCGATTTCCTCGGCCGCCCAAGGCTCCGGCTTACAGCTTTCCCTCGACGACCTCGCGTTGCCCATGAGCGAAACCGTTACCGCCGGTGCCCGCGTGCGACGTCAACGCGACACCTCCATGGCCCGGCGCCTGGGCTTCGACTTGCTGCAACGGCAACTACGCGGCATTGACGAGTACCTGCCAACCCCTTCCCTGCCCAGCGCCTGGCTGGACAAACCCTTCGCCGATTACTGCCATCATCTCGCCACTCTCAAAGAGTTATCCACAATCGGCCCGCAAGATTGGCCAGCCCTCGAAGCCGCCGGTTGGCAGCGACTGGCCGAAGTGCGCAACCTTGAACTACTACGCGGACTTTTCCGACGCCCACTGGAGCTTTGGCTGGTCCTTGACCGGGCACTTTTCCTCACCGAGCAGGGCTACAGCGTCCGTGTCGGCACCTTCTGCGAAACTCCGCTCACGCCGCGTAATTTCCTGCTCCTGGCCGAACGCGCTTAAATACATCCGACCTGTGGATAACTCTGTTGATGAAATAATCGTGGATCCAATATCCACGCCTGTTTCAGGGCTAAATCCACACTGTTCATTTTTTATACACTCGCATAAAAAATCGAAAAAACAGGTATTTGCGAACAAACGAGAACGGATCCACAATTTCGACCTAAACCCAGTGCGCTGCCAATGGCATTGTGCATAAGCATTTAATCAAAACGACATAAATGCCTAATCCCGGATCGCAGACAGGGGAAATTGCACCCTTTCATTACTCTTGATATACACACACGCAAGGGCGCCGGCAGCGCGGCCACGAACAAGAACATTCCTCCGACAGGATGCGCCAGTGACGTTCATTTCCTACGCACAGAATTTCGAAGACATACGCCTGTGGCGCGCCCTCAAAACCGTCGAGAACGGCTTCTACATCGACGTCGGGGCAAACGATCCCACCCATGACTCCGTCACCAAGGCGTTCTACGACAACGGCTGGACCGGCATCAACGTCGAACCGATGCCCAACTATTTCGAAGCCCTGAGCCAGCAACGCCCCAAAGACACCAACCTGCAGTGTGCGGCCGGGGAAAGTGCTGACGAACTGACCTTCTACGGCATCGCCGGCACCGGCCTTTCGACCCTGGACCCGGCCATGGCCAAACTGCACCGAGACGCCGGCATGGACGTGCGCAGCCAAACGATCAAGTCCCGCACCCTGGCCTCCATCTGCGAAGAACACGCCCAGGGCCGCGCCATTCACTTCCTGAAAATCGATGTCGAAGGCCACGAAGAAACCGTCCTGCGCGGCATGGACTTCAGCCAATGGCGGCCATGGGTGATCCTTATCGAAACCCCCTGGGCCCGCGACCAGGCCTGGGAAACCCTCGTCACCGACGCCGGCTACCACTCCATCCTGTTCGACGGCATCAACACCTACTACCTCGCCGAAGAACACCTGAACCTCAAACCCGCCTTCGACATCCCGCCGTGCAACCTGGACGAGTTCCAGTTCTGCAAAGGCCACAACTTCAGCCACCCTGTCGGCGACATCGAACACCAACTCGCCGCCGCCCTGCAACGCGCCGAACAGGCCGAAGCACAGCTGCGCGCGATGCAAAACAGTCGAACCTGGCAAGCCATCCAGAAACTCAAGAAAACCCTGCTGCGCGCCTGACCTGAAGCCAGCGCAAAAATAGTCATAATTCAGGGGTTTACAGAAGCCAACCAATCGCTATAATCGTCGCCCTGACACGCCGGTATAGCTCAGATGGTAGAGCAACTGACTTGTAATCAGTAGGTCCCGGGTTCGATTCCTGGTGCCGGCACCATATAGAACAACGACTTAGGCTCACCTTACGGTGGGCCTTTTTCGTTTCTGGGGTTTCATATCGGATTTGGTCACAGCGTCTCAGTTGATTGGAGCTGGCGGCGGCCTTTTTGACTGGCAACTCGCTGCACCCTCCCTGTTGTTCAAACTGAACGAAAACCAACTTGCCCAAGACGGTTCCCCACGCGACAAACACGCACACTGGCGGAGTGCTTGGCCTTCCTGGGCTACAAAGAACGCGCCGAGCCGAAAGCTGCTGCGATAAAACTCGGACTCGGGATCGTGCCGAACTCCGGCAAGAGTGCTTGTCGAATCAGCGACACAGTTCGTCCCGCAAGACTTCCACCACACGTTCCTGCTGCTCGACCGACATACCTACCCACAGCGGCAGTCGCAGCAAGCGCTCCGAGAGGTTCACCGTGTTGTCCATGGCGCCATGGACACGGCCGTAACGCTGGCCAGCCGGCGAGGAGTGCAGGGGCACGTAATGGAAGACCGAATTGATTCCCTCTCGCTTGAGGCCATCGAGCACCGGTTGTCGCGGCATGTCTGCGGGCAGCAGCACGTAGTACATGTGCGCGTTGTGCTGGCAGTCGGCCGGCACGATAGGACGGCGCAGCGCCCCGCTGGTTTCCAGCGGCGCCAGCAATTCGTGATACCGCTGCCAGATGGCAAGCCGCGCCTGCGTGATGTGTTCGGCCTCTTCCAACTGCGCCCAGAGAAACGCGGCAGTCACGTCCCCTGGAAGGAATGACGACCCGACTTCCTGCCAAGTGTATTTGTCGACCTCGCCGCGGAAGAAACGGCTACGGTCAGTGCCTTTTTCGCGGATGATTTCTGCGCGCAACACATACGCAGGATCATTGACGAGCAATGCGCCGCCCTCGCCCGAAATGACGTTCTTGGTCTCATGGAAGCTGAAGGCGCCGAAGTCCCCGATACTGCCCAGAGCCCGCCCCTTGTAAGCGGCCATGACCCCCTGCGCCGCATCCTCGACCACTTTCAGGTTGTGACGCTGGGCGATCTCCATGATCGTATCCATCTCGCAACTCACGCCCGCATAATGAACCGGCACGATTGCCCTGGTGCGCGGCGTGATAGCCGCCTCGATCAGCGTCTCATCCAGGTTCAGGGTATCCGGACGGATATCGACGAACACGGGAACGCCGCCGCGCAAAACGAAGGCATTGGCCGTGGAAACGAACGTGAACGAGGGCATGATGACCTCGTCGCCGGACTGGATGTCCAACAACAACGCGGACATTTCCAGCGCTGCCGTGCACGAGTGGGTCAGCAAAGCCTTGCTCGAACCGGTACGTTCGATCATCCACTCATGGCACCGCTTGGTGAACGGGCCATCACCGGCGAGGATATTGCCGAACTTGGCTTCAGCGATGTAATAAAGCTCTTTCCCCGTCATGTAGGGGCGATTGAACTGGATCGTTTTGTCTTCCATCATTTGAGCCTTCGCACGCAAATTTTAATCGGGTCGAACTAGACTCACGTCGTTATGCAAAGTCGGGGGGCATCAACTCTTTTTCCGGACGACAAGCAGCCTGGAAGCACCGACCGGAAAACTCACTCCCACCTTGATGAGCAAACACTCCAGCCACATCACGAAACCAAACAGCACATTGAGCGCCTTGGGTACCGCTAATTCGGCGGTCTCGCTCGTGTCGCCCCGCTGTTGCTTCTTGGCGCCGCGTGAAATCATCATCGCCGGCAGCAGTAACGAGACGAACGATGTGCTACGCACGACGGAAAACCCCGCCTCTTCCACCTTGCGATGCAGGTCGGCGGCATCGTAGCGCCGCACGTGGCAGGAATATTCATCCACCTGGCTCCACAGCCACTGATGCTGGGGCACGGTCAACAGCATGATTCCCCCGGGCTTCAGGGCACGGTGCATCTGCTGGAGCACCACGGTATCCGCCTCGATGTGCTCGATGACATCGAACGCGCCAATAGCATCGAACTCGTCGATGTAAGGGATATCGCGCGCATCCATCTGCACGAACTCCGCACCGGGCAAGCAAGAGGAGGCAAACTTCAGCCCGGTCGAGAACATCTCGCTGCCAAGCAACCTGGCCTTCGGAAACGCCACGGCGACCCGACTCAGAATGAAGCCGGTACCGCACCCGATTTCCAGAAATGAACGCATGCGCGGCGCATACTTCATCAGCGCCCATGTAATCAACCTGCCACGCGCCCGGAACCAGAAATGGCCGCTTTCAAGATGCGCGTAGGTCTCGTAGAAGTCGGCCTTGAAGCCCTCCTGCTTGTCCTCGAGTTCTGGCGCAAACGCGGCAAAACCGTTCTTTCGAGCCACCTGATGTCCACACTGGACGCATGTCCATTGCTCCGAGGCGTACGGCGTCTCGCATTCAGAACAGATCTTCACGCCTGGTTCCCATCCGGTTGATCATGACGAAAGACGAATAGCTTGAAGACGACGAACAAGAAACCTCCTACAACGAAAATGGCAGCGGCCTGGACCCACTGATGAGGATATCCCAGCTTGTCGACAAACACGGTTAGCAAGGCCAGGTTGAGCAAGTAGCCGGCAGCGTGCGCCAGGCCGAAGCGCCATGCCGTCCCCACGACGTTGCCGCGATGCTCGAACGCCCAGTTGCGGTTGCCCAGGAAGCTGATGCAGATGCCAAGCACGTACAGGAAGCTCATGGCCAGCTTGAATGGGATGCCCAGCCACGTCAATGCCAGGTAGGCCGCATAACCGATGGCATTGCAGGCGACGCCGACGACTGCGTAACGGAGAATGGGCCTGATCACGGGCCGCCAGCGCTGCATTAGAATCACTCGTCTCCCCAGACAGCAATCCCGAAACCCGTCTTGCCATAGCCGTTGCCGTTATAAAGCATGTAGCGTCGACCGGCATGATCGAAGACGAACGGGTAACAGATCATCTCCGAATCCCAACCCGATTCCGATACGTTGATTCCCACCTGCTCATCGTGTCGCGTCCATTGCACGCCATCGGACGAGGTCGCGTAGCGGATCCGGTAGGTGGGGCAGTCCTTCGTGGCCCGGGAGCAGAACCACATCCGGTACATGTCCGCATCCTTGAGCACGCGCGGCACACCCAGGGCGTACTCGTGTTCGTCACGGAACTCGATGGCAACCGTGCCGTTGCGCTCCCACTCGATCCCGTCGGCGGACTCAGCATACTCGAGATGATAGAAGTGCTTCGCTTCCGAAGGGCCTTGCTCCCAGCGCACACAGGAGGTGAACCAAGCCCTGAATCGTCCGGCCTCGAACTGCACCTCGGGGGTGGCGACAAAGTGAGGAAGATCGCGGGTGCGGTCGATGACGGGGCCGCGGAACAGCCTCTCGAAGCGCTGGGTGGCCTCGTTCCATTCGGCCAGGCCGATGGAATTGCGGATCTTCACCGTCACGCCCAGGTTGATCCCGGTGTAGTACAGCAGCTTGCGGCCACCGACGTTGACGATCGAATTGGGCAAGGCGCCACTGTCGTCGAAACATCCGAGGTCGCCCGGTTCGAGGACCGGATCCGGATGGACGCGCAAGACCTTGGTCGGGTCCCGCATGTCGATCTCGAGGAAGCCGCCGTGTCCGCGATTAGTCTTGTCGCGCGATGAGAAATAGATGCGATACAGGTCGCCATCCACCTGCTCGGCAATGGGAATCATCGCGTGAGAATACAACCAATCGCTCTGCCCTTCTGCGCAGAATATCTTTCCTAGTTTTTTCCACATGGGATGTCTTCACGCCAATTATGAGGTTCTTCAGATGTTCCTGACGCGGGTACTCGGCACGCGCGACCGTTCGGTGGCTTGTCCAACGTACACGCCTTCGGCAGCGACATCTCCAAGAATCAGCGCGCCGGCGCCGATGATGCATTTCTCGCCGATGGTGACGTGATCGCGAAGGGTTGCGTTGACGCCGAGAAAACAGCTTTCCCCGATCGTCACACGGCCGGATACGACGATGTGCGAGGCCAGGAAACAGTGGTCCTCGATACGCGAATGATGTCCGATGTGATTGCCGCTCCACATGGTCACGTTGTTGCCGATGCGCACGAAGGGCTGAACGGTATTGTCTTCCAGGATGAAGCAGTTCTCGCCGATGTCCTCTGTCAGCACCGAGGCTCGCGAACTGATGTAGCTGACCATTTCGTAGCCCAGCTCCTTGACTGCCAGATATTTTTCCTTACGGATCTGGTTGAGCTTGGAATAGCCGAGCGCGACGAAAAAGACATACCGGTCTGGCGGGTAGATCTGGGTGACTTCATCGAATGCCACCACCGGAAATCCCTTGAAGCTCTTGTCGGCCGGCATGTAGGCGGGATCGACGGCAAACGCCTCGACCTGATAGCCGGAGTCGTTGGAAAAATAATAGAGTGCGAGCTCGGCGGCGTCGGTGAGACCAAAAATAATGAGTTTTTTCATTCGATACTCCGCGCCTCAGCCTGACGGTAGACGTGCCGGACAATAGTGTAGGGTCTCTGCTTGACTTCGGAATAGATCTTGGCGAGATAAATCCCGACCACGCCGACGAATGCGATGATCAGGCCGCCGAGCAGCCAGATCGAAGCCATCAGCGACGTATAGCCGCTGGGTGGGTTCGCCAGGAGCAGCCAGTTGACGACGAGAAAGCTCGTGTAGGCGGCCGACAGCAGGAAGATCGCGCAGCCCACGCCGAAGATTCCCACCAGCGGTGCACTGCTGAAGGCAGTAATCGAATTGACCAGTTGTGCCACTTTCTTTCCCAGCGTGTAGGTCGTCTCGTCGCGACTGCGCTTGTCGATGGCCTGCGCACGCTGATCGAAACCGGTGATGACCCACAGACCCGCCATGAACAACTCGCGTTCGTCGTGCTGAATCAGCGCATCCACATAGCGGCGCGACATCAGCCTGGCGACGACGATATTGTCGGGCATATCCAGTCCGCTGAGGAAACGGAAGAGTTTGTAGAACACCTGCCCGGTCCAGCGTTCGAAGTGCTTGCCTTTTCGCTGCTGCTGGACACCGTAGACCACATCGGCCTTTTCGCGCTCCATCTGCTCGCTGAACGAGAGCAACCATGCCGGATCTTCCTCCAGGTCGCTATCGAGCAGGAAGACACGTTCACCGCGGGCATGTCGCAGGCCCGTCATCATGGCCTTGTGGTGGCCGAAGTTGCGCGAGAGATCGACGACTACCACGTGGTGATCGGCTTCGCTCAACTGGACGGCCAGTTCCAGGCTTGAATCGGGCGAGCCGTCGTTGACCAGTACGATCTCGTAATCGTCTCCGACCAGTTGTTGTGCCGCCTGGCTTGCACGGAGATGGAACTCCTCGACGAACTTGGCCGAGCGGTAAAGCGTGGCGACGATGGACAGCCTCATGCTTTGACATGCCTCATGTAACGGCGCGCATCCTTGCCGCAATTGAACAGCAGATCCAGGACGGTGACGCCATGGGTGAATTCCCCCCAGAGTTGCGGATACTCGGGGAAGCCGGCGTAATCGAACCATTGCAGCGCAATGCCGGCGGCGTCGAACAGCGGCGCCTCGATGTAGTCCTTTGCCGCCGGCCCCGACAGGTAGTGCGTCGCACCGGCCTGCTGACAAAGGTCCACCAGGCGGGCAGTCCGGGTTTTGTCGCCGGCAGACACATAGTCCCAGCAATTCGTAATGCGGGTTTCAATACCGATGTATCGGCAAATCGCTTCCATGAACTTCCGGTTCATCGACGACAGACCCGTGTGGGTCTCCACCAGATAGAGCGGCTCGAGCCACTGGGCGACCTCATCGAAGAAAGGCGCTCGCCGATAGTTGCTCTGCAGCGTTTTCCAGTGCCTGGCCTGCCAGGCAGGGGCCAGCTCGACTTCGCGAATGCGGCGACTGATGCCTTGCCCGACAGGCACGCTGAGCCACTGGACGCCTTGCGGCGTCTTGATCAGGTTGCGATTGCGCCAGTCGTTCTTGGTGAACTGCATGTCGTCGTAGAGGATGAACTCATCGACCGCAGCGATCATGTCGAAATAGCCCTTCCAGGGTATGTAGTTCGACTGAAGAATGGCGACGGTCTTCATGGCTGCTTGATGCTCGCGTCCCAGGCGCCCGGGTAGTAACACCCCTGGCATTTTGCCTGCGCGACCTGCTGGAGATGGAAGGAAATGCAGAACAACAGCACCAGCGCCCAGAAACGCAACGCAGCCGGTGAGGGCTTGAACGCAAAATTCAGAACAATCGCGACGAAAACCGGTGCCATCAGCAGGTAGTCATACAGGTACGGATGAATGGCAACGGCCTGCGGCCACAGCAGGCTGGTCATCACGTATTGCGAAAAAAGCAGGTAGTAGAACATGCTGACGCCGGCCAACGGGGAGGTCCCCGCCGGTGCCGCAACGCCGGCAGGTTCACGCCGTTTGATCATGCGCAAACAGGCCAACTGGGCTACCAGGAACAGGATCGGCACGGCAATGGTCGGAAATGGCCGCGGGAACTGCGGAACAAGTACCGACTTCACGATGTTGGTGAAATAAGTGGTGTCGCCATCCAGACCAGCGCGAAACAGCCAGCCGCTGTTGGACGAGGTGAAACCCAGTGCCTTCGATATCAGTGGGGACGGCAGATAGAAGGCAACGGCCGCAACGAGGGCCACCAATGCCAGACGACACATCCGTCTGTCGAGACCGTCGCTGCGGCATGCCCAAACCAGCAAGGCGGCGCCCAGCAACGCCGCCGAGATCGGAGAAAACACGGCAAACAACACGATCACTGTCATGACCGCTCCGGATCGTTCCCGATTTTTCCAGATCAAGAACGCAGCCAGCGCCTGGAACGCAAATATCAATGGGAACGTATTGTCGACGTTGAATCTGGCCGAAGAAATCCAGAATCCCGGCATCGACACCATGAATACGACCGATAACAGAATCAGCAGGCCCTGACCGAATGCCAGGCGCTTTTCCACCAGGCGGGACAGAAAAAAGAACGTAACGCCTGCCAATGAAATGATGTTCAGGAAAGCCCCTGTCACTCTCATCGGTAATGCCTGCACATACATTTCCACTTTATAGAGGGCGTACATGTAGAACAGATAAGCAGTGGAGTGGTTGGAATACGCGATCTTATTTGCATAGTCCTCCATCGAATAGAAGACGAGGAAACCGTGCTGCGAAAAAGCGTGTTGCTCCCAGATGGGGAACGTGAAGTTTCTCAGGCGCTCGGGCGCGATCGCAATCTGGCTTGCCGCTTCCCGGAAGCCCAGTGAGTACACCACGCCGATGGTTATGATGACTGCCAGCAAGTATAAGCAGGAGAAAAGTTTATTATTTTTTATAAAGATCATCTTTTCTAGTATTCGCAATACGCTTGGGATAATTGGTGCCAGTGCGGGAGGCCCAACGCGGCATTTGCTGCCAAACGAGGTAGAATCGGGTAGCGATCGGGGGAATGGCCCGTAGTTTAGAGGATTACGGTCAGGCGGCAGCGCGATCATAATCTAGATGTACGGTCTGGTGAAGCGCTCCTCGTAGAGGGCGAATTGATTCACCGTGCTTTTCCAGTCGTGGGCGAGTGTTGGCGAAACTCACACCCCTGCGGTGCTCTCACATTGAAGGCCTGATTCTTGTAATCAGTAGTTCCCGGGTTCGATTCCTGGTGCTGCACCATACAAAACAAAGCCCCTGCAGAAATGCAGGGGCTTTGTTGTTTCCGGGGTTTGGAAACGCGCCTTTAGTGTCCCGCGCTCTGACCACCGTCTACGTGCAGGATTTCGCCAGTGACGAACTTGGCGCCGTCCAGATACACGACCGCTTGCGCAATATCATCGATCTCGCCCATGTGTCCGACCGGGTGCAGATTGCCCAGTGCTGCGTGGGTTTCTTCGCCGTGCATGGGGGTCTTGATGATGCCGGGGCTGACCGCGTTCACCCGGATCCCGCGCTTGGCGTATTCGATGGCCAGGGATTTGGTTGCCGCGTTGAGGCCGCCCTTGGTCAGTGAAGCCAACACCGATGGCACGCCGTCGATGGCGTGGTCCACCAGGCTGGTGGTGATGTTGACGACGTGGCCGCTGCCCTGCTTTTCCATCTCGGCGATGGCGAGTTGGGTGATGTAGAAGAAGCCATTGACGTTCACCGACAGCACATTGGCGTAGTCTTCTGCGGTGTACGCGGTGAACGGCTTGGCGATGAAGATCCCGGCATTGTTGACCAGGGTATCGATGCGACCGAAACGGGAAATCGCTTCACGGATGACGCGCCGGGCGGTTTCCGGCTCGCCGATGTCACCGGCCACGGTGAGAATGTCCGGATCGGTGGACGGCTTGATCGAACGCGAAGTGGCGACGATCCGGTAACCGAGTTCACGAAAAGCTTTGACCATACCGTCGCCGAGACCCTGGGATGCGCCGGTGATAACGATGACTTTTTTCGAAATGCTCATGATGAAGACCTCTGACAATTAAAAGTGGGGTAGAAATCTGTAATCAGGCTTCGGCCGGGGCGTTCACCATTTGTCTCAACATCTGTTCGTAGTACTCGACCGATTGCGAACCGGACACCAGGTGGCGACCGTTCAGCACCATGGCCGGAACCGAGTTGATGCCGTGCTGGCGGTAATACATTTCAAGCTCACGCACTTCGCTGGCGAATGCGTCGGACGCCAGCACCTCTCTCGCCCCTGTCGCATCCAGCCCCGCTTCAGTCGCCAGACGCACCAGCGTCGATTGATCGCTCGGGTTCTGGCCTTCGCTGAAATAGGCCCGTAGCAGCACCCTCTTCAGCTCGACTTGTCGCCCTTCCTGCAACGCCCACAGCAACAATCGGTGCGCATCGAAGGTGTTGTAGAAATGCGTGCGCTTCTCCAGATCGAACTTGAAACCAATGGCCTCGCCGCGAGCGATTTGCATGGCCTTGCCGGCGGCGACGTCGTCGGCTGTTCTCCCGTACTTGCGCATCAGGTGCTCGACCGCTTGCTCACCTTCGGCCGGCATGTCCGGGTTCAACTCGAACGGCTTGTAGGTCAGCTCGACCGAGACTTCCCCGGCCACGTTCTCGATCGCCTGCTCCAGCGCCGTCGCCCCCAGCGCGCACCAGGGGCACACCACATCGGAGATGAAATCGATGGTGACGGAGGACGTCATGACTGCCCTTCCGCCTCGGCCAGTTGCTTGCGGTACTGGGTGGTGGTAATGCCGGCGTAACCCCAATTATCGGTGTCGACTTCCTCGATCACGATGTGGGTCAGGTCAGGGCGTTTGTTGAGGACGCGTTCCAGTGTTTCAGTGATCTCGGCAATCACCTGAGCTTTCTGCTCAGAGGTAACGCCATCGCGGGTGATGCGTACGGTTACGAAAGGCATGAGGGAAACTCCAGTGACCTTCCCGTCGGGATGATGGGAGAGGCGTTGGAGCTCAATTTATGGAGTTTGCTGGAAGGGATAAAGGTGGGAGCGGGAACTTCATTCGTTACGCGGTGTAATGAGTACTGTAGGACTCTATACCGTT
The DNA here is from genome assembly GCF_050434585.1 of Pseudomonas sp. 2725. Classification (NCBI taxonomy): domain Bacteria; kingdom Pseudomonadati; phylum Pseudomonadota; class Gammaproteobacteria; order Pseudomonadales; family Pseudomonadaceae; genus Pseudomonas; species Pseudomonas sp. 2725. The sequence goes on along the minus strand of NZ_JBNDIV010000007.1, from coordinate 25,714 downwards.
TTTTCTGTCATCCAATTACTTACGTGTCGCAATTTTCCACTTTTTGCGACACGTCTTCGGGACATGTCGCTGCGGACGACACGTTCGCGATGAATCGCGAATGCATTTGTTAAGGCTTACCCCGCGCGATAGAGCTGATGCGGCTCTCATTCATATCGCGAACAAACTCCAGCAAGTCCTTCTGAAACTGATTTGTTCGATATCCCCTTCTGTTACCTCCCACAGCAACCTCGATCACCTCGTCAACCGAGTCGATATTCCTGCGAATGGTTTGAGCATCAAGCATTGCGCAAGCCCGTTTCACTGCGCACACCAGCTATCCGCATTTCCGCCGAGGAATCATTACCCCCTGTTGTTTCGATCAATTTCTCCATTTTGTAATGGTCCCCATCGTAAAAAAGTCAGATGTCGATGTGCGCGACTTCGCCGATCTGACCAACACCACCACAAGGCTACCGCTCGGGTTGACACAAACATCATCTGTGACAGAGAATTTGCCCAAGAGCGCGAAACCGACTGCCTTCAGGTGGCAATAGTCGGCGTTAGGAACCCCGTTGATGACCTGAAAATCAGCGCTCGGGTGAGACCTCTTCTCCCTTGCTTGAGGGAGCACAATATCAAGCAAGCTTCTCAAAAAAAGCAGCCTACTCAGGCTGCTTTTTTTGTTTGGATAATAGGTAACGTTGATAAACCAACCCGCCGTGTCGGTGCTTGTTCAGCGCCTTTTTGTCACAGTTCATGAAGTTCCAAAGTACATACCCACGGTCAACATGGATTACTGCCAACATTTGGTACTTTGTGTGGTATGCGCCAATGAAGGCGAGACGATAGGAGTCATCGCTGTAGGAAACCCGCCAGATTTCTAATGGATTCTTCAGCGTATCTACAGCAAATTCAGTGAAACGCTCTCGGGCGTTAGGGCGTTTTTCCACTATGTGACGTAGATGCTCACGCCGAACCGTCACGGGTAAATATGGCGTTTCGATCAGCACCGTGTCAGTCCCTTCATGCAATCCAAAACCTAGCGCTACCTGCCTTAGAGCGGAGCAGACATCAACGGCCCCTGGTAGCTCTCGAACCACCTTGGTTTCCAAGAGTATTGATATGTCTCGCAGATCCGGCAAACCTAGATCCTTCCAGCTTTCCTGATCAGGAGCTTCCTTTACCCCTGGAGCTTTCATTCGGTGATCTCTCACGGTAACAACTGCTATTTCAGCCTGTTGAATCGTCACGAGAAATCAGGTGGATCCTCTTTTTCCCTCAGAGACTTCCGACAATCTTGAAGGGCATCGCCATTGCCATTGAAAGAGCCGTTTGGAAAATTCCAATTAGTCACAAAAAGCCCCGAACCAGTCGGGGCTTCTTCTTTTTTCTCAGCCTTGCATCAGACCTCGAGACCACAACCCATCATCAGAAGATGTTGATCGGGTAATCCACAAACACACGCACTTCGTTGCCACTGACGTTGTACTCGCTCGACTTCTGCGACACACGCAGGACCGAGCTGCGCAGTTTCACGCTGAGGTCTTTGGCCGGGCCGCTTTGGACGACGTATTTGATCTGGTTGAAGATCTCGCGCTCGGTGCCGCCTTCGCTGGTGGAGGTGGTGATGTTGTCACCGCGCACATAGGCCACGTTGTAGCTCAGGCCCGGTACACCGAAGGTGCTGAAGTCCAGGCCGTAGCCGACTTGCCAGCTGCGTTCGTCTTCAGCGTTGAAGTCGGACCAGTAGGAGTTCGCCAGGTAGATGGTGTTTCCACCGTCGCCGACGCGACCTTGATCTTTCTGGTAGCCGCCGTAGGCGTAGCCCAGGTTGCTGTCGCCGGTGCTGCGCTGGTGTGCGAGGGTGAACGAGTGCGGGCCGGTGATGAAGGTGGCCGCCAGGCTCCAGATCTTGTTGTCGTCGCCGGTGATACCGTTTTCGCGGACGTAGGAATCTTCCAGCTTGGTGCGGTAGCCGTTGAAGTCCAGGGTCAGGGACTGGTCCTTGTCGAGCGGGAACACGTAGTTGGCGTTCACATATTGTTTCTTCAGCACGTCTTCGACGTCGGAAGCGTACAGCGCGGCCTTGAATTGCTCGGTAAACTGGTAGCTACCACCCAAGACGTTGATCGACTTCAAGCCACCACTGTCACGGCCTTCGGCGCTTTTGCGCGATTCGGCGGTGAAGCGGCCGGCATCCAGTTGCAGGCCTTTGATCTCCTTGGAGGTGATCAGGGTGCCGGTGTAGCTTTCCGGCAGCAGGCGCGAATTGTCGTAATTCAGCACCGGCAGGGCCGGCATCTGGTCGCCGTAGGTCAGGGTGGTGCTGGACAGGCGGAACTTGATCGCCGCGCCACCCTTGGACAGATCGTCAGCCGGCTGGCCGCTGTCGCCCTTTTTGAAGAAATCGATGCCTTGCGCGCCGCTACGGTCTTCGTTGCGCTCCAGGTTCAGAGCGTATAACCCGAAAGCGTCCACACCCACGCCCACGGTGCCTTGGGTGAAGCCGGACGAGAACGTGCCGATGGCCGCCTGGCCCCACTCGGATTTATCCGGGTTGCCGTCTTTGTAGTCACGATTGATGTAAGCATTGCGCAGCAGCACTTTGAGGCTGCTGTCTTCAACAAAACCCTTGGATTCGGCCTGGTCGTTCGCCATGGCCTGTGTCGCACTCAACATCCCCAGAGCGATCAGGCTGATTCGCTTGTTCAACATTTTGTTCTTTTCCTTATTTCCGGTTGATACGCGCTGTGCCGAACGGCCGAAACGGCGCTATCGCGCTCTTTTTTCATGACGAAAACAAAAAGGCCCGCCCACGATTTCTCGCGGCGGGCCTTTTTATAATTTTTGATCGTGGCGGTTGGCCACAGGCGTTGTGGCCGAATCGTAGCTGCGCCCTTAACGATGTGTCAATTTCATGAATCTTCTAAAAATAGGCGAAAATCGTCTAAGAAATTGCTTTACGCAGCAGGAATATTCAATCACGGCAGCCATCGAGGCCGCAGGCTGCTACGGAAATGGATGATCCCTGATCGGGCAGCGACTGACTCAGCCACTGCGCAAATGCCTGGGGTTTGCCCAGCCACGGCCCGATATCGATCAGGGTGAATTGATCATTGTGCTCAAGCGCCAGGGTCGGAAAGCCCTGCCCGCCGACCTTGGCCAAAAGCGCCCGGCTGTTCCTGATATGGCCTTCGGTGTCGGCCACCCTGAAGGCTCTTTCGAAGGTTTGACGGTCCAGCCCCATGCCGTGGGCCAGTTCAATCAGTACCGATTCGTCGGCGATGCGGCGCCCCTCCACGTAGTGAGCACTTTGCAAACGCCCCAACAACTCCAGCCCGCGACCTCCCATTTGCTCGGCAGCCAGCACCGCAGCGATGGGTGGCGCCGAGTCGAACACGGCGGTGTGATCACGCAACAAACCTTCGAAATAGTCTTCACCGAACGGCTGCCCGCTGTATTCGGCGATGCGCCGGTCATGGGGCATGACGTAACTGCGCAGTTGTGGCGATACCTTTTGCCGATTGGCCCCCGTCATCATGCCGCCGCCGTGGGCAATCACGGGCAGCACAGCCTGGGCGGCCTGCACCAGCGGTTTGGCGCCGTAGCACCAGCCGCACAATGGGTCGTAGATGTAATGCAGGATCATGGGAAGGCTCCGACAGAAATTCAGGAAAATTCGATGTCGGCAGGTTAGTGCCGCAGCGGCTCCGGAAAAACGCCGGATTGGCTTTCAGTCTGTTGCTTGAATCGGTCGAATGAATGCGTCGGCATTTGCATTAACTCCGACACAATTCGAAACAATCAAATGAGATAAATTCTCAATAACAACTAACGACAGTAAATGACAAGCATTACTATCCGCGCCCTCCTACACGCTTCAATCTAAAATCCTACGGATGCGCTCTTCAATGCCTGCCCCTTTTCGTCTTGCGCCCTACAGCTTTGGGCTCTCTGCCTTGTTGTCTGCCGGTTTTTCCTACGCTGCACCGACTACCTTGCCTGCCACATCGATCAGCGCCGAAGCTGAAGCCGACGACCCGCGCGTAACCCAAACCAGTACAGCAACCCGGACCGCGACACCGGTGCGCTACGTGCCACAAGCCATCGACTCGATCAAAACCTCGAACGTCATGGATTACGGCACCAACGACCTGGGCACGGCGCTCAGCGGTATCCCCAACGTCAGCAGCGGCGCCGACACACGCTTCGACAGCCTGCGCATCCGCGGTTTCGACGCCAGCAACGACTTCTATCTCGATGGCATTCGCGACGACAGCCAGTACGTTCGCGACCTGCACAACATCGAACGCATCGACGTTTTGAAAGGCCCCGCCGCTGTGCTGTATGGCCGTGGCAGCCAGGGCGGCATCGTCAACCGGGTGAGCAAACTGCCTGAGTTCGGTCGCCGCTCGACTATTGAAGCCCAGGGCGGTAGCGAGGACTTGCGCAGCCTCTATGCCGACCTCAGCACCGACCCGTCCGAGAACATCAGCCTGCGTCTGAACATGGGCAACATGGACGAGAACAGCTTTCGTGATGGTGTGAGTGGCAATCGCCAGTTGTTCGCGCCCTCGATGAGCTGGCAGCTGACCCCCGACCTGAACTGGTTGGTGCAGTACGAATACAGCCGCTACAACCGCACGCCGGATCGTGGCATCCCCGGCGTAAACGGTCGCCCGGCAGACGTGGGACGCGATACGACCTACGGCAGCGAAAACGATTTCATCGACGACAAGGCACAGTCCCTGCGCTCGAAACTCACGTATGAACTGAGCGACAACTGGCAACTGCGCCAGACCCTGGGTGTGTTCAAACTCGACAGCGATTTCGACAATACTTACTTGACCGGCTATGTCCCGGCCACCAACAAGGTCACGCGCCAGCACTGGCAGCAGGACCTGAACACCCGTAATGTCTACAACAACGTCGAGCTGGAAGGTGGTTTCGATACCTTCGGCCTGGAGCACCGTTTGCTCACCGGTATCGAAATCGGCAGCCAGCGCCGCGACCCGTTGCTGTACACCGCCGCCACTTCCGGACCGGGCAGTTCACCGGTGCCGGCGCTGGACCTGAACAACCCGGACCGCAATTTGCGTCATACCGGGCGCATGGTGGTGTCGAGCAACACCCACACCGAGGTCGAGAGCCGTGCGGTGTATGTGCAGGATCAATTGCGCCTGAACGATCAATGGCAATTGCTCGCCGGCCTGCGTTACGACACGTTCGATATCGAGTCGACCAACAAGGTGCGCAACATTTCCGAAGACAGTGACAGTCATAGCACCAGCCCTCGCGTTGGCGTGGTCTGGACGCCGCTGCAAAATCACTCCTTCTACGCCTCCTGGAGCAAGACGTTCTCGCCGGTCGGCGGTGGTTTGATCGGCATCACCCCGGGCGCGGCAGGTAACAGCAATGACCTGAGCCCGGAGCGGACCAGGCAGAAAGAAATCGGGGTGAAGAGCGACTGGCTCGACGATCGCCTGAGCACCACGCTGGCCATCTATGAGCTGGAGCTCTACAACCGTCGTACCAGCGACCCGAACAACCCGACCATTACCCTGCTTTCAGGGCTGCAACGCTCTCGCGGGATCGAGCTGACCGCCGCTGGCAGGATTACCGGCAACTGGTACATGCGCGGTGGCGTGGGTCTGCAGGACGCAACCATCGAAAAGGACAACAACGGCCTGGAAGGCAAGCGCATCAACAACGTGGCCAAGCACAACGGCAGCCTGTTCCTGACCTGGAAACCGGAAATGGGCTGGTACGCCGAAACCGGCTTGACCTTGGTTGGCGACCGCTATGCCGATAACCTCAACACCACCGTGTTGCCGGGTTATGGCCGCTGGGACGCCTTGGCAGGCTTCCGCCAGAAGGATTGGGATTTGCGCGCGGCGCTGAACAATATCAGCGACAAGACGTATTACGAATCGGCAACCAGTGCATTCCAGATCCAGCCGGGGACACCGCGTAGTCTGGTGGTGACGGGGACCTACAGTTTCTAAACAGCATTTATCCCGGTGTGAACCAATAACACTGGTTCACACCATTCCCTTGTGGGAGCGAGCTTGCTCGCGATAGCGGTGGGTCAGTCAATATAAATGCTGACTGGTCGGGCGCCATCGCGAGCAAGCTCGCTCCCACAGGGGATCGCGGTGATTGCATGAATCTGCGCGCAAAAAAAAACGCTGCCATCCCGGCAGCGCTTTTTTTGTTCAATCCGTTGTTGTTCTTCTTATCCTTCCATCACATCCCACAACGCATCCAGTTCCGCTTCGCTGAATAAACCAGCAGGGTAACGCTCGATCATTGTCCGGCGCGGATCAGTATCGCTGATCTGACGCATTCCATTGGACTTGAACCAGTGCGCCAGGATCTGGAGCGATTCGCTATTTACTGCCAGGGGATGCAACGCCTTGTCGCTCACTACGTTCACTTCGGCGTTCATTTCAGCGCTCTCTCCCGGTTTGTGAGCGGCTAACTTATCCAAGGTTTATGACAGAACATAGAAGTCCTCCCTCCCCCGAGTTACAACAGCGGAGATACAAGAGCTGTGCCAAGGTTTCTGAAGTGTGGCCTGGCAGATACAAAAAAGCCCGCAGGCCTGTAGGGCCGCGGGCTCCGTGCATTGCGGGAGGCTGATCGACAGCCTGAGGGATTTCGTAATCAACTCAAGCTGTTACGACCTCACTCACTCCTTGTGCGGCGCGGGTTGTTGCTGGGTAAGACAGTGAATATTGCCGCCCCCCAGTAACAGTTCGCGACCAGGCACCATTACCACTTCATGCTGTGGGAACAGGTTCTGCAAGATTTCCTTTGCCGGACCATCCTGCGGGTCGTCAAAGCTCGGCGCGATGATGCCGCCGTTGACGATCAGGAAGTTCACGTAGGAACCGGCCAGACGAACAGTAGGATTACGTTCCTGCGTACCATCAACCGGATCGACACCGGCACACTCTTCCTCGGTCGCAAACAGCGGACCCGGGATCGGCATCTTGTGCACCGTGAACGGGCGCCCCTTGGCATCGGTGCTGCTTTGCAGCGCTTTCATCGCCGCCTGACAGCGCGGGTAGTTCGGGTCCTGCGGATCATCGGTCCAGGCCAGCAGCACTTCACCCGGGCGCACGTAGCAGCAGAAGTTATCCACATGGCCATCGGTTTCGTCGTTGAACAAGCCATCCGGCAGCCAGATGATCTTATCCACAGCCAGGTTTGCACTCAGGACCGCTTCGATTTCCGCTCGATTCATGTGCGGGTTGCGATTGCGGTTGAGCAGGCATTCTTCGGTGGTGATCAGGGTGCCTTCGCCGTCGACGTGAATCGAACCGCCTTCCAGCACGAAGCCTTCGGTGCGATAGCGGGGGCTGCGCTCGATCTCGAGGATCTTGCCACCAACCTGCGAGTCACGGTTCCACGGCGAATACAGGCCGCCGTCAAAACCGCCCCAGGCATTGAAGTCCCAGTTCACGCCACGGACTTCGCCACTGTTGTTGATAACGAAGGTAGGACCGGAGTCGCGAACCCAGGCGTCGTCGCTGGACATTTCCACCACACGAATATTCGGTACGTCCAGACGGGCACGGGCGTTTTCGTACTGGCCGGCGGAAACCGCCACGGTCACCGGTTCGAAACGGGCGATGGCCTTGGCCACTGCCACGTGAGCGGCTTGTGCCGGTTTGCCACCCAGGCGCCAGTTGTCCGGGCGCTCGGGCCAGATCATCCAGGTCTGGGTTTGAGGTGCCCATTCGGCTGGCATATAGAAGCCGTCGGCGCGAGGGGTGCTGTTCAACGTGGTCATGGCTCAGGACTCCGGAGTGACATTGATACCTGACAGAAATGGAAGCGTATGTGTAAACGCCGTGGGCTGTGGCGACTTTATATCCGATAAATATCGGCTTTTAAAGCACCTTACATCCACCGTTACAAAAACAATCGATTAAAAGCCGATATCAATCGAACTAAAATTCTCCCCCTGTGGGAGCGAGCTTGCTCGCGATAGCGGTCTTTCAGTCGAAAAATCTGTGACTGGAATGGCCTCATCGCGAGCAAGCTCGCTCCCACAGGGGGATGTGTTTACAGCCCTTCTGCGAGCACCTTCGACAGCATGTCCACGAAGAAATCCACGCTCTGGCGCGAAGTGACCATCGGCGGCTTGATCTTGAGGATGTTCAGGTAATCGCCGGTCGGTTGCATGAAGATCCCCAGCTCACGCAAGCGATCGCACAGTGCGGTGGTTTCTTCGGTGGCCGGCTCCAGGGTTTCACGGTTGCGGATCAACTCGACGCCCAGGTAGAAACCGGAACCGTGCACCGCGCCCACTAACGGATGAATATCGATCAACGCTTCGAGGCGTTTCTTGAAGTGCCCGCCAACGACCTGGGCGTTCTCCCAGAGTTTTTCCTCTTGCATCACATCCAGCACGGCCATGCCGACCTGGCAACTGACCGGGCTGCCGCCGGCGGAAGAGAAGAAATAACCCTCGGCCTCCAGCGCCTCGGCGATTTCCCGGCGGGTGATGACCGCGCCCAGTGGCTGGCCGTTGCCCATGCCCTTGGCCATGGTGATGATGTCCGGCACGACGCCCTGCTCTTCGAAGCCCCAGAAGAAATCGCCCATGCGCCCGTAGCCGACCTGCACTTCGTCGGCGATGCACACACCGCCCCTGGCCCGGACCATGGCATAGACTTGTTTCAAATAACCTGGTGGCAGCGAGATACCGCCGGCATTGCCGTACACCGGTTCGCAGATGAAACCGGCCAGTTGGCGTTTCTGCTCGGCGATTTTCGCAAGGTTGTGTTCGACGCTGCGCACATAATCCGGCGCACTGTCTGGGCCACGGAACTCACCGCGATAGGTGTTTGGCGCGGTCACCGGGTGCACCCAGTCCGGGCGGCTGCTCAAGGCCTTGGGGTTGTCAGCGATCGAGGTCGACACCGAATCCGCGCCCACCGTCCAGCCGTGATAGGCCTCCAGCACGCTGAGCATGTCGCGACCGCCGCTGTAGGCCCACGCCAGGCGAATCGCCAGGTCGTTGGCCTCGCTGCCGCTGTTGACCAGGAACACCCGGTCCATGCCGTCAGGGGACAGCTTCAACAAACGTTCGGAGAACTCGGCCACGGCTGCGTAGTTGAAGCGCGAGTTGGTGTTGAGCAACGACCACTGGCGGCTGGCGACTGCCGCCATGCGTGGATGGCCGTGGCCCAATACTGCTACGTTGTTGAGCATGTCGAGGTAGGAGCGGCCCTGCATGTCGATCAAATGGTTGCGCCAGCCGCGTTCGATGCGCGGTGGATCAACGTAATAGTGTTTTTGTGTGCGGGCGAAGCTGGCATCGCGCCGGGCCAGCAAGGTCGCTCCGTCGAGTTCGGCTTCGGCATCACAGGCCAGCCCCAGCAGCGCCGCAGGCGACGGGCACAACGCCTGCCAGGCGGCGGCGCGTGATGGCGTGCAGAACAACGGCGCATCGATCGACGCGCCACGGCACAACTGCACGATCAATAGCCCGCTGACCGAACCCAGCACCTGACCTTTGACCAGGGCCGCGCCGCTGTGCAGCGACGGCGTGACACCCCAAAGCCGCACACTCAGTTGCGGGCCATCCAGTTGCAGCACGCCCGCCGATGACTGGTGCACCACCCCGGCAAACGGCGCTTCGACCGCCGTGCCCTGAGGCACACGCAACTCGACGTGCAACGGGCAGGTGTCCGGTTCAGCGGCACTGTCCGGGCGGGTGTGGGACAGGCGGTATTGCCCGTAACGACTGGCCGCCAAGCCATGTGCCGCGGCCGCTTCATCCAGCAGGCGCTGATCGACACCCTCCTGCTCCCAGTTCCCGGCCTCGAAATGCGGGCTGAGCACACCGAGGTCGATCAAGGCGAACTCACGCCCGACCAGACTCGGTAACAGCGGCGCGAAGCCTTCGCTGCCGATGGTGGGCAGGTTCTGGCCGACGGCGGTGAGGATCGCTGCTTCCATCAGCGCCAACGGCACCGACGTGGCCACACGGAATATTTCCCATTCATGGACAAGGTTGTCGCGGCTGTAGGCATTGCCCGGATCGATGCTGACCTGCTGTTCGCCGCTGAGCACCAACACCGCCGCGCGGGCGACGATCAGCGGCCACAACGCCAGCAGCTCTTCGTGTTGCAACGGGTTGACCGCGTGATACGCCTGGATTGCCGGCAAAATGCAGAACGGATCGCCCTCGCCATGATGCAGCAAAGCGGCACAGGTCACCGACAGATCGGTAATGCGCCAGGTGCGCACCAGGTCGCCGAAATCAATCACGCCTTGCAGCTGCCAATGGCGCTGCGCATCGCGCTGCCACACCACGTTGTCATCGGTGATGTCCATGTGAATGGCCTGCACCGGCAGTTTGTCCTGCAGTGGCTGCAAATGCCGCTCGGCTTGCCCGGACGCTTCGACGATCAGTTTGCGCTGGGCTTCATCCTTGATCACCGGCAGCAAATGCGCGATCAAGGCGTGGGCATGGCGGGCGTCCCATTGCAGGGTTCGCACCAGCCCCGGATGGTCGAAATCCGCCAGGGCCAAGTCCATTTCACCGCACAGGCGGCCGAAGCCTGACACCACCGTCGGGTTGAAATGGCCCAGGCTCGTCAGTGGCTGGCCTTCGATGTAGTCGAGCAAGCGAACGTGCACCGCCTGGCCACCCACGTCCAGCGACAGCAGGTCTGCACCGTTTTTCGCCGCGATAACACGCGGCACCTGTACATCGGGGTGCTCCCCCAGATGCTTGAGCCCGGCATGTTGTGCCTGAAGCTCCAGTACCGAGTAGTCGCCACGGCAGATTTTCAGGACGAAACGTCCCCGCTGGCTGTCGACGCGGTAGTTCAGGTCTTGCTGGCTGCCAAGGGCCTGCAACCTGCCACTGAACCCGTAATATTCTTCCAGCAGCTCTAGCGCTTGCTCCGCAGACACCTGCGGGCTGGGCAAACTGGCGCGATGAATCAACGTGGCGAGCGGCATACAACAACCCCTGAAATTTTATTAGGCGCCTATATCGCCACTGGTTCGGGCGATACGCAACCCCCCCGGAACCGGTAATGGTCATTTGCAGGGGCTGGAACAGGCCGGTAGATTTTTACTTGAGCACTCGCCCCGGTCGGCGCTTTGCGCAAGAATGGCGGCCATTAAACGCACGATGCTGGAGAGCCGCCATGAATGTAGTGACCACCGACCTGCCCGGTGTTCTGATCCTCGAACCCAAGGTCTTTGGTGACGAACGTGGTTTCTTCTATGAGAGCTTCAACGCCAGGGCTTTCAAAGAGGCCACCGGACTGGACACTGAATTCGTTCAAGACAACCACTCCCGTTCGCAGAAGGGCGTGCTGCGCGGTCTGCATTACCAACTGGAAAATACCCAGGGAAAACTGGTTCGCGTCACGGTCGGTGAAGTGCTGGACGTCGCCGTAGACATCCGTCGCAGCTCACCGCACTTCGGTAAATGGGTCGCTGTGCGCCTGTCTGCCGACAATCATCGCCAACTCTGGGTTCCGGAAGGTTTCGCCCACGGGTTCGTGGTCTTGAGCGAGTTTGCCGAGTTCCTTTACAAAACCACCGACTACTACACGCCCTCCGCCGAGCGCAGCATTCGCTGGGATGACCCGGACCTGGCTATTGATTGGCAACTGGAAGGCACGCCGCAGCTGTCGGCAAAGGACCAGGCCGCTGCATTCCTCAAGGATGCCGAAGTCTTCGCCTGAAACCCGGCGCAAGATTCAGCGCAAAAACGCACCTGGCCTACAGTGCGCAGACTGCGCTCGCAAGCCTAGGCATAATGCGCCTGTACCCACAGGCGCATGCTGCTCATGAAACCGACCCTCCCTCCCAGACCCCGTTGGCGCAGCCTGGCCCTGCTGGCACTGTGCCTGGCGCCGCTGCTGTGGCCGCTGGAACATCTCGCCGAGCGTTACTACCGCAGCGAGCTGGCCAGTCAGAATCGTCAGACCCTCGACCTCTACGTCGCCAACCTGCTGGGTACCCTGCATCGCTATGAAGTGTTGCCGCAGATCCTCGGCGACCTGCCGGCCCTGCGCGCCGTGCTCGGCGCACCGGACGATGGCGTCACCCAAGGCAACGCCAACCGCCTGCTGAAAAACATCGCCGCCCAGACCGGTGCCGAAGTCATGTACCTGATGGACACCACCGGCAAGACCCTGGCCGCCTCCAACTGGGACAAACACGACAGTTTCGTCGGGCGCAATTTTTCCTTCCGGCCGTATTTCAGCGAAGCCATGGCCGGGCGGCTCGGGCGCTTTTTCGGCCTGGGCACGACCTCGGCCAAGCGCGGTTATTTCTTCGCCGCTGGCGTGCGCGACGGTGAAAAAATCGTGGGTGTGCTGGTGGTCAAGGTCGACCTCGACCACACCGAAAGCCTGTGGGGCAAAACCCCGGAACAACTGCTGCTGACCGACCACAACGGCGTCGTCATTCTCACCTCGCGACCGGAGTGGCGATTCCGCTCGACCCGCCCGTTGAGCGAGGACGAAAGCAAGGCCATCACTGCGATCCAGCCCTATCCAACCCGCGATCCAAAACCGCTGAAGCTCAACCCGGACGCCTGGCTGACCCAGACCCAGCAGATCGCCGAAACCGGCTGGGACGTCAGCATCCTCGCCCCGCGCACCTTGATCGACCGCCCGGTACGTACGGTGGTGGCCATCGGTGGCGCAGCGCTGCTGGTGTTGATGCTGCTGCTTGGCCTGATGATGCAGCGCCGCCGCCACTACCTCGAGCGCATTGCTTTCGAAGCCAAGGCCCGCCGCGAACTGGAAGGCCGGGTTGCCGAGCGCACCAGCGATCTCGAAGGCCTGAACCGGCGCCTGAAACAGGAAGTGCTGGAACGCGAACAGGCCCAGCAGGAACTGGTACGCGCCCAGGATGATCTGGTGCAGGCCGGTAAATTGTCGGCACTGGGCACCATGTCGGCGAGCATCAGCCACGAACTCAATCAGCCGCTGGCAGCGATTCGCAGCTACGCGGAAAACGCCGAAGTGTTGCTCGATCACCAGCGCACCGACGATGCCCGTGGCAACCTCAAGCTGATCAGCGAATTGACCGGTCGCATGGCCTCGATCATCGCCCACCTGCGCGCCTTTGCCCGGCGCGACCGGCATGCCCCGGAAAGCGTCGCCCTGCAACCGGCGCTGGACGATGCCCTGGCCTTGCTGGCCAAGCGTCGACGCAGCATGGAAGTCGAGCTGATCCGCGACTTGCCCGCCGCCACCCTGTGGGTCGAAGCCGGGGAAACCCGCCTGCGCCAGGTACTCGGCAATCTGCTGGCCAACGCCCTGGATGCCCTGACGGAAAAAGGCCCGCCACGTAAACTCTGGCTCAGTGCCCAATCCACGGCCGATGGCGTCAACCTGTACATTCGCGACAACGGCCCCGGCTTTTGCATGGAAGCCCTCGGGCGCGCCAGCGAGCCGTTCTACACCACCAAGACCCGCACTCAGGGCCTCGGTTTGGGGCTGGCGATTTGCGAAACCCTGATGCGCGCCTTCGGCGGTGAACTGTCGTTCGCCAACCACAAGGAGGGCGGCGCCCTGATTACCCTGAAGCTGCGCGCAGGCGCACCGGGCGTGAGCCTGCAACCGTCCGAGGACCGAAGTGCATGACCATCGACAACCGCATTCAGGTCGTGTTGATCGACGACGACCCTCATTTGCGCCAGGCCTTGAGCCAGACGCTGGATCTGGCCGGCCTGAAAATCCTGCCGCTGGCCGAAGCCAAGGGCCTGGCCGCGCAACTTGAACGTGATTGGCCAGGGGTGGTGGTCAGTGACATCCGCATGCCCGGCATGGACGGTCTTGAGCTGTTGAGCGAACTGCACGCCCAGGACCCTGAGCTACCGGTGCTGTTGATCACCGGCCATGGCGATGTGCCGCTGGCGGTGCAGGCCATGCGCGCCGGAGCCTATGACTTTCTGGAGAAACCCTTCGCCAGCGACGCCCTGCTCGAAAGCGTGCGCCGCGCATTGGCCCTGCGCCAGCTGGTGCTGGACAACCGCAGCCTGCGATTGGCCTTGAGCGACCGCAACGAGCTAAGCACGCGGCTGGTTGGCCACTCACCTTCGATGCTGCGCCTGCGCGAGCAGATCGGTGCCCTGGCGGCAACCAGGGCCGACGTGCTGATCCTCGGCGAAACCGGCGCCGGCAAAGAAGTCGTGGCCCGGGCGCTGCACGATTTATCCAGCCGTCGCAACGGTCCGTTCGTGGCGATCAACGCCGGTGCACTGGCCGAATCAGTGGTCGAAAGCGAGTTGTTCGGCCACGAGCCCGGCGCCTTCACCGGCGCGCAGAAACGCCGCATCGGCAAGTTCGAATTCGCCAATGGCGGCACGCTGTTCCTCGATGAAATCGAAAGCATGAGCCTGGATGTGCAGGTCAAATTGCTGCGTTTGCTGCAAGAGCGGGTGGTCGAACGCCTGGGCGGCAATCAACTGATCCCGCTGGACATCCGCATCATCGCCGCCACCAAGGAAGACCTGCGCCAGGCAGCGGATCAAGGGCGTTTCCGTGCCGACCTGTATTACCGCCTGAACGTTGCGCCGCTGCGGATTCCACCGCTGCGCGAACGGGGCGAAGATGCGCTGATGCTGTTCCAGTATTTTGCCGATGAAGCCAGTGCCCGCCACGGCTTGCCGCCCCATGAACTGCAACCGGGGCAACGTGCCTTGCTGCTGCGCCACACCTGGCCCGGCAACGTGCGCGAGCTGCAAAATGCGGCCGAACGTTTTGCCCTCGGGCTGGAACTGGCCCTCGACAACAGTACGCCGGAAGGCAGCGCTGGCAACAGGGTCGAAGTCGTCGACGGCGGTTTGAGCGAGCAAGTGGAGAACTTCGAAAAAACACTCATCGCCGCCGAACTGGCACGTTCGCACAGCTCCGTGCGCAGCGTCGCCGAAGCCCTCGGCATTCCGCGCAAGACCCTGCACGACAAACTGCGCAAGCACGGTCTGAGTTTCGCCGACAGTGGCGCCTCGGCCCACCCTGACGATCTCGATTGAGCTACCGTCCAATCATCCACTTCAAGCAAGAGGCCCCTGAATGAGCCGCGACAGTCGACAACTGGAATCCATTCTCCATCACGACATTCCCCTCACCAGGGACATGGGCCTCAAAGTGCTCGACTGGCATGACCAGCAACTGCGTCTGCACTTGCCGCTGGAAGCCAACGTCAACCACAAGAGCACCATGTTCGGCGGCAGCCTGTATTGCGGCGCGGTCCTGGCCGGTTGGGGCTGGCTGCATTTGCGCCTCAAGGAAGAAGGCATTACCGACGGGCACATCGTGATTCAGGAAGGGCAGATCAGCTATCCGCTGCCGGTGACGGGGGATGCCAACGCCATTTGTCAGGCGCCGGACCCGGTGATCTGGAAGAAATTCCTGACCACCTTCCAGCGATACAGCCGAGCTCGGTTGACGCTGCATACACGGGTGGTCAACGAAGGTCGTGATGAAGATGCGGTGAGGTTTGTCGGACAGTACGTGCTGCACCGATGAACCGGTTGACACAACACTTGTGGCGAGGGGGCTTGCCCCCGTTGGGCTGCGCAGCGGCCCCAAACCCGACCATTGCGCATTTTCAGCTAAATCTCTTTGCCTGATTGGCGACTGCTGTGCAGTCGAACGGGGGCAAGCCCCCTCGCCACAAAGTAAAGGTGAGCTCAGGACCGTGCCAATTCCAGCAGTTTCTCCCGCCAGGCCGCCTTCGCCGGCAATGCCAGGAAGAACGCATTCAACAGCGACGCCCGCGCCGGATAGCTGAACGGCTCGCCGCTCAATTCCAGCACTTCCCCGCCCGCACCTTCCAACACACCTTGCGCCGCCGCCGTGTCCCACTGGGAAGTCGGTGCCAGGCGCGGATAGCAATCCGCCGCCCCTTCGGCCAGCAGGCAAAACTTCAGCGAACTGCCGATATTGGCCAGTTGCAGCTCGCCAAGGCTGGCGCTCAACCCGGCCAGCAATCGCTCTTGCTCCGGACTCGAATGACGACGGCTGGCCACCACGGTGAACGACTCGCCGGGCGCTAACGCATCACGCACCTTGATCGCCACGGGCGTGCCACCTTTATCGCCACGCCAGGCGCCGAGTCCCGCACCACCGACGTAAAAACGCCCGTTGGTCGGCATCGACACCACACCGAACACCACCCGACCGTTTTCGATCAGGGCGATGTTGACGGTGAACTCTTCGCTGCCGCTGATGAACTCCTTGGTGCCATCCAGCGGATCGACCAGCCACCAGCGCTGCCATCCGGCCCGCACGTCTTGGGGAATATTGGCGTCTTCCTCGGAAAGCACCGGGATGCTCGGATCAAGCGCCGTCAACCCGGCCAGAATCAAGTGGTGTGCAGCCAGGTCGGCAGCGGTCACCGGCGAGTCATCAGCCTTCGCCGTGACGGCCGTGCCTGTGCGCCAGAACGGCAGGATCGCCTCACCGGCCTGCAAGGCCAGCTCAATGACCGGCGCCATCAACGGATGCGGGAAATTCATGGCTGGAACGCTCCGCGCTGAGTCAACAGGTCTCGGGCCAGGTACAGCGCCGCCAAGGCGCGGCCTTCGGTAAATTGCGGGTTTTGCGCCAGCGCCGAGAGCTCACGCAGATTGACCCTGTCCACCCGCATCGGCTCTGGCTCGTCGCCTTCCAGACGCTCTTCGTAGAGGTCGGTAGCCAGCACTACTTGGATCTTCTGGCTCATGTAGCCGGGGGACAGCGACAACTCGGTCAGGTGCTCCAGTTGCCGCGCGCCAAAACCGGCCTCTTCCTTGAGCTCGCGTTCGGCCGCCGCCAGCACGTCTTCGCCCGGCTCGATCAAACCCTTGGGCAATGACATTTCATATTCATCCGTGCCGCCGCAATACTCCTCGACCAGCACCGCATGCTCGGCATCGAGCATCGCCACGATCATCACCGCGCCGTACCCGGCACCCTTGCCGACCAGGCGTTCATACGTGCGCTCCACGCCATTGGAAAAGCGCAGCTTCAGCTCTTCCACGCAGAACAATCGACTGGTGGCGACAATTTCGCGGGCGAGTATGGTGGGTTTCTGGCGCATGCAAAGCTCCTTGGCGTGAACGCGCTACTATAACGCGGCTTTCCCGATTGTTTACGCCAGAAATCTTTCTACTGCCCGAGACGTTGCCATGCCTTCATTACCCTGGTCCGACATCGATACCGTTCTGCTGGACATGGACGGCACGCTGCTGGACCTGCATTTCGACAACCACTTCTGGATGGAGCACCTGCCCCAGCGCTACGCCGAACTGCACGGGGTCAGCCGGGCCATGGCCGAGATGGAATTGCAGCCGTTGTTCGAGCGCAATGCCGGCCAGTTGCAGTGGTACTGCCTGGACTTCTGGAGCGCCGAACTGAAACTGTCGGTGCGCGACCTGAAACTGGAAACCGCGCATCTGATAGCCCTGCGCCCGGATGCCGACACCTTTCTGGCGGCGATCAAACGGGCCGGCAAGCGCGTGGTGCTGATCACCAATGCTCATCGGGATGCGCTGTCGTTGAAGCTGGAAAAAATCGAACTGGCGCCCTACTTCGAGCGTTTGATCAGCTCCCACGACTACGGTTTCCCCAAGGAAAATCCGCAGTTCTGGGATGCGCTGCAAGCCGATATCGATTTCGATCCGGCGCGCAGCCTGTTTATTGACGACACCTTGCCGATCCTGCGCAGCGCACGGGACTTTGGCGTGGCGCATTTGCTGGCAGTGCGAGAGCCGGATAGCCGCAAGGGACCGAAGGATACGGCGGAGTTCGCGGCGGTTGGGGATTATCGGGATTTGATTGCAGGGCTCTAGACCGAGTTGCCTGCTATCGCGAGCAAGCTCGCTCCCACAGGATCTGCGTCGTTCGCAACCTTCGTGATCGACTCAGATCCTGTGGGAGCGTGGCTTGCCCGCGATGGCCATCACGCGGTTTGACGACTTACTCAGGAATCCGCAATGACTGCCCCGGATAGATCTTGTCCGGGTGCGACAGCATCGGTTTGTTGGCTTCGAAAATCTTGTTGTACTTGTTGGCATCGCCGTACACGCGCTTGGAAATCGCGCTGAGGGTATCGCCCTTCACCACGGTGACAAACACTGCCGCCTTCACTACCGGTCCGGTCACGGTGATCTGATCATCCACGCTGCCCACCCCGGCGATGTTGCCCACCGCAAGCAGGATCTTTTCCTTCTCTTCCTGACTGGCGACTTCACCGGTCACCGTGACCTTGTCGCCATCGACCGTCGCCTGCACATTCGGGTTGCCCAGGCCGACCTTGCTGATGTGCTCCTTCAACTGCTCACTGGCATTGGCGTTACCTGGCGTCAGCAAATCCAGCAATTTTTCGCCTGCTTCCTTCACAAAGCTCAAAAGACTCATGGTGCACTCTCCTTGGGTTTCGGGTTCCAGACATCAGAGCCTAGACCACGGTCGTCACCTACGAATCCAACCCGACCAATGACCCCGCTTGCGATAGAATCCGCACCTTCCCAACCCCTGGAGCGCAGATGGACATCAAGCAGCTGAAATTCCTCATCGCGCTCGACGAAACCCGCCATTTCGGCCAGGCCGCCGCACGCTGCCACATCACCCAGCCGACCCTGTCCATGCGCCTGCGCAGCCTCGAAGAAGAACTCGACCTGCCGCTGGTCAATCGCGGCCAACGCTTCGAAGGCTTCACCGCACCGGGCGAACGGGTGCTGGCCTGGGCGCGCACCGTACTGGCGGCCTATGACGGCTTGTACGCCGAGGCAGCCGCCTGTCGCGGCAATCTGGTCGGCACCTTGCGCCTGGGCGTAGTGCCGTTGTCGAGCTTCGATCCGCTGCCACTGATGCAACGCTTGCACGCCGAACACCCGAACCTGCGCTTCGAACTCTCGGCCCTGAGTTCCGAACAGATCCTCGAGCAACTGGCGAACAATCGCCTGGATCTGGGCGTGTCATACCTGGAACGCCTGGATGCCGAACACTTCGACTCCCTGGCCTTCAGCGAAACCCGCATGGGTCTGCTCTACGATCAACGCTTCTTCACCTTTGGCGAAGCGCCATTGAGTTGGGAATCGTTGATCGAACTGCCGCTGGGCATGCTCACCAGTGGCATGCACTTTCGCCAGTCCATCGACCATAACTTCCACAGCCGTGGCCTGACCCCGCAGCCGTTGTTGCAGACCGATGCCGTGCACCAACTGTTACAAGCCGTGCACGGCGGCTTGTGTTGCGCCGTGATGCCATTGGACGGCGGCCTCGAAGGCCTGACCGAGCATTTGCGCCTGCAGCCGATTGAAAACGCCCAGACCCTTGGCCGCCTGGGGTTGATCATGCGTCGCAGCGCACCGCGCTCGGCGCTGGCAGAAGCCTGTTTTGCCCTCTATCAGCAATCGCTGATTGGCGGTTGATCGACGGCATCTATCGGCAGATCAGTATTAGCGATTAGACGCGACAAGTTGCCGCGCCTAGTCTTAAAGCTGATCAAACCGTCGGTGATGCCATGAACACCAAGCGCCCTGCATGCGCGGCGCCTGCCCTCGAAACGCCCGCGCCCGCCGCAAGCCAGACGTACAGCTATAGCAATCTCGAATACTCCGAATCGGCCAGCACCGCGCTGGCCGAAGAAGTCGCGCTGGCGATTGCCTTCAACGGCATCAGCCAGGCGGTCATGCTGGTCACGCCCACGGACCTGGAAGATTTCATCGTCGGCTTCAGCCTGGGCAGCGGCATCATCCAGGACGCCACGGACATCTACGACCTGCAACTCAGCGGCTCGGGGTCGGCGCAATACGCGCAAGTGACCATCGCCAACCGCGCGTTCTGGAACCTCAAGCAGCAGCGCCGACAACTGGCAGGCACCAGCGGTTGCGGGTTGTGTGGCGTGGAAGCGGTCGAGCAGGCGTTGCCGGACCTTCAGGTATTGCCCGGCGCCCCGTTGCCGCCGGTCGAATGGCTTGATGGCCTGCGCGAGCGCATCGGCGCCTTCCAGCCCTTGGGCCAGCATTGCGGTGCGGTGCATGCGGCAGTGTTCATGAACGACAAAGGTGAGTTGTTGCTGGGCCGCGAAGACATCGGCCGGCACAACGCCCTCGACAAGCTGATCGGCGGATTGATCCGCCAGAAAATCCCCACCGCTGGCGGGCTGGCGATTGTCACCAGCCGCTGCAGCCTCGAATTGATCCAGAAAGTATTGCGCGCCGGCATCCAGACCCTGGTCAGCCTGTCGTCGCCCACGGGCCTTGCCGTGCAATGGGCCCGTCGCCACAACCTCAATCTCATCCATCTGCCACAGAAGAATGCGCCGCGGGTCTACAGCCCAACGTTGGAGAATCAAGCGTGAGTCAACACCGTCAAGCCGACCAGAAACCCGTCCCTCGCTTCAAGCCCTACAAAGGCCCGGCCGGTGGCTGGGGGGCACTGATCAGCGTGGCCCAGGCCTGGTTGACCAGCGACAACGCGCTGAAGAACCTGCGCATCATGCTCAAGACCAACCAGAACGGCGGCTTCGACTGCCCGGGTTGCGCCTGGGGCGATTCTCCGGAAAAGGGCATGGTGATGTTCTGCGAGAACGGCGCCAAGGCGGTGAACTGGGAAGCGACCAAACGCCGTGTCGATGCCAAATTCTTCGCCAAACACAGCGTCACTTCGCTGCTGGAACAAAGTGACTATTGGCTCGAATACCAAGGCCGCCTGACCGAGCCGATGAGCTACGACGCCGAGACTGATCGCTACAAGCCGATCAGTTGGGACGACGCATTCGCCCTGATCGCCAGGCATCTGAACGGCCTGTCGAGCCCCGATCAGGCCGAGTTCTACACCTCGGGCCGGGCGAGTAACGAAGCGGCGTACCTCTATCAGCTTTTCGTGCGCGCCTACGGCACCAACAACTTCCCCGACTGCTCGAACATGTGCCACGAGGCCAGCGGTGTCGCGTTGTCGCAAAGCGTCGGGGTCGGCAAAGGCACCGTGACCTTCGACGACTTCGAACACGCCGATGCAATTTTCGTCTGGGGTCAGAACCCCGGCACCAACCACCCACGGATGCTCGAACCACTGCGCGAAGCGGTGAAACGCGGCGCTCAAGTGGTGTGCATCAACCCGCTCAAGGAGCGGGGCCTGGAGCGCTTCCAGCATCCACAGCACCCGATCGAAATGCTGATAAACGGCTCCGAGCCGACCAACACTGCGTTCTTCCGCCCGGCCCTGGGCGGCGACATGGCGATCATGCGCGGCATGGCGAAATTCCTCCTGCTGTGGGAGCGCGACGCGCAGAAAACCGGCGACCCGGCGGTGTTCGACCACGACTTCCTCAACGAGCACAGCGTCAACGTGCTGGATTACCTGGCCGTCATCGACGACACCCCGTGGGAGCAGATCGTCAAGCAGTCCGGCCTGAGCCTGGTAGAAATCGAGCAAGCGGCGCGCATGTACGTCAAGGGCAAGAACGTCATCATGTGCTGGGCCATGGGCATCACCCAGCATCGTCATTCGGTGGCGACCATCCAGGAAATCGCCAACCTGATGCTGCTGCGCGGCAACATCGGCCGGCCGGGTGCAGGCCTGTGCCCGGTCCGTGGCCACAGCAACGTGCAGGGTGACCGGACCATGGGCATCAACGAACGCCCTCCTGTCGCGTTCCTCGATGCCCTGGAGCGTCGCTTCCAGTTCAAGGTGCCACGCGGCAACGGCCACAACGTGGTCGAAGCGATTCATGCGATGGCTGAAGGCCGGGCTAAAGTCTTCATCGGCCTGGGCGGCAACTTCGCTCAGGCCACGCCGGACAGCGCGCGCACGTTCCAGGCCCTGCAAAACTGCGACCTGACCGTGCAGATCAGCACCAAGCTCAACCGCAGCCATTTGACCCACGGCAAGGACGCGCTGATCCTGCCGTGCCTGGGCCGCACCGACATCGATATCCAGACCCAAGGCCCGCAAGCGATAACCGTCGAAGACTCGTTCAGCATGGTCCACGCCTCCAATGGCCAGCTGCAGGCGCTGTCGAACCAGATGCGCTCGGAACCGGCGATCCTGGCCGGCATCGCCGCCGCGACCCTGGGCAGCCACCCGGTGGACTGGAACTGGCTGGTGGCCGACTACAGCCGCATCCGCGACCTGATCGCCGAGACCATTCCCGGCTTCAAGGACTTCAACGAGAAGATCAAGAACCCTGGCGGTTTCTACCTGGGCAACAGTGCCGGCGCACGCAAGTGGAACACCGCTTCGGGCCGGGCCAATTTCCGCTCGAACGCGCTGCCCAAAGACCTGGTGCACGAACGCACCCGCGCCACCGGGGTACTGCCGGACCTGATCATGCAGTCGATGCGTTCCCACGATCAGTACAACACCACTATCTATGGCCTCAACGACCGTTATCGCGGTGTGAAGGGTCAGCGGGATGTGTTGTTCGTCAACGAAGCCGACCTCATTCGCCTGGGCTTCAAGCCGGGGCAAAAGGCGGACATCGTTTCGCTCTGGGACGATGGCGTTGAACGTCGGGTAAAAGGTTTCACGCTGCTGGCGTTTGATATCCCGGCCGGGCAAGCGGCGGCCTACTATCCGGAAGTGAACCCGTTGGTGCCGCTGGAAAGCACCGGCGATGACAGCCATACGCCGACATCCAAATTTGTGGCGATCCGGTTGGAAGCGGCGAGTGAGACCGGGTTGATCATGGCCAGGTCGGCGTAATACGTTGTCTGAACTGGCCCCATCGCGAGCAAGCTCGCTCCCACAGTTTTTTTCTGCTGTTCACATAATCTGCGTTCGACTGAAATCCCTGTGGGAGCGAGCTTGCTCGCGATGAGGCCAGACCAATGACCAAAAACTCCGGATCCAGCACTTTCCAATCGCCCACAAAAAAGGCCGTTTCCTCATGAAAACGGCCTTTGCGAAGTAGTAAAAGACCGGCAAAAAAACGTTAAGTTCCGTCCAAAAAACAGTAACTTGCAATATTGTATACAAGTCGTGTTATTCGTCGGATTTCGATTGTCACGCCCATTCCAGAGCCTCAGGATCGCGCCGTCATCCCCTTGAGGTTCCTCCATGAAGTTCTCCTCGATTCTCTTGTTGTCCCTTGGCCTGGTCAGCGGTATCGCATCTGCTGGCGGCACCACCGAAGCCGGTGTAGGCGGCGCATTGGGCGGGGTTCTAGGCTCGGTCGTCGGTCAGTCGTTAGGCGGCAGCACAGGTTCCACCATCGGCGCGGCCCTGGGTGGCGCGGGTGGTAGCGCCGTCGGCGCAAACAAACACAGCCGTGGCGAAGCAGCCCTTGGCGGTGCGTTGGGCGCAGCAGGCGGTAACGTGGTCGGCCGCAGCATGGGCGGCACCACCGGCAGCTTGATCGGCGCTGCAGCAGGCGGCGGCGCCGGTGGCGCGCTGGGTAACTACATGGGCAAAGAGTACGATCATGATGACGACGACGATCGTCGTTCGTATCGCGGCCATGGTGATCGTCGTTACTACCGTGACGGCCATCCGGGCCGCGGTCATGCCTATGGCCATCGCAAGAAGCACCACAAGTACTACCGCGACTAAGGCCTCGAGCGCCTCGCTGGTAAGTACAACAAAAATCGCAGCCCATGGGCTGCGATTTTTTTTTGCCTTACTGAACCACCAGACGCTCCAGCGCCCCGCGCAACCCTGCAGGAATCGCCACGGGTTGATTCGACGCACGATCGACAAACACATGCACGAAGCGCCCCGCCGCGCAGGCCTCGTCTTCCCCTTGCTTGAACACGGCCAGTTCGTATTGCACCGAGCTGTTGCCCAACTTGCCCACCCGCAGACCGATCTCGATGCGGTCCGGGAAAGCAATGGAAGCAAAGTAATCACAGGAGGAGCTCACCACGAACCCCACCACCTCACCGTCATGGATATCCAGGCCGCCGACTTCGATCAGGTAAGTGTTCACCGCCGTATCGAAGAAGCTGTAGTAGGTAACGTTGTTGACGTGACCGTAAGCGTCGTTGTCGTGCCAGCGGGTGGTGATGGGCTGGAAGTGGGGGTAGTCGGTGCGTTGGGGCATCAGCGTTGATTCCTGGAGTGGGTTCGCCAGTCTAAGGCGAAAACCGCGTTATCGTTCTTCGCGAGCAAGCCCGCTCCCACATTTGATCTTCGGTGAACACAGATTTTGTGTACAACCGATATCCAATGTGGGAGCGGGCTTGCTCGCGAAGGCGCCCTTGCAGGCGCCGCATCAATCACTTGTCAGCGAAGCCTTTACCAGCCGCCGCCAGCTCCCCAATCACCCGCGCCGGACTCCAGTGATCACCCTGACGCGTCTCAAGGTCGATCAAGCGCCGGTGAATGTCTGCCAACCCTTGCTGATCCGCCCAAGCCATCGGCCCGCCCTTGTCCGCCGGGAAACCGTATCCGTTGAGGTAGACCAGATCGATATCGTGAGCCGACCCGGCGATGCCTTCCTGAAGGATCTTCGCGCCTTCGTTGACCAGTGCCAGCAAGCAGCGCTCGAGAATCTCCTCCGGGCCAATCTCGCGACGGTGGAACCCCAACCTTTCGCTGATTTCCAGCACCAGCGCATCCACCTGCGGATCATGTTCGGCCTGGCGACTGCCCGGCTCATAGTGGTAATAGCCATTACCACTCTTCTGACCAAAGCGCCCCATCTCGCACAGTCGGTTATCCACCTGAACCTCTGGCGCGTCCTGCCCGACACCCGACAGTTGCCGGGCGCGCCATTGCAGGTCGACGCCCACCACGTCGAACATGCGGAACGGCCCCATGGCAAAACCGAAGGCTTGCAGCGCTGCGTCCACCTGGTAGGGATAAGCGCCTTCGAGCAGCATTTTTCGCGCTTCGAGCACATAGGTATTGAGCATGCGGTTGCCGATGAAACCGTCGCAATTGCCCGACACCACACTGACCTTGCCCATGCGTTGGCCGAGCGCCAGTGCCGCGTCGAGCACCGCCGGTGCAGTCTGCGCGCCACGGACGATTTCCAGCAGCTTCATGATATGCGCCGGGCTGAAGAAGTGCAGGCCCAGCACTTGCTGCGGCCGGCGGGTGACTGCGGCGATGGCATCGATGTCCAGCGCCGAAGTATTGCTGGCCAGAATCGCCTCAGGTTTGAGCAGGTCATCGAGCTCGCGGAAAATTTTCTGCTTGAGCTCAAGGTTTTCGTACACCGCTTCGATGACCAGGTCGACATCGCGGATGTCCACATAACCATCTGCCGCCGTAACGCGCGCGACACGGGCATCGGCTTCGCTCTGCTCAATCCGGCCTTGGCGCACGTTGTGGGCATAGGTGTCCGCCACGGTGGCCAGCGCTTGCTCCAGCATTTGCGGATTGTTGTCGACCCACTGCACGGCCACTCCGGCGTTGGCCAGGCACATGACAATGCCACGGCCCATGGTGCCCGCGCCGATGACGGCGGCGCGCTGAATATTCGACGGTGTCTGGCTCATGTTTTGTTCTCTTGTTGGCGATCCGAAGACAGCCACCACCATAGTCAGCCACCGGCTTTTTTTGAAATTTATTCCTGTGATGAGCAACATTCAGCGGATGGATGTAGCCCTGCCAGGTCCTGAGTTCCCTGTGGGAGCGAGCTTGCTCGCGATGGCGGTGTGTCAGTCGCCATCAATGTTGAATGTGCCAGCCTCATCGCGAGCAAGCTGAACTGGTCAAGTAATCCCGGACACCGGTTACGGTGTTTATGCCGCTTTTTGCTCCATGGCTATTGGCGACAGATAGTTGTTGTAGCTGTGGAG
>NZ_JBNDIV010000006.1:0-508162 GCF_050434585.1 Pseudomonas sp. 2725 | reverse complement strand
TGCTCGCGATGGTCGTCAACGATAACCCTGGAAGCCTGATGCTCCGCGGCGTTCTCAGGTCTATCGCGAGCAGGCTCGCTCCTACAGTCTCAGCAGCTGAGTTATCGCTGAAATAAAAAAATGCCCCGAACCGAAAGGTCCGGGGCATTTTTTTGATCAGTGCAAAAACCTGTGGGAGCGAGCTTGCTCGCGATGGTCGTCAACGATAACCCTGGAAGCCTGATGCTCCGCGGCGTTCTCAGGTCTATCGCGAGCAGGCTCGCTCCTACAGTCTCAGCATTACTTCGCTTTTACACCTTCAAAGGTCACGTACATCTCAACCGCATCGGACGATGGGCCCAGGTCTTTCTGCTTGCCGAAGTCGGAACGCTTGAGGCTGAAAGTACCCTCGAAGCCTGCACGGTAGCCGCCCCATGGATCCTTGCCTTCACCCAGGAAAGTAGCCTTGACCACGATTGGTTTGGTTACACCGAGGATAGTCAGGTCGCCAGCTACATCGGCAGTGTCCTTGCCAGCGGCGTTTTTGCCGGTGGGTTTGACGCTGGTGGAAACGAACGTGGCTTTGCTGCCGTTCAGGAAGTCTTTGCTGGAGATGTGCTTGTCACGCTCGGCGTTGTTGGTGAAAACGCTGGCGGTGTTCACGTTGAACTCGATCTTGCTGTCTTCAGGCTTGGCAGCGTCGAAGCTGAACTTGCCGTCGATGTCCTTGAAAGTACCGGTGATGAAGCTGTAGCCCAGGTGGCTGATCTTGAAGTCAACGAAGGCGTGCTGGCCTTCTTTGTCGACCACATAGTCAGCGGCCATTACGTTACCGGCGGACAACAGGGCGGAACCGATTGCCAGAGCGGCCAGAGACTTTTTCAACATGCTTTGTTTTCCTTTGGAGTCGAGGTTGAACTTCAGGCTTTGCGACCCAGCATTCGCTTGAGGGTCACATCACGGTCGATAAAGTGGTGCTTCAATGCTGCCAACGCATGGAGGCCGGAAAAAATTACCAGCACCCACGCCAGGTAGAGGTGGATCACGCCAGCGGTATCTGCCTGGTCCGGCAGTCCGGATACCAGCGCAGGGACTTCAAACAAGCCAAACACCGGGATACCGACACCTTCTGCGGTGGAAATCAGGTAACCGGCAATCAACACGGCAAACAGACTGAGGTACAGAAAGCCATGGCCGAACCTGGCGCCGAGGCGCGTCATGCGGCTGTAGCTGGCCAGGGTTGGCGGCGGTGGACTGATGAAGCGCCACAGCACCCGCAGCAGCATCACACCCAGCAACACCAGGCCGATACTCTTGTGCAGGTCCGGCGCGTCTTTGCGCCAGGTGCTGTAGTAGTCGAGCCCGACCATCCACAGCCCAAGCGCGAACAGACCGAAGACCGCCAGTGCCACAACCCAGTGAATGACGATACTGACCCAGCCATAGCGGGAGGTAGAGTTACGTAGCTGCATTGCCTAGATCCTGTAAGTGCTGGCCCAAGACTATCGAGTTATCTATCGAATTAAAGCGGAAAAATTTGCTTTGAAATATCGAAAAATGCGATCAAGAGTCTGAAGCCTGCGAGTTAAGGAAAGATTAAAGGCGAAATTGTGAGAAAAAGTGAATACAAACCGGAGAACACCTGTATCAAAAGGTTTATTCGATTCTGGTCCCGGTTTTTCTCCAGGCAAAAAAAACGCGGCCCTTGAGCCGCGTTTTTTTCGCCTGAACGTTGCTGAGTCTTGGTGTCAGTGGCCCCACTGCTCTCCGGTTCAACATTTTTGACCGGTGCCGTCCTGGCAGGCTCCGCCCTCCCCGATCCAGACACCTGATGGCTGCCGCTTATCATTTAGCTCCGAATCTTTTGTGAGAAGCTTCTGATGCATCGCAGCAGCATGTAGGACCGCACAGCCAAACCGGATGGTTGATGTTTGATGGCAAAAAAAAGCGCGACCCTGGGGCCGCGCTTTTTTACACCTGAACGTTACTGAGCCTTGGTCACAGTGTCCGTTGCAGGTTTGGCCGCTGGCTTCTTCGCCGTCTCGGCTTTCTTAACCGGAGCCTTGGCCGGGGCCTTTTTCGTTTCGGTCTTGGCTGGGGCCTTGGCCGGTGCCTTCTTCGCAGGCTCGGTTTTCACCGGTGCCACAGGCTTCGGTGGTTCGACCGGTGCCGGTGCAGCAACCGGTGCTGGAGCAGGTGCCGGAGTTACCGGTGCTACCGGCTCAGGTGCCTTGACTGGTTCTGGTTTTTTCTCGTCATCCGAGCCGCCGAACAGGTTGCTGAAGAAATTGCCTTTCTTCGCCACCACCGCACCAGCGCCCGCCGCTGCGGCGGCCGGACCCACTTTCGCCGGTTCGAACGACTTGCCCGCCGCCAGGTCTTCAA
This sequence comes from Pseudomonas sp. 2725, assembly GCF_050434585.1. NCBI lineage: Bacteria > Pseudomonadati > Pseudomonadota > Gammaproteobacteria > Pseudomonadales > Pseudomonadaceae > Pseudomonas > Pseudomonas sp. 2725. The sequence continues at coordinate 505,798 of NZ_JBNDIV010000006.1, read as the reverse complement.
CCTGGCTGGCCGCACGCTGACCGGTGCGCAGCGCGCCTTCCAGGGTGCCCGGGTACAGGGTGTCGGTGTGTTCGCCAGCGAAGGCTACGCGCTGAATCGGGCGTTCCCACAGGCGCCAGAACTTGCTGATCTGGCCCGGGCCGAAGGCCAGGTAGGCACCGCCAGTCGACGGGTCGGTGCTGTAGCGACGGATTTCATAACCGGTGAACGAACCACGGGCCTGTGGATAAAAAGCGTGCAGGCGAATCAGTACCTGATCGGCCATCTGCTTGTCGCCGAATGCCTGCATGACGCGGGCGTTGTCGCCGGACAGGTTGATCACCACGTTGGCACCGCCCTTCAGGGCAGGCTCGACCCACAACATCCCCAGGCCGGTGTTGCTGTAGATCTCGCCGGACATACGCGCCTTGCTTTCCCACACCGGCGTCTTGAACTTGAGCATGATCTGGTCGCGCCAACCGTAGTTGGTGCCCTTGATCGCCGCCAGGTGCTGTGCGTCCAGCGCCGGGGTCATCTGGATCTTGTTCAGGGCGCGCAACGGCACAGCCAGCACCACGTAGTCGGCCTGGTAGCCGACGCTGCCGACCTTGACGGTGACGCCGTCCTTGTCCTGGCTGATGGCCGAGACCGGGGAAGCGGTCTTAATGGTTTTCAGCTGCTTGACGAAGGCCTGGGCCAGCACCGGGCTGCCACCAACCAGGCGCGAAGCACGCAGGTCACGATCGGAGACGCCACGGTAGACGCGACTCTGCTGCGCGAAGTACAGCAGCGACAAGCGCGAAGGTTCGTCGTAGCGGGTACGGATCTGCTGGTTGATCAACTGGCGGGCGGTGGCCGGCAGGTTCTGCTTGTCGAGCCAGCTCGACACGTTGATCTGATCCAGCGCGTGCAGGGTGTTGTTGGCGGCCGGGTTCAGCGGGTCGTCGATCGAGCGCGCCAGATCGTCCACGGTCTTGTCGAAACGCTTGAGCGCCTCGGCGGTGGCTGGCTGCTTGGTCGCCAGATCGGCGGCGGAGAAATACTCCCCATCGATCAGGTAGCTTGGGGTCCGCACGAATTCAGGGGCCGGCGTGGTGCTCAGCTTGAAGTTCGAGACGTACTTGTTCAGCACCGGCTGGGCCTTGTCATTGCCGATCCATTCGCTGGTGGCCATGCCGGAACGGCCGCCCAGGCTCGACTTGGCTTCCAGCAGGGTGACCTGCCAGCCCTTGTTCTGCAGCTCGTACGCGGCAGTCAGGCCCGACAGGCCGCCGCCGATCACGATCGCGGTTTTATCCTTGGCCAGCGCAGACACGCTGAACAGCCCCAACATCACCAGCGCACAGGCGCGCAGCCAACCGACAGACATTCAGCGAACTCCGGAATCACACGAGGAAAACAGTAGTTTTTGCGAGCCAGACGGCTCAAGAGCCGCGAAGGATACGTCAGCCTTCAGACGCCCGCCAGCAACGTCTATCGGCCTGTACAAAGTAGCTCATTCGACACAATGGGTTGTCCCCGCGGCACGCATTGCATAGGCTTGCGCGATTGTTTGTCCGCGCAGGTAACGGACCGCCTCCAGGAGAGTGAAAATGGGCCTGAATAATCAGTGGATGCAACGCGATCTCGCCGTGCTGTGGCATCCCTGCACCCAGATGAAAGATCACGAGCAACTGCCGCTGATCCCGATCAAGCGCGGGGAAGGCGTGTGGCTGGAAGACTTCGAAGGCAAACGCTACCTCGATGCGGTCAGCTCCTGGTGGGTCAATGTGTTCGGACACGCCAACCCGCGGATCAACCAGCGCATCAAGGACCAGGTCGACCAGCTCGAACATGTGATCCTGGCCGGCTTCAGTCATCAACCGGTGATCGAGTTGTCCGAGCGTCTGGTGAAGATGACGCCGGAAGGCCTGACCCGGTGCTTCTACGCCGATAACGGCTCGTCCTGCATCGAAGTCGCGCTGAAAATGAGCTTTCACTACTGGCTCAATCGCGGTCAGCCGAACAAGAAGCGCTTCGTCACCCTGACCAACAGCTACCACGGCGAAACCATGGCGGCGATGTCGGTGGGTGATGTGCCGCTGTTCACCGAGACCTACAAAGCGCTGTTGATGGACACCATCAAGGTGCCGAGCCCGGATTGCTACCTGCGCCCCGAAGGCATGAGCTGGGAAGAACACTCGCGCAACATGTTCGCCGCCATGGAGCAGACCCTCGCCGAAAACCACGACACGGTCGCGGCGGTGATCGTCGAGCCGCTGATCCAGGGCGCCGGTGGCATGCGCATGTACCACCCGGTGTACCTCAAATTGCTGCGAGAAGCCTGCGACCGCTACGGCGTGCACCTGATCCACGACGAAATCGCCGTCGGCTTCGGCCGCACAGGGACGATGTTCGCCTGCGAACAGGCTGGCATCCGCCCTGATTTCCTGTGCCTTTCCAAAGCCCTGACCGGCGGCTATCTGCCGCTGGCGGCGTGCATGACCACCGACGAGGTCTACAGCGCCTTCTACGACGACTACCCGACCCTGCGCGCCTTCCTGCACTCCCACAGCTACACCGGCAACCCGCTGGCGTGCGCGGCGGCCCTGGCGACCCTGGACATCTTCGAAGAAGACAACGTCATCGAGAACAACAAGGCCCTGGCGCAGCGCATGGCTACGTCGACGGCGCATCTGGTCGACCACCCGAACGTGTCCGAAGTGCGCCAGACAGGCATGGTGCTGGCCATCGAGATGGTCAAGGACAAGGCCAGCAAAGAGGCTTGGCCGTGGCAGGAACGTCGCGGCCTGAAGGTGTTTCAGCACGCCCTGGAGCGCGGTGCCTTACTGCGTCCATTGGGTAGCGTGGTGTATTTCCTGCCGCCGTATGTGATCACCCCGGAGCAGATCGACTTCCTTGCCGAAGTGGCCAGCGAAGGAATCGACATCGCGACCCGTGACAGCGTCAGCGTGGCGGTGCCGAAGGACTTCCACCCGGGGTTCCGTGATCCGGGCTGATGATGCGGTCAATGTGGGAGCGAGCTTGCTCGCGATAGCGGTCTTCCAGCCACCATCAATGGTGAATGTCAGATCGTCATCGCGAGCAAGCTCGCTCCCACAGAAGTCCCCACCGTTCCATGACCAACACCCTTTTTCAGAGACCCAGCATGAGACTGTCCCGCTTCTTCATCGACGCCCCCCTGAGCATCGGCGAGCACGAGTTGCCCGAAGCCCAGGCCCACTACATCAGCCGCGTGCTGCGCATGGCCGAGGGCGATGCGTTGCAGTTGTTCGACGGTTCGGGCCAGGAGTTTCGCGCCAGGCTGGTCGACGTCGGCAAAAAGCGCGTCGTGGTGCAGGTCGATGAATGCTTCGCCGGGCAGATCGAGTCGCCGCTGCAAATCCATCTCGGCCAGGGCCTGTCCCGGGGTGAACGCATGGACTGGGCGATCCAGAAAGCCACGGAACTGGGCGTCACTGAAATCACCCCGATCTTCACAGAGCGCTGCGAAGTCCGACTCAAGGACGAGCGCGCCGACAAACGCCTGCTGCACTGGCGCCAGGTGGCGATCAGCGCATGCGAACAGTGCGGGCGTTCAAGGGTGCCGGTGATTCATCCGCCGCTGTTGCTGACTGACTGGTTGAAGCAGACACAAGCCGAGTTGAAATTGGTGCTGCACCCGGTGGCCGAACCGTTGGTGAGCCACGCCAAACCTTCAAGTCTGGCATTCCTGATCGGCCCGGAGGGTGGTTTGTCCGATGCCGAAGTCGATCAGGCCAAGGCCGGCGGCTTCCACGCCGCCCGCCTCGGTCCACGGGTGCTGCGCACCGAAACCGCGCCGGTTGTTGCACTGGCGGTGGCCCAGCAACTCTGGGGTGATTTCTAGGCTACTGCACCGGATCACTCACCGGTTTGGCAATGATCGCCTTGAGTTCGCTGGTCATCGGGAACTCAAGGTTCAAACCCTTCGGCGGGATCGGCTGCTCGAACCAGCGTTTGTAGATGCCATTGATCTCGCCCGAGCTGTACAGATCCGCCAACGCGCCGTTGACCAGCGCCAGGAACTGCGGATCGTCCTTGCGCACCATGCAGCTGTAGATCTCCCGCGATTGCTCCTCCCCGACCACCACCCACTTGTGCGGGTCATTGGCCTTGGCGCGCTCACCGTAGAGCAGCGCGTCGTCCATGTAGAACGCCGCCGCCCGGCCCGACTGCAGCATCTGGAAGGCTTCGCCGTGGTCCTTGGCGCTGATCACGAACATGTCGATCTTGTGATCGACGTTGTAGCTTTTCAGGAAGCGCTCGTTGGTGGTGCCGGCGGTAGTCACCACGTTCTTGCCGCGCAGGTCAGCGAAGTTCTTGATCCCGCTGTCCTTCGCGGTCAGCAACTGGCCTTTGACATAGATGAAGCCATAGGAGAACGCCACCTGCTTCTGCCGTTCGGCGGTCACGCCGGTGGAGCCGCACTCCAGGTCCACGGTGCCGTTCTGCACCAGTGGAATGCGGGTCTGCGAGGTCACCAGGTTGTACTTCACCTTCAGGTCCGGCAGCGCCAGTTGCTGCTGGATGCGCTCGACGATCTTGCCCGCCAGATCCACCGAGTAACCCATCGGCTTGCCGCTGTGATCACCCACGTAGGAGAACGGCACCGAAGCATCGCGATAGCCCAGGGTGATGCTGTTGGCGCTGGCGATCTTGCTCAGGGTGCCGGTCAGTGGCGCTTCATTGGCCTGAACCTGACTGCCAAGCAACAGGCCAAGCGTACAAGCGAGCAACGTGATTTTTTGCATTGTTATTCTCCGTTGTGAGTGTTGGTTTATCAGACGCGTGCAGCGATGACGGTGATTTCCACCAGCACCTGCGGGCGGGCCAGTTCGGCCTGCACGGTGGTGCGGCTCGGTGCCTGCCCCGGCGATAGCCAGGCCGACCAGACCTCGTTCATCGCGGCGAAATCCTCTGTGATGTTCTTCAGGTAAATGGTCGCGCTGAGCAGATGATCCTTGTCGCTGCCCGCCTCCGCCAGCAAGGTATCGATTTTCGCCAGCACTTCGCGGGTCTGGCCGGTGGCATCCAGGGCATCGCCCGGCACCTGCCCGGAGAGAAACACCAGGTCGCCAAAGGTCACGGCGCCAGACAGGCGCGGGTTGCTGTGCAGTCGGGTAATGGTCATTGCAGTGTCCTTTTCAGAAATCAGTATTCAGGCGGCCCGGTGGCTGAAACCCTGAAGGTCAATGGAAGGCCGGCGCTCGCCGATCAGCTCGCTGAGCAAGCGCCCGCTGCCGCATGCTAGGGTGAAACCCAGCGCGCCGTGGCCGAGGTTGAGCCACAGGTTGCGATACGCCGTCGCGCCCAGTAGCGGCACGCCGCTGGGGGTGGCCGGGCGCATGCCGGCCCACTCGACGGCTTCGTCATAGGCGCCGGCATTTGGAAAGGTGTCATGGGCCTGACGCTTGATCAGCGCCAGACGCTTGGGGTCCAAAGCAGGGTCGAAGCCGACGATGTCGACCATCGCCGCCACTCGCAATTGCTTACCGATGCGGGCGTAGACGATCTTGCGGTCGTAGTCGGTGATGCTCACGTCCGGTGCCCGGTGACCGGCGCCGATCGGCACGGTCAGGCTGTAGCCCTTGAGCGGATAAAGCGGCAGTTGCAGCCCGGGTAGCGCCAATAACGGACTGCGGTGACCGGCGGCGATCACCAGTTGATCGACCGACAGCAATTGCCCGCCCAGTTCGATGGCGTTGACACTACCGTTGCTGTGGCGAATGCCGGTCACCGCTTGCCCGAGACGAAACTCGCAACGGCCGGATGCTTGCAGCCGCGCGGCCAGTTGCTGGCAGAAGCCGTGGCAGTCACCAACCTCTTCGTCCGGGGTGTAGATCGCCCCGACAAAGGGCGCATCGATCAGCGCCGGTTCCAGTTGCGCGCATTCGGCCGGCGACAACACTTGCTGTTGCTGCGGGTCGGCCAAGCCTTGGCGCGCATGCTCGAAGCTGCTGTTCTGGCGGAAAGTCACCAGTTTGCCATTTCGTCGCCACTGGAATCCCGCCAGTCCATCATCCTCGCGCCAGGACTTCAATGTGTCCTGGCTGAACAATGCCAGGCGCAGCAAGTGCGCGGCGTTCTCGCGGTTGACCGAGCGGCGGCAGGCGCCGAGGAACGACGCCATCCAGCGCCACTGGGCCGGGTCGAAGCGCGGGCGCAGCTTCAGCGGTGAGTCTCCGCGCAACATCCAGCCGATGGCTTGCAAAGGCACACCGGCGTCGGCCAGGGGCGCGACATAGCGATAGGACAACTGGCCGCCGTTGGCAAAGCTGGTTTCGCTGCCCAGCGAGTCCCGTGCCTCGACCACCGTCACCTCGAAGCCGTCGCGCACCAGCGCATAGGCCGTTGCCAGGCCAATCACGCCGCCACCGATGATGCACACACGCTGAGCCATGTCCGTCCTTAAAACCGTTGTGAAGACGACACCAAGGTTAGAGCCAGGTGACAGACGTTGAACAATGCATAAAGATGGCAAACCCATAAACAAAGGTTATGGACTTGCCATGCGCCTTCGCCATATCGAAATTTTCCAGGCCATCCGCCAGACCGGTTCAATCAGCGCCGCCGCGCAATTGCTGCATGTCTCGCAGCCGGCGGTGAGCAAGGTGTTGCAGCACGCCGAGCAGCAATTGGGCTTCCCGTTGTTCCTGCGGGTGCGCGGCAAGTTGCAGGCAACCCCGGAAGCGCTGGAGCTGGAGCGCGAAGTGGACAAGGTCAGCGAAAGCCTGCAAGGCGTACGACGCCTGGCGCAGAGCCTGCGCCGCGAACCTGGCCACAGCCTGCGCATCGGTGCCACCCCGGCGCTGGCCCTGTCATTGCTGCCACCGGCCATTCACGAATGGACCGGGCGTTACCCGGACATCGTTTGCGAACTCTCCAGCGCCCACAGTCGCGAACTGGTGCAGAACCTGTTGATGCGCGAAGTGGATGTCGCCCTGACCCTGCAACGCCCGGATCACCCGGGGCTCAAGGCCCAGGCGCTGGCGTCCGGCGTGCTGGTGGCGCTGGCGCCGAGTGGTTACTGGCCTCAGGAAGAGGTGGGTAAACCGTTGCCACTGATGGCGTTGGCGGATGCACCGCTGATCGGTTTATCCAGCGCCGATCCGCTGGCCGCGCGGCTCGACAGTTACCTGGAAGCGGTCGAACCCCCGCCCCGGGTACGCATCGCCGTGCAAACCTACTCACTGGCACGGGCGATGGTGGAATCTGGCGCGGGCCTGGCGGTGATCGATCCGTTCACCGCCCTTGGCGCCTCTCCCGCCACCACAACGATCCGCCCTCTGGCACCGCCGTTACCCATTACCCTGTACGCAGTGACCCGCGCCGCCGAACCACCGCCCCACACCTTGAACGATCTGTTGCAGGTATTCAGCCGGCGAGCCCGGGAGCAGTTGGATCGCCTGGTCCCGGTACAGCCTTAAAGGACATAAAACAAAATCGCCACAAAGTGCAGCAGGCTCCCGGCGATCACGAACAGATGCCAGATCCCGTGGGCATGGCGCAGGCGATGATCGAGGGCAAAAAAGATAATCCCCACGGTGTACAACACCCCGCCCGATGCCAGCCACGCAAACCCGGCGCCGCCCAGCGCCGCAAGCAGCGGCTTGACCGCCACCAGTACAATCCAGCCCATCACCGCATAAATCACGATCGACAGAATCCGCGCTTCCGAACGCGGCTTTATCTCTTGCAGGATGCCGATCAGCGCCAGTCCCCAGACAATCCCGAACAACGTCCAGCCCCACGGCCCGCGCAGGGTCACCAGACAGAACGGCGTGTAACTGCCGGCGATCAACAGGTAGATCGAAAAGTGATCGACCTTCTGCATGATCGCTTTCTTGCGCCCGCGCACGCTGTGGTACACGGTCGACGCGCTGTAAAGCACCATCAGGGTAAAGGCGTAGATCGCCATGCTGACAATCTTCCACGGACTGCCGTCGAGACTGGCCAGCACAATCAGCCACACCCCGCCGATAAACGCCGCCACGGCCCCGACAAGATGCGTCCAGGCGTTCAGTCTTTCCCCGTGATACATGCGTTGCTCACCTCGAAATTCGTTACCGCAGAGCGCAAGGCTCAGGCTTGAAGCGTAAAAGCGCAATGTTTCTGTACGACGGGCCCGGAGTAATTGGGCACAATCGAGTCATTCCAAAAAGAGTCCGCCCCATGCTGATCGATGAAGAGTTGACCCTGAAAAAACTCGAGGTGTTCCTGGCTTTCATGCGCACCGGCAACCTGGCGCGGGCCGCTGCCGAGTTGCAGACCAGTAACGTCAGCGTGCATCGGGCGATCCATTCCCTGGAAAGCGCCTTGCGCTGCCCCCTGTTCAAGCACGAAGGCCGCAGCCTGACGCCGCTGGAAAGCGCTTATGTGCTGGAAGAGCGGGCGCAGAAGCTGATTCAGGATGTCGTCGAAAGCGTGCGCCTGACCCGCGAAGCCGCCGGGTTCTCCGCCGAACGTTTCAAGCTGGGCTCGCTGTATTCACTGACGGTGAAGACCGTGCCGCAACTGATCATGGGTTTGAAGATCCGCCGCAGCGAGCTCAACATCGACCTGATTCTGGGCTCCAACATCGACCTGCTCTACAAGCTCAAGAACATGGAAGTCGATGCGGCCCTGGTGTCGCTGGACGACAGTGTCAACGACCCGGATTGCGAGCAGATCCCGCTGTTTTCCGACGACATCTTCCTCGCCACCCCCGCCGACTCGAAGTTTGCCCAGCGAACCGAAGTCGACCTGGCCGAGGTCCGCGACGAAACCTTCATCACCCTGACCCAGGGCTTCGCCACACATCAGGACGGCAAGCGGGTATTCGAGCAGGCAGGGTTCGAACCGAAGGTGGCGATGCAGGTCAACGACATCTTCACCCTGCTGAGCATGGTCAGTTCGGGCGTGGGTTATGCGTTGCTGCCGGGGCGGATTGCGGCGGTGTACGAGAACCGGGTGAAGCTGATCCCGTTGCAGGAAAAGTACCGGTTGCAGCAGCACATTGGCGTGGTGTTCCTGAAAGCCAAGGAGCGTGATCCGAATCTGCTGGCGTTGCTGGCGGAGTGTCGGATGTATGCCAATCGGCAGGCTTGAGACCTTATCGACCCCATCGCGAGCAAGCTCGCTCCCACATAGGAATGCGATTCCCTGTGGGAGCGAGCTTGCTCGCGATGACGTCTGAACATTCAATGACGATGCAGCGGACTACCCGACAATCCCGCGAACAATGAAGTACAACAACGAAGGCCCCAGCAAGCACCCAAGCCCGGTGTGGAAGGTCGCGGTCAGCGCGCCATAAGGCACCAGGCGCCGATCCGTCGCCGCCAAACCGGCAGTCACGCCACTGACCGTCCCGGCCAGCCCACCGAACACCATCGCCGAGCGCGGATTGTCCAGGCCCATCCAGCGCGCTGCCATCGGCGTGCCGACCATCACCAGAATCGCCTTGATCAGACCGGTGGCAATCGACAGCGCCACCACATCGGAACTGGCACCAATGGCCGCGCCGGTCACCGGCCCGACAATGTAGGTCACCGCCCCGGCACCGATGGTGGTCATGCTCACCGCATCGCGGTAACCGAAGGCCCAGGCCATGCACGCGCCGACAATAAACGGCAGCACCGTGCCCAACAGCAGCGCGATCACGCCGATCAAGCCGGCTTTTTTCGCTTCAGTGGCCTGCACCTCGAATGCCGTGGCGACGATAGCGAAGTCCCGCAGCATGGCGCCGCCCATCAGCCCGATGCCGGAAAACAGGGTCAGGTCCGCCAGGCCTTTTTGCCCGCCGGTCATCGTGCCGCCGACCCAGGCCAGTACCAGGCCGATGACGATGGCAATCGCCGAGCCGTGGATACGCCCGAAGGTCAGGCGTTTGGAGATCACTACCGACACCCACATGATCACGCCGACAAAGGCGAATGCGGTGACCAGACCGTTGTGTTCCAGACCGTTCTTGATGAGTTCCCACATATCAGCGACCTCCTGCCGGTGCGCCAACCGCCGTTACATCCACCGGTTCATCGGGCAAGGGTTCGCCTCTATGGGTCCGGCTGATCAGGGCAATGGTGCAGCCGCAGATCACCACCGAACCGATCGCTGCCAACACCGCCACCGGACCACCATGCAGCGCCGTGACCACGTTTTGTTGCGCCGCCATCGCCACCACCACCGGGATGTACATCGCGCCCCAGAAGCCGACGCCCATCTCGCAATCCTTGGTCATGCCGCCACGCTTGTGCATCCACAACCGTGCGCAAATCAGCAGGATCATCGCGATCCCGACACCGCCGACGTTTGACTTCACACCCAGCAACACCCCGAGCATGTCCCCCATGATCACCCCTGCCAGCGTACAGATCGCCAACAGCGCCACACCGTAAATAATCATTGCTGTAGTCCTCAAAGTGCATTTCGAATGTTGTTTTTGTTGTGCGAAGCCTTAAGTCAGATGATCTAAGGGTGGCGGCTTCCCTCCTCACGCATCAGCGCCTGCAAGGTGTCGAGCCGTGCACCGTCGAAGGCAATCACGGTGCCCTGCTCGAACACCCGGCGCGCCAGTCCGGTCAGCACCGCACCGGGCGGCAGTTCGATCTGTAGACGTACGCCGCGCTCGTAGCCGCTTTGTACCGTGCCGCGCCAATCGACGATGCGGCACATGTTGAAGGCCAGGTCGTCACGCAAGGCTTCAGGCTTGATCAGCGGACGCGCGCGACTGCCGCTCAGGTAGCCCATCTTCGGGGTGTGCAGCGGCACCTTGGCGAAGGCTTCGGCCAACCGTTGCGCGGGCGCCTCAAGCAATGGGCAGTGGGATGGCACGCTCACTGCCAGACGCTTGGCCAAGCCCGCTCCGCAACCTTTCGCCAACCCCGCCACCGCTTTCATCGCCGCGTCGCTACCGGCAATCACCACCTGGTTATCGGCGTTGATATTGGCCAGATAAACCGGCATTTGCGCGCTGTGCACCCGGGCCAGTAATTCTTCCACCGTGGCCAGGTCCAGACCGATGATCGCGGTCATGCCGTAGCCCTGTGGATAAGCCTGCTGCATCAACTCACCCCGCAGGCTGACCAGATGCAGCGCATCGCTGAAACCCAAGGCACCGGCCACCACCGCGGCCGGGTAAGCGCCGATCGACAAGCCGGCCACGTAGTCCGGGGCCATGCCCAACTGGCGTGAAGCAGCGACGCCGGCGATCAGCAGGCAAAGCTGAACCGCCCTCGTCGACTGCAACGCCTCGGCAGAATCCAGCTGCGTCACATCTTCACCGAGCAGGTCGCTCGCCTCGCTCAATGTCTCCCGAGGCAAACGCGCCAGCATTCCGGGCTGTTGCGCGCCCTGGCCGGGGAACACCAGCAAGCTGCTCATGCTGCTTGCTCCTGTGGATTCCACGGATCAGTCACCAGGGTGGCTTGAATGGCATTTTTCAGCAGGACCCGCGACGAAGCACCGGCCCATTCGCGCAAGGCAACGGCGCCCGACGGTGCCTGCAGTTGCAGGTCCACGCGGCACACGACGGCATCAAGAATGGCCACCAACGCCTGCGCGTCGACACGACTCAATGGACGTGGCGTACGCAGGATCAGGTCGAGGTCGCTGCCCTGGTGCAAAGCGGCAAACCCACTGGCCAACTCGAACCCGGCGCTGCCGCTGACACCCCAGACCCAGCCACTGCCATCGAGGTGCGAACGCAGTTGCGCCAAGGCACGCAGCGCCGGGAAATCGCGCTGGCCTTGAACATGGCGAAGCTCTTCCGGCTGCACCCGCCGGGTGATGGCGGCGACTTCCATCACCGCGGCAAATCGCTGTTCGCGCAACGGCCCGCGCACGCCCACGGCCACCTGCCCTGCCGCGCTCAAGGCGCGACGGACCACCACCGGCTGGCCGGCACTGATCGACTCGATCACCCACGCAGGCGCATCCGCCGGCAACTGCTGCGGGGTCATGCCCCACAGCAGGTCGTGTGCCAGTAGCGTGCTCACCACTGCGCTCTCAGCAATTGACGAACCTTGCTCGACGCCGCCCGATTGGCCGCACCCAGCCGACCGCTCAGATCACGGCCAGCGGTGGCCACATCGTCAATCGCCTGATGCAGGCACTCGGTCACCCGCGCCAGATCCGCCGCCGTCGGCTGCTCGATCTTCTCCACCGCCAAGGTTTCCCACAGCAACCCGAGGCTGGCATAGCTGTCGATGTCATAGGCCATCGGCGGCACGCTGGCAGCCAAGGCTTCGAGCTCTTCGACGCTGCGCAAGGTCACCCGCGCGGCCGACGCCTTGCCCATGGCGTGCACCATCACTCCCGGATCGCGCAGGGCGATCAAGCGATTGGCCTGATAGCCGTGGGCCAGAAACGCGCCCGACATCGCCTTGCCCACCAGCAAACCGATCACCGCATGACCGGCCAGACGGGCACGGGCATAACTGCCCGCCGCAGCGGCCAGCGCCTGATGAATGCCGAGGGCTTCCTCCCGGCGACCGTAAGCCTGGCTCGGCACGTCGACGATGGCGATCAGAGCGCGCTTGCGTGCCTTGTTTTGATCGGCGGCAATGACTTCATCCACGGCCTTGGCCAGGCCCCAGCCTTCGAGCAAACCCACTTCGCCGTTACGTGCACGGACGAAGCGGTTTTCCGGGTCGGCCACCACCGCGAGGAAACGCACAGGCTGATCGCCCAGCACGGCGTCCGCGACCTTCAGCGAAGCCGGCAAACCCTCGACCGCTTTCGCTCCGGCGCTCAAGGCGTTGAACCAGTTCAAGCCTCGCAGGGAATACGAACTCATGGGCGTTCTCCTTGGTACAGATCGCGAACCACGGACGGCTCGATTTGCGGTTCGGCATCCAGACGCGCCAACCGTTGCAGGAACAACCCGGCCTGTTGGCTACGCGGTTGCGTTGGCAATCCTTGCTGGAGTAACTCACCCACCTGCTGGCGGATCTGCGCCACGTCGTCGGCAACATAGCGATCCACCAGACCACTGGCGAAGCGTTGCTCGCCACCGGTCAGGCTCCAGATGAAGGGTCGGTCGCGGGAGTCGTACTCCTCAAGTCCGGCTTCCTGTTCGATCACCTGCGGGCCGTTCAGGCCGAGTCGCGCTTCCTGGGTCACCAACAGGTAGCTGCACAACCCGGCGGCAATCGACATGCCGCCAAAGCAACCGACGCTGCCCGCCACCACACCGACCACGGGTTGGTACTGCTGCAAATCGACAATCGCCGCGTGGATGTCGGCAATGGCCGCCAGGCCGAGGTTGGCTTCCTGCAAGCGCACACCGCCGGTTTCCAGCAGCAGTACGGCGCGGGTCGGGATACCGTTGCGGTTGTCTTCGGCGGCCAGTTCCAGCGCGCCGGCAATTTTTGCTCCGCCGACCTCACCGAGGCTGCCGCCCTGGAACGCGCCTTCGATGGCCGCGATCACCACCGGCAAACCATCGAGATTGCCCTTGGCGATCACCACGCCGTCGTCGGCTTGCGGCACCACGCCCTGGCGCGACAGCCACGGCGACATGATCCGTTGAAAGGGGTCGAGCAGTTCGCGGAAGGTGCCGGCATCGAGCAGGGCCTTGGCCCGTTGCCGGGCACCGAGTTCGACGAAGCTGTGCTTGTTGAGCAAAGATGCGCTGTCAGTCATGGCCGATCTCCTCGAAGCCCTGTTCCAGACGCAGACGCACCACGCCGGGTGTCGCGCCGAAATCGTGGATGTCGATATCCATGGCCGGGGGCGTCTGGCCGTCGAACATCCGTGCAAACAGGTGCCGCCAGCGTTGTTCGCTGCCGTTGACCGAGGTCTGCACATTGATCGTCAACTTGCCGGCCTGACCCGGTTCGATCAGCACTTCCAGATCGCCAGAGCCGACACAACCCACCAGGGTGCGACCGCGTGGCGGCTGCCCGGCGGGGAATTCAAAGGATAAGGTTTCCATCAAAACACTCCCTGGATAAGGCCGTCGCCAGACGCGATACGGTCGATGAACAGGCAGGCTGCGAGCAGGTCGGCAGCGCCACCGGGCGAGGCATTCAACGCGATGAGTTGTTGGTCCAGCTCATGCAGGCGGCGACGTCCGCCGAGGCTGGCGCTGCCGCCCGCATCGAGCACCGCCCGGGCGCCCAGTTGCATGGTGTTCAGGCCTTCTTCACCGGCGCGGTAAAGTACGCAGGTGTCGGCCAGACTCGTCATGATCGCCAACAGCGCGTCGAGCCGGGCGTTCTGCTCGCCATGACCGGCGGCGCGGCTGCGCAGCAGTTGTGGCAGTGCACGTTGGGTCACCGCCGGAAAACCCAGTTGCGCTTCTTCACGGGCGCCGCGAGCGCCGTAGCGTTGGGCGACTTGCGCACCGTGACTGAGCGGACGTGGCGCAAAACGGTCGTCGAGCAGGGCCAGCCGCGCCGCCCGCAACGCCACGCTATTGGCGTTGCAGGATTGAGGTTCCAGTGCAGCGGCAGTGATCAGCAAGCCCAAGGCCCAGATCGCCCCGCGATGGGTGTTCACCCCGCCGGTGGTGTCGAGCATGGCTTGCTCACCTTCGCGACCAATGCGGCCCACGGCTTCGCGCAGGGGCAAGCCGATCTCGCCGAACTCGATGGCGGCTTCCGCCATTTCTTTAAAGGCCGGCCACAAGGACAGAGCCGAGGCGTGCATCAGCCCCAGGTGCAAATCGGTGTGGGCGCCATTGCCGCGACGGTCGACCAGTGCCGGTTTCGGCGACAGATCAGCCTCGTCGATCAACGCATCCACTGCCAGGTCCGCCAGCCGTTCGGCCAGGCTCAGGCTCAGGCTTTTTGGTTGCAGGTTAAGTGCGTGCATTACCAGCTCCTGAACTTGGCGGGCGGGTTGTAGAGGCCACCGGACCACTCCACCAGATCGGCCACGCTTTTCGCCGCGAGCAGTTCGCGGGTGGCGTCGGTGCGGCGGATGCCGAGGTCTTCGGGCAAGGCGATCAGGCCTTCACGGCGCATGCGCGCGGTGTCCTTGGGGTTGTGACGCAGGCCGATGGCAGTCACCCCGGCGACGGCGGCGATCATCGCCTGGCGTTCTTCCAGCGAGCGCGCCTTGTACAGATAGGCGATGCCTTCTTCGGTCAACAGGTGGGTGACGTCGTCGCCGTAGACCATGATGGGCGCCAACGGCATGCCGCTTTTCTTCGCCACATCCACCGCATCGAGGGTTTCAACGAAGGTCGGTTTGCCGCCCTCCTGGAAGGTCTCGACCATCTGCACCACAAGTTTCTTGCCGCGTTCGAGCATCGGCTCGGCCACATCGGTATTGCGCATGTCGAGCCAGGCCGGCGTGCCATGGCGCCGACCGCGCGGGTCGTGGCCCATGTTCGGTGCGCCGCCGAACCCGGCCAGGCGCCCGCGGGTGACGGTGGACGAATGGCCGTCGCCATCGACTTGCAACGTCGCGCCGATGAACAGGTCCACGGCGTATTGCCCGGCCAGTTGGCTGAACATCCGGTTGGAACGCAGGGAGCCGTCGCGCCCGGTAAAGAACACATCCGGCCGCGCCGCAATATAGTTCTCCATCCCCAGCTCGGTGCCGAAGCAATGCACGCTTTCGACCCAACCGCTTTCAATCGCCGGGATCAGGGTCGGGTGCGGGTTGAGCGTCCAATTACGGCAGATCTTGCCTTTGAGGCCGAGGGATTCGCCGTAGGTCGGCAGGATCAATTCGATGGCAGCGGTGTTGAAACCGATGCCGTGGTTGAGCGACTGCACGTTGTGTTTTTCGTAGATCCCGCGAATCGCCATCATCGCCATCAGCACGTGCACAGGCTTGATGTGCCGAGGGTCGCGGGTGAACAGCGGTTCGATATAGAACGGCTTGTCGGCCACCACCACGAAGTCGACCCAGGACGCGGGGATGTCGACGCGCGGCAGGTCGCTGACGTCGTCCACCAACTGGTTGACCTGGACGATGACGATGCCGTCGCTGAAGGCCGCCGGTTCGATCAGCGCCGGGGTGTCTTCGGTGCTCGGCCCGGTGTAGATGTTGCCGGCGCGGTCGGCCATGAACCCGGCCGACAACACGACGTTGGGAATCAGGTCCACCACCAGCCGTGCGTAGAGTTCGATGTAGGTGTGGATCGCGCCGACTTCCAGCAGGCCGTCTTCGAGCAACTGGCTGATGCGCAGGCTCTGGGTGCCGGCGAAAGAGAAGTCGAGTTTGCGGGCGATACCCCGTTCGAACAGATCCAGGTGCTCGGAGCGTCCGACGCTGGGCATGATCATGTGCAGGTCATGCAGCCTCGCGGGGTCGGCCTTGGCCAGGGAGCGCGAAAGAAAATCCGCCTGCTTCTGGTTGTTGCCTTCGAGCACCACGCGGTCGCCGGGCAGAATCAGCGCTTCAAGCGCCGCGACGATGTTGTCGGTGGGCAACACCACACCGTCGGCAAGACCTCGCACCAGCTCGAGGCGCCGCTGCTTTTCGCTGCGCCGCCGCGTCCATCGCGAGTCGGGGGATATTGTTGTTGTCATGACCACTCCACGGGTTCGCTGTCGTGGGGGTCACCTTAGGAGTGTTGGTTGGGGGTATCAATCAAGCAGAGTGGTGGATCGTTACGCTCAGGGTAATGGTTGTCTGGACTGACGCCTTCGCGAGCAAGCCCGCTCCCACTTTGGAATGCGGTCCCCTGTGGGAGCGGGCTTGCTCGCGAAGAGGCCGGTGCAGTCAACGCAAGACCGCGATCAGATGGTCAATCCGGCATCCACCAACAACGCCTCCAGTGCCAACAAGTTCGGCACCTTGGCCACTTGCTCGCCCACCTGCACCGCTGCCTGCTCCAGCGGACACAACGGCACATCCACATAACTCAACTGGCTATCGAGCTTGCAGGAGCGCGGAATCCCCTGCACCAGCAGGGCGATGAATTTCAGCTCGGGGCGCCCGCCCAGGGCGTTGAGAATGACGATCCGCGCGCGTTCGCCGATGACGATTTTCTGCGCGCATGCCGACTCGAAACTCAGCAGCGGAATCTGCCGGTCACGCCATGTCACCAGGCCCAGGTACCACGGCGGCGTGTCGAGGTCGAACGTCCCCGGCTGCTGGTAATCGATCAGCTCGGCAACGGCGACGTTGGGCAGGATCAGGTTGCGGTCGGCCAACGGCAGCAGCAGGCCGGTGAGGTTGCTGGTGCGGTGCTCAAGCATGGGTCTTGCTCCACAAGGCGATGCTTTCGAGCAGCACCGATTCCTGGTACGGCTTGCCAAGGTAGTCGTTGACGCCAATGGCCATGGCGCGATCGCGGTGTTTCTGTCCGGTGCGGGAGGTGATCATGATGATCGGCAGGTGTTGCAGGCGTTCGTCGTTGCGCACCTGGGTCGCGACTTCGAAGCCATCCATGCGCGGCATCTCGATGTCCAGCAGCATCAGGTCGGGCATGTGCTCTTCCAGCAGCAGCATGGCATCGACTCCGTCCTTGGCGGTCAGCACGCTCATACCGTGGCGTTCGAGCAAGCGGCTGGTGACCTTGCGCACGGTGACCGAGTCGTCGACCACCATCACCAGCAGCGGCCGATGCGGTTCGACCTCGACCTCTTGCCCCGCCGGACGCTGGGGCACACGGGCCTGCATGGCGCGGATCGGCGCCAGCAAATCCAGAATCAGCACCACCCGGCCGTCCCCGAGAATCGTCGCCCCGGATACCCCTTGCACCGCCGCAAATTGCGGCCCCAGGCTCTTGACCACGATTTCGCGAGTGCCGGCCATGGCATCCACCAGCACCGCGATGTGCCGTTCGTTGCACTGCACCAGCAACACCGGCAATGGCAGGCTCTGGCCCAACAGCTTCGGGCGCGGGCTGGTTTTCAGCAGCTCACCCAGATAGCACAGCTCGTAATGTTGGCCGGCGTATTCGTAGGTTGGCGAATCGAAGCGGAAATACCCTTCGAGTTCATTGGGCAGAACGCGAACAATGCCGTCGATGGTATTGAGCGGGATCGCGTATTGGTCCTCACCGCACTGCACCATCAACGCCCGGTTGACCGATACGGTAAACGGCAGGCGAATGCGGAAATGCACGCCCTGCCCGGGCACCGAGTCGATGCTCATGGTGCCGCCCAGTTGTCGCACCTCTTCGTGCACCACGTCCATGCCGACGCCGCGCCCGGAGATCTGGGTGATTTTTTCGGCGGTGGAAAACCCCGGTTGCAGGATGAACTGCAACACGTCGTGATCACTGATGATGCTGTCCGGGGCGAGCAGGCCGCGCTTGATCGCCTTGCGCCGCACCGCGTCCAGCGGTACACCGGCGCCGTCGTCGCGGATGTCGAAAATGATGTCGCCGCCTTCGCGCAGCAGATCGAGGGTGATTTTCCCCTTGGCCGGCTTCCCCGCCGCCAACCGCACTTCAACGGACTCCAGGCCATGGTCGACGGCGTTGCGCAGCATGTGTTCCAGCGGCGCGGCCATGCGTTCAAGAACGTTGCGATCCATCTCGCCTTCGGCGTTGTCGACGATGAAGTCCACGTCCTTGCCCAGTTCGCTGGACACCTGCCGGACGATGCGCTGCAAACGCGGGAGCATGCGTTCGAACGGCACCATGCGCGTGCGCATCAGGCCTTCCTGCAATTCGGTGTTGATGCGGCCCTGCTGTTGCAGGAGGTTTTCCGTGTCCTGATTGCGTCGTTCGAGGGTTTCCTTGAGGTCGAGCAAGTCAGAAGCCGACTCGAACAGTGCCCGGGACAGTTGCTGCAACTGTGAGTGGCGGTCCATTTCCAGCGGGTCGAATTCCTCGTAGCCCAGGCGTTCGGCCTCGACTTGCTGGCGGCTGAGAATCCGCCCCTGGGTTTCGGTATCGAGGCGGCGCAACTGGTCGCGCATCCGCTCGATAGTGGTCTCCATCTCATTCAGGGCGATGTGCGCATCGTTGACCTGTTGTTCGATTCGGCCACGGAAGATCGATGTTTCACCGGCCAGGTTGACCAGATCGTCGAGCAGCTCCGCCGAGACCTTGACCATGTCCGCGCCGGCATCGGACGGCGGCGCCAGCGGCTCGGGCTTGGGCGTGGCCGACGGCGCAACCGACGCGGGCGTTTCCGGCACGGCCGGATGCCTAAAGTTCTTGATCGCATCGATCAAGCGATCGGCCGGCGGCATCGGCTCACCGGCGCGGGCCGCATCGAGCATCTGCGCCAGGCGGTCATGGCTGCGCTGCAACAGCGCGAACAACGGCTCCGTCGGTTGCAGCACGCCGGTGGACAGGCCTTCGTAGAGGAACTCCAGTTCATGGGCCAGATCACCAATCGCGGCGATTTCCACCATGCGCGCACCGCCCTTGAGGGTGTGCAGATCGCGCAGCAGGGTTTCCACTTCCTGACGACTCGAAGGCTGGGCCTGCCAGCGCTCAAGCGCCGCCCCGGAGCTTTCGATAATGTCGAAACCTTCCTCGAGAAAGATCTCCAGCAATTCAGTATCGTGCACAGCCGCGTCGCTGCCGGTCGCCTGCCGGGTCCCCTCGGCGACACCCGCATGCCCTTGACGGTAGGCACGAATGGCTTCGATCAGCTCACGGGAATCGTCCAGCGGCTGGTTGAGTTGCAACTGTTCAAGGTACAACGCCAGTCGCTCATGGCTCTGTTTGAGCAGCACCGCCAGTGAATCGCTGAAGGCATAACGACGGTCCACCAGACCCTGGTAAAGGCTTTCCAGCTCATGGGCCAGATCGCCGACCGACCCGACCCCGGCCATGCGTGCACCGCCTGTGAGGGTGTGCAAATCCCGTTGCAGGGACGACAGCGGCGCGGCGTTGTCCGAGTCGCGCAACCAGCGCTGCAAGGCCTGACCGGCGCTTTCGAGGATATCCACCGCTTCTTCAAGGAAGATCGCAACGATTTCCTCGTCCAGCTCGCGCCCCTCTCCTGTAGGAGCCAGCTCGCTCGCGATAGGCGTTAACGATGACGCGTTGTCATTGGATAAGCGCGGCGCATTTGAGTCCATCGCGAGCGAGCTCGCTCCTACAGGGGCAGGGGGTAGCGTGCGCTCAAGTTCCTCGGTGGCAGAACCCAGTTCGCGGATGCTCAGGCTTCGGCTGCCATCGCTGCGGATCAAGCCCATTGCCGACGGGTCAAGGCTCTCGTCGAGCAGCTCGCGCAAGGCCCTGATCCGTAGCGGCTGCGGGCTGACTTCCTGCCCGGCGGCCAGTTCGTCGAGCATGTTGATCAGTGCTTCGTGGGCACCCTGTGCTTCATGGAAAAACCGCTCGCTGACCGCCAGGCTGCTTTCTTCCACGGCACCGTACAGGTCGAGCAACGCTTCGCACAACTCGTCCACCGGGTGCAGGTCGGCCAGATGGGCGCCTTCGCCGAGGGTGGTCAATTCGTCCAGCAGCGCGCTGAGCTCCTGACGTTCGCCGGGGTGTTGCTGCCAACGTTGCAACAGGCTTTCGGCGTCCAGCAGGATGTCCATGCCCTGGGCGAGGAAGTTGTTGATCAGTTGCGGGTCGCGCTTGATTCGCAGCCCGGTGTTCGGTGTGCTCAGGAGGTTTTCCAGGCGCTCGGCCAGCTGCGCCCTGGCTCGCTCGGTCAAACCCCGGGCACCGGGAATTTCCGCCAGCGGATCGCGCTTGAGCTGGCGCAAGCCGAGGCGAAACAGTCCTTCTGCCTCCAGTAACAATTCGACTTCATCCAGATCCAGTGCGATCAGGTGCGCCTTGTATTCCCGAGCCAGTTGATCCAGCGGTGCGGCCAGTTCGGCAATCGGCAACACGCCCGCCATCGAGGCGCTGCCCTTGAGGGTGTGCAACGCGCGCTGCAATTCGTCGCTGGCCTGCAACGGCACATGCTCGGCGGCCTGATCAAGGAAGCGATTGAGGCTGCCCAAGTGGGTTTCGGCCTCTTTGCGAAAGATCTCCAGCAACAGCGGGTCGAGGGCCGCGACATCTTGCGTATCCTCATCGGACACCGGTTCATCGCCCTTGGCCAGGGCATGGGCGCGGGCGGCCAACTGATCGACATCGTTGCGCTGACGCTGGGCATTGGCGGCGTATTCAGCCACCAGCTCCGGCAGCAGATGCAGCACATCGCCGATCAGTTGCTGCACCGTAGCGCCCGGCTCCACACTGTTCTCCAGTACGCGATTGAGCAGGTTTTCCACGGCCCAGGCCAGCTCGCCCAGCACCAGGGCGCGCACCATGCGGCCACTGCCCTTGAGGGTATGGAAGGCGCGGCGCAACTCACTCAGGGCCGAGCGGTTGTCTGGGTTGGCGGACCAGCGCGGCAAGTAATCGCGCAGGATTTCCAGGACTTCGTCGGTTTCTTCGAGGAACACTTCGCGCAGTTCTTCGTCCACCGGCTCTTCGCCTGCGGGTGGCGGCAGCAGGCTGCCCGGAGTGTTCAGCGCGGGCGGATTCAGAGTCGAAACCGGACTGGCGAGCACATCGGCCAAGGTCTGGACGACCTGTGGATCCTCCAGCTCCTGCATCATCTGCATGACCTGCGCCTGGGTCGGGTTGAGCACATCATCAAGCACTGGCACATGCTGCTCACTGGGGAAAAAACCGAGGTTCGCCAGGCTTTTTTCCGCGACATCGAGCAGGTTTTCGCCCTGCGCTTGCGGGTCATCACCGAGGCGTTCGAGATAGTACTCGATGCTGGTGATCACATCGGCCAGGCTGTCCAGTTCCTGCCAGCCCGGTTGACCCGGCTCGAGCAACAGGTGCTCGCGAATAAAGTGGTTGCAGGTTTCGACCAGGCTCGCCGCCCGGCTCAACGGAATCATCGCCAGCGCCCCGCGCACCTGGGTGAGCAAGGCCGGCAGCGCCTGCAAGTGCTGGCGGTCCCAATCGGCGTCGATGTAGTCGACGATCATGTCCTTGGCCTGCTGCAAACAGATACGGGCCTCCTTGATCACGATCTGATGGATCTGCGTCAGGTCGGTGGTGGGCAGGCGGTTGTCGTCCTGGCTCTCCGGCTCCACGGTACCGACCATGCCGGCCAGCGTCGCTTCGACGTACAACAAGGCCCCTGCAACGTCCATGAGGATCGCATCGTTGGGTTCGCGCTGGCCCTGAGCGAGGCTGAGCACCACCGCCAATTGATCGATGATCACCTTGCGCGGCTGGCCGAAGCCCAGGACCGCCAGGGTGTCGGCGATTTGCCGCAGCGGCGCCAGCAGGCTGTCGAGGTCGGAAGTGTGCTGGCGGTCACTGCGCACGAACAGGTCCAGGCGCTCCTTGACCCGCACCAGCTCTTCGCACAGCGCAGCCAGCACCGAGCGCATGGCGTCGCGGTCGGGACCGGCCAGGCGCGCGCGTTCTTCATCGACCATCACGCTGTCGGGCAGCGCGTCGTCCAGTGAGTAGCGTTCTTTCATGGTCAGCATCTGCCCGGTGGGATGTTCGGCCTTGGCAATATAGAAGAGCAAACTCTTGAGCAGCTCCGGCGGGGCCGGCTGGTTGATGCCGGGCATGCCTTGTTCGAGCAGGCGCTTGAGTTCCTTGTCGGCATCCTTGAACAGGCTGCGCAAGGCCGGGCTATTGGCGATCGCACCGCCCTGCATGCCTTCGACCAGCGCCGATGCCACCTGCCATAACGGGCTCAGGGGGGCGTTGTCGCACAGTGCTTCAAGGCGGGTGAATACCTTGGCCAGGTAATCGAGGTTGGTGTCGTTGTCCTGTTCGCGCAAAAATCCGACCAGCGCCATTTGCAGCATCTGCCGCAGCTTTCGCAGCACACCGGGCAATTCGGCCGGTTCCAACTGCGTAAGCGCTTGTGCGTCCAACGCTGGCAACTCGGGCAATTGCGGGCTGAACAGGCTGGTTTCCGACAGCAGGCTTTCGCCGCGGGCGCTGCGCAGATCGTTGATCAGTGGCAACACCACCAGTGGCAGGTCGCGGCGCGCGCCTTGCACCCGGTCCAGGTAGATCGGCAACTGCCCCAGGGCCTGCATCAACAGGTGCAACGCCTCGTCGCGATGGCTGACACGGTTGCCCTGCAAGGCCATGGCCAGCTGTTCCATTTCTTCGGCGAGCAACGCCGCGCCGTAGAACTCGACCATCTGCAAACTGCCGTGAACCTGATGGATGCACGAAAGGCTTGCATCCAGCGCTTGCGTCGCCTGCGGGTCATCGAGCAGGTTTTCAATCGCGTGATGAGCCTGTTTCAGCGTTTCGGCAATCTCGCCCTTGACCCACTCGAGGGCCACATAGTCGTGCCGATCACCCATAACCACTCCAATCACAATTCAGATACCCATGGGCGGTTCAAGCTTTGTCCACAACCTGCGCCTTGGCATCCGGCAAGGTGAAACCGGACACCGAACGACGCAACTGACTGGCCATTTTCGCCAGGTTGCCGATGCTGTCGGCCGTAGCGGTGGAACCCGACGATGTCTGCGAGGTGATCTGCTGGATCACGTTCATTGTCAGGGAAATCTGACCGGCCGACGACGTCTGCTGTTGCGCCGCATTGGAAATACTCTGGATCAACGCCGCTAGAGTCTTGGAGACGCCTTCGATTTCTTCCAGGGCCACACCGGCATCCTGCGCCAGACGGGCGCCACGCACCACTTCGGTCGTCGTTTGTTCCATGGAGATGACCGCTTCGTTGGTATCGGTCTGGATCGCCCGCACCAGGGTTTCGATCTGCCGGGTGGCGGCGGACGAGCGCTCGGCCAGGCGCTGCACTTCATCGGCGACCACGGCGAAACCGCGACCGGCGTCACCGGCCATGGACGCCTGGATGGCCGCGTTGAGGGCCAGGATATTGGTCTGATCGGCAATGTCATCGATCAGGCTGACAATGTCACCGATTTCCTGGGAAGACTCACCCAGGCGCTTGATGCGTTTGGCGGTGTCCTGAATCTGCTCGCGAATGTTGTCCATGCCGTGGATGGTGTTGTGCACCACCTCGTTGCCCTTGTTGGCGATTTCCACCGAGCGTTCGGCAACCGCCGAAGATTCCGCCGCGTTGGCCGACACCTGGTCGATGGACTCGGCCATGTCGTTGATCGCCATCGACGCTTCGGAAATCTGCTGGGCCTGATGTTCCGAAGCTTGGGCCAGGTGCATGGCAGTGGCCTGGGTTTCCTGCACGGCGGCGGCAACCTGGCCGGCGGTGAGGTTGATGGTCGCGACCAAATCGCGCAACTGGTCGACGGAGTAATTGATCGAGTCGGCGATGGTGCCGGTAAAGTCTTCGGTTACCGAGGCCGTCACTGTGAGGTCGCCGTCGGCCAGGTCTTCGATCTCGTCGAGCAAGCGCATGATCGCGTTCTGGTTACGCTCGTTTTTCTCGGCGGTTTCGCGCAACTGACGATTGGTTTCGCGCACCATCACCAAACCGATCAGGATGATCGAAGCCAGCGCCAACAGGCCCAGCACATAGCCGCCAATGGTGTCGGTGGTTCGCCCGCCGACCATGTTTTCAAAACCGCTGGCCAGGTGTGAGGCTTCGTCGAGCAGGGTTTGCGACAGGCTGAAAATGTTCGAGGCCGATTCGCGGACCTTGAACAGTTCCGGCGAGGTTTCGAGGATCTCGTCCACCGAGCCCGAGACGAACTCGAACAGCTCGGAGATTTCCGCGAGTCGCGCACGGGCGTCGCGGTCTTCGACCTGGCTGACCTTGAGCGCCGGGTCGCCCTGGAGCATGCCGTTGAGCACCTTGCCGAACTGCGTTGCGTCACGCCCGAACGCATCGGCGGCCTGCTGTGAATTTTCGTCGCCGGCCAACACCGTGTTGACCGCGCCGAGGATTCGCTCGGCCAGCAGCGATTGGCGCTGAGCCATGGCCACCTGGGCCGCCGGGGCGCCCCGTTGCAGGAGAGTCTCGACGACTTTCTCGTACTCGACCTGCAATTGCGGCACGGTTTCGGCCAGGGTCGCGGCGACCTGATGCAGCGACAGTACGGTTTGCTCGCTGGAGAGAATCGCATCGGTGTTCTTCAGCAGCCGCTCCCAGTCCTGTTGCACCGCGCGCATCTCCGGACGCACGGTGGCGGGGGCCGGCGGCAGGCCCGTGGCCGGGTCACCCTTCTTCAGAAAACCCCAGCGCCGGGCAAAATCGTTGCGCGCATCGCTGAGCAACTTGAACGCGGCAGCCTTGCCGGCGGCGGCTTCGGTGGCGTTCTTGGCGATACGCTGGGACAGCACGCGCAGTTCGCCGGCGTGGCCGATGTACTGTTTGTCGTAGATAGCCTGGGTGTTGAGGTACGCGAAGTTGGCGAACAGCAGCATGATGAAGACGATCAGCGCGATGAACAGCACGATAATCTGCGACCGGCTGCGCGACCCTTCCATTGGCTTGCCTGCTTTTGCTTTTATCATCGGTCCTCGCCTGTTAACCCACACCTTCCAAGACTTGCCGAGGAACCTGTGGGAGCGAGCTTGCTCGCGATAGCGGTGTGTCAGTCGACATTAATGCTGGCTGCAAGTCCGTCATCGCGAGCAAGCTCGCTCCCACAAGGTTCTCTGTTGCTCCAACTACACCGCGACGCTCATGAACCCCTGGGACTGCGTCAACGCAAACGGGCTGAACACCTGCCAGCACTGCTCACGCTGAAACCGGCCTTTGACGAACGTCGCCACCGGCCCCTTCAATTCGTCTGCCGGCACCGGCTCCAGGCTGTCCTGGGCAAAGTGCTGGAGGCCGAAGACTTCATCGACCAGCAACCCGGCGAACACCTCTTCATGTTCCACCACCAATACCCGCCGCTGTCGGCGCACCGCCGAAAGCTCGTGCCCGAAGAAGCCGCACAAGTCCATGACCGGCAGCAAACGTCCGCGCAGGTTGGCGACACCCTTGACCCAGGGTTTGACCCCTGGTAGCTGAGTGCAGCGCGGCTCGTGCAAGACTTCGCTGACTTCGCTCATGGGCGCGACATACCAGTGCTCGCCCAGGCGAAAACCGATGCCGCTCCAACTGTCCCGCCGGGCCGGCTGGGACGGCAAGTCCGCCGCCAGCAAACGACAGCGCTGGTCGATCTGCAGCAGCAGTTCGAAAGCCGTCAGCGACTCGTTCATGGTCTGACGATCAACCGGCCAGCACGTTGTTCAGGGTCTTGATCAGGGTGTCTTCATCGACCGGCTTGGTCAGGTAGTCCTTGGCGCCCTGGCGCGTGCCCCAGACTTTGTCGGTTTCCTGATCCTTGGTGGTGATGATGATCACCGGGATGTGCCCGGTTTCCGGGTCCTTGGTCAACTGGCGGGTGGCCTGGAAGCCATTGAGGCCAGGCATGACGATGTCCATCAGCACCGCATCGGGCTTTTCCTGGCGGGCCAGGGCCACGCCGTCGGCACCGTTTTCGGCTTTCAACACTTCATGACCGTGCTTTTCCAGCATGCCGGTCAGTTTGTACATTTCGGTCGGCGAATCATCGACGATCAGAATACGTGCCATGGTCTTCCCCATTCTTGTCGACGCCTGGCCCGATGGCCGAGCGTCACTGTGCGTGTCCTACTGCGGCAAAACGGCGGCGAAGCCAGGAACATGGGCCTGGATCGCATCAAGCAATTCTTCCTTGCTGAAAGGCTTGGTCAAAAACTGGTCGGAGCCGACGATGCGCCCCTTGGCCTTGTCGAACAGCCCGTCCTTGGACGACAGCATAATCACTGGCGTGGACTTGAACGCGCTGTTGTTCTTGATCAGGGCGCAGGTCTGATAACCATCCAGGCGCGGCATCATGATGTCGACAAAGATGATGCCGGGATGGTTGTCGACAATCTTGGCCAGGGCATCAAAACCGTCGATGGCCGTGATGACCTCACAACCCACGTTCTTGAGCAGCGTTTCGGCGGTGCGACGGATCGTCTTCGAATCGTCGATCACCATGACCTTCAAGGCGCTGGGGTGCTGTTCCATAAAATGCTCTACCGTCGCCTTTGCGAAACAAATTGTCCGTTTGCCGGTTAACGCGGCGCGAAACCCTTGGTGCTCAAGGGCCGGCACGACATGGCAGCCTTTTTAGCACAGTCTCCAACACCAATCTATCGGCCGACCCGCAAGGTGGTTTTTCCTTGACCGGGAACACACTCAGCGCCACTCTGACGCCACTTTTATACGGCCCTTTGTAGGAGCGAGCTCGCTCGCGATGGTCGCTAACGATGACGCGTGCTGGCTGGATGAACGCGGTGCTCTGACATCCATCGCGAGCAGGCTCGCTCCTACAGATCGACACAAGCCCCCAAATTTTCGAGGAAAACCCAATGAGCGTTCGCGTCGGGATTGTCATGGACCCTATCGCCAGCATTTCCTATAAAAAGGATAGCTCGCTGGCCATGCTGCTGGCCGCGCAGAAGCGTGGCTGGGAGCTGTTCTACATGGAACAGCGCGACCTGTATCAAGGCGAAGGCCAGGCCCGGGCCCGGATGCGCCCGCTGCAGGTTTTTGCGAACCCGGAAAAATGGTTCGAACTGGGCGCCGAAAGCGACGCGCTGCTGAGCGATCTGGACGTGATCCTGATGCGCAAGGATCCGCCGTTCGACCTGGAGTTCGTCTACTCCACTTATTTGCTGGAACAAGCCGAGCGCGCCGGCGTGCTGGTGGTCAACAAGCCGCAAAGCCTGCGCGACTGCAACGAGAAGCTGTTCGCCACGCTGTTCCCGCAGTGCACGCCGCCGACCGTGGTCAGCCGCCGCGCCGACGTGTTGCGTGAGTTCGCCGCCAAACACGGCGATGTGATCCTCAAGCCGCTGGACGGCATGGGCGGCACGTCGATTTTCCGTCACCGCGCGGGCGATCCGAACCTGTCGGTGATCCTCGAAACCCTGACCGCCCTCGGCGCCCAGCAGATCATGGGCCAGGCCTACCTGCCGGCGATCAAGGATGGCGACAAGCGCATCCTGATGATCGATGGCGAGCCTGTGGATTATTGCCTGGCGCGGATTCCGGCCCAGGGCGAAACCCGTGGCAACCTCGCTGCCGGGGGGCGTGGCGAAGCCCGCCCGCTGACCGACAAGGACCGCTGGATCGCCGCACAAGTCGGCCCGACCTTACGTGAAAAAGGCCTGTTGTTCGTTGGCCTGGACGTGATCGGCGAGCACCTGACCGAGATCAACGTCACCAGCCCGACCTGCATTCGCGAGATTGATAACGCGTTTGGCACCGACATCGGCGGCATGCTGATGGATGCCATCGATCAGAAGCTCAAGGCACGTTGATTAGCCAAACCAACATTGCGTTATCATGCGCGGCCTGTGAAAACGCGATGTTGGTTTCCTTGTCATGACACTCCCGTCCGATCTGCCTGCCGAACTCGCCCACCGTGGCGTGCGCCCGGTCGATCGCCTCGGTTTTACCCTGTTTCTGGCAGCGCTGATCCACCTGGCCTTGCTGTTGGGTGTCGGGTTTGCAGTGGTCGAGCCCAAACAGATCAGCAAAACCCTGGAAATCACCCTCGCCACCTTCAAAAGCGAAAAAAAGCCCGAGAAAGCCGATTTCCTGGCCCAGGAGAATCAGCAAGGTAGCGGCACCCTGGATAAAAAGGCGATTCCCAAGACCACCGAGGTCGCGCCGTTCCAGGACAACAAGGTACAAAAAGTCACTCCACCGCCGGCTGCCAAGCCTGAAGTGCAGGAAGCCCCGCCCAAGGCTGCCGTGACCACCGTGGCGCCGAAGCCGAAAAAAGCCCCCGCCAAGACCGAGGAGCCCAAGACCGAGGTAAAAACCCAGGTCCAGGCGCCGACCTTCGACAGCGAGCAACTGTCCAGCGACATCGCCAGCCTGGAAGCGGAACTGGCCGCCGAACAACAGCTGTACGCCAAGCGCCCGCGCATTCACCGCTTGAGCGCGGCCTCGACCATGCGCGACAAGGGCGCTTGGTACAAGGACGAATGGCGCAAGAAAGTCGAGCGCATCGGCAACCTCAACTACCCCGACGAAGCGCGGCGCAAACAGATCTATGGCAACTTGCGCCTGATGGTGTCGATCAACCGTGATGGCTCGTTGTATGAAGTGCTGGTGCTGGAATCTTCAGGCCAGCCGCTGCTGGACCAGGCGGCGCAACGGATCGTCCGGCTGGCGGCACCGTTTGCACCGTTTACCGGGGATTTGTCGGATATTGACCGGCTGGAGATTATCCGCACCTGGAAATTTGCCCGCGGCGATCGCCTCTCCAGTAACTGACCACACACCCCCACCTGTAGGAGCGAGCTTGCTCGCGATAAACCTGAGAGCACAGCAGGGTGTCAACCTGGCAGTGTTATCCTTGACGACCATCGCGAGCAAGCTCGCTCCTACAGAATTGCGCTAATTCCTGTGCATCCCCAGCTTGTCAGTTCGCCCCTCGAACGCCACACTAGCGGTCATGAAAAACGTCAGCCCCAGCTACCTCAAGCATCAATTCCTGATCGCCATGCCGCACATGGCCGACCCGAACTTTGCGCACACCTTGACCTACATCGTCGAGCACACGGCCAATGGCGCCATGGGGCTGGTGGTCAACCGTCCGCAAGATCTGAACCTGGCCGATATCCTTGAGCAATTGCGCCCGGAAATCGAACCTCCAGCGCTCTGCCAGCATGTACCGATCTTCATCGGTGGCCCGGTGCAGACCGATCGCGGTTTCGTCCTTCACCCCAAGGGTCAGAGCTTCCAGGCGACCGTTGATCTGGAAGACGAGTTGGCCCTGTCGACCTCCCAGGACGTGCTGTTCGCCATCGCTGACGGCGTCGGCCCGGCAAAAAGCCTGATCGCCCTCGGCTACGCCGGTTGGGAAGCCGGGCAACTGGAGGCCGAACTGGCGCAGAACGCCTGGCTGAACTGCCCGTTCGACGCGGACATCCTGTTCAACACCAGCAGCGAACTGCGTCTGGAGGCGGCCGCCAAACACCTGGGCGTCAACCTCAGCCTGCTGACCAGCCAGGCGGGGCACGCCTGATGGCCCTGAAGCTGATTCTGGGTTTTGACTACGGCACCAAACAGATCGGCGTTGCGGTCGGCCAGGTGATTACCGGCCAGGCCCGCGAGCTGTGCACCCTGAAGGCGCAGAACGGCATTCCTGACTGGAACCAGGTCGAAGCCCTCATCAAAGAGTGGAAACCCGATGCCGTGGTGGTCGGCCTGCCGTTGAACATGGACGGTACGCCCAGCGACATGTGCGCCCGCGCGGAAAAGTTCGCCCGGCGCCTGAACGGCCGCTTCAACCTGCCCTTCTATACCCACGATGAACGTCTGACCACCTTCGAGGCCAAGGGCGAACGCCTGGCTCGTGGCGGCCAGAAAGGCAGTTACCGCGACAATCCGGTCGATGCCATCGCCGCCGCCCTGCTGCTGCAAGGCTGGCTCGACGAAAACACCGCACTGTTTGAATCCTGAAGAGCCGCTGTGCGTCTCTCTTAGCTACAACCCGAGCCACTTCCCGCACAGGCTGGCTCGGGCCCAAGAAGGAGCAACCATGAGCCTGCCCAATCCCGCCGAACTGATCAGCCAGATGGCGACCCGACTTGACGCCTATCTGGCCAAACGAGGCATCAGCGACCCGCGTTTCATCGGCATCCGCACCGGCGGCGTCTGGGTGGCCCAGGCTCTGCTCAAGGAGCTGGGCAGCAATGACCCCCTCGGCACCCTGGACGTGTCCTTCTACCGCGACGATTTCAGCCAGAACGGCCTGCACCCGCAGGTTCGCCCTTCGGCGTTGCCGTTCGAGATCGAAGGCCAGCATCTGGTGCTGATCGACGACGTGCTGATGAGCGGCCGGACCATCCGCGCCGCCATGAACGAACTTTTCGACTACGGCCGCCCGGCCAGCGTAACGCTGGTGTGCCTGCTGGACCTGGACGCCGGCGAACTGCCGATCCGCCCGAACGTGGTTGGCGCGACCCTGTCGCTGGCGGCCCACGAACGGGTGAAGCTGTCCGGTCCCGAGCTCGCGCTCGAACTGCAAGACCTCGCCCTTTAATTCGCCCTATTGAGAGTCCCCCTTGCGATGACGCCTCTAGAAACCAAGCGCCCGCTGCAGCTCAATGATCAGGGCCAGCTGCGCCACTTCCTCTCGCTCGACGGTTTGCGCCGCGAACTGTTGACGGAAATCCTCGACACTGCCGACTCCTTCCTTGAAGTCGGCGCCCGGGCCGTGAAGAAAGTCCCGCTGCTGCGCGGCAAGACCGTGTGCAACGTGTTCTTCGAGAACTCCACCCGTACCCGCACCACCTTCGAACTGGCGGCCCAGCGCCTCTCGGCGGACGTGATCACCCTCAACGTGTCGACATCGTCGGCAAGCAAGGGGGAAACCCTGCTCGACACCCTGCGCAACCTGGAAGCCATGGCTGCCGACATGTTCGTCGTGCGTCACGGCGATTCGGGTGCCGCGCACTTCATCGCCGAACATGTTTGCCCACAAGTGGCGATCATCAACGGCGGTGACGGCCGGCACGCTCACCCGACCCAGGGCATGCTCGACATGCTCACCATCCGCCGACACAAGGGCGGGTTCGAAAACCTTTCGGTGGCCATCGTCGGCGACATCCTGCACTCGCGGGTTGCGCGCTCGAACATGCTGGCCCTGAAAACCCTGGGTTGCCCGGATATTCGCGTGATTGCGCCGAAAACCCTGCTGCCGATCGGCATCGAGCAATACGGCGTGAAGGTCTACACCGACATGACCGAAGGCCTGAAGGACGTTGACGTGGTGATCATGTTGCGTCTGCAGCGTGAACGCATGACCGGCGGCCTGTTGCCGAGCGAAGGCGAGTTCTACCGCCTGTTCGGCCTGACCACCGCGCGCCTGGCCGGCGCCAAACCCGATGCCATCGTGATGCACCCGGGGCCGATCAACCGTGGCGTGGAAATCGAGTCAGCAGTGGCCGACGGCCCGCACTCGGTGATCCTCAACCAGGTGACCTACGGGATCGCCATTCGTATGGCGGTACTGTCCATGGCCATGAGCGGGCAGACTGCGCAACGCCAATTTGAGCAAGGCCAATTCGAGCAGGAGAAAGCCCAGTGAAGCTCAGCATTCTCGGCGCCCGCGTGATCGATCCGGCCAGCGGCCTGGATCAAGTGACCGATATCCACATTGAAGCCTGCAAAGTCGTCGCCCTTGGCGCGGCGCCAGCCGGTTTTGTCGCCGTCGACACGATTGACGCCAAAGGCCTGGTGGCCGCTCCCGGCCTGGTCGACCTCAACGTTGCCCTGCGCGAGCCGGGCTACAGCCGCAAAGGCTCGATTGTCAGCGAAACCCGCGCGGCGGCGGCTGGCGGCGTGACCAGCCTGTGCTGCCCGCCAAAGACCAAACCGGTGCTGGACACCTCGGCGGTGGCCGAACTGATCCTCGACCGTGCCCGCGAGGCCGGCAACACCAAAGTCTTCCCGATCGGCGCCCTGAGCAAAGGCCTGGACGGTGAACAACTGGCAGAGCTCGTAGCATTGCGCGATGCCGGTTGCGTGGCCTTCGGCAACGGCCTGGAGAGTTTCCGCAACACCCGCACCCTGTGCCGCGCGCTGGACTACGCAGCGACTTTCGACCTGACGGTGATTTTCAACTCCCAGGATTACGACCTGGCCGAGGGCGGCCTGGCTCACGAAGGCCCGACCGCCAGCTTCCTTGGCCTGCCGGGCATCCCGGAAAGCGCTGAAACCGTCGCCCTGGCCCGGGATCTGCTGCTGGTTGAACAGACCGGCGTGCGCGCGCACTTCAGCCAGCTCACCAGCGCACGCGGCGTAGAGCTGATCGCCCAGGCCCAGGCCCGGGGCCTGAAGGTGACAGCGGATGTCGCCCTGTACCAGCTGATCCTGACCGACGAAGCCCTGATCGACTTCAGCAGCCTGTATCACGTCCAGCCACCGCTACGCACCCGCGCCGACCGCGACGGCCTGCGCGCAGCGGTGAAGTCGGGCGTGATCTCGGCCATCTCCAGTCATCACCAACCCCATGAGCGTGACGCCAAACTGGCACCGTTCGGCGCGACCGAGCCGGGCATCAGCAGCGTTGAACTGCTATTGCCACTGGCAATGACCCTGGTCGAAGACGGCTTGCTGGACCTGCCGACACTGATCAACCGCCTGAGCGCCGGCCCTGCAGAGGCCCTGCGCCTGCCGGCAGGCAAACTGGCGGTAGGTGGCGCGGCGGACATCGTGCTGTTCGACCCTGCGGCCTCGACCGTGGCCGGTGAAACATGGCTGTCCAAGGGCGAAAACTGCCCGTTCATTGGCCACAGCCTGCCGGGTGTGGTGCGTTACACCCTGGTGGATGGACGGATCAGCCACCAGGCTTAAGACCGCGTCGCCTGCATTCGCGAGCAAGCCCGCTCCCACATTGGTTCTGCGATGAACACAGTATTTGTGTACACCGAAGATCAAATGTGGGAGCGGGCTTGCTCGCGAAGACGATTTAGAAGGCGCCTCTATTCTGAGCATTACGCACAGAAACCTGGTCGTTCAACGTCCAGAAGTCATACAGCACCCCGAGAAAGAACAACCCGCCCGTCAGCAGGTACAGCAACCCGCTGATCCATTTCCCCTGATACATCCGGTGCACGCCGAACACCCCGAGAAACGTCAGCAGGATCCACGCCACGTTGTATTCGACGGGGCCTGCGGTGAACCGCAGGTCCGCTTCACGGTCCATGGACGGGATCAGGAAAAGGTCGATCAGCCAACCGATCCCCAGCAAGCCGAAGGTGAAGAACCAGATCGTCCCGGTCACCGGCCTGCCGTAATAGAAGCGGTGAGCCCCGGTAAAACCGAAAATCCACAGCAGGTAACCGATCACTTTGCTGTGGGTGTCTTGCTGCTGGACAGCCTGTTGATAGGGGTTCATGAATGACCTCGATTCACACGATAGATAAATATTCTTTAATTCTTTGTGACTTTTTTACAGGCACCCGACGTATGGCAAGTGCTACCTTCACTCCCGTCAAAGCCTTGTAACACCGGACTCCTGTCCGACAATTGCACCATTTTGCCGCTTTTTTGCCACCATTGCCCCCCGAATTGAATCGACCAACGGCCTCGGAAGCGGCAAAAAAGCTGTTATAAAGTTGCGCGCTAACCTATTAAGAGCCTTGCCTAATGCGTTCATTTTTCAAGACATGGCTAACCATTTGCCTTTTGATGCCACTGGCCGCCCACGCCACCAATCGTGAGCAACGTCTTCCAAACGTTAATGGTTACACCCCAAAATCCCATGCCTCTGCTCCTTCGAGCAAAGACAAGAAATCCGCTAAATATGCTCCAAGCCTGGCCAGCAGCAAAAGCGGCCTGGTTCCACCGATGGGCACCAAGGAAAGCAGCGACGTGCTTAGCCGCGCGGTGAACGTCCTCGGCACTCCCTATCGTTGGGGCGGCAGCAGCCCAAGCAAAGGCTTCGATTGCAGCGGCCTGGTGAAATACGCGTTCAACGACGCCACGTTCGACCTGCCACGCACCTCCAACGCCATGGCCAGCGGTCATGGGGAGAAAGTCGATCGCAACGACCTGAAGCCGGGCGACCTGATTTTTTTCAACATCAAGAGCCGTCGGGTCAATCACGTTGCCATTTACCTGGGTAACGACCGCTTCATCCACGCACCGCGTCGTGGCAAGTCGGTGTCCATCGACACTTTGAAGAAACCGTACTGGGAAAACCACTACGTGGTTGCCAAGCGGGTCCTGCCGAAAGAACAGAATGCGTTGCGGGTTGTTCAGCGCTGATTTCATCACCCTGAATCTGCATCGAACATGATGGCCCCTTCGCGAGCAAGCCCGCTCCCACTTTGGAATGCACTCCCCTGTGGGAGCGGGCTTGCTCGCGAAGAGGCCCTTGAAAGCACCTCAAATCCTCCTCAAAAATTATCCGGCGACCGCGCCTTCTCCCGCGCATGGTCACGACTGACCAACCCCTTGGTCACCAGATCCTTCAAGCTCATATCCAGCGTCTGCATCCCCAACGACCCTCCCGACTGAATCGCCGAGTACATCTGCGCCACCTTGTCCTCGCGGATCAGGTTCCGGATCGCCGATGTTCCCAGCATGATCTCGTGGGCCGCGACGCGTCCGCCGCCGATTTTCTTCACCAGGGTCTGGGACACCACCGCCAGCAGCGACTCGGAGAGCATCGAGCGCACCATCGACTTCTCGTCCCCCGGAAACACATCGACCACCCGGTCGATGGTTTTCGCCGCCGATGTGGTGTGCAGCGTGCCGAACACCAGATGGCCGGTTTCGGCCGCGGTCAACGCCAGGCGAATGGTTTCCAGGTCGCGCATCTCCCCCACCAGGATCACATCCGGGTCTTCCCGCAGTGCCGAACGCAAGGCGGTGGCGAAACTACGGGTATCACGATGGACTTCACGCTGATTGATCAGGCATTTGCGCGACTCGTGAACGAACTCGATGGGGTCTTCGATGGTGAGGATATGGTGATGGCGATGGGTATTGAGGTAATCGATCATCGCCGCCAGCGTAGTGGACTTGCCGGAACCGGTCGGGCCGGTTACCAGCACCAGGCCACGGGGAGCGTCGGTCATCTTGCGGAACACGTCGCCCATGCCCAGCTCATCCATGCTCTGCACTTTCGCCGGAATGGTGCGAAACACCGCGCCCGCGCCACGGTTCTGGTTGAACACATTGACCCGAAAACGCGCCACGCCGGGTACTTCAAAGGAAAAGTCGGCTTCCAGATGCTTTTCGAAGTCCACCCGCTGGGCGTCATTCATGATGGCATGGATCAGAGTCTGCACCTGTTGGTGATCCAGGGCCGGCAAATTGATGCGTCGCACATCACCGTCGACGCGAATCATCGGCGGCAGGCCGGCGGACAAGTGCAGATCGGATGCCCCCTGTTTGGCGCTGAATGCCAGCAGCTCAGTGATATCCATAGCGCCTCTCAATTCCAGTAGAATGCCGCGAACCTTCAGACCGCTGGCGCCTCTTGATGTCCACCATAGCAGACAACATTCTTCAGGTTAGTTCGCGCATACATGCTGCAACACTTGCCGCGAACCGCGCCGAAAACAGCGTCCAGTTGCTGGCTGTGAGCAAGACCAAACCCGCTCAAGACCTGCGTGAAGCCTACGCCGCCGGCCTGCGCGACTTTGGCGAGAACTACCTTCAGGAAGCGTTGGGCAAGCAACTCGAACTGGCCGACCTGCCCTTGATCTGGCACTTCATCGGCCCCATTCAATCGAACAAGACTCGCGCTATCGCCGAGCACTTCGACTGGGTGCATTCCGTGGATCGCCTGAAAATCGCACAACGGCTGTCCGAACAACGTCCCGCCGATTTGCCGCCTTTGAACATCTGCATTCAGGTCAATGTCAGCGGCGAGGCCAGCAAGTCCGGCTGCACCCCGGCCGATCTGCCGGCCCTGGCCAACGCCATCTGCGCCCTGCCGCGCCTGAAACTGCGCGGGTTGATGGCAATCCCCGAGCCGACGGAAGATCGCGCCAGCCAGGATGCCGCTTTCGCTACCGTGCAAAGCCTGCAAGCCAGCCTGAACCTGCCGCTCGACACACTTTCCATGGGCATGAGCCACGATCTCGAATCGGCCATCGCCCAAGGCGCCACTTGGGTGCGGATCGGTACCGCCCTGTTTGGCGCCCGCGACTACGGCCAGCCTTGAAAAATGGCTGACTCTTCTCTTTATAAGGACCTGACATGAGCAAGACACGTATTGCCTTTATCGGTGCCGGCAACATGGCCGCCAGTCTGATCGGCGGCCTGCGGGCCAAGGGTCTGGAAGCAGCACAGATCCGCGCCAGCGATCCGGGCGAAGAAACCCGTGCCCGCGTGAGCGCTGAACACGGCATAGAAACCTTTGCCGACAACGCCCAGGCCATCGACGGTGCCGACGTGGTCGTGCTGGCGGTCAAACCCCAGGCGATGAAAGCCGTGTGCGAAGCCATTCGCCCAAGCCTCAAGCCCCATCAACTGGTGGTTTCGATTGCCGCTGGCATCACCTGCGCCAGCATGAACAACTGGCTCGGCGCCCAGCCGATCGTGCGCTGCATGCCCAACACCCCGGCGCTGGTGCGTCAGGGCGCGAGCGGTCTATTCGCAACGGCCGAAGTGTCAGCCGAACAGCGTCAGCAAGCCCAGGAACTGCTGTCCGCGGTCGGTATCGCCCTATGGCTGAATGACGAGCAGCAATTGGATGCCGTCACCGCCGTTTCCGGCTCGGGCCCGGCGTATTTCTTCCTGCTGATCGAAGCCATGACCGCCGCCGGCGTGAAACTCGGCCTGCCGGCGGACATCGCTGCGCAACTGACCCTGCAAACCGCCCTGGGCGCCGCACATATGGCGGTCTCCAGCGACGTCGACGCGGCCGAGTTACGCCGCCGTGTCACCTCGCCTGCCGGCACCACGGAAGCTGCAATCAAGTCGTTCCAGGCCAATGGCTTTGAAGCCTTGGTCGAAAAAGCACTCGGCGCTGCCGCGCATCGCTCGGCCGAGATGGCCGAACAACTGGGTCAATAAGGAGCTTTTCATGATTGGATTGAATACTGCAGCGGTCTACGTGCTGCAAACCCTCGGCAGCCTGTACCTGCTGATCGTGCTGATGCGTTTCGTACTGCAACTGGTGCGGGCGAACTTCTACAACCCGATTTGCCAGTTCATCGTGAAGGCCACCCAGCCGCTGCTCAAGCCGCTGCGCCGGATCATCCCGAGCGTATTCGGCCTGGACATGTCCTCGCTGGTGCTGGCGATCCTGGTGCAACTGGCGCTGATGGCCCTGACCCTGCTGCTGACCTACGGCACCATCGGCAACCCGCTGCAATTGCTGATCTGGTCGATCATTGGCGTGACCGCGCTGTTCATGAAGATTTTCTTCTTCGCCCTGATCATCAGCGTGATCCTGTCCTGGGTCGCCCCGGGCAGCCATAACCCGGGCGCCGAACTGGTGAACGACGTCTGCGAACCGGCCCTGGCGCCGTTCCGCAAGTTCCTGCCGAGCCTGGGCGGCCTGGATCTGTCGCCGATCTTTGCGTTCCTGGCACTCAAGCTGATCGACATGCTGGTGATCAACAACCTCGCCGCCATGACCATGATGCCGCAAATCCTCCGCGTGTTGATCTGACCCGGTGAGCTGGTTTCGCTGGGACGGTGACGACCTGATTCTGGAGTGTCACCTGCAACCGGCAGCCCGCAGTGATGACTTCTGCGGGCTGCACGGCGATCGCCTGAAGATCCGCCTGACCGCGCCGCCGGTCGAGGGCAAGGCCAACGCGCATCTGATGGCGTTTCTGGCCAAGGCCTTTGGCGTGTCCAAGAGCCAGGTCAGCCTGATCAGTGGCGAGTTGAACCGGCAGAAACGGGTGCGAATCTGCTCGCCGAAGAAGTTGCCGGACTTGCCTGATCTGGTGCGTCCGGCAGGCTGACCGCGTCATCGTTCATCGCGAGCAAGCTCGCTCCCACATGGACCGCATCAATCCTGTGGGAGCGAGCCTGCTCGCGAATGGCGCACTTCGATCTTATTGAATGAAATCAGGCCCGGCCTTTGCTTGCCGCTAACCCCAGCGGTCTTTAGACTTACGCCTCATTTCAATGAGAGCAGGGTCGATGCCAGCTGCCTTTCCCCCCGATTCTGTTGGTCTGGTGACGCCGCAAGTGGCGCACTTCAGCGAACCCCTGGCGTTGGCCTGCGGTCGCTCGCTCCCGGCCTATGACCTGATCTACGAAACCTACGGCACGCTCAACGCCACGGCGAGCAACGCCGTGCTGATCTGCCACGCCCTGTCCGGCCATCACCACGCCGCCGGCTACCACAGCGCCGACGACCGCAAACCCGGTTGGTGGGACAGCTGCATCGGTCCCGGCAAGCCGATCGACACCAGCAAGTTCTTCGTGGTCAGCCTGAACAACCTCGGCGGCTGCAACGGCTCCACTGGCCCGAGCAGTATCAACCCGGACACCGGCAAGCCGTTCGGCGCCGACTTTCCGGTATTGACCGTGGAAGACTGGGTGCACAGCCAGGCGCGCCTGGCAGATCGTCTCGGCATCGCCCAGTTCGCGGCCGTGATCGGCGGCAGCCTCGGCGGCATGCAGGCGATGCAATGGAGCATCACTTACCCTGACCGCATCCGTCACTGCCTGGCCATCGCCTCGGCACCCAAGCTGTCGGCGCAGAACATCGCGTTCAACGAAGTGGCGCGCCAGGCGATCCTCACCGACCCGGAATTCCACGGCGGTTCATTCCAGGAACACAACGTGATCCCCAAGCGCGGCCTGATGCTGGCGCGGATGGTCGGGCACATCACCTACCTGTCCGACGACTCCATGGGCGAGAAATTCGGCCGCGGGCTCAAGAGCGAGAAGCTCAACTACGACTTCCACAGCGTCGAGTTCCAGGTGGAAAGCTACCTGCGCTATCAGGGCGAGGAGTTCTCCGGGCGCTTTGATGCCAACACCTACCTGTTGATGACCAAAGCGCTCGACTACTTCGATCCGGCGGCGAACTTCGACGATAACCTGGCGAAAACCTTTGAAGGCGCCAAGGCCAAGTTCTGCGTGATGTCGTTCACCACCGACTGGCGCTTCTCCCCTGCCCGCTCGCGGGAACTGGTGGACGCGCTGATGGCCGCGCGCAAGGACGTCTGCTACCTCGAGATCGACGCTCCGCAAGGCCACGACGCCTTCCTGATTCCGATCCCGCGCTACCTGCAGGCATTCGGCAATTACATGAACCGCATTACGTTGTGAGAAAGCCATGAGAGCTGATCTGGAAATCATCCAGGAATGGATCCCCGCCGGCAGCCGCGTGCTCGACCTCGGGTGCGGCGATGGCGAACTGCTGACCTGGCTGCGCGATAACAAGCAAGTCACCGGTTATGGCCTGGAAAACGACGCCGACAATATCGCCGAGTGCGTGGCCAAGGGCATCAACGTCATCGAACAGGACCTGGACAAGGGCCTGGGCAACTTTGCCAGCAACAGTTTCGATGTCGTGGTCATGACCCAGGCGCTGCAAGCGGTGCATTACCCGGACAGGATCCTCGAGGAAATGCTGCGCGTCGGTCGCCAGTGCATCATCACCTTCCCCAACTTCGGCCACTGGCGGTGCCGCTGGTACCTGGCGAGCAAGGGCCGCATGCCGGTTTCCGAGTTCCTGCCGTACACCTGGTACAACACGCCGAACATTCACTTCTGCACCTTCGCCGACTTTGAAGCCTTGTGTCGCGAACGTGAAGCGAAGGTCATTGATCGGCTGGCCGTGGATCAACAGCATCGGCACGGGTGGGCCAGCAAGCTATGGCCTAATCTGTTAGGTGAGATCGGTATCTACCGCGTCAGCAGTCCGGGACTTTCCGACCACAAGGTCGCGGTCTGATCCACCCTACTTCAAGGAGAACGATCATGGGTCGTCTAGCGTTGTTTCTACTCACTGCCTGCCTGAGCGTCACCGCCATGGCCGCCGACGCCATCAAGAGCGAACGCAAGGAAACCTTCGGTGACGTGACGGTGCACTACAACACCTTCAACTCCACCTACCTGCTACCGGACGTTGCCAAGGCTGCCCAGTTGACCCGCAGCAAGGATCAGGGCGTGATCAACATTTCGGTGATCAAGGCCGGCACGCCGATGGCGGCCGACGTCAGCGGCACCGTCAAAGACCTGACCAGCCAAAGCTACACACTGAACTTCAAGCAGGTCACCGAGCAAGGAGCGATTTACTACATCGCCCAATACCCGGTACCGCAGCAGGAAATCCGCACCTTCAACATCAAGGTGCAGACCGGCGACAAGATCAACACCATCAATTTCAACCAAGAGCTCTTCCCTGGCCAATGATCAACTTCACGCAACTCGTACTGGCCAGCCATAACGCCGGCAAACTCAAGGAACTCCAGGCCATGCTCGGCGAGTCGGTGCATCTGCGCTCGATCGGCGAGTTCAGCAGCGTCGAGCCCGAAGAGACTGGTTTGTCGTTCGTCGAGAACGCCATCCTCAAGGCCCGCAATGCCGCGCGCATTTCCGGCCTGCCGGCGCTGGCCGACGATTCCGGGCTGGCGGTGGATTTCCTTGGCGGCGCGCCCGGTATCTACTCGGCGCGTTATGCCGATGGCAAGGGCGATGCGGCGAACAACGCCAAGCTGCTCGACGTGTTGAAAGACGTGCCTGAAGCCGAACGTGGCGCGCAGTTCGTCTGCGTGCTGGCACTGGTGCGCCACGCCGATGATCCGTTGCCGATCCTCTGCGAAGGTTTGTGGCACGGGCGAATCCTGACCCAGGCCAGCGGCGAACACGGTTTTGGCTACGACCCGCTGTTCTGGGTGCCGGAGCGCGATTGCTCCAGCGCCGAACTGAGCCCAGGCGACAAGAACCAGATCAGCCACCGCGCCCGTGCAATGGATCTGCTGCGCCAGCGTCTGGGCTTGAAATGACCCGTGAATCATCCGCGTCGCCGCTGATCTTCGGCGGCGATGCTCTATCGCCTCGGGCGGCCCTGCCTGTGCTGCCGCCGCTGGCGCTGTATATCCACATCCCGTGGTGCGTGCGCAAATGCCCTTATTGCGACTTCAACTCCCACACCGCCAGCCCCGTGCTGCCGGAAGAAGAGTACGTCGACGCATTGCTGGCCGATCTCGATCAGGACCTGCACGCCGTTTATGGTCGTGAGCTGAGCTCGATTTTCTTTGGTGGCGGCACGCCAAGCCTGTTCAGCGCTGATTCGCTGGGTCGTTTGCTCAAAGGCGTCGAACAGCGCATTCCGTTTGCCAGCGACATCGAAATCACCCTGGAAGCCAATCCGGGGACGTTCGAGCAAGACAAGTTCGTGGCGTACCGGAAACTGGGGATCAATCGCCTGTCGATCGGTATTCAGAGCTTTCAGCAAGAAAAGCTCGAGGCCCTGGGACGGATTCATAACGGTGACGAAGCCGTACGCGCCGCCGGTATGGCGCGGCAGGCCGGGTTCGACAACTTCAACCTGGACTTGATGCATGGCTTGCCGAATCAGTCCCTGGACGATGCCTTGGCGGACCTGCGCACAGCCATCGCCCTGAAACCGACTCACCTGTCGTGGTATCAACTGACCCTGGAACCGAACACAGTATTCTGGAACCAGCCACCGACTCTGCCGGAAGACGACACGCTGTGGGACATTCAGGAGGCCGGGCAAGCACTGCTGGCTGAACATGGTTACGTTCAATACGAAGTTTCGGCCTATGCCCTGCCCGGTCGCCCGGCGCGCCACAACCTCAATTACTGGAGTTTTGGCGACTTCATTGGCATCGGCGCCGGCGCCCATGGCAAGCTCAGCCATCCGGACGGGCGCATCATTCGTACCTGGAAGACCCGCCTGCCCAAGGATTACCTGAATCCGGCGAAAAGCTTTAAGGCCGGCGAGAAAGCGCTGACCAATGAAGAGATGCCGTTCGAATTCCTGATGAACGCGCTGCGCCTGACTGAAGGCGTCGAATCGCGGCTGTACCCGGAACGTACCGGCATGACGCTGGAAAGCCTCGCTGAAGGCCGCCGTGAAGCCGAACAAAGCGGCCTGTTGCAGGTCGAACCTTCACGTCTGGTAGCCACCGAGCGCGGACAACTCTTCCTCAACGACTTGCTGCAGAAATTTCTGACATAAGGAAATCGAATGGATTTGGTACTCGACCTGCTTGCCACTGTGTCTCGCTGGAGCCGCAGCAACCTCTCGGAAATCGCCCTGGCCCTGGTGGGCTGCCTGCTGGTGCTGTTTGGTGCGGATTTCAAAGGCTGGGTCGAGCAACGCCTGGGCAGCATCGCCGGCGCCTTGCGCGTGCCGCTGATGTCTCTGCTGTGCATGATCGGCAGCGGCGCGGCGCTGATCTATGCCACACCGTGGGTCGTGCGCGGCTTGAGCCAGTTCAACAACTACAGCCTGGCGCCGGTGTTGCTGGTGGTGCTGGTGTTGATTGGCGTGGTCGCTGACCGCCGCTGATCTCAGCCACACCCT
This sequence comes from Pseudomonas sp. 2725, assembly GCF_050434585.1. Taxonomy (NCBI): domain Bacteria; kingdom Pseudomonadati; phylum Pseudomonadota; class Gammaproteobacteria; order Pseudomonadales; family Pseudomonadaceae; genus Pseudomonas; species Pseudomonas sp. 2725. The sequence goes on along the minus strand of NZ_JBNDIV010000006.1, from coordinate 463,033 downwards.
AAAACAACTGTGGGAGCGAGCTTGCTCGCGATGAGGCCATAACATCCAACATCTCTGTTGACTGCCAGGCCGCCATCGCGAGCAAGCTCGCTCCCACAGGTTTTACGCCAGCTTCTCGAACTTCAAATCCCACACCCCATGCCCAAGACGCTCGCCACGGCGTTCGAACTTGGTGATCGGGCGCTCGGCCGGGCGTGGTACGCACTTGCCGTCTTCGGCAAGGTTGCGGTAACCCGGCGCGACGTTCATCACTTCCAGCATGTATTCGGCGTACGGTTCCCAGTCAGTGGCCATGTGCAGAATGCCCCCAACCTTCAACTTGCTGCGCACCAACTCAGCGAAGGACGCCTGAACGATACGACGCTTGTGGTGACGGCTCTTGTGCCACGGGTCCGGGAAAAACAGCATCAGGCGATCGAGGCTGTTATCGGCCACGCAGCGGTTGAGCACTTCGATCGCATCGCAATCGTAGACCCGCAGGTTGGTCAGGCCTTGTGTCAGCACGCCGTTGAGCAGCGCACCGACACCCGGACGGTGAACCTCAACGCCAATGAAATCCTGATCCGGCGCAGCCGCTGCCATTTCCAGCAGCGAATGGCCCATGCCGAAACCGATTTCCAGCGAGCGCGGTGCCGAGCGACCGAACACCTGGTCGAAATCCACCGGCGCATCGGCCAGCGGTAGCACGAACAGCGGAGTGCCCTGCTCCAGGCCCTTTTGCTGGCCTTCGGTCATGCGCCCGGCGCGCATCACGAAACTCTTGATGCGGCGGTGTTGGCGCTCGTCGCCTTCTTCCGTCTGGATAGGCGTGTCGTTCGATTCAGTCATCAATGGCTCTTACTTGATCAGACCATCCAGCGGCGAAGAGGCGCTGGCATAGAGTTTTTTCGGCATGCGGCCGGCGAGGTAGGCCAGGCGGCCTGCGACGATCGCATGTTTCATGGCTTCAGCCATCATGACCGGCTGCTGGGCGTGGGCAATGGCCGAGTTCATCAGCACGGCATCACAACCCAGCTCCATGGCGATAGTGGCGTCGGAAGCAGTACCGACACCTGCATCCACCAGCACCGGGATCTTGGCTTCTTCGAGGATGATCTGCAGGTTATATGGATTGCAGATCCCCAGACCGGAGCCGATCAGACCGGCCAGCGGCATCACCGCGATGCAGCCGATTTCCGCCAATTGACGGGCGATGATCGGGTCGTCACTGGTGTAAACCATCACGTCGAAGCCTTCCTTTACCAGCGTTTCGGCGGCCTTGAGGGTTTCGATCACGTTGGGGAACAGGGTTTTCTGATCCGCCAGCACTTCCAGCTTGACCAGGTTGTGGCCATCGAGCAGCTCACGAGCCAGGCGGCAGGTGCGTACGGCCTCGATAGCGTCATAGCAACCGGCGGTGTTCGGCAGGAAGGTGTAGCGATCCGGCGACAGCACTTCGAGCAGGTTCGGCTCGCCCTCGATCTGGCCAAGGTTGGTGCGGCGCACGGCGAAAGTGACGATCTCGGCACCCGAGGCTTCGATGGCCAGGCGGGTTTCTTCCATGTCACGGTACTTGCCGGTACCGACCAGCAAACGCGACTGGTAAGTACGACCGGCCAGGACGAAAGGCTTGTCGCTGCGAACGATGCTCATGGGAAATCCTCTGTAGGGGTGAGGTACTTGCAGAATTCTGTGGCCACTGGGGCGAGGCTGCTAGCCGCCGCCGATGGCGTGCACCACTTCGACGTTGTCGCCGTCGTTCAACGTGGTGTCTGCGTGCAGACTGCGCGGGACGATATCCAGATTGAGTTCGACCGCCACCCGGCGACCGGTCAGGTCCAGACGGGTCAGCAGGGCCGCAACGGTTTCACCGTCGGGCAGTTCAAAGGATTCGCCGTTCAACTGAATGCGCATGCCGGATGCCGCCATCATTTTTAGGGGCTGGCATTCTAGCCCGATCGTGACCTAAAGGTCAGCAATAAGCGTCAAGTGGTCAGCGGCAAGCGCCAGGCGGCGAGGCCCAGGCAGAGCCAGCCCGCGAGGAAGGCCAGGCCGCCGAACGGGGTGACAATGCCTAGCTTGCTGATACCGGTCAGCGTGAGCACGTACAGGCTGCCGGAGAACAGCAGGATGCCGATGGCAAAGGATGCGCCGGCCCACGTGAGCAAACGGCCGGGAATCTGCGTGGCCAGCAGCGCCACGCCCAGCAGCGCCAGGGTGTGCACCAGTTGGTAAGTGACGCCGGTATGAAAAATCGTCAGATACTCAGGTGTCAGACGGTTTTTCAGGCCATGGGCGGCAAAGGCCCCGAGGCCGACACCGGTGAAGCCGAAAAAAGCGGCCAGCATCAGAAAGCCACGCAGCATGCAGAACTCCAGTCAGTTTCGATCCAAAGGGTCTGTATAATGGCCCGCTCAACGGGTTCGGCCAAGCTATCTCTATGCTGCGTATCTATTTCCGTCATTTCTCCAAGGCCGTGCTCTGGTTCATGGGTGGCAGCGTATTGCTGGTGCTGATCTTTCGCGTGGTGCCGCCACCGGGGACGACGCTGATGGTCGAGCGCAAGATCGAATCCTGGTTTGACGGCGAACCCATCGACCTGCAACGGACCTGGAAACCCTGGGACGAGATCTCCGATGACCTGAAAGTCGCGGTGATTGCCGGCGAAGACCAGAAATTCCCGGAGCACTGGGGCTTCGATATCGGCGCGATTCAGGCGGCGTTTGCCCATAACGAGCGCGGCGGTTCGATCCGTGGCGCCAGCACCCTCAGCCAGCAAGTCTCGAAAAACCTGTTCCTGTGGTCGGGCCGCAGCTGGCTGCGCAAAGGCCTGGAAGCCTGGTTCACCGGACTGATCGAAGTGTTCTGGCCCAAGCAACGGATTCTTGAGGTGTACCTCAACAGTGTCGAGTGGGATGACGGCGTGTTTGGCGCCGAAGCGGCGGCCCGGCATCACTTTGGCGTGAGCGCCAGGAACCTCAGCCGTCAGCAATCGAGTTTGTTGGCCGCCGTGCTGCCCAACCCTCGCGTGTGGAGTGCGAGCCATCCGACCGCTTACGTGGCGCGACGCGCAGGCTGGATTCGGAGACAGATGAGCCAGTTAGGTGGCGACAGCTATCTGGTCGGGCTGAACGATTCGCGCCGGGCGCCTTGGGCCCAATAACTGATCCCAATTTTTCAGACCCTGAAAACCACTGTGGGAGCGGGCTTGCCCGCGATGACGGCCTGACATTCAACTTTTATATTGAATGTTCGGGCCTCATCGCGAGCAAGCTCGCTCCCACAGGATCAATGATCGGGGCGTTTTTTATTGCCTGCTCGCCAGTTACGCAGCGATCGACAACTTGAGCTTGTTCATCGCGCTTTTCTCAAGCTGACGAATACGCTCGGCCGACACGTTGTACTTCTGCGCAAGGTCGTGCAGCGTGGCTTTTTCTTCCGCCAGCCAGCGCTGGTAGAGGATGTCACGGCTGCGGTCGTCCAGCACTTCCAGCGCTTCGTGCAGGTTGTGGTTGGAGTTGTCGCTCCAGTCGGCATCTTCCAGTTGACGGGCCGGATCGTACCGGTGGTCTTCCAGATAGTTGGCCGGCGACTGGAATGCACTGTCGTCGTCCGCTTCGGCAGCCGGGTCGAAGGCCATGTCATGGCCGGTCAGGCGGCTTTCCATCTCGCGTACTTCCCGAGGCTCTACACCCAGGCTTTCCGCTACGCGATGGACTTCTTCGTTGTTCAGCCAGGCCAGACGCTTCTTCTGGCTGCGCAGGTTGAAGAACAACTTGCGCTGGGCCTTGGTGGTCGCGACTTTCACGATGCGCCAGTTGCGCAGGATGAACTCGTGGATTTCCGCCTTGATCCAGTGCACGGCAAAGGACACCAGGCGCACGCCCATTTCCGGGTTGAAGCGCTTCACGGCCTTCATCAGGCCGACGTTGCCTTCCTGGATCAGGTCAGCCTGAGCCAGACCGTAGCCGGAATAGCTACGGGCGATATGTACGACAAAACGCAGGTGGGCGAGCACCATCTGCCGAGCCGCCCCCAAATCCTGCTCATAATAGAGACTCTCGGCCAGTTCACGCTCCTGCTCCGGCGACAGCAATGGAATGCTGTTGACGGTGTGCACATAGGCCTCCAGGTTCGCACCCGGGACCAGAGCATATGCAGGTTGCAAAGAATTGGTCATACGAAAAAACCTCCGACTTACAAACTCGTGCAGTTCAGCACTGCGAAAATTGACCGGAAACCGAAAGACAAGTTCCCTAAAACCCATAAACGCTGAAAGGTCAATACGAGCAAAATGATACTACTTAGGCGCAAGCTCCCTCAGGTGGCGTGCGACTGCAATCCATGCACCGATATACCCCAACAGCACCGCGCCAAGCAAGAGAGACAGACCGTCGGCAACTGGCACTCCAGCCAGCGCAAAATCACTGCCGTACAAACCGGCCAGTCCCACCACTGCGTCGTTCAGCCAATCAAGGCCGAACGCCAGAACGCCCCAGGACAGAATCCCCGCACCGAAGCCATACAGCGCGCCCATATACAGAAAGGGCCTGCGCACATAGCTGTCAGTGCCGCCGACCAGTTTAATCACTTCTATCTCTGTGCGGCGGTTTTCAATATGAAGACGAATGGTATTGCCTATCACCAAAAGTAATGCAGAAACCAGAAGCACGGTCAGACCGAAGACAAAACGGTCACCCAGCTTGAGGATGGCTGCCAGACGCTCGACCCAGACTAAATCAAGTTGCGCCTGTTGTACCTTCGGCAGCTCGGATAGTTTTTGTCTTAATGCTTCAAGGGCCGGCTTGTCGACTTCAGTCGGCGTCACCAGGACCACGCCCGGCAGCGGGTTCTCCGGCAACTCCTTGAGCGCCTCGCCCAGCCCGGACTGTTGCTGGAACTCTTCCAGCGCCTGATCCCGGCCAACGTATTCGGCCTCGGCGACGCCAGGCATGCCCTTGATCTGATCGCGCAGCGCTTCGCCTTCGGCCGGCTTGGCCTCAAGGTCCAGATACAGGGAAATCTGCGCCGCACGCTGCCAGGAACCGCCCAGACGCTCGACGTTACTTAGCAAAAGTGACAGCCCCATGGGCAAACTCAGGGCCACCGCCATCACCATGCAGGTGAAGAAACTGCCGATAGGCTGCTTGCCCAGGCGGCGCAGGCTGTCCACCAGACTGGCGCGATGACTTTCGATCCAGGCGCGGAACAACGTGGCAAAGTCCGGCCCGTCGTCATCGTCGTGTTTTTTCTTTTGCGGCTGCGGATCGGCGGCCTTCGGGGCCACACGCTCGGAAACCTTGGGGCTACGTGTTGCACTCATACCGCAGCCTCCCCGTCACCGATCAATCGACCGCGTTGCAAGGTCAGCATGCGATGGCGCATGCGGGCGATCAGGGCCAGGTCGTGACTGGCGATCAGCACGCTGGTACCCAGGCGATTGATGTCTTCGAACACACCCATGATCTCGGCGGCCAGGCGCGGGTCGAGGTTACCGGTCGGCTCATCCGCCAGCAGCAAGGCCGGACGATGAACGATGGCGCGGGCGATGCCGACGCGCTGCTGCTGACCGGTGGACAGGTCACCCGGGTACAGATCGGTTTTATCCGACAGCGCCACGCGCTCCAGTGCCGAGTCCACGCGCTTGGCGATCTCGGCCTTGGACAGCCCCAGGATCTGCAAAGGCAACGCGACGTTATTGAACACCGTGCGATCGAACAGCAACTGGTGATTCTGGAACACCACGCCGATCTGCCGACGCAAGAAAGGAATCTGCGCGTTGCTGATGGTGCTCAGGTCTTGCCCGGCGAGCAGCAACTTGCCGCTGGTCGGGCGCTCCATCGCCAGCAACAGGCGCAACAGCGTGGATTTACCGGCGCCGGAATGGCCGGTGACAAACAAGAACTCGCCACGACGGACTCGAAAGCTCAGCTCATGCAAGCCGACGTGACCGTTCGGGTAGCGCTTACCGACCTGTTCGAAACGAATCATGAACGCTCCCGCTCGGCAAACAATGCCTGGACAAAGGGTTCTGCTTCAAAGGTACGCAAATCGTCGATGCCTTCGCCGACGCCAATGTAGCGGATCGGCAGGCCGAATTGCTTGGCCAGGGCGAAAATCACCCCGCCTTTGGCGGTACCGTCGAGCTTGGTCAGCGCCAGGCCGGTCAGTTCGACGGTCTGGTTGAATTGCTTGGCCTGGTTGATGGCGTTCTGGCCGGTACCGGCGTCAAGCACCAACAGCACTTCGTGAGGTGCGTCGGCGTCGAGCTTGCCGATCACCCGGCGAACCTTTTTCAGTTCTTCCATCAGGTTGTCTTTGGTGTGCAGGCGGCCGGCGGTGTCGGCGATCAGCACATCGATGCCACGGGCCTTGGCGGCCTGCACGGCGTCGAAGATCACCGAGGCCGAGTCGGCGCCAGTGTGCTGCGCGATCACCGGGATCTTGTTGCGCTCACCCCATACCTGCAATTGCTCCACCGCCGCGGCACGGAAGGTGTCGCCGGCGGCGAGCATGACTTTCTTGCCTTCCAGCTGCAGTTTCTTCGCCAGCTTGCCGATGGTGGTGGTCTTGCCGGCACCGTTGACGCCGACGACCAGAATCACGAACGGCTTGTTTTGCGAGGCGATTTTCAGCGGCTGCTCGACAGGCTTGAGCATCGCTGCCAGCTCGGCTTGCAGGGATTTGTACAGGGCATCGGCATCGGCCAGCTCCTTGCGCGCAACCTTCTGCGTCAGGCGCTGAATAATCACCGAGGTGGCTTCGACACCCACGTCGGCGGTCAGCAAACGGGTTTCGAGGTCTTCGAGCAACTCGTCATCAATGACCTTTTTGCCCAGGAACAGGCTGGCCATGCCTTCGCCGATACTGGCGCTGGTCTTGGACAGGCCCTGCTTGAGGCGGGCGAAGAAACCGGCTTTGGTTTCTTCGGTGCGTACCGGCTCGACCGGGGCTTCGACGGGCGCCGCGATCGGCTCAGGAATCGGAGCGGGTGCCGGTGCTTGAGCAACCGGAGCAACCGGAGCAACCGGAGCAACCGGAGCAACAAATACCGGAACCTCTGGCTGACTGACAACGGGCACAGGCTCGGCCACGACGACTGGCTGAACAATCGGTTCGACCACAGGCGTGTGAACCGGTGCAGGCGTAAACGCTGCCGGAGCCGGAATCGGTGGTGTCACGTGAGGAGCCAGGTCATTTTCGACCAATGCCACGGGTTCTTCGGCCACTGGCAGGGTCAACCACGGTTCGGCCGTCGGGGCCGGAGGCTGTTCGGTGACGATTTCGCTGACTGGTTCGGGAACGGCTTCAACCTTGGGTTGCAGCGACGGCTCGGCAATCGGCAGAACAACCGGCGCGGGCGTTTCTTCTATTACCGGGACCGGCGTCGGCGCTGGTTCAGGAATGGCTTGTGGCTGTTCGACGACGGGTTCCTGCGGCTTTTTGCGCAGCCATCCGAACAGGCTTTTCTTCTCGCCAGCCGCAGCTGGGGTCTTCTTGTCGTCGTTGGAACCAAACATGGAGGACGGCTATCTCACGGTAGCGACGCGCCAATGGCGCCCCGGCAAATAAATATTCGATGCAGAACAGACTGCGATTGACCCAGCTTGTTCACGCGCAACATTTTGTCGAGGTGCGAACGGCACCTCACGGAAACGTTTTTACGAAGGACTAAAGCAGCAAAATCGGCGAAAAAGCAGAGTTTAGTTGATAAATTCCAACCTTCTGCTGCAAACCCATACAACCTGATCAAACGCAAAGGCCTGATAGGCGTGGCCGCCAGTAAAACGGATCAGTATCCTAGCACCCTCTCGCCCGCTGACGCTAAGAACAAGCGGGCAGCCCCAAAGGTTTGAAAACGAATGAATGCTCTTGCCCGCCGCGCCGCAGGCCTGCTGCTCAGCACAGTTTGCCTGCCCCTTTCGGCCCTGGCTGCCGACCCGCAACCCACCCACGAATTCACTCTCGACAATGGCTTGAAGGTGGTCGTGCGCGAAGACCACCGTGCGCCCGTGGTAGTTTCCCAGGTCTGGTACAAGGTCGGCTCCAGCTACGAGACACCGGGTAATACTGGCCTGTCCCACGCCCTGGAACACATGATGTTCAAGGGCAGCGAGAAAGTCGGCCCCGGCGAAGCCTCGCTGATCCTGCGCGACCTCGGCGCCGAAGAGAACGCATTCACCAGCGATGATTTCACCGCCTATTACCAGGTGCTGGCCCGGGATCGCCTGGGCGTGGCCTTCGAACTGGAAGCCGACCGCATGGCCAGCCTGCGCCTGCCGCCCGACGAGTTCGCCAAGGAAATCGAGGTCATCAAGGAAGAGCGTCGCCTGCGCACCGACGACAAGCCGATGGCCAAGGCCTACGAGCGTTTCAAGGCCATGGCTTATCCGGCAAGCGGCTATCACACGCCGACCATCGGCTGGATGGCCGACCTTGAGCGGATGAAAGTCGAAGAGCTGCGCCACTGGTACGAAACCTGGTACGTGCCCAACAACGCCACGCTGGTGGTGGTTGGCGATGTCACCCCGGACGAAGTCAAAACCCTGGCCCAACGCTATTTCGGCCCGATCGCCAAGCGTGAAGTGCCTGCCGCGAAAAAACCGCTGGAACTGGCCGAACCGGGCGAGCGCCAGATCACCCTGCACGTGCAGACCCAACTGCCTAGCCTGATGCTGGCCTTCAACGTGCCGAGCATCGCCACATCCGAAGACAAGCGCCTGGTCAATGCCCTGCGCCTGATCTCGGCACTGCTCGACGGCGGCTACAGCGGACGTATCCCGACGCAACTGGAGCGCGGAGAAGAACTGGTGTCCGGTGGCTCGTCGAGTTACGACGCCTATACCCGTGGCGACAGTCTCTTCACCCTGTCGGCATCGCCAAACTCGCAGAAACACAAGACCATCGCCCAGGCGCAAGCCGGTTTGTGGAAGCTGCTCGACCAGCTGAAAACCACGGCGCCAACCGCTGAAGAGCTGGAGCGCGTACGCGCACAAGTCATCGCCGGCCTGGTCTTCGAGCGCGACTCGATCACCAGTCAGGCCACCGCCATCGGCCAACTGGAAACAGTCGGCCTGTCATGGAAACTGATGGACACCGAACTGGCCGATCTGGAAAGCGTTACGCCGGAAGATATCCAGAAAGCCGCCAAGCTGTATTTCACTCGCGAACGTCTCAGCGTCGCCCATGTACTGCCTCTGGAGACGACTCATGAGTGAGCGTAAACCCTCCCGCCTGGCCCTGATCGGCCTGATCGCCGTCACCGTTATCGGTTCCGCAGCGTTCTATTTGTCGCGCTCTGTCGAAACCAATGCCAGCGAAGCCCTCGACAAGGCCAAGGCCAGTCAGAAACTGCAGTCGCTGACCGAACTCAACGGCAAGGCACCGAACCACCGCAAGCTGGACGTGCAGACCTGGAACACCACCGAAGGCACCAAGGTGCTGTTTGTCGAAGCCCATGAGCTGCCGATGTTCGACATGCGCCTGATCTTCGCTGCCGGTAGCAGCCAGGACGGCGATGCACCGGGCGTGGCGGTGTTGACTAACGCCATGCTCAACGAAGGTGTGGCCGGCAAAGACGTCGGTGCCATTGCCCGGGGCTTCGAAGGCCTGGGCGCCGATTTCGGCAACGGCGCGTTCAAGGACATGGCAATCGCTTCGCTGCGTAGCCTGAGTGCCAAGGACAAGCGCGAGCCGGCCCTGAAGCTGTTCGCCGAAGTCATCGGCAAGCCGACTTTCCCTGCCGATTCGCTGGCCCGCATCAAGAACCAGATGCTTGCCGGTTTCGAATACCAGAAACAGAACCCCGGCAAACTGGCGAGCCTGGAGCTGATGAACCGCTTGTACGGTGATCACCCGTATGCACACGCCAGCGACGGCACGGCGAAAACCGTACCGGCGATTACCCAGGCACAGCTGCGTGCTTTCCACGAGAAAGCCTACGCAGCCGGTAACGTGGTGATCGCACTGGTCGGCGACCTGTCCCGCACGGAAGCCGAAGCGATTGCCGCCCAGGTTTCCGGCGCCCTGCCCAAAGGCCCGGCCTTGCCGAAAATTGCGCAACCCGCTGAGCCCAAGGCCAGCGTCGGCCATATCGAGTTCCCGTCCAAGCAGACCAACCTGATGCTCGCGCAATTGGGCATCGATCGCGATGACCCGGACTACGCGGCATTGTCCATGGGTAACCAGATTCTCGGTGGCGGTGGCTTCGGCACCCGCTTGATGAGCGAAGTGCGCGAGAAGCGTGGCCTGACTTACGGCGTGTATTCGGGCTTTACGCCGATGCAGGCGCGTGGCCCGTTCATGATCAACCTGCAAACCCGCGCCGAGATGAGCGAGGGCACCCTGAAACTGGTGCAGGACGTGCTGGCCGACTACCTTAAAACCGGCCCGACCGAAAAAGAGCTCGACGACGCCAAGCGCGAACTGGCCGGCAGCTTCCCGCTGTCCACCGCCAGCAACGCCGATATCGTCGGCCAACTGGGCGCCATCGGTTTTTACAACTTGCCGTTGAGTCACCTGGAGGACTTCATGCAACAGTCCCAGTCCCTGACCGTCGAGCAGGTCAAAGCCGCCATGAACAAACACCTGAGCACGAACAAGATGGTCATCGTCAGCGCTGGCCCGACCGTGCCGCAAAAGCCGTTACCGGCCCCTACTGATAAACCTTCCGAGCAGCCGCTCGGGGTTCCGGAGCATTAATGGCTACTCATTCGAAAAAACCTGCCCGCAACGTCCACAACGGCGTGAACCAGCTGCGCATCATCGGCGGCGAATGGCGCAGCCGGAAGCTGAGCTTCCCCGACGCCCCGGGCCTGCGCCCGACGCCGGACCGCGTGCGTGAAACCCTGTTCAACTGGCTCGCGCCTTACGTGCCGGGCGCCAAGGTGCTCGACCCGTTCACCGGCAGCGGCGCGCTGTTCCTCGAAGCCCTGTCCCGTGGCGCGGCCATGGGCCAGGCGCTGGACGCCAGCAGCATCGCGGTGTCCAGCCTGAAGGAACACTTGGGCACATTGCGCTGCACCAACGGCCAGGTCCAGACCGCCGACGCCCTGCGCTACCTGGAAACCCAGACCGCAACGGCCTACGACCTGGTGTTCCTCGATCCACCGTTCAACCAGAACCTGCTGCCCGCCGTTTGCAAGTTGCTCGAAGAGCGCCAATGGCTGGCCGAAGACGCCTGGGTGTACACCGAAAGCGAGTCGGCACCGTCGACCCTGGGCCTGCCGCAGAACTGGCGCCTGCACCGGGAGCAGAAATCCGGGCGCGTCTACTACTCGTTGTGGCAACGTATGGCAGAGATCGCCGGTTAACCGACCGGCCTGAAAAAGGTGCGTACCCGCTACGCACCGCTGCATCGAGAATGATCGTGTCTCATCCGCCAGAACGCTTCACCCCCGCCTTCGGCCTCGGCAATCCGCACTTGCAAACCTTGTGGGGGCCGCTGTGGCGTAAAACCGTGCACATCGGTCGCGAGCGCGAGCGTCTTTGGCTTGAAGACGGCGATTTTCTCGATCTCGACTGGCACGGCCCGCACAGCGCCGACGCACCGTTGGTGCTGGTATTGCACGGGCTCACCGGGTCCTCGAATTCGCCTTATGTCGCCGGCATGCAAAAAGCCCTGGGCGACCGAGGCTGGGCGAGCGTCGCACTGAACTGGCGCGGCTGTTCGGGCGAACCCAACCTGTTGCCGCGCAGCTACCATTCCGGCGCCAGCGAAGACCTGGCCGAAACCATCAGGCACTTGCGGGCCAAACGGCCTCTCGCGCCACTGTATGCGGTGGGTTACTCCCTGGGCGGTAATGTCCTGCTCAAGCATTTGGGCGAAACCGGCAGCGACAGCGGCGTGACGGGCGCCGTGGCGGTGTCGGTGCCGTTCCGCCTGGACCAGTGCGCCGACCGTATCGGGCAAGGCTTCTCCAAGGTTTACCAGGCGCATTTCATGCGCGAGATGGTCGCCTACATCAAGAACAAGCAGCGACAATTCCAGCATGACGGACGCGAGGAGGGCCTGGCAGCCCTGGCGGCCCTCGGATCCCTGGAAAACATGCGCACGTTCTGGGATTTCGACGGACGCGTCACTGCACCACTGCACGGTTTCGCCGATGCCGAGGATTACTATCGCCGCGCCTCCAGCCGCTATTTCCTTGGCGAAATTCGTACGCCGACCTTGATGATTCAAGCCGCCGACGACCCCTTCGTGTTTCCCCACAGCCTGCCGCAGGTCGATGAGTTGTCCGCTTGCACGCAGTTCGAACTGCAAGCCAATGGCGGGCATGTCGGCTTCGTCGACGGTACGCTCAGGCAACCGGGTTACTACCTGGAACGACGCATCCCCGAGTGGCTGGCCGCCATAGGGCGCTCTTGAATCATGGACGCTGACCAAGGCGAATCAATCCACTTCTGGCAAACCCCGCCACTGGCCGGGGTCGAGTTATTGTCCGCCCGCTACATCGACCATCGTTTCGCCCCACATGTGCATGACGGCTATGTGATCGGCATGATCATGGCCGGCGCCCAGCGTTATCGCTATCGCGGCGCCGAACACCTGGCGGGCAGCGGCACGCTGGTGCTGATCAACCCTGATGAACTGCACACCGGTCACAAAGGCACCGAGGATGGCTGGCTTTACCGGGCGTTCTATCCGGACAGCGGGCAGATGACCTCGCTGCTGGCCGAACTCGAACTGCCAACCCACCACTTGCCGGCCTTCGGTGCCACGCTGTATCGCGACCAGGATCTGGTGAACGGCTTCTGCCAACTTCACCGCTTGCTGGAAAGCCCCGCCAGCGCATTGCAGCAACAAACGGTCTGGCGTGAACTGGTGCTGTCGCTGTTGCAGCGTCATGCGGCGGTGCCTGATGCCGGAAAACCCGGCAAGGAACACCGGGCCGTGAGCCTGGCCAAGGAATTGCTGCACTCGCAATTGGCAGCACCGCCCTCACTGGAAGCGCTGGCGACGGCGGTCAATCTCTCGCCATTCCATTTCGCCCGGGTGTTCCGCCGGGCCACCGGTATGCCGCCGCACACCTGGCTGATGCAACAGCGCATCGCCCGGGCGCGGGCGTTGCTGCAAAGTGGTTGTCTGCCGCTGGAAGTCGCGATGCAACTGGGGTTTGCCGACCAGAGCCATCTGAGCCGGCAGTTCAAGCAGGTGTATGGGGTTGGACCGGGGGCGTATCGCAGTGCAAAGCGGGGACTTGAGGCTTGATGAGGTCTCACAAACCCCATCCATTCCCGTGGGAGCGAGCTTGCTCGCGATGGCGGCTTAACAATCAGCATCAATATTGAATGTAATGGCCCCATCGCGAGCAAGCTCGCTCCCACAAGGTTTCGTGGCGTTCATTCGCCGGTGGCGATGCCCCGCGCAGGCTCGTTGATCCACTCGCTCCACGACCCGGCATACAACGAACCCAACGGATAACCGGCCAGACACAACGCAAACAGGTTGTGGCACGCCGTCACGCCGGAACCGCAGTACGCCACCAGATCATTTGGCGAACGATCGCCCAGTTTCGCGGCGAAACGCTGCTTGAGCTGATCGGCCGGCAGGAAGCGCCCGTCACTGCCCAGGTTCTCGGTAAACGCAGCACACTGGGCACCTGGGATGTGCCCGGCAATCGGATCGATCGGTTCCACCTCACCCTTGAAGCGCGGCAGTGCGCGGGCATCGAGCAGGGTCAGTTCCGGCCGTGCAAGGCGCTTTTGCAGCTGCTCGGCACTGATCAGCAACGCCGTATCAGGACTGCCGGTGAAGGAACCACAGGGAATCGCTGGCGCATCCAGGCTCAGCGGCAAACCGGCTGCGTGCCAGGCCTTCAGACCGCCATCAAGGATGAACACACCGTCGCGCTTGCCCAACCATGCCAGCAACCACCAGGCCCGCGCCGCATAGGCCCCCGGACCGTCGTCATACAGAACCACTTCGCTATCGGCATTGATGCCGAAGGCTTGCAGGCGTTCGATCAGTTGCGCCGGCTCGGGTAACGGATGACGCCCGGTCACGCCCTTGACCACGGCGCCACTCAGGTCACGCTCGAGGTCGGCATAGCTCGAACCGGCGATGTGCCCTTCGGCATAGCTGCGCTGACCGTAATCCGGGTCTTCGAGGGCAAAACGACAATCCAGAATCACCAGCCCCGGCTGGTCCTTTTTCAGGTCCAGTGCTTGCGGGCTGATCAGTTGCGCAATGGGCATAGCGGGCTCCTGTGATTAACTCGGCCTTGATCCTACTGTACTTCTTCCAGTGCCTGGGCCAGGGGCACGTAAAACTCTTCGAACAAGGCGCTGACCGCATCGCGGGCCTGGTCCGTAACGAACCCGGCCTCCAGCACCAGCACCTGATACACCCCGCGTTTAATGGCCTGCTCGCTCAAGTGGCTGGAGTTCTCCCGCGTGGTGCACAGGAAGCGCACCCAGGACGTGAGGATGATCCAGGCATTGAGCGTCAAGGATTCGATCTGCACCTTGTCCATCTTCAGGATGCCGGCGGCGACGAAACCTTCGTAGATCGCCCCCCCCTGTATCAGGCAGCGCTGGGAGAAGCGTCGATAGCGGTCGGCCAGGTCCGGATCGCTGTCGAGCAAATGTTCGAGATCGCGATGCAGAAACCGGTAGCGCCACATCGCCGACAGCAGCTCCTTGAGGTAGAAGCGTTTGTCTTCCACCGTGGCGGCACGGCCCTGGGGCGGGCGCAGGAAGCTGTCCACCAGGCTTTCGTACTCGCTGAACAGCACGGCGATGATCGCCTGCTTGTTCGGGAAGTGGTAGTACAGGTTGCCCGGGGAAATTTCCATATGGGCAGCGATGTGGTTGGTGCTGATGCTGCGCTCGCCCTGCTGGTTGAACAGCTCCAGGCTGTTCTGCACGATGCGCTCGCTGGTTTTGATCCGTGGGGCCATGGCTTGAGCTTTAATTCAGAGTGCGTTGACGGGCATCTTAGATCTATCCGCGAGCGGATAAAACAAAGCTGTTCCAGGATGTCATTTGACTTTTTAGAGCATAGACTCTAAAAAGTGCTTCATTACAATAAATCCGGAGCCGACCATGACTGCTGAAATTTCCTACCTGCAGAACCTACAGCAGCCGCTGGAAGAGCTTCAGGCCCTGTTCGACGCCCAGCGTGCCGCGTACGCCGCCAACCCGATGCCACCGGCCGCGCAGCGCCAGCAATGGCTCAAGGCGCTAAAGGATTTGTTGAACAATGAACGCCAGGCCCTGATCGATGCGATCAGCCAGGACTTCAGCCATCGCAGCGCCGATGAAACCCTGCTCGCGGAACTGATGCCCAGCCTGCACGGCATCCATTACGCCAGCAAACACCTCAAGGGCTGGATGCGAGCCTCGCGACGCAAGGTGGGCGCCGCTTTCCAGCCGGCTTCGGCCAAAGTGGTTTACCAACCGCTGGGCGTGGTCGGGGTCATCGTGCCGTGGAACTACCCGTTGTATTTGGCCATCGGTCCGTTGGTCGGCGCGCTGTCGGCGGGCAATCGGGTGATGCTCAAGCTCAGTGAGTCGACCCCCGCGACCGGCTTGCTGATGAAGCAACTGCTGGCGCGAATCTTCCCCGAAGACCTGGTTTGCGTGGTCCTTGGCGAGGCTGATATGGGCGTGGCGTTTTCACGCCTGCCGTTCGATCACCTGCTGTTCACTGGCGCCACCAGCATCGGCAAACACGTCATGCGCGCCGCCGCGGAAAACCTGACCCCGGTGACCCTGGAGCTGGGCGGCAAATCCCCGGCCATCGTTTCCCGGGATGTGCCGCTCAAGGACGCCGCCGAACGCATCGCCTTCGGCAAGACCCTGAATGCCGGCCAGACCTGCGTGGCCCCGGACTATGTGCTGGTGCCGGAGAATCGCGTCGGAGGTTTCGTCGAGGCCTATCGCACAGCCGTCCGTGGGTTTTATCCGACGCTGGCCGACAACCCGGACTACACCGCGATCATCAATGAGCGACAACTGGCGCGTCTCAACGGTTACGTCAGTGACGCCACCAGCAAGGGTGCGTTGCTGATGCCGCTGTTCGACCAGGGCCAGGGCCGCCGCATGAGCCATAGCCTGCTGCTCAATGTCACGGACGAGATGACGGTGATGCAGGACGAAATCTTCGGGCCGCTGCTGCCGATCGTGCCGTACAAGGATCTGGAGCAGGCATTTGCCTACATCAACCAGCGCCCTCGCCCACTGGCGCTGTATTACTTCGGCTATGACAAGCGCGAACAACAGCGCGTGCTGCACGAAACCCATTCCGGCGGCGTGTGCCTGAACGACACCCTGCTGCACGTCGCCCAGGACGACATGCCGTTTGGTGGCATTGGTGCCTCGGGCATGGGCCACTATCACGGACATGAAGGGTTCCTGACCTTCAGCAAAGCCAAGGGCGTGTTGATCAAACAACGGTTCAACGCCGCGAAGTTGATCTATCCGCCGTACGGCAAGTCGATTCAGAAGCTGATCCAGAAGCTGTTCATCCGCTAACGATAATCACCGTCGGGTAATAACAATAATGACCCCCAGCCTGTCCGATACACCCGCGCTGTCACGGCGCGGGTTGCTTAAATTCAGCCTCGGCGCCACAGCTTTCCTCGCCACCGCCGGACTCGGAGCCAGCCTCAGCGGCTGTTCGTCGAGCGTCCCGGCCAATGGCTTCGTCACGTTACGCAGCGGCGACCTGCTGTTTTTGCGGGCGTTGATCCCGGTCATGCTCGAAGGTGCCGTGACCGCAGAACGGATGCCCGAGGCTGTCGGTGGCACGCTGAAAAGCCTGGATTACAGCCTGGCCCACCTGTCGCCGGAAATGCTCAAGCTGACTCAACAACTGTTCGATGTGCTGGGAATGGCCGTGACCCGCGGACCGCTGACCGGGATCTGGGGCAGCTGGGAAAACGCCAGTGCCAACGACATCCGAGCTTTTCTCGATCGCTGGGAAAACAGCTCGTTGAGCCTGTTGCGCATGGGCCACAGCTCCTTGCTGCAACTGGTGATGATGGCCTGGTACGGCCGCAAGGAATCGTGGGCGCATTGCGGGTATCCCGGGCCGCCAACCGTCTGAAAGCTCGCGATAGCGTCAGCCGCTTCACCGCCTACTCCAACAATAAAAAGAGAATCCGAAAATGCCCGTACCCGATCCGTTCCGCGAAGGCATGGCCCGAGGCTGGAAAACCTACAACGGCTCGCAACTGACCCAGGACCTGACACTCGAAGCGGACGTGGCGATCATCGGCAGCGGTGCCGGCGGCGGCACCACCGCCGAAATCCTCAGCGCAGCTGGCTACAAGGTACTGCTGATCGAGGAAGGCCCCCTCAAGACCAGCAGCGACTTCAAGCTGCTCGAAGACGAGGCCTACGCCAACCTTTATCAGGAAGGCATTGGCCGCATGAGCAAGGACGGCGCGATCACCATCCTCCAGGGCCGGGCTGTGGGCGGCACCACGCTGATCAACTGGACCTCAAGTTTCCGTACCCCGGAGCCGACCCTGGAACACTGGGCCAAAGAGCACAACGTCAAGGGCCACAGCCCGGCGGAAATGGCGCCGTGGTTCGAGAAAATGGAGCAACGCCTGGGCGTCGCGCCGTGGATGGTGCCGCCCAACGCCAACAACGATGTGATCCGCAAGGGCTGCGAAGCACTGAATTACTCATGGCACGTCATCCCGCGCAACGTTCGCGGCTGCTGGAACCTCGGATACTGCGGCATGGGCTGCCCGACCAACGCCAAGCAATCGATGATGGTCACCACCATTCCGGCGACACTGGAAAAAGGCGGCGAGCTGCTTTACCTGGCCCGCGCCGAAAAACTCACGATCAGTGGCGACAAGGTCACCGGCCTGCAATGTTCGGCGATGGATGAACGCTGCGTCGCACCGACCGGACGCACCATCACGGTCAAGGCGCGGCATTTCGTGCTGGCCGGTGGCGGCATCAACAGCCCGGCCTTGCTGATGCGTTCCGGGGCACCCGACCCGCACAAGCGCCTGGGCAAACGCACATTCCTGCACCCGGTAAACATGTCCGCCGCGTTGTTCGACGAAGTGGTCAACCCCTTCTACGGCGCGCCGCAGTCGATCTATTCCGACCATTTCCAATGGCAGGACGGCACCACGGGCAAAATGTCCTACAAACTGGAAGTCCCGCCTCTGCACCCGGCGCTGGCCACGACATTGCTCGGTGGTTTCGGTCAGGAAAACTCGCAACACATGGCCAATCTGGCCCATACCCACGCCATGCTGGCGTTGCTGCGGGACGGTTTTCACCCGGACAGCCCCGGTGGCAGCGTCGAATTGCGCAGCGATGACACGCCGGTGCTGGACTATCAGCTATCACCCTACGCCTGGGATGGATTGCGCCGGGCGTTCCATACCATGGCCGAGATACAGTTTGCCGGTGGCGCCAAGGCCGTGATGCCGATGCACGCCGACGCCCGCTACGTGAAGACCCTCGCCGAAGCGCGCACGCTGATCGACAGCCTGAGCCTGGAGTTGTATCGCACACGCCTGGGCAGTGCCCACGTGATGGGCGGTTGCGCCATGGGTGAAGACCCGACAATCGCAGTGACCGACAGCCTCGGCCGGCATCATCAACTGGGCAATCTGTCGATCCACGACGGCTCGCTGTTCCCCACCAGCATTGGCGCCAACCCGCAGCTGTCGGTCTACGGACTGACAGCGCAACTGGCGACATACCTGGCGATGCGTTTAAAAAACCCATGAAAATGACGATAATTCTCATCGTCTATAGTGCTTTCTTACCCAACAGGCGACTTGGCCGACCGGGAAGGCTGCGATACCATCCGACTCCCCAACGGATTCCCGCCAGGACGACGCGATGAACCGAGTGTTGTACCCAGGTACCTTCGACCCTATTACCAAGGGCCATGGCGATCTGGTCGAACGCGCCTCGCGCCTGTTCGATCACGTGATCATCGCCGTCGCCGCGAGCCCGAAGAAAAACCCGCTGTTTCCTCTGGAACAACGGGTAGAACTGGCGCGCGAGGTGACTAAACATCTGCCGAACGTTGAAGTCGTCGGCTTCTCGACGCTGCTGGCGCACTTCGCCAAAGAGAAGAATGCCAACGTGTTCCTGCGTGGTTTGCGCGCGGTGTCGGACTTCGAATACGAATTCCAGCTGGCGAACATGAACCGCCAGTTGGCGCCGGATGTGGAAAGCCTGTTCCTGACCCCGTCCGAGCGTTATTCGTTCATTTCCTCGACGCTGGTCCGTGAAATCGCAGCCCTGGGCGGCGATATCACCAAGTTCGTGCACCCTGTGGTGGCGGACGCACTGACCGAACGCTTCAAGAAGTAAACTGTAGGAGCGAGCCTGCTCGCGATGGACGTCAACGATAACGCGGGAAACCCGACACCCCGCGGCGTTCTCAGGTTTTTCGCGAGCAAGCTCGCTCCCACAGCGCCAATGCGGCACAATTAGACGCATTGGTTTATTGCGCCCGGGCCTGCCGCCCCGGCTGGAGTTAGCATGTCCCTGATCATCACCGACGATTGCATCAACTGCGACGTCTGCGAACCCGAGTGCCCGAACGCCGCCATTTCCCAAGGCGAAGAGATCTACGTGATCGACCCGAACCTGTGCACCCAGTGTGTCGGCCACTACGACGAACCGCAGTGCCAGCAGGTCTGCCCGGTGGATTGCATTCCACTGGACGAAGCTCATCCGGAGACTGAAGAACAGTTGATGGAGAAGTACCGGAAAATTACCGGCAAGGCTTGAATGATGCAGTGCTCTTTCGGGCCTCATCGCGAGCAAGCTCGCTCCCACACTGGAATTGCATCGTTCACAAAACCCCTGTGGGAGCGAGCTTGCTCGCGATGACGTCATCAGCCTCACTGAAAATCTGACTGACTGTCAGCTCTGGCAGCGCGGGCAAAAAACGCTGGCACGCTGCCCGAGTTTCACTTCCCGAAGGCCCGTGCCACAGACCTTGCAGTGCTCACCACCACGGCCGTACACGAACAGTTCCTGCTGAAAATAACCAGGCTGACCGTCGCCACCGATAAAGTCCCGCAGCGTGGTACCGCCGCGCTCGATGGCGGCCGCCAGGATGCGCTTGATCTCGATGGCCAGCTTCAAGTAACGCGCACGGGAAATGCTCTTGGCTTCGCGGCGCGGGTCGATCCCGGCAGCGAACAACGCTTCGGTCGCGTAGATATTGCCGACGCCCACCACTACCGCGTTATCCATGATGAACGGCTTGACCGCCATCGAACGCCCACGGGACAGCTGGAACAGGCGCTCGCCGTCGAACAGGTCGGTCAGTGGTTCCGGCCCCAGGCGGATCAGCAATTCGTGATTGAGCGGGTCGAGGCTCCAGAGCATTGCGCCGAAACGCCGTGGGTCGGTGTAACGCAGGGCCAGACCCGACTCCAGTTCGATGTCCACATGCTCATGCTTGGCCGCCGGCAGCCCGGCCTCCACCAGACGCAAATTGCCTGACATGCCCAGATGGCTGATCAAGGTGCCGACTTCGGCATTGATCAGCAGGTATTTGGCGCGCCGCTCCACCAGTACGATGCGCTGCCCGGACAACCGCACATCAAGGTCCTCGGGAATTGGCCAGCGCAAGCGGCGTTCACGCACGATCACCCGGCTGACCCGCTGGCCTTCCAGGAATGGCGCGATACCGCGACGGGTGGTTTCGACTTCTGGCAATTCAGGCATGGTGCTCTCGGATCAGGCGCATGGCCTGGAAGGTTCCGACACTCAGCGATGAGTGCCGAGGTCGCGGATCGTCTGTTTGAGGGTCTCGAAGTCGTAGTCCGAGAGGCCGACATAATCGAGCACCAGCGGCGCGATGCTGTTCCACTCGTGATCTTCGGCCTGATTGCCCAGCACCCGGTACGACGCGCAAATATGCTCGGCCATCTTCAGGATCGCCAACAGATTCTTCAACGAACTGTTGCGCGAAGATTCATCGCTGAATATCGCCAGGGCATTGTGATGATTGGCAATCGCAGCACTCACATGTTCCGGCAGACGCCAGGACTTGGCCGTGTAATACCCGACCACCGAGTGATTGGTATTGAACACCTGATTCTCCGTGTCCACCACCCGGCATTCGGCGCTGGCGTTGGCATAGGCCTGCTCCAGAACGCCCATGTAGTCGGGGAAACGCTGGAGCATCAAGGGCACGCCGCAGTCGTGGAACAAACCCAGGGCGTACGCTTCGTCGCCATTTTCAACGCCGATGCGCTTGGCCAGGGTCAGACAGGTCATTGCCACGTCCTGAGCGGTGTCCCAGAAACGGTTCAGGGTGACTATGGTGTCGTCATTCATCTCGCCCTTGATCGACTGTGCATTGATCAGGTTGATGACCGAGCGGCTGCCCAGCAGATTCACCGCACGCTGGATCGAGGCAATCTTGTTGCTCAGGCCGTAATACGGCGAATTGACGATTTTCAGCAAGGAACCGGAAAGGCCCGGATCCTGGGAGATCAGCTTGGCGATGACTTCCAGATCCGGGTCGGGCATGTACTGCTCCATCTGCAAATCCACCATGATTTGCGGCTGGGCCGGTACGCTGATGCCCTGCAGGGCTTGCTGGATCTGTTCGGAAGTCAGCTCTTGGGACATGTGTGCACACTCTGGGTGAGACGGCGATTCTAACCTTTATGAAGTTGGATCCGACATACCAAATCGCAAGACAACCCTCGCCACATGTCCACTTGCAGGCCAATCCGGGGCCTCAACACGCTATACTCCCGCTCTTTTTTCCGGAGCGACGACATGTCCCTGCCTAGCCTGCGCCTCAAAGCCAACGCCGACCGTCGTCTGCGCAACGGTCACTTGTGGGTCTACAGCAACGAAATCGATGTAGCCGCTACGCCTTTGCACGGTTTCAAGGCCGGCGACCAGGCGATCCTCGAAGCCGCCGGCGGCAAGCCGCTGGGCATCGTCGCCATGAGCCCGAACAACCTGATCTGCGCCCGTTTGCTGTCGCGCGACATCAAGCTGCCGCTGGACAAATCGCTGCTGGTGCACCGCCTGAACGTGGCCCTGTCCCTGCGCGAGCGCCTGTTCGACAAGCCGTTCTATCGCCTGGTCTACGGCGATTCCGACCTGCTGCCAGGCCTGGTGGTCGACCGTTTCGGCGACATCCTGGTGGTGCAGATCGCATCGGCAACCATGGAAGCCCATAAAGACGACGTGATCGCGGCGCTGACCCAAGTGCTCAAGCCAAGCGGCATTCTGTTCAAAAACGACTCCGCTGCCCGTGACGCCGAAGGCCTCAACCGCTACGTCGAAACCGTGTTCGGCCTGGTGCCGGAGTGGGTTGCCCTTGAAGAGAACGGCGTGAAGTTCGAAGCCCCGGTCATCCAGGGTCAAAAAACCGGCTGGTTCTACGACCACCGCATGAACCGCGCACGCCTGGCGCCTTATGCCAAGGGCAAGCGCGTACTGGACCTCTACAGCTACATCGGCGGTTGGGGCGTGCAGGCTGCCGCATTCGGCGCCAGTGAAGTGTTCTGCGTCGACGCATCGGCCTTCGCCCTCGACGGCGTCGAGCGCAACGCCGCGCTGAACGGTTTCGCCGAGAAAATGACCTGCATCGAAGGCGACGTGTTCGAAGCCCTCAAAGAGCTGAAAGCCAGCGAAGAACGCTTCGACGTGATCGTGGCCGACCCGCCGGCGTTCATCAAACGCAAGAAAGACATGAAGAACGGCGAAGGCGCCTACCGCCGCCTGAACGAGCAAGCCATGCGCCTGCTGACCAAGGACGGCATCCTGGTCAGCGCATCCTGCTCGATGCACCTGCCGGAAGACGACCTGCAGAACATCCTGCTGACCAGCGCCCGTCACCTGGATCGCAATATCCAGATGCTGGAACGCGGCGGCCAGGGTCCGGATCATCCGGTGCATCCGGCCATCCCGGAAACCCGCTACATCAAGAGCATTACCTGCCGGTTGCTGCCAAACAGCTAACAACACAGACCACTGTAGGAGCGAGCTTGCTCGCGATGGTCGTCAACGATAACGCGGGGAACCTGATGCCCCGCGGCGTTCTCGGGTTCATCGCGAGCAAGCTCGCTCCTACGGGGTTATTTCCTTCGGGATAATCCCGCATCAAAACGGGAAACTCCCTACAGCGCTTTTGATTGTATTCCCTGCGCCCCAGACTAGTATCGGTTTCTGGTTTCAAGCATGACCGCTTGATCACTCCGGAAAACAAAAACAATGTCTGAGTCCTCTTACCCAGCTCTAAGTGGCGACCTGAAACGCCAACGGGCCTCCCGCTTTATCCTCATTACCAATATTTCGTTAATCAGTTTTTTCCCGCTGAATATCCTCCTGCCTTCTTTTCCTGCCTTGGCCGAGGAATTCAACACTTCAACCGCAGAAATCGCCCTGTCCACCAGCCTGTTCACGCTGGTTTTTGCGATTTCTCAATTAATAACCGGCCCGCTCTCAGATAAGTGGGGGCGTAAGGAAGTTCTTCTTGGTTGCATCGTTGTTTCTACGCTCGGCTCGATAGGGTGCGTGCTGGTTACGAACTATCCGGGCTTCCTGCTATTTCGCGCCATCCAGGCAATCGGATGTGGTTTCTTTGTGCTGGGTCATGCACTGGTGGAAGACTTGTTCGAAGAACAGGATCGGGCCCGAGTGCGAATTTACTACATGACACTGAGCGGCTCCTTTGTTGCACTGTCGCCGCTATTGGGATCATGGTTGCAAACCACGTTCGATTGGCAGGGAAGCTTTTATGGTTTTGCACTCATGGCGCTCGGCATGTTCATCCATGCCCAAGTAATACTGCCCTCCAAAGCAGTCAGCCATCAAAGAACATCCGTTTCCGTGCTACGCACGCTGAAATCCATTGCTGGAAATCGAGACTTCATTCGCTACTGGTGGATTGCCGCATTAGTGTTTGCTTGTTATTTCGCGTTGATCAGCGTAACGCCGCTGATTTTCATGGATGAGTTCAAGTTATCCGAATACCAGTACGCGCTGGTGCTTATGGTGTATGGGTTGGCCTATTTCCTTGGCGGGATAGTTGCCAGCGCCGTGCAGAAACATATCTCCCTCACGCTGCAAATCAACACCGGGCTTGGATTGCTGGGTGTCGCCGGTGTGTTGTTAGCATTGATCGTCCGTTATGAAGCGATGACAACTATCACCCTGCTTATACCGATGCTGATCAGTGCCCTGGCAGTCACCCTGGTGCGACCTGCCGCTATTTCCGCAGCGATGTTGCTGTTCTCAAGCAGCGCCGGAACGGCAGCCTCTGCGGGCAATAGCATTATGTTCATCACCGCCGCGCTCAGCAGTGCTGCGCTCGCACAAACCGGGGACAATTTGCTGATGACCATCGCGGTTAGCTTCATCGCCTTCAGCCTTTTGGGGTTGCTGACGAATGCCAGGATAGGGCACTGACTGCAGGAGCAGCCTGTCGACGCTTGGTTGCTCGTGATGGTCGTCAACGATAACGCGGGATACCTGGCACCCCGTGGTGTTCTCGGGTTCATCGCGAGCGAGCTCGCTCCTACAGGGTGCACGACACATCCAGATCCACTGTCGAAGCGACAACCTCCCACCCCACGCCTACCGTTTCCCTTCTAACCACAGAAGAGGACAACGGAATGTCCAACAACCCGAAAGCCCATCGCTTACGCACAGGCCGCCGCTCGGAATCCGGTCGCATCTATCTCCTGACAGCAGTCACCCATGAACGGCAACCGATCTTCAATGATTTGTACGTTGGACGCTTGGTAGTGAGCGAATTCAGAAGAGCTCATGAAGCCGGCAATGCCACCTCAATAGCCTGGGTTGTCATGCCGGATCACTTTCATTGGCTGGTTGAATTGCACAACGGTGATTTGCCGAAACTGATGCAAGCGGCCAAATCAAGAAGTGCTCGCGCCATCAACCAGCAAAGAGGTCGCCACGAAACGCTATGGCAAAAGGGTTACTTCGACCGGGCCCTGCGTCGCGAGGAAAACCTGAAAGCAGCAGCCCGATACATCATCGCCAACCCTTTGCGTGCCGGACTCGTGACTCGGGTTGGAGACTACCCGCTGTGGGATGCCATGTGGCTCTGATGCACAACGCTAATCCCTGTAGGAGCGAGCTCGCTCGCGATGGTGGTCAACGATGACGCGGGAAGCCTGGCACCCCGCAGCGTTCTCGGGTTCGTCGCGAGCAAGCTCGCTCCTACAGGGGTGGTCGCCGAACGTCTTGTGAATGCTTGCAGCCATTCCCTCCAGCCGCCAGCCGTGTAGAATCGCGAACATTCATCGCCAATCATCCCCGGCGGGTTTATGAGCTCAAGCTGAAGCGCGCGGCGATCCCGCAAAGTTATCGGCAACTTCCGGACACGCGGCCATTTCTGAGTGTTCCAGACGTCAATAGAAGCTCACTTCCCTTTTGATACCTGATTAGCCGCCCGGAGTGCTTCATGCCTGATTACCGCTCGAAAACATCCACCCACGGCCGCAACATGGCCGGCGCCCGCGCACTGTGGCGCGCCACGGGGATGAAAGATGACGACTTCAAGAAGCCGATCATCGCCATTGCCAACTCCTTCACCCAGTTCGTACCGGGCCACGTCCACCTCAAGGACCTGGGCCAACTGGTCGCCCGCGAGATCGAACGCGCTGGCGGTGTTGCAAAAGAATTCAACACCATCGCCGTGGACGACGGCATCGCCATGGGCCACGACGGCATGCTGTATTCGCTGCCGAGTCGCGAGATCATCGCCGACTCCGTCGAGTACATGGTCAACGCCCACTGCGCCGACGCCATCGTGTGCATCTCCAACTGCGACAAGATCACCCCTGGCATGCTGATGGCGTCACTGCGCCTGAACATCCCGGTGATCTTCGTCTCCGGCGGCCCGATGGAAGCCGGCAAGACCAAACTCGCTTCCCACGGCCTCGACCTGGTCGACGCCATGGTGATCGCCGCCGACTCCAGCGCTTCTGACGAGAAAGTCGCCGAGTACGAGCGTAGCGCCTGCCCGACCTGCGGTTCGTGCTCCGGCATGTTCACCGCCAACTCGATGAACTGCCTGGTCGAAGCGCTGGGTCTGGCATTGCCGGGCAACGGTTCGACCCTGGCCACCCACAGCGACCGTGAGCAACTGTTCCTGCAGGCCGGCCGCACCATCGTCGAGCTGTGCAAGCGTTACTACGGCGAGAACGACCAGTCGGTACTGCCGCGCAACATCGCCAACTTCCAGGCGTTCGAAAACGCCATGACCCTGGACATCGCCATGGGCGGTTCCACCAACACCATCCTGCACTTGCTGGCTGCCGCCCAGGAAGCCGAGATCGATTTCGATCTGCGCGACATCGACCGTCTTTCTCGCAACGTGCCACAACTGTGCAAGGTCGCGCCGAACATCCAGAAGTACCACATGGAAGACGTGCACCGTGCCGGCGGGATCTTCAGCATCCTCGGTTCGCTGGCCCGTGGTGGCTTGCTGCACACCCAGCTACCGACCGTGCACAGCCGCAGCATGGAAGAAGCCATCGCCAAGTGGGACATCACCCAGACCAACGACGAAGCCGTGCATCACTTCTTCAAGGCCGGTCCTGCGGGCATCCCGACGCAAACCGCATTCAGCCAGTCGACCCGCTGGGAAACCCTGGACGACGACCGTGAAAACGGCTGCATCCGCAGTGTCGAGCACGCTTACTCGCAAGAAGGCGGCCTGGCCGTGCTCTACGGCAACATCGCGCTGGATGGCTGCGTGGTGAAAACCGCTGGCGTCGACGAATCGATCCACGTGTTCGAAGGCAACGCGAAGATCTTCGAAAGCCAGGACAGCGCCGTACGCGGCATCCTCGCCGACGAAGTGAAAGAAGGCGACATCGTCATCATTCGCTACGAAGGCCCGAAAGGCGGCCCGGGCATGCAGGAAATGCTCTACCCGACTTCGTACCTGAAATCCAAAGGCCTGGGCAAAGCCTGCGCCCTGCTCACCGACGGCCGTTTCTCCGGCGGTACTTCCGGTCTGTCCATCGGTCACGCTTCGCCTGAAGCGGCTGCCGGCGGCGCAATCGGCCTGGTACAGGACGGCGACAAAGTGCTGATCGACATTCCGAACCGCTCGATCAACCTGTTGGTCAGCGACGAAGAACTGGCCGCACGCCGAGTGGAGCAGGACAAGAAAGGCTGGAAACCGGTGGAAGTGCGCCCACGTAAAGTGACCACCGCGCTGAAAGCCTACGCCCTGCTGGCCACCAGCGCCGACAAAGGTGCGGTGCGCAACAAGGCGATGCTTGACGGGCTGTAAGGCTTAACCGTCGGACAAAAAATGCCCCGCCAAGTGCGGGGCATTTTTGTTTCTGCCGGTCACCTTTCACCTGTAGGAGCGAGCCTGCTCGCGATGGACTGGAGAACGCCGCTGGGTGTCAGGTTTCCAACGTTATCGTTAACGACCATCGCGAGCAGGCTCGCCCCTACAAGGGCAGAACTATTCCTGTGGATCGAGACTATCGAGCGCCTGGTTCACCGCCAACTCGCCAGCATGATGACCTGCGCAATCCCCAGCATCGTGCTGCGTTGAGAGCCTTCCAGCAGGCCGGCAAAATCGTTGGCCATGACATTGGCCGAGGCGAGTGATTCGCAGGCGTGGGCCAACAGGGTTTCGGTGTCGAGGCCCGGTGCGATGAGGAATGTTCGGCTGGGTTTTCGTGGGGTGGCGTTGATTTGGGTGGAAAGGTTGTTGGTGTCCGGCGGATCGGGGGTGATTTTCAGCATTGATGAAACTCCCAAATGTATAAAGAGGAGCCATCGACCTCGCTACCAAACGAAGGGTGATGGCCATACGCAGGTTGGTAGACCGGACATTTGGAAACCGGCGCACCCGAAGGCGCCCTACGCATGGCCACCATAAATCACGGGCTTCAAAGAAACCCTATATGAGGTGACGCAATGCGCCGAATGTCCGGGCTACCAAACCCGATCGCTGATGTTCAGCGACAGGTAGACGGTAGAGTCCGGGAGTAAGGCGCACAAGCCGGCGGATTCTGGCGTAGTCGTAGTCCCTTACGCAAGAAAGCGTAGGTTGCGACTGTCAGGAGATGGCGATCAAACAGAGGCTTTCATTGCACCGACTGGCCTCATCGCGAGCAAGCTCGCTCCCACAATGGATCTGCGTTGAACACTGGATTGGGGAACAACACCGATCAAACTGTAGGAGCGAGCTTGCTCGCGATGGACGCAAGGACACCGCGTCAAATCAGACAGCACGCGTCATCGTTAACGACCATCGCGAGCAGGCTCGCTCCTACAATTACTGGATTTCTTCAGGCTTGACGATCACCCAGTTCTTGTCGGCAGTCACCGTCATCCCTTCCTTGGCCTGGGCCGCGGCATTCTTGGCCATCATGCCGTTAATCTGGTTCATGTACTTGTCCTTGCGGTTGACCCACAGGTGGATGCCACCCTTGGCCACGTCAACACTGTGGAACAACATGTAACCATCACTGGTCGGGGTATCGCCGCCGACCAGCACCGGTTTTTTCCACTCGTCGATGTAGGTCAGGATTGCCGCGTGCTTGCCGGCCATCCAGGTCGCCGGGGTCCACAGGTACGGGGTCAGTTCAAGGCCGAGGTTGGCCTTCTCGTCATACTTGCCGGCGGTGATCTGCTTGCGCGCAGTGGTCAGCTCGCCCGTCTTCGGGTCCTTGAGCAGCAGCGACACGCCGATCACGTTCTGCGGCTTGACGTTGTAGCCGTACTTCGGATCGGCCGCGACCATGCGCACCAGTTCTTCGGAGGCGGCGGTCATCACGTAGACCTCGATGCCGTTCTCCATCAGTTTGTTGTACAGCTCTTGCTGGCCCGTGAAGATTTTCGGCGGGTTGACGTCGAGCTTCTTGACCACATCGCCTTCGTAATAGGTGGCCGGCACCGGTTTGCCCGACGCCATCATCTCGTCGACGTAGCCCTTGAGCTCCTTGAGCGTAAAGCCGGAGAACACCTGGGCGACCCATGGATAGCAAACCATGTCGTCGAGTTCACAGAGGCGGTAGTAGTAGCTGAACAGGCTTTCCTTGTGGTCGGCGGTGTCCTTGAACGGCATCAGTTTCAGGGAGGGATCGAGCTTGTCGCGGGTGATCAGGCCCTTGTTCTCCATGAACGGCAGCAACGACTCTTCCAGGTCATAGCGGTAACTGGTGTTGTCCATGTCGAACACCGCGTAGTTACCTTTGTTGGCGTTGGCGGCGATCATCGCGTCCAGTGCCTTGGCCTGATCGGCTGGCCAGTGTTTCAGATCCGTTGCGAAAACCTGGCCGGCAAGGCCCAGGCAAAGTGCTGCAGCCAGTAATTTCGGTGCGAACTTCATCGGCGTTTCTCCCTGAATGTGAAAGAGATCGACGCTAACAAATAAGTGTGACAGTCACCGCCTGTCAGCGACCGCCTGTGTCCATTTCGCGCCAGTTGCATTTCTGACAGCGACACCCACTTATTCCAAAAACGACGGACACCATGCGTTTTTGATATTAATTCATTAGTTTTCAAGCTGTTAGGCTTGCCGGTTCGCAGCTGCCCCGGAAGGCAGCTGGCAAAAGTCTAATGGGAGTTCCAATGAATCTGCCGCTGATTCTCAATCTGCTGGTGTTCCTCGCCCTGCTCCTGGGCCTGGCGCAAACCCGCCACACCACTTGGAGCCTGGCGAAAAAAGTCCTGCTCGCACTGGTGCTGGGCGTGGCGTTCGGTGTGGCGTTGCACACTGTCTACGGTGCCGGTAATCCGGTGCTGAAAGCCTCGATCGGCTGGTTCGATCTGGTGGGCAACGGTTATGTGCAATTGCTGCAAATGATCGTGATCCCGCTGGTGTTCGCCTCGATCCTCAGCGCCGTGGCCCGCCTGCACAACGCTTCGTCGCTGGGCAAGATCAGCTTCCTGACCATCGGCACGCTGCTGTTCACCACGGCCATCGCGGCGTTGATCGGCATCGGCCTGACCAACCTGTTCGGCCTGACCGCCGAAGGCCTGGTGGCCGGCACCCAGGAAATGGCGCGCCTGCAAACCATCCAGACCGATTACGCCGGCAAGGTCGCCGACCTGAATGTGCCGCAGCTGTTGCTGTCGTTCATTCCGCAAAACCCGTTCGCCGATCTGGCGCGAGCCAAGCCGACGTCGATCATCAGTGTGGTGATTTTCGCTGCGTTCCTGGGTGTCGCGGCGCTACAACTGCTCAAGGATGATGCCGAGAAAGGTCAGAAAGTGATCAACGCCATCGACACCCTGCAAGCCTGGGTAATGCGCCTGGTGCGCCTGGTGATGAAGCTGACCCCGTACGGCGTGCTGGCGCTGATGACCAAAGTGGTCGCCGGCTCCAACCTGCAAGACATCATCAAGCTCGGCAGTTTCGTCGTGGTGTCTTACATCGGCCTTGGCCTGATGTTTGTGGTGCATGGCGTGCTGGTGTCGGCCGCCGGGATCAATCCGCTGCGCTTCTTCCGCAAGATCTGGCCGGTGCTGACGTTTGCCTTCACCAGCCGCTCCAGCGCTGCGACGATTCCGTTGAGCATCGAGGCGCAGACCAGTCGTTTGGGCATCCCGCAGTCCATTGCCAGTTTCGCCGCTTCGTTCGGCGCGACCATCGGCCAGAATGGCTGTGCCGGTCTGTACCCGGCGATGTTAGCGGTGATGGTGGCGCCGACCGTGGGCATCAACCCGCTGGACCCGCTGTGGATCGCGACACTGGTGGCGATTGTCACGCTGAGCTCGGCCGGTGTGGCCGGAGTGGGTGGCGGTGCGACGTTTGCGGCGCTGATCGTACTGCCGGCGATGGGCTTGCCGGTGTCACTGGTGGCGTTGCTGATTTCGGTCGAGCCGTTGATTGATATGGGGCGTACGGCGTTGAATGTGAGTGGTTCGATCACGGCTGGGGCGATTACCAGTCAGGTGATGCAGCAGACTGATAAAGAATTGCTGGATGCGGATGAGCATTCGGCGTTGGCGCAGGCTTAAGTTCTTTAGCGACTGAGCGGGCCTCTTCGCGAGCAAGCCCGCTCCCACAGGGGATTTGTGTCGCTCACAGATCCAATGTGGGAGCGGGCTTGCTCGCGAAGCTTTTAGGCTTTTTCCCACACTTCGAAGCTGTACGCCGGTTTGTCACCTTCGGCCGGGTTCGGCACATTCGACACCAGCTTCCACTGGCCCAAATCAAACTCCGGAAACCACGCATCCCCTTCCGGGCTCAGCGCCACGCGAGTCAGGTACAACCGATCAGCCTGTGCCAAGCCTTGCGCGTACAACTGCGCACCGCCAATCAGCATCAACTCATCAACGCCCTGTTCCTTCGCCCATGCTTCGGCGCGGACAACGGCGGCTTCCAGCGACGGATAAACCTCCGCGCCTTCGAGCTGCAGATCCGTCTGACGGCTGACCACGATGTTCAAGCGGCCCGGCAACGGACGACCGAGTGAGTCCCAGGTCTTGCGCCCCATGATGATCGGCTTGCCCAGGGTGGTGGCCTTGAAATATTTAAAGTCCCCCGGCAGGTGCCAGGGCATGCTGTTGTCGACGCCGATCACACGGTTTTCACCGAGGGCTGCGATCAGGCTGAGGGGGAGTGATTTAGTCATGTCGGCGAGGATACCAGAGCCTCGCTTTCGCCGATAAGCGTCACAGCGGTTATGCTCACAGCTCAATTAAGCGACGGGATGCCGCGTGACTGAACTCAATACCCTCTGGCTGACAGAAACCATCCGACTGCGCGAAGAACACGCAGGCCCCCTGGAAGACCTTGAAGCCAACCGGCTGGCCCGCAGCGTCGGCGGTGATTTGCCGTCGCGCATTCAACGCCGGGCCCTGTGGCTGGCTGAACGTGATGGCTTGGTTACGGCCCTCAAACACTGGCTGCAAGGCGCACGACTGGCGCTGATCGTAATGGCGGTGCTGGCGGTGATCAGCGGCGCCGGCCTGGCCTTTGCCGCAATGGGCGATGGCCTGCACCCGGTGAATGTGTTCTGGGCCTTGGGCAGCCTGCTCGGGCTCAACCTGATCCTGCTGCTGAGTTGGGCCCTGGGCCTGGCGTTTGCCGGAGAACACGGCGCCAGCCTCGGGCGACTATGGCTGTGGCTAAGTGAAAAACTCGCCCGGGACGCCAAGGCCACGCAACTGGCCCCCGCCCTGCTCCTGTTGTTGCAACGGCAGAAGCTCAATCGCTGGGCCATCGGCGTAGTGGTCAACGGCCTGTGGTTGCTGGCGATGATCAGCGCCTTGGTCATTCTGCTGACACTGATGGCAACCCGGCGCTACGGCTTCGTCTGGGAAACCACCATCCTCAGTGCCGACACCTTTATTGCCGTAACCCAGGCGCTTGGCGCCCTGCCGGCCCTGCTCGGTTTCAGTGTTCCCACCGAGCAGATGATCCGTGCCAGCGGCGACGCCGCACTGAGTATCGAAAGCGCGCGCCAGGCCTGGGCAGCATGGCTGGTTGGCGTTCTGCTGGTCTATGGGATTTTGCCGCGCCTGCTGCTCGCACTGTTTTGCCTGTGGCGCTGGAAATCCGGGCAAACGGCGCTCCGCTTGGATTTGAACCTGCCCGGCTACGCACAGCTTCGCGAACGCTTGATGCCCACCAGCGAGCGTCTCGGCATCAGCGATGCGGCGCCTGAGCAACTGCATCGCGTGGAAAGCGGCGTCAGCGAACAACAAAGTGAAGGTGCTCTATTGGTCGCCATCGAGCTGGACGACGACCGCCCGTGGCCACCGCAATTGCCGAAAAACGTCAGCAACGCTGGCATCCTCGACAGCCGCGAATCGCGACACAAACTCCTCGAACAATTGACCCGCTTTCCCCCGGCACGCCTGGCCATTGCGTGCGATCCACGGCGCTCGCCGGATCGCGGCAGCCTGGCCCTGATTGCCGAACTGGCCCGCAGCGCCAGCGCCACCCGCGTGTGGTTGTTGCAGGCGCCCCCCGGTGAAGCGCTGGACGCCGAACGTCTGGGCGACTGGCACGTGGCGCTGCAACAGCTTGAGCTGCCGTTTGCCGATTGTGCACCGATGAACTGGCTGGAGACGGGTCATGACTAATCCCCTGAAACTCGCCGTGGTCGGCCACACCAACGTCGGTAAAACCTCACTGCTGCGCACCCTGACCCGCGACGTCGGCTTCGGTGAAGTGTCCCATCGTCCCAGCACCACGCGGCATGTCGAGGGCGCACGGTTGTCGGTGGACGGCGAGCCCTTGCTCGATCTCTACGACACCCCGGGCCTGGAAGACGCCATCGCCCTGCTCGACTACCTCGAACGCCTGGAGCGGCCTGGCGAACGCCTCGACGGCCCGGCGCGGCTGGCGCGTTTCCTGGATGGCAGCGAAGCCCGGCAACGCTTCGAACAGGAGGCCAAAGTGCTGCGCCAGTTGCTGGCGTCGGACGCCGGGCTCTACGTGATCGACGCCCGAGAGCCGGTGCTCGCCAAGTATCGCGACGAGCTGGAAGTGCTGGCCGGTTGCGGCAAGCCCTTGCTGCCGGTGCTGAATTTCGTCAGCAGCGCCAACCACCGCGAACCGGCCTGGCGTGAAGCGCTGGCGCGGCTGGGCTTGCATGCCTTGGTGCGCTTCGACAGCGTCGCGCCGCCGGAGGATGGCGAGCGTCGACTCTATGAAAGTCTCGCCCTGCTGCTGGAAACTGCCCGGCCGCAGCTCGAACGCCTGATCGCCGATCAGCAAGCCCAGCGTCTGGCTCGCCAACAAAGCGCAGAGCGATTGATTGCCGAATTATTGATCGATTGCGCAGCCTGCCGACGCAGTGTGGTCAGTGAAGCCGAGCAGGAACAACAGGCGATCAGCGAACTGCGCAAAGCCGTGCGCCAGCGTGAGCAGCGTTGCGTCGAGTCCCTGCTCAAGCTGTACGCCTTCCGCCCACAGGATGCCGCGGCCGGTGATTTACCGCTGCTCGACGGTCGCTGGGGCGATGACCTGTTCAACCCGGAAACCCTCAAGCAACTGGGCGTGCGCGTGGGTGGCGGTATCGCCGCGGGTGCTGCTGCGGGGGCCGGGGTCGACCTGCTGGTGGGCGGGATTACCCTGGGCGCAGCGGCTCTGGCGGGAGCCATCGCCGGTGGCGCGCTGCAAACCGCACGCAGTTATGGCAGCCGCTTGCTCGGCAAGATCAAGGGCCAGCGCGAACTGACTGTGGATGACAACGTGCTGCGCCTGTTGGCGCTACGCCAGCGGCAATTGCTGCAAGCGTTGAACGCCCGTGGGCATGCGGCGATGGACAGCATTCAGGTGGCCACGCCCCAGGACAAGAGCTGGCGCGAAGGCAAACTGCCCGAGGCCCTGAACAAGGCACGGGCACATCCGCAGTGGTCGTCGCTCAATCCTCATCCCAAACTGAATCAGGCGGAGCGGCAGGAGCAGGTTGAGGCCTTGGCGCAGCAGCTTTAGTGGCTTGATTGATGATGCATGGTGTCAGCGCTGGCCTCTTCGCGAGCAAGCCCGCTCCCACAGGGGATGTGCGTCGGTCACAAATCCAATGTGGGAGCGGGCTTGCTCGCGAAGGCAGCCACTCGGTGCCGAGACTTACGCAGCCAACAATCGCACCGCCTTGTCCTTCAACACCGCCAGATCAATCACCGGCACATGCACCTCCTTCGCCAGCTCATCCCACTGGCGCATGCGCAAGCTCACGGCACACAGCGGGTCCTGCTCGAACGCCTCAGCCTCTTCAGCCGTCATCACCCCGCCCTGATATTCCAGGGTTCGGCGACTGGCTTCACTCAAGCGCTCGTAGTATCCCGCCTCCTTGAGCGTCAGGTAACGCTTGGCCTGCACGTGGTATTCGACCAGCCGAGCCATACGCTCGCTGAAGCCGGCACGACGAAGAAAGTCCGCGCCCAGACGCTCATGGCTGACAACGCCGAAGCCGCCCATGTTCTCCGCGCTTTCTCCACAGATATGCCCGATGTCATGAAAGAACGCTGCCAGCACCACTTCATCGTCGAAGCCTTCGGCCATGGCCAGTTCCGCCGCCTGGGACATGTGCTCGATCTGCGAAACCGGTTCACCGATGTAATCGCTGTCGCCAAAACGCTCGTACAGACTGAATACTTCGGCGACGACTTGTTCATTGCGCCCCATCAGATTTCCCCCAACACAGCTGCGATGTTTCGTTCAGCCATCGCCGGCCCGACGCTCATGCCGACACCGGTGTGCATCAACGCCACGCTCAGGCCTTTTGCCGGGCGCAGGAACGAAAACGGTCCCGGCCCCCGTGAACCATAGACCCCCTGCCAGCGTTCGACCACTTGCACCTTGCAGCCCAGGGTCTGCTCAGCCAGCTCGATCATCCAGTCGTCGACCTGCTCGGCATTGAAGGGTGACGGATCGCTGCCGTAATGGTGCGAATCACCAATGATCAATTCGCCATAGGGTGTCGGGCTGATCAGCAGGTGGATACCGTTTTCGTGCAGGTGCGGCGCGTACTGCAGGATTTCTGCCTGTACCGCCGCGGCCTCCGGCAAGTCGGCGAAGGCGCCGTAGTGCACGCAGCTCAAACCGGTGAGCAACGCGTGTTGCAGGTTGAGGTGGATTTGCGGTCGGGCGCGGAGCATTTGCAGGCGGCAAATTTGCGGCTCGAGTTCAGCGATCTGTTCGGCCAGTAACGTCTGATAATCGTGGCCGGAGCAGACAATGATCTGCTCGGCACTGAAGCTGCCAGCGGTGCTGTGCAGGCGACCCGGCTCGATATCGCGCACCAGGGTAGAAAAGTGAAACTTGACCCCCAGGTCGCGGCGCAGGAAATCGATCAACGCCGGAATCGCTTCGCGGGAATACAACTGCTGATCGTCCATGCCATGCAACGCCGCACGGTGATGACGGAACTGACCGTCGTACAAATCGCGTAACGCTGCGCCGCGCAACAGGTCGACACGGTAACCGTGCTCCACCGCGCGGCCGTCGCAAAAGGCTTGCAGCAGCTGTTCTTCCGCCTCGGTGCGGGCAAACAGGTACGAGCCATTGCGCTTGAGTTGCAGGCCGGCGAGCTGGGCCCAATCACCCCAGATTCCGCGACTGGCGCGGGCCAGCTCCAGCATAGGCCCCGGCGGCTGGCCGGTGACCAGTGCCTGGCCGAAGTTGCGCACCGAAGCGCCGAGGGGCGTTTCGCTGCGCTCGAAAACCGTGACCTTGAGACCGCGCTTGGCGGCAGCATATGCGTGGGACAAGCCCAGGATGCCGGCGCCGACGATCAGCATGTCGTTGTGTTGTGTCATGGGGTCTTGTCCTGAATTTGAAACCGCTTTCGCGAGCAAGCCCGCTCCCACAGGAGACCGCATGCCTTATGTGGGAGCGAGCTTGCTCGCGAAGAGGCCCTTTCAGCCGATAAAAATCTTACTTGGCCGCCACTTTCTCGGACTTGCCGTCATAGCGCTTGCGCCACTCGGTCAGGATCTCGTCGCGGTTCTTCGAGGCCCAGGCGAAGTCGTTCTTGATCAGGCGTTGTTCGTAGTCGGCCGGCAGTTCGGTCTGTGGCTTGGCGATGCCAGGCTGGGCGAGCACGGCGAAGTTTTCCTTGTAGAGCTCCATCGCCTCAGGGCTAGCCGAGAAGTCGGCCAGTTTCTTCGCCGCCTCTTCGTGGGCAGTGCCCTTGATCACCGCAGTCGCTTCGATCTCCCAACCCAGGCCTTCCTTCGGCAGGATGATGTCCAGCGGTGCGCCCTGGCGTTTCAGTTGAACAGCCGGGTACTCGAAGGAAATACCGATTGGGAATTCACCAGCAGCCGCCAGTTTGCAAGGCTTGGAACCGGAGTGAACGTACTGGCCGATGTTCTGGTGCAGGCCATCCATGTAGGCCCAGCCCTGCTTCTCGCCGAAGGTTTGCAGCCAGGCGCTGACGTCGAGGAAGCCGGTGCCGGACGATGCCGGGTTTGGCATGACGATCTTGCCTTTGTACTCAGGCTTGGTCAGGTCCTGCCAGCTCACGGGCTTGGTCAGGCCCTGCTTCTCGGCTTCGACGGTGTTGAAGCAGATGGTCGCGGCCCACACGTCCATGCCGACCCAGGCTGGTGGGTTGGCCGCGTCGCGGTAGTTGGCGCCGATCTTGCCCAGGTCTTTCGGCGCGTAGCTTTGCAGCATGCCTTGCTGATCGAGAATCGCCAGGCTCGAAGCGGCCAGACCCCACACGGCATCAGCCTGCGGACGGGCTTTTTCGGCCAGCAGTTTGGCGGTGATGATGCCGGTGGAATCACGCACCCATTTGATTTCGACGTCCGGGTTGGCCTTTTCGAACGCTTGCTTGTAGGTCTTCAGTTGTTCGGCTTCGAGAGCGGTGTACACCGTCAACTCGGTTTTCGCCGCAAAGGCGTTCAGGCTGAAAGCGGTGAGGACAGCAGCGGCCAGGGCCATAGGCTTGAACATGATCTTTTCCTGTTTTTGAGTTGAGGGGTTGTGCAGATTCAATGACCGGGTGTGGTCTGCCGCCAGGCCTGGGAGCGGCGCAGCAAACCGCGCGAGGCCCAGGCCAGTAGCATGGACACGCCCGCCGAGGTAATCAGGATCAGGGTCGACATCGCTGCCGCACCGCCGACGTTGCCGGCGTCATCCATGTTCAGCACCGCCACTGCCGCGAGGATGGTGTCGGGGCTGTAGAGGAAGATCGCCGCCGAAACGGTGGTCATGGCCGAGACGAACAGGTAGCGCACGATGTCCAGTAGCGCCGGCAGGCAGATCGGCACGGTGACGCGCAGGTAATGGCGGTACAGCGGCGCCTTGAGCGACAGCGCGGCGGCTTCGAACTCGGCATCGAGTTGACGCAGCGCGGTGGTGGCGGTCATTTGTGCGGTGGTCAAATAGTGAGCAATGGTGCAGACAATCAGCAGCGTCATGCTGCCGTAGAGCACGTGCAGCGGGTTGCCGGTGAGATTGAAGAAGAAGACGTAACCCAACCCCAGCACCAGGCCTGGCACCGCCATCGGCACGAAACTGAGCATGCGCAGGGTCAGGTTCAGGCCGCGCTGACCCTTGGTTTTTTCCATCAGGTAGGCGCCGGTGAAGATCAGCAGGCTGCCGATCAACGCCGTGCCCAAGGCCATCTTCAGGCTGTTGCCATAGGCCAGCCAGCCACCGCCGGCGGTTTCGTTGAACTGATAATGGTTGAGCGACAGCGACAGGTTGTACGGCCAGAACTTCACCAGGGACGAGAACACCGCCATGCCGAACACCAGCAGCAACGCGGCGCAGATCAGCAGGACGATAGCCAGGTAGCAGCTGTCGCGCAGCTTCGACGGCGCGGGTTTGAACACCTGGGCACGACCGCTCATGGAATCACCGTGACGCCGACGCAACCAGGCATCGACCCCGAAGCTGAACAGCGCCGGTAGCAGCAACACCATGCCGATCAACGCGCCACGACCGAACTGTTGCTGGCCGACCACCGCCTTGTAGGCCTCCAGCGCCAACACTTGATAGTCGCCACCGACAACCACTGGTACGCCGAAGTCAGTGATGGTCAGGGTGAACACCAGACAGAATGCGGCGAACACGGCCTGACGGGTCGCCGGCCAGGTGATGCTGCGGAAGGCTTTTGCAGGACTCGCGCCCATGCTGGAGGCGGCATCGAACAGTCGCGCATCGGCCAGGGACAGGGCCGACAGAAGAATCATCAAGGCGTGCGGGAAGGTGTAGATGACTTCACCAAGCACAATGCCCCAGAAGCCGTAGATGTTGTCCGAGAGCAGGCCACGCAGCATGCCCTGGTTGCCGAACAGATAAACCAGCGCGATGCCGGGCAACATCGACGGCGCCATCAATGGCAGCAGGGAAATGCCACGCCAGATGCCTTTGGCGGGAATCAAGGTTCGTTGCAGCGCGTAGGCAAACAGGTAGGCCAGCGGTACGACAATGGCCGCGACACTGAGGGAAACCTTCAGGCTGTTACCGAGCAACCAGTGGAAGTTCTCGCTGGTCACCAGCTCTTTCGCTGCGACCCAGCCACCGCCCTGCCCGGCCTCGGCGCTGAAACCGCGCCAGAAGATCGCCAGCAACGGCATCAATACGGCAACGCCCAACAACACCAGCATGAGGACTTTGCCGCCGACCACGAACAACCGGTCACCGATCTCGGCGCGGGTGGTCTGCCGAACCTGCTTGTGCGGCAGCGGCAGCGCGATGTTCGCGCTCATCAGGCAAACACCTGCAGGCTACGCGGCGGCAAGGCGACCATGATCTGCTGGGCACCAAGGCGCGGCATGGCTTCTGGCGCCAACTCCGCCAACAGCGGGTGCCCCGGCAACTG
Source organism: Pseudomonas sp. 2725 (assembly GCF_050434585.1). NCBI lineage: Bacteria > Pseudomonadati > Pseudomonadota > Gammaproteobacteria > Pseudomonadales > Pseudomonadaceae > Pseudomonas > Pseudomonas sp. 2725. The sequence goes on along the minus strand of NZ_JBNDIV010000006.1, from coordinate 423,839 downwards.
ATCGAGCTCGAAGCTCATGCGGCAGCGATTGCCGAGGAAGGTGATTTCACGAACCTTGGCCGGGAACAGGTTTTCCTCGTGCACCAGCGGGTTGACGTTGATCGCTTCCGGTCGGCAGAACAAACGGCCCGACGCGGACTTGGCGCTGCCTTCGGCCAGACGCATGTTCATCCCGCCGACCTGGGCGTGGCTGTCGCTGTTGCGCTGGAAGGGTAGCCAGTTACCCTGGCCGACGAACTCCGCCACGAATGGCGTGGCCGGGCGGTTGTAGATTTCCTGCGGCGTGGCGTACTGCTCGACCTTGCCGTTGTTCATCACGGCGATACGGTCGGCCATCAGCATGGCCTCGTCCTGATTATGGGTGACCATCAGGGTAGTGATGCCGAGGTTGCGTTGCAGTTGGCGCAGTTCGGTACACAGATGCTCGCGCACCCGGGCATCGAGGGCCGACATCGGTTCGTCCAGCAGCAACAGCGAAGGTGCCGGGGCCAGGGCGCGAGCCAGTGCAACCCGCTGCTGCTGGCCGCCGGACAACTGGCCGGGATACTTTTTCTCGCTGCCGACCAGGCCGACCAGTTCCAGCATCTGGCCGACTCGACGGCGCACTTCGTCACGACCGCTGCCGGCAAGGCCGTAGGCAATGTTCGCTTCGACGGTGAGATTGGGAAACAACGCGTAGGACTGGAACAGAATGCCGTAGTCCCGCGCCTGGGGCGCCAGGTGGGAAACGTCGCGATCGCCCAGGTACAACTCGCCGCTGTCCTGTTTCTCCAGACCGGCGATGCAGCGCAGCAAGGTGGTCTTGCCACAGCCCGACGGCCCCAGCAGACACACCAGCTCACCGGCCGCTACGTCGAGGGACACGTTATCCAGCGCGGTGAAGGCGCCAAAACGCTTCTGTACACCGCGCACTTTCATCGGTGCGCCGGGGTTGGTCAGGGCAGTTGCGATCGAGTTGTTCATGGACGGACCTCATCGAGCAGATGGGGGCCATCCTAGAGTTGTAATGAGTCCGTCATGTGGCAGTAAGGCAAAAACTGCCGATAGTGGTATTCGAGGATTTTGGTTTAAGTCTTGTGTTGCCTGAACTGGCCTCATCGCGAGCAAGCTCGCTCCCACACTGGGTTTGAGGTGAAACACAGATTGTGTGAACACCCAAAATTCCTGTGGGAGCGAGCTTGCTCGCGATGAGGTCGGTACAGGCACCACAGAATTCAGGCCGGCGACATTTCCTGCGCCAACCCCAGAAACGCCGCCGGCAGCCGCGCGTTTTTGCGTTCCTTGAGGCAGTACAGGTATTCGGGAATCTGCGGCGCATTCTCGATAGTCAGCACCCGCAACTGCGGATCGTGCGGCACTTCCTGACGGGCAATGATGCTGATACCGATGTTGCGCAGCACTGCTTCGCGGATCGATTCACGACTGCCGATCTCCAGCAGCGGACCGAAGCACACGCCAGCACTGGTCAGTAACTCTTCGGTCAAACGACGGGTGGTCGAGCCCGGCTCACGCATCAGCAAGGTATGTCCGGCCAGCGCGCTGAGCGGTACGTGATCGTGAACCGCCAGCGGATGATTGCGATGCACCGCCAGCACCAACGGATCGCTGCCGAGCACCCGGCGAATCAGTCGTGCGTCATCGAGCAACTGCGACGAGGCGGCGACATCGACACGGTAATCCTCCAATGCTTCGAGCACTTGTTGGGAGTTACCGATTTCCACCGACACCTCCACCTGCGGCAGGCGCTCGCGGAACGTTTTCACTAGGTCGAGGATGTAATACGGCGCCGTGGCGGCAATACGCAATGTGCCCTGGACCTGGCCGCAGTTACGCAGGAAAAACTCGATGTCGGCTTCTTGCTGCATCAGCACCTTGACCATCGGCAGCAGCCGCGCGCCCTCCTCACTGACGCTGAGACGCCGGCCGCCGCGATAGAACAGCTCGACCGAGTACTGACTTTCGAGGTTGCGGATCTGTGTCGTCACCGTCGGCTGGCTCAGGCCGAGCTTTTTGGCAGCCTGGGTAATGCTGCCCAGGCGGGCCACCATGTAAAACGCCTTCAGCTCGGCACTCAGCACAACCGTCCCTCGTCCTTTACTTGCGCAGCAGGCGCAAACCGTTGAACACCACCAGCAAACTCACGCCCATATCGGCGAACACTGCCATCCACATGGTAGCGATCCCGGCAAAGGTTACCCCAAGAAAGATCGCCTTGATGACCAAAGCCAGGGCGATGTTCTGTTTGAGGATGCTCGAAGTCTGCCGGGACAGGCGAATGAATGCCGGAACTTTGCGCAGATCGTCGTCCATCAGGGCGACATCGGCGGTTTCGATCGCGGTATCGGTGCCCGCAGCGGCCATGGCGAAGCCGATTTCGGAACGTGCCAGTGCAGGCGCATCATTGATGCCGTCGCCGACCATGCCGACCCGATGCCCTTGAGCATAGAGAGTTTCGATAGCCTGCAATTTGTCCCCCGGCAACAGGTCGCCCTTGGCCTCGTCGATGCCGACTTGTGCTGCAATGGCCTGCGCGGTGTGGACGTTATCGCCCGTGAGCATCAGGGTTTTGATACCCAGGTCATGCAGTTGCCGGATCGCTTCGCGGCTGGACTCTTTTACCGTGTCCGCCACGGCAAACAGCGCCAACGGGCCGGACGAATCAAGCAGCAGCACCACCGACTTGCCCTGCTTTTCCAGGGCAAACAGCTTTTCTTCCAGCGCTGGCGAACACAGGCCCAGATCCTCCACAAGACGATGGTTGCCCAGATGGTAGAGCTGGCCGTTGATCTCGCCACGCACCCCGCGCCCGCCCAGCGCTTCGAAGTTATCCACAATCAGCGTCGCGGTCTGTTTATCCACAGCCGCCTTGGCGATGGCCAGGGAAACCGGGTGATCCGAGCGCCCGGCCAGCGCGGCGGCAATGGCGGGCGCCGAGTCGTCGGCGGTCGGGTCCAGCGACAGGTAATCGGTCTGCACCGGTTTGCCGTGGGTGATGGTGCCGGTCTTGTCCAGGGCCAGGTAGTCGAGCTTGTAACCGCCCTCCAGATAAACGCCGCCCTTGACCAGAATGCCTTTACGCGCCGCCGCCGCGAGGCCGCTGACGATGGTCACCGGCGTGGAGATCACCAGCGCACACGGGCAGGCCACCACCAGCAGCACCAGCGCCCGGTAGATCCAGTCGAACCACAACTCGCCCATGAACAATGGCGGGATCACCGCCACGGCCAGGGCCAGGACGAAAACTGCCGGGGTGTAAATTTTCGAGAAACTGTCGACGAAACGCTGGGTCGGCGCCCGCGCGCCCTGGGCTTGCTCGACGGCGTGGATGATGCGGGCCAGGGTCGAGTTATCCGCCGCGGCGGTCACCTCGTACTCCAGGGACCCAGCCTGATTGATGGTGCCGGCGAAGACTTTGTCGCCGACGGTTTTTTCCACCGGCAGGCTTTCACCGGTAATTGGCGCCTGATCGATGGTCGAGCGACCGGACAGCACTTCGCCGTCCAGGCCGATACGCTCGCCGGGGCGCACCCGCACCCGCGCGCCGAGCCCAATGTTTTTGACATCCTGCTCAAGCCAGACACCGTCAGCCTGCAACACCGTTGCCGTATCCGGCGTCATCTGCATCAAACCGCTGATGGCATTGCGCGCTCGGTCAAGGGACCTGGCTTCGATCAACTCGGCCACGGTGAACAGGAACATCACCATCGCCGCTTCCGGCCACTGGCCGATCAGCACCGCGCCGGTCACGGCAATGCTCATCAGCGCGTTGATGTTCAGATTGCGGTTTTTAAGGGCGATCCAGCCTTTTTTGTAAGTACCGAGGCCACCACTGAGAATCGAGACCAGCGCGATAACCGCCACCACCCAGTTCGGCGCGAAACCGGTGAAGTGGATAACTTCTGCCAGCAATGCACCAACACCGGACAGTGCCAGGGGCCACCACGGCTTTTTCCGGGGCGCGGGCGCCGGGGTTTCATCACCCTGGTCCATCGGCTCGGCCTGCATGCCCAAGGATTTGATGGCCTCGACGATCGGCTCGATACCTGGCAAATCGTGGGTTACGCCGAGCACCCGATTAATCAGATTGAACTCAAGCTGCTGCACGCCGGTCAGTTTGCTTAGCTTGTTCTGAATCAGCGTCTGTTCAGTTGGACAGTCCATTGCCTCGATGCGGAAACTGCTCAGTCGGGCTCCGGGCGTCGGCGATTCGCTCAGTTTTACCAGCGCAGGCGCTGCCGCTTTAGATGAGCAGCAGGCATCGCCGTGACCGCCGTGGCCATGTTTTTGCACGGGCTTGAGCTTGTGGCTGTGCTCGTGCTCAGCCCCGGGTTTGTGGGAGTGCAGGGAATCGCTCATTGGTTGCGTCCATAAGAGTGCCTGTTGCCAAGTAAAGACCCTGTAGCCACTATAGGGTCAAGCACCCTTTCTGGAGTTTTGGAGATTGGCGTCATGAAAATTGGAGAGTTGGCGAAACTCACGGACTGCGCCGTGGAAACGATCCGCTACTACGAGCGCGAGAACCTTCTGCCGGAACCGGCCCGCAGTGACGGCAATTATCGCGTCTATACCCAGGCCCACGCCGAGCGCCTGACCTTCATCCGCAACTGTCGTACCCTCGACATGACGCTCGAAGAAATCCGCAGCCTGCTGGCGTTTCGCGACAGTCCGCAGGATCAGTGCGAAAGCGTCAACGCGCTGATTGACGAACACATCCACCATGTAAAGGCGCGGATCGACGGCTTGCTGGCCTTGCAGACGCAACTGCTCGACCTGCGCCAACGCTGCGGCGAAGGGCCAAGTATCGATCAATGCGGGATTTTGCAGCGGCTGGAAGTGAGCGGCGGGGTGGTGGCAACGGAGGTGGAGCATTCCCATGTGGGCCGTAGTCACGGCCACTAGAAACACCACCGACCCTGTGGGAGCGAGCTTGCTCGCGATGGCGTCTGTTCAGCCAACATGGATGTCGACTGATACACCGCTATCGCGAGCAAGCTCGCTCCCACAGGGTCGGTGGTGTTTTTTCAGACCGCCATCGGCGCGGTCATCGGCGCGTGGTGTTCGTAGCCTTCCAGCGAAAAATCGCCCGGTTCCACCAGCTCCAGCCATTCCGGCTGGTAAACACCCGTCTTGGCAAACTCCGGCACACGGTCGGAAATCACCAGTTTCGGCATCGGGAACGGCTCGCGCTTGAGCTGTTCGTTGAGCATGTCCAGGTGGTTTTCGTAGACGTGGGCATCACCGATGAAATAGGTGAACCAACGCGGCGTGTAGCCGGTCAGGCGACCGATCAGGCTCAGCAGCGCAGCGCCTTCGGTGAGGTTGAACGGCGTGCCCAGGCCCAGGTCGTTGGAGCGGATGTAGAGGGTCAAAGAGATCTCTTTGGTCTCGACATTCGGGTGGAACTGGTACAGCAGGTGGCACGGCGGCAGGGCCATTTCATCGAGCTGGGCGCAGTTCCAGCCGTGGAACAGGATGCGGCGGCTGCCCGGGTCCTTGATGATGGTATCGACGCACTGGCGAACCTGGTCGATGGCCTTGTACAGCACCACGTAGGCCTGACCGTCTTCCTCGCCTTCGGCAATCTGGCGATAACCCTGGCTCAGGGTCTGTTCGATGGCAGCCGGGTTGCTGACCGGGATCTGCTTGTACGCCGGCCATTTGCGCCATTGCACGCCGTAGATTTCGCCGAGGTCGTCTTCGCCCTGACGGAACGGGTTGGCCAGCCACTGGGCGTTTTCGTTGGCGTTCTGGTCCCAGACCTTGCAGCCCAGGGCGCGGAATTCGGCAGCGTTATTTACGCCACGCAGGAATCCGCACATTTCGCCGATGGCCGATTTGAAGGCCATCTTGCGCGTGGTGATCGCCGGGAAACCTTCCTTCAGGTCATAACGCAGCATCGCACCGGGAAAACTGATGGTGTTCACGCCGGTACGGTTGGCCTGTTTGGTGCCGTTCTTGATGACGTGAGCGACCAGTTCGAGATATTGCTTCATGAATTACCTGTGTCCTTGAACCCGCAACCATCGCTGCGGGGTTCGAATTTTATACGGCTGCCGCTGGAGTCGCCGGGGCGCGGTGATACGCCAGCCAGATCAGGAACAGCCCGCCGACGATCATCGGCACGCACAGTACCTGCCCCATGGTCAGCCAGTTCCAGGCCAGATAGCCCAACTGGGCGTCCGGTACGCGGACGAACTCGACGATGAAACGGAAGATGCCATAGAACAGCGCGAACATCCCCGATACCGCCATAGTCGGCCGTGGCTTGCGCGAGAACAGCCACAGGATCAGGAACAGTGCCACGCCTTCGAGGGCGAACTGGTACAGCTGCGACGGATGACGCGCCAGTTGCGCCGGATCGGTCGGAAAGACCATCGCCCACGGCACGTCGGTTGCCTTGCCCCACAACTCGGCGTTGATGAAGTTGCCGATACGCCCGGCGCCCAGGCCAATCGGCACCATCGGCGCAACGAAATCCATCAGCTGGAAGAACGACTTGTTGTTCTTCTTGCCGAACCACAATGCCGCCAGCATCACGCCGATGAAACCGCCGTGGAACGACATACCGCCCTTCCACACTTCGAAGATCAGCGTCGGGTTGGCCAGATAGGCGCCCAGATCGTAGAACAGCACATAACCCAAGCGCCCGCCGACAATCACCCCCATCGACATCCAGAACACCATGTCGGAGAGTTTTTCCTTGGTCCAGGTCGGGTCGAAGCGGTTCAACCGGCGGGAGGCCAGCAGCCAGGCGCCGCCGATGCCGATCAGGTACATCAGACCGTACCAGTGGATTTTCAGCGGACCGATGGCCAGGGCCACCGGGTCGATCTGCGGGTAAGGCAGCATTGCGACTCCTCGTTAGAGTTCAAATCTTAAAAATTCCCGGGCGACGCTGCCACCTCAGGATTAAGCCAGGATTGCGCTGCCCGTCAGAGCAGATGCTTCAGACTAGAAAGTTCAGGCCAACGCAGAACAGCAAAGCGGCAAACAGCCGTTTCAGCAACCTCGGCGACAACCTGTGGGCCAATCGCGCGCCCAAGCGGGCGAACACCATGCTGGTCAGGGCAACGCCCAGCAACGCCGGCAAATAAATGAAACCGAGACTATGGGCCGGGAGCAACGGATCGTGCCAGCCCAGAATCATGAAACTTAATGCACTGGCCAGGGCAATCGGCAGACCGCAGGCCGATGAAGTGGCCACCGCTTGCTGCATCGGCACACTGCGCCAGGTCAGGAACGGCACGGTCAACGAACCGCCGCCAATGCCGAAAATCGCCGAAGCCCAGCCAATCACGCTGCCGGCCACGGTCAGACCGAGTTTGCCCGGCACGGTTCGGCTGGCCTTAGGTTTGACCTCCAGTGCCAGCTGAGCGGCGATCACCAGGGCGAAAACACCAATGAGCTTCTGCAGGTTGGGGCCGGAAATCGCTTCGGCCGTCAGCGCGCCAAACCCGGCACCGACCAGAATGCCAACGGTCATCCACATGAAGATCGGCCAACGCACGGCGCCACGGCGATGATGCTCGCGTACCGCGTTGACCGAGGTAAAGATGATCGTCGCCAGGGAGGTACCCACCGCCAGGTGCGTGAGGATCGACGGATCGAACCCTTGGGCCTTGAAGCTGAACACCAGCACCGGGACGATGATGATCCCGCCGCCCACGCCAAACAGCCCGGCGAGTACACCTGCACAGGCGCCGAGCGCCAGATAGAGCAGAAATTCCATGTCGTCCCGCCCGCATCCCCAAAACCGGAGCGGCATGGTAACGGATGCATGGCCTCAAGCTCCACTGCGCAAGGCGATGGATCGATGAGCGATGTCTGCGTAGAGTGAGCAAAAAACACACAAGGACAGCCTGATGTGCCTGATTGTTTTTGCCTGGCGACCGGGTCATGCCCAGCCGCTGGTCGTGGCGGCCAATCGCGATGAATTCTACGCCCGCCCCAGCCTGCCCCTGGCGCCATGGCCCGAAGCCCCGCATGTGCATGCCGGGCGCGACCTCGAGGCCGGTGGCACCTGGCTCGGTGTCGGTGCCAACGGACGATTTGCGGCGCTGACCAACATCCGCGATCCCCATCGACCGCCGGGACGCAAGTCTCGTGGGGAGCTGGTCGCGCGATTCCTCGAGGGCGATTGCTCGATTGATGACTATTTGGCCGACGTTGTCAGACGTTCGCCTGAATATGGCGGTTTCAATCTACTGGTTGGCAACAGGAACGAGCTCTGGCACTTCAACGCCCGGGAATCGGAAGCCGTAATGCTGCAACCGGGAGTCTACGGCGTGTCGAACGCCGGGCTGGATACGCCGTGGCCGAAGCTGCTCAAGGCCAAGGCTGCATTGAGCGAGGTGCTGGATGATCCGCAGCCTCAGGCGCTGCTGGCGTTATTGAGCGATGCGCAGACCGCGCCGTTTGCCGAGTTGCCGGATACCGGAGTGGGGCTGGTCACCGAAACGTTGTTGTCGAGCGTGTTCATTGCCAGCCAGAGTTATGGAACGCGGGCGAGTACGGCGTTGATTGTGCAGGCGGATGGGGCGCTGCATATGGTCGAAAGGAGTTTCGGACCGTATGGCGGGCATCTTGGGGAAGTGGAGATCAGGCTTTAGTCTTGTGTTGCCAGCACAGGCCTCATCGCGAGCAAGCTCGCTCCCACAGGGGATTTGCGGCGTTCACAGATCCAGTGTGGGAGCGAGCTTGCTCGCGAATGGGGCGCCGCAGCTCTAGAGGGGCTTGATTGCTGCCGGATTGATCATCCGCGCCAACCCGAGGTTCTTCAGTGCCAGCTGCAACGAGCTGTGAATCACTTGCGGGTTATCGATGGTCATGAGCTCAGCCAGCAATTCCCTGGCCTTGCTCAGGTTGATCTGGCGCAGCATCCACTTCACTTTCGGCAAGTTGGTGGCGTTCATCGACAGGCTGTCGAACCCCATCGCCATCAACAGCACCGCCGCCGCCGGATCACCGGCCATTTCACCGCAGATGCTCACTGGCTTGCCTTCGGCGTGGGCATCACGCACCACGTTCTGCAGCGCCTGAAGCACCGCCGGGTGCAGGTAATCGTAGAGGTCGGCCACTCGCGGGTTGTTGCGGTCCACGGCCAGCAGGTACTGGGTCAGGTCGTTGGAACCGACCGACAGGAAATCCACTTGCCGCGCCAGTTCTTTGGTCTGGTACACCGCCGCCGGAATCTCGATCATCACGCCAATCGGCGGCATCGGCACGTCGCAGCCTTCGTCGCGTACTTCGCCCCAGGCGCGGTGGATCAGGTGCAGCGCTTCTTCCAATTCATGGGTGCCGGAGATCATCGGCAGCAGAATCCGCAAGTTGTTCAGGCCTTCGCTGGCCTTGAGCATGGCACGGGTCTGCACCAGGAAGATTTCCGGGTGGTCGAGGGTGACGCGAATGCCGCGCCAGCCGAGGAACGGGTTATCTTCCTTGATCGGGAAGTACGACAGTGACTTGTCGCCGCCGATGTCCAGGGTACGCATGGTGACGGGTTGCGGGTGGAACGCAGACAGTTGCTCGCGGTAGATCGCCAGTTGTTCCTTTTCGCTCGGGAAACGCTGGTTGATCATGAACGGCACTTCGGTGCGGTACAGGCCCACGCCTTCGGCACCACGCTTCTGCGCACGCGCCACATCCGCCAGCAGGCCGGTGTTGACCCACAGCGGCATGCGGTGGCCATCGACCGTCACGCACGGCAGATCGCGCAGCGCATCCAGCCCCAGGGCCAGTTGTTTCTCTTCCTCGACCACCTCGGCGAACTGCTTGCGCAGCACTTCACTCGGGTTGGTGTAGACCTCGCCGTGGTAGCCGTCGACGATCATCTGGATGCCGTCGACCTTGGAGTATGGCAGGTCGACCAGGCCCATCACGGTCGGGATGCCCATGGCGCGGGCCAGGATCGCGACGTGGGAGTTACCGGAACCGAGTACCGACACCAGGCCGGCCAGCTTGCCTTCCGGCACCTCGCCGAGCATCGCCGGCGTCAGTTCTTCGCTGACCAGAATGGTGTTGTCGGGGTAGACCAGGGTTTGCTGGCGCTCTTCCTGCAAATAAGCCAGCAAGCGACGGCCGAGATCCTTGACGTCGGATGCACGCTCGCGCAGGTAAGCGTCGTCCATCAATTCAAAACGATTGACGTGATCGGTGACCACCTGGCGCAACGCGCCCTGGGCCCACTGGCCGGTCTTGATCACGGTGGTCACTTCGCTGCCCAGCGCAGCATCGTCGAGCATCATCAGGTAGACGTCGAACAAGGCCCGCTCTTCCGGGCGCAACTGCGTGGCAAGCTTGGCGGACAAGGTGCGCATGTCGGCGCGCACGCCCTCGATGGCGGTCTTGAACAGCCCCAGTTCAGCGTCGATGTCGGTGATGGTCTTGTCCGGCACCACGTCCAGGTCAGCGGGCGGCAGCATGACCACCGCAGTACCGACCGCGGCACCCGGCGAGCCCGGCACGCCGACGAACTTGGCTTCCTGGATGCCCTTGCCCTGACGACCCAGGCCACGGATGGAGCCTGTGGCCTCGGCATGGGCGATAACGCCGGCCAACTGCGCGCTCATGGTCACGAGGAAGGCTTCTTCCCCTTCATCGAACTGGCGACGCTCTTTTTGCTGGATGACCAACACGCCGACGACGCGACGGTGGTGGATGATCGGCGCCCCGAGGAACGAAGCGAAACGCTCTTCACCGGTTTCGGCGAAGTAGCGATAGCGCGGGTGGTCCGCGGCGTTTTCGAGGTTCAGGGGTTCTTCACGCGTGCCGACCAGACCCACCAGACCTTCGTTGGGGGCCATGCTGACCTTGCCGATCGAGCGCTTGTTCAAGCCCTCGGTGGCCATCAGTACGAACCGGTTGGTCTCCGGATCAAGCAGGTAGACCGAGCAGACCTGGCTGCCCATGGCCTCTTTGACGCGCAACACAATAATCCCCAACGCCGCCTTGAGATCCTTGGCGGAGTTAACTTCCTGGACGATCTTGCGCAGCGTATTGAGCATGGCTCGGGGTCGAACTCCGTCGTCAGTCGCGCGCTAAAAGGCGCGGGGCAAGCTCTTTGAGAGCGCGTCGATACACCTCGCGCTTGAATGTCACCACCTGGCCCAACGGATACCAATAGCTGACCCAGCGCCAGCCATCGAATTCCGGTTTACCGGTCAAATCCATCCGCACCCGCTGCTCGTTGGAGACCAGGCGCAGGAGAAACCATTTCTGTTTCTGGCCGATGCACAGCGGTTGGCTGTGGGTACGTACCAGACGTTGCGGCAAACGATAGCGCAACCAGCCCCGGGTGCAGGCGAGAATTTCAACATCTTCGCGCTCAAGGCCCACTTCTTCGTTCAGCTCGCGGTACAAGGCGTCTTCTGGCGTCTCTTCGGGGTTGATTCCCCCCTGCGGAAACTGCCAGGCATCTTGATTGATTCGGCGAGCCCATAGCACCTGGCCGGCGTCATTCGTCAGAATGATCCCGACATTGGGGCGAAAACCATCGGGGTCGATCACGGCAACAACCTCGCAAACGCATGTCGCCGCATTGTTCCACAAAGGTTGTGAAGGCGGCAACGAAGGTTCCTACCTTATGTGCACTCTTGTGAAAAGACCGTATTCTTGTCGCCTTTTTACTGACTTTTCAGCGGGTAACTGCAATGCGCCTGGCTTTATTCGATTTGGACAACACCCTTCTGGGCGGTGACAGCGATCACGCCTGGGGCGATTACCTGTGCGAGCGCGGCTTTCTCGACGCCGTCGCCTACAAGGCTCGCAACGATGCGTTCTACCAGGATTACCTGGCCGGCAAACTGGATAACGCTGCTTACCTGAACTTCTGCCTGGAAGTACTCGGCCGCACCGAAATGGCCACGCTGGATCAGTGGCACAGCGATTACATGCGCGACTGCATCGAACCGATCGTGCTGCCCAAGGGACTTGAGCTGCTGAAGAAGCACCGCGACGCCGGCGACAAACTGGTGATCATCACTGCGACCAATCGCTTCGTCACCGGGCCCATTGCCGAGCGCCTGGGGGTCGAAACCCTGATCGCCACAGAATGCGAAATGGTCGATGGCCGCTACACCGGGCGCAGCACCGACGTGCCGTGCTTCCGCGAGGGCAAGGTAACGCGCTTGAATCGCTGGCTGGAGGAAACCGGGTTTACGCTGGAAGACAGCTACTTCTATAGCGATTCGATGAATGATTTTCCGTTGCTGGAGCAGGTGACCCATCCGGTGGCGGTCGATCCGGATCCGAACCTGCGGGCCGAGGCCGAGAAGCGTGGCTGGCCGGTGATCAGCCTGCGCGGTTGATATCGCCTTACTGTAGGAGCGAGCTTGCTCGCGATGGTCGTTAACGATAACGCGGGGCACCTGATGCCCCGCGGCGATCTTGAGTTTTTCGCGAGCAATCGAGCGTCGACCGGCTGCTCCTACACAGGCTTGGCGCCCATCAACCCCGCAATGGCGACAAAGCAGACAAAGCTGAACAACGCCAAGGCAAAGGTGAATTTCCCCACGCCACCCGGTGTCTTGCGCAGTTTGTTGAGCCGCACCAGCAGCCAGAACCACGCCAGTGCCGCCACGGTGTACAGCACGCTGGAGGCCAGCAACCAGGTCTGCCCCAGCGGCCAGCCCACCAGGTGCACCATCCACCAGCCGGTAAACGGCATGCTCAGCAGCGCCAGGCCCATCAGCAGCCAGACAAACACCCTTGGCCGCTGCAAGGTGCGACTACCCGCCGTCGCGTCACCCTTGCGCCGCGCCAGCAAAACCCAGACTCCCAGCCCCAGCGCACAAGCCAGCAGTACAACTGTCGCCACCATGTGCGCCGCTTTCAGAGCAGTTAACGTTTCCATTGTCAGATTTCCTTATTGCCTTGCCCGTCAGCGTAGCCGTTCAGCCAAGAAACAGCTGATAGGCCGGGTTGTCGCTTTCGTCCCAGTACGGGTAACCGATTTCTTCCAGCGCCGCCGGCACCAGGTGGCGCTCGTCGTGGGGCACCTGCAGGCCCGCGACGACCCGGCCATCCGCCGCGCCATGGTTGCGGTAGTGGAACATTGAGATGTTCCAACGCCCGCCCAGCTTGTTGAGGAAGTTGAACAGCGCGCCCGGACGCTCCGGGAATTCGAAACGCAGAATCACTTCGTCGACCACATGCGCCGCACGCCCGCCGACCATGTGGCGGATGTGCAGCTTGGCCAGTTCGTTGTCGGTCAGGTCCAGCACCGGGAAACCCTGCTCGCTCAGGCTGGCGATCAGCGCGCTGCGCGGGTCGTTTTCCGGATGGGTCTGCACGCCGACAAAGATGTGCGCTTCGCTGCCGGTGTTGTAGCGGTAGTTGAATTCGGTGATCTGGCGCTTGCCTATGGCCTCGCAGAACGCCTTGAAGCTGCCCGGTTTCTCGGGAATGGTCACGGCGATGATCGCTTCGCGGCCCTCGCCCAGCTCCGCACGCTCGGCGACGTGGCGCAGGCGATCGAAGTTGACGTTGGCCCCGGAGTCGATGGCCACGAAGGTCTGGCCGCTGACGCCGCGTTGCTCGACATACTTCTTGATCCCGGCCACGCCCAAGGCGCCGGCAGGTTCGGTGATCGAGCGGGTATCGTCGTAGATATCCTTGATGGCGGCGCAGATTTCATCGGTGCTGACGGTGATCACTTCGTCGACATGGTCTTTGCAGATGTCAAAGGTGTGCTGACCGATCTGGGCCACCGCAACACCGTCGGCGAAGAGGCCTACGGTCGGCAGTACCACGCGCTCGCCGGCCGCCATGGCCGCTTGCAGGCAATTGGAGTCATCCGGTTCGACGCCGATGATCTTGATGTCCGGGCGCAGGTACTTCACGTACGCCGCGATGCCGGCGATCAGGCCGCCACCACCCACCGGGACGAAAATCGCATCCAATGGCTGCGGGTGCTGGCGCAGAATCTCCATCGCCACGGTGCCCTGCCCGGCAATGGTGTGGGGATCGTCGTACGGGTGAATGTAGACGTAGCCTTTTTCGTCGACCAGTTTCAGCGAGTAGGCCAGGGCTTCCGGGAACGAGTCGCCGTGCAGCACCACTTTGCCGCCACGGGAGCGCACGCCTTCGACCTTGATCTCCGGGGTGGTCTTGGGCATGACGATGGTCGCTTTCACGCCCAACACCTTCGCCGCCAGGGCCAGGCCCTGGGCATGGTTGCCGGCCGACGCGGTGACCACGCCGCGAGCGCGCTCTTCGTCGCTCAACTGGGTCAACTTGTTGTAGGCGCCGCGAATCTTGAACGAGAACACCGGCTGCAAGTCTTCGCGCTTGAGCCAAATGCTGTTGCCCAGCCGCTCGGAGAGCTGGCGGGCAGACTGCAACGGAGTTTCTACGGCAACGTCATAAACGCGCGAGGTGAGGATCTTTTTGACGTACTGTTCAAGCATCGGAAAGCATCACTGAGCGGGTTGGGCAGGACCACGGAGTCTAACCCGGCTTTTGTCCGTACGACCACCTGTTGTCGGAGCGAGCTTGCTCGCGAGAAACCCAAAGGCGCCGCGGGGTACCTGGTTTTACGCGTTATCGTTCAAGTCCATCGCGAGCGAGCTCGCTCCTACAGGAATCGGGAACGCACCTGATCTGCCAATCGGGCAATGACCTTCCCCGCCCCGAAGCCTATAATGCCGGCCTTTCGTCCCCTCCCAGGCACCCCGGAGCCCGCATGAACCAGGATCAACTCAAACAGGCAGTGGCTCAGGCCGCCGTCGACTTCATCCTTCCGAAACTCGACGACAAGAGCATCGTCGGGGTCGGCACCGGCTCCACCGCCAACTGCTTCATCGACGCGCTGGCTAAGCACAAGGGCGCATTCGACGGCGCCGTCGCCAGTTCCGAAGCCACCGCCGCGCGTCTCAAGGGCCACGGGATTCCGGTGTACGAACTGAACACCGTCAGCGATCTGGAGTTCTACGTCGACGGCGCCGATGAAAGCGACGAGCACCTGAACCTGATCAAGGGCGGCGGCGCTGCCCTGACCCGCGAGAAGATTGTCGCGGCCGTGGCCAAGACCTTCATCTGCATCGCCGACGCCAGCAAACTGGTGCCGGTCCTCGGTACTTTCCCGTTGCCGGTGGAAGTGATCCCGATGGCCCGCAGCCACGTGGCCCGCGAGCTGGTGAAGCTCGGCGGCGACCCGGTTTACCGCGAAGGCGTGCTGACCGACAACGGCAACATCATCCTCGACGTGTTCAACATGCAGATCACCAATCCGGTGGAGCTGGAGACGCAGATCAATGCGATCGTCGGCGTGGTCACCAACGGTTTGTTCGCGGCACGTCCGGCGGATCTGTTGTTGCTGGGGACCAGCGAAGGCGTGAAGACCCTGCGCGCTGAGTAACCAAGACCGCCCACATTTTTTGTGGGCAGATGAAAAACCTGTGGGAGCGGGCTTGCTCGCGAAAGCGGTCTCTCAGTTGATATCTCTGTCGACTGACACGACCCCTTCGCGAGCAAGCCCGCTCCCACAGTCGTTTTGGGGTGTTAGTTAGAGTTGCGTGGGTTTCTTGAACACGTAGAACAGGTTCGGCTCGCTGACGATGTACAGCGTACCGTCGTCGTCCACGGCGATCCCCTCCGCTTGCGGCACGGTTTTTTGCAGGCCATGGCGTCCCTTGCTCAATGACATTGTGCTCAGCGGCCGCCCATCCACATCCAGCTCCAGAATCAATCGCGACTCATCCGACAGCGCCAGCAAATGCCCGCTGCGCTCATCGTATTGCAGGCTCGACAGATCCCGCACGAACATCCCGGCATCACGCTTGGGGTCGTTGATCACGTGCACCGAGTAGGATTCTTCAGGATTGAAGCGCGGAAAACCGTGCACCTCGTAGATCAGCATCGGGTTGCGCTCCTTGGCGACGAACAGGCGCTTGCCGACTGAATCGTAAGCCAGGCCCTCGAAGCCCTTGTTGCCGCCCATGTGAACGCCAATGGTCATCTGCTCGGCATCTGCCGCATCAACGAAAGTGGTGTCCTGCTCCAGACGAATCTTGATCAGCCGCTGCTGACTTTCGTCAGTGACCACGTAGATATCTTCGCTGATGAACTCCACCGCCTCCGGATCGCCGAAACCGACCAGCGCCACACGACGCAAGATCCTGCCGTTGAGCGACAACTCGATCAGCTCGCTTCGTTTGTTGGTGACGGTGAACAGGCTTTTGCGTACCGGGTCGTAGGTCAGCGCTGAAACGTTGTCGGCCAGGCCATCGATCACCTGCGCCTCGGTCACGACCTGGTATTGGTCCAGGCCCATCGACCGGGAACTCACCGGCTGCCACAGCGTATGCAGATTGAACCAGGTACGCTCGAACAGGCGCATGTACTGGGCGATCGCTATCAATGCGATCAGCAAGATCACCGACAGGATCAGGATCAGGGATTTGGGGCGGGCAAATCGACGCATTCGGGTGGGCTCGGGGTCAAAACAGGCGGATGAAATATCACGCCCGTCTGAACTGAAGCTTAATGGCCGCTGGCCTTTTACGTACAGGCAATCAGCGCAGGCGTTGGTTACTTCTGTTTTTCGAAGCGATAAAACAGGTTCGGCTCACTCACCATGTACAGCGTGCCCGCTTCATCCATGGTCACGCCTTCGGCACGGGGAATGGTTTTTTTCAGGCCGTTGAAGCCACGCAGCAGGGTGATAAAACTGACCTGCTCACCCTTCTTGTCCAGCTCCAGCAACAGGTGCGAGTCGGCGGACAACACCAGCATGTGGCCAGTCCGCGGGTCGACGGCCAAGGCAGACAGGTTGCGCATGTCCAGTGCATGGCTGGCCAGCTTCAGCTTGTCGCCGGTCAGGACCTTGCCGTCACCTTTCCAGGCAAACAATGCCGGCGGGCGCTCTTCGCCCAGCAGCAGTTGCTGATTGCTCGGGTCCCAGGTGACACCCTCGAACGCCTTGTTCTGGTCGCTGGAAGGCCCGAGGTCGTATTTCGGGAAGTCGGCCATATTCAATTCGCGGGTATCGGCATCGACCTTGACGATAGAGATCAGATGCTCGCGCTCATCGACAATGGCCAGCCGGCCGTCGCCCAGCACGGTGACGCCCTCAGGGTTGCTCCAGCCCACCAACGGCATTTTGCGCAGCACATCGCCCTGCAAGTTCAATTCGACCAGGAACGGGTTCTTGCCCATGACCGAAAACAGAGTCTTGGCCTGAGGGTCGTAGACCATGTCCGATGCTTCATCCTTCTCCATGCCCGGCAACGGCTTGGCGTCGATCACCGCACGATAGTCCGGCAGCCAGATGCTCGCCTGTCGCTCGGCCGGGCTCTTGAATTGCTCTTTCACCCAGAGCACGGCCCGCGCATCCCAGTGCATGGCAAATGCAACGCCGTAGGCGACAACGGCCACCAGCAGTAGCCAGGTGTGCCAACGCAGGGCGAAGCGCGAACGGCGGACAGGTTCAAGCGTGGAAAGCGGAGAAGTGGCCATCGGGGAATGCGTTCCAGAAATTCAGGCTAGGGGTAATAGCACAGTTTGGGGCCGGCTCAGAGGCCGAAAGCCCTGAAATTATCCAGACTGGATGTGAAAAAAACGGGAAATGACAGGGTGAGCCATCTACAGGCCACCACAAAACCAATGTGGGAGCGGGCTTGCTCGCGAAAGCGGTGTGTCAGGCAACACTTAGTCGACTGTCACGCCCTCTTCGCGAGCAAGCCCGCTCCCACAGGGTTTGGCGGTGCCTGGACTAGCGAACGCTGCTGGTGAAACTGCTGGCGCCCGTCAATTCAAGAACGATCTCGTCACCGACATTCAGCGGGCCAACGCCCACTGGCGTGCCGGTGAGGATCACGTCCCCGGCCTGCAACGAGAAGCAGCCGGCCATGTGCTGGATCATCGGCACGATCGGGTTGAGCATCGCGCTGCTGTTACCGTCCTGGCGCACTTCACCGTTGATGGTCAGGCGGATGCCGATGTCGGTCAGGTCGGCAAACGTGCTGCCGGACACGAACGGAGCAAGCACTGCCGCGCCGTCGAAGGACTTGGCGATTTCCCAGGGCAGGCCCTTGGATTTCAGCTCGGCCTGCTTGTCGCGCAGGGTCAGGTCCAGGGCTGGAGCGAAACCGGAGATGGCGTCGAGCACTTCTTCGCGGCTCGGTTTGGTCGACAACGGCTTGCCAATCAACACCGCGATTTCTGCTTCGTAATGCACCGAACCGCGCTCGGTCGGAATGCTGAAACCACCTTCCAGCGGCACCACGCAACTGCCCGGCTTGATGAACAGCAGTGGCTCGGTCGGCACCGGATTGTCCAGTTCCTTGGCGTGTTCGGCGTAGTTACGGCCGATGCACACCACTTTCCCCAACGGGAAGTGAATGCGCGTACCGTCGACATACTGGTGCTGATAGCTCATTACCGACTCCTGCTTCGTTGGCTCTTAAAGTTCGAAAATCAAACAGCGAAAATCTTGCCCGGGTTCATGATGCCGTTCGGGTCGAACACCGCCTTGACCGCTTTCATGTACTCGATCTCGACCGGCGAGCGGCTGTAGGTCAGGTAGTCACGCTTGGTCATACCCACGCCGTGCTCGGCGGAGATCGAACCGTTGTACTTCTCGACGGTTTCGAACACCCACTTGTTGACGGTGGCGCACTTGGCGAAGAACTCATCCTTGCTCAGGTTATCCGGCTTGAGGATGTTCAAGTGCAGGTTGCCGTCGCCGATGTGGCCGAACCAGACGATTTCGAAATCCGGGTAGTGTTCACCGACGATCGCGTCGATTTCCTTCAGGAATGCCGGAACTTTCGATACGGTGACCGAAATGTCGTTCTTGTACGGCGTCCAGTGGGAAATGGTTTCGGAGATGTATTCGCGCAGCTTCCACAGGTTCTGCAACTGGGTTTCGCTCTGGCTCATCACGCCGTCCAGCACCCAGCCCTGCTCGACGCAGTGCTCGAAGGTTTCCAGGGCGTGGTTGGCCACTTCTTCGGTGGTCGCTTCGAATTCCAGCAGCGCGTAGAACGGGCAATCGGATTCGAACGGCGCCGGCACATCGCCACGGGCCATGACTTTGGCCAGGGCTTTGTCGGAGAAGAATTCGAAGGCGGTCAGGTCAAGCTTGCTCTGGAAGGCGTGCAGCACCGGCATGATCGAGTCGAAATCGGCGGTGCCGAGGACCATGGCGGTGAGGTTTTTCGGCGCGCGGTCCAGGCGCATGGTCGCTTCGACCACGAACCCGAGGGTGCCTTCGGCGCCGATGAACAGCTGACGCATGTCGTAGCCGGTGGCGTTCTTGATCAGGTCACGGTTCAGCTCCAGCACGTCGCCCTTGCCGGTGACCACTTTCATGCCGGCAACCCAGTTTCGGGTCATGCCGTAGCGAATCACCTTGATCCCGCCGGCATTGGTGCCGATATTGCCGCCAATCTGGCTCGAACCTGCCGAAGCGAAGTCCACCGGGTAGTACAGGCCGTTTTCTTCGGCCACGTTCTGCAGGTGCTCGGTGACCACGCCAGGCTGGCAAACGGCCGTGCGGTCAGTGAGGTTCACGTCGAGGATCTGGTTCATGTAGTCGAACGACACGACCACTTCACCATTGGCCGCCACCGCTGCCGCGGAAAGACCGGTACGACCACCCGACGGCACCAGCGCCACCTTGTGTTTGTTGGCCCACAGGACTATGGCCTGGACCTGCTCGGTGGTCTTGGGGAACACGATGGCGGTCGGGGCCGGGGCGAAATGCTTGGTCCAATCCTTTCCGTAAGCATTCAGGGAGTCGGCATCGGTCAGCACCTTGCCAGGCTCAACCAGGGTCTTCAGCTCTTCAATCAGGGCAGGATTGGTCATCGACAGAACTCTCGAACAATTCATGGTCATCCTGAGAACGCTTCACGTCGCAGGAATGAGTGTTTAGCGGGGTGCATATGCTAGCATAACGACCCCGCAGGATAGTGCCCAAGGGCTGTTCTGCGGTGACGGCTTTCCTGCCGTGCGGGTCAGCTCCGGGCTGCTCCCTTTCCTGCCATTTTTCTCCGGGATACAGGTTTACGCAGATGAGCAAGACTTCTCTCGATAAGAGCAAGATCAAGTTCCTTCTTCTCGAAGGCGTCCACCAATCGGCTGTCGACGTCCTCAAGGCGGCGGGCTACACCAGCATCGAGTACCTCACTGGTTCTCTGCCGGAAGCCCAGCTCAAGGAAAAGATCGCTGATGCTCACTTCATCGGCATTCGCTCCCGCACTCAACTGACCGAAGAGATCTTCGATCACGCGAAGAAGCTCGTGGCTGTAGGGTGTTTCTGCATCGGCACCAACCAGGTCGACCTGGACGCGGCCCGCGAACGCGGCATCGCGGTGTTCAACGCACCGTACTCCAACACCCGTTCCGTAGCGGAGCTGGTGCTGGCCGAAGCGATCCTGCTGCTGCGCGGCATCCCTGAGAAGAACGCTTCCTGCCACCGTGGCGGCTGGATCAAGAGCGCGGCCAATTCCTTCGAGATCCGCGGCAAGAAGCTGGGCATCGTCGGTTACGGCTCGATCGGTACTCAACTGTCGGTCCTGGCGGAAGGCCTGGGCATGCAGGTGTACTTCTACGACACCATTACCAAGCTGCCACTGGGTAACGCCACTCAGGTAGGCAACCTGCACGAGCTGCTGGCGATGTCCGACATCGTTTCGCTGCACGTACCGGAAACCGCCGCCACCCAGTGGATGATGGGCGAGAAGGAAATCCGCGCCATCAAGAAAGGCGGCATCCTGATCAACGCCGCCCGCGGCACCGTGGTCGAACTGGACCACCTGGCGGCTGCCATCAAGGACAAGCACCTGATCGGCGCGGCCATCGACGTATTCCCGGTGGAGCCACGCTCCAACGACGAAGAGTTCGAAAGCCCACTGCGTGGCCTGGACAACGTGATCCTGACCCCGCACATCGGTGGCTCCACCGCTGAAGCCCAGGCCAACATCGGCCTGGAAGTGGCGGAAAAACTGGTCAAGTACAGCGACAACGGTACGTCGGTATCGTCCGTGAACTTCCCGGAAGTGGCCCTGCCGGCTCACCCTGGCAAGCACCGCCTGCTGCACATCCACGAAAACATTCCGGGCGTGCTCAGCGAGATCAACAAAGTCTTCGCCGAAAACGGCATCAACATCTCCGGTCAGTTCCTGCAGACCAACGAGAAGGTTGGCTACGTAGTGATCGACGTCGACGCCGAGTACTCGGACCTGGCGCAAGAGAAGCTGCAACACGTCAAGGGCACCATCCGTAGCCGTGTGTTGTTCTGATCGCGACTTGAGCGACAAAAAAGGGAGCCTTCGGGCTCCCTTTTTCATTCACGCTACAACGTTACTTGACGTTGACGGTGATCTTCTCGGAAACGATCGGCGGATCGAACGGCATGTGGTTGCTATCGCCCAGTTCAAGCTGCAAGGTGTGTTTGCCCGGCGTGAGCGTTACTTCAGCCTGGGTCTGCGCGTTGCCGAAATGCTGGTGGTTGGCATCTTTGGGAATCGGCGCACCGGCGGCTGGCAGTTCGTCGACGTCGATCAGCAAGTGGTGATGACCGGTGTTCTTGGTGGTATTGCCCGCCGGTGCCAGGGCAACGTTCTCGACAGCGAACTTGACGACGACCGTCTGTGGAACCGTCGCGCCATCCTTGGGAGACACGATGGACACTTCGGCGCCCTTCGGAGCCGGCGTTGCACTGGCCAGCACCGAAACACCCATCAACAGGCCAGCCAAAGCAGCACGTGACATAAAGGTTTTCATTCTCTTCTCCAGTTTTTCCGTAAAATTCGCGTGACCATGACAACTTCACGGCCATTCGTTGTCGAAGGCACTCGACAACCATAGCAAAGCGAGCCTGAATCAGAGGATCGCGATAATAAATTCAAAGGAGTGACCATGCGCTTTCTGCCTGGCCTGATCTGCCTGCTACCCCTTCTGAGCCCTTTGGCTCATGCCGAATTGATTGATGACGTCAACGACCGGGGCGAATTGCGCATTGCCGTTGAAGCCAACACTCCCCCGTTCAATTTCAAGGATGACGACAAGCTCACCGGCTTCGAAATCGAGTTGGGCCAACTGCTCGCAAGTGAACTCGATGTCCGGGCCGACTTCGTCGTCACCGACGGCAGCGATCTGCTGACCGGCGTCGAAAGCGGCAAATACGACATCGCTATCAACCACATAGCAGTGACCCCGAATCTCAAGGATCGTTTCGACTTCAGCGAACCTTACATTCAAACCAATGCGCAATTGATCGCGCAGAAAGAAGAGCCTCGCTCCATTTTGCTGGTCCAATCGCTGACGGAAGAGAAGCCCAAAACCAACCCGGCCGTGAACCTGGCGATTCCGTTTCAGAAGGGTAATCCGGCGTTCCAAGCCAGCCTGGAAAACGCATTGCAACGGATCAAGGATGATGGGCGACTGCAAGCGCTGGAACAGAAGTGGCTGGGGGCGGATGCGGGTGTGACACCCAAGCCGAAAGAACAATGAAACCCAACTGTGGGAGCGGGCTTGCTCGCGAAGGCGGTGTATCAGTCAGCATCCCTTTCTACTGACATGCCCCCTTCGCGAGCAAGCCCGCTCCCACATTGGTTTTGTGTTGGTTGTCAGTCCAGCGTCAATAAAGCCTGTGCCGCCTGCGGCAACTCCAGCTCACTGAACACCTGCACCCCGTGACGGTTGAGTAGCGCCGCCGTCACGCCCTCGCCACTGACTTTCACGCCGCTGAACGTTCCGTCATAGGTCAGCAAATTGCCGCAGGACGGGCTGTTGGCCTTGAGGACGGCGATGCGGATGCCATGCTTTTTTACCAGTTCCAGTGCCTGATACGCCCCCGACAGAAACTGCGCACTAACGTCCTCGCCCTCGGTGGTGATCACCAACGCCTGGCCATCGAGGACTTGCGTGCCCTGCCCGCCTGGAATTTCCGCCGCCGCCCGAGGTGTTGGCAATCCACCAGCCACCTCGGGGCACAACGGTATGACCCGACCCTCATCAAGCCACTGCTGAAGCTGATCGAACGGCCCACTGGCCCCGCCGTCGTAACGAACCCTGTGGCCCAACAGGCAGCGGCTGACGAGAATTTTCTGCATGATCAGAACGGCTCGTTGCCGCGCCGGCGGAACCAGCCGGTCAGCGACAGGCGATCCCGGGTCGCGGGCAAGACTTCGTGGGGAACCTCGCCGGAGAGAAACACCACCAGGCAGCCACCGACAGGTTCCACGTCGTAGACGCGATCATTGTCGAGGTACATGCGCAACTGGCCGCCGTGTTCGGGAAGCCAGCCGTCATTGAGATAAACCACCGCCGAAACCATGCGCCGGTCGTCATCGCGAAAACGGTCGACGTGCTTCAGGTAGAAGGCGCCGGGCGGGTACATCGCAAAATGGCTTTCGAAATCCTCCAGGCCGAGAAACAGACCGCGATTGATCGCCTCGCGCAGGCTGTCCATCAAACTCAGATAGCTGTCGCACGCCTCGGCCTGGCCGGGGTCGATCCACTGGATATGGTCGCCACGAATCCCTTCGCGGATCTCCGATGACGGCCCACGGCCCACGGCGGCCGGAGCCAGCTGACCCTCGGCAGCACGTTTGCGACACTCGGCCGCCAGCTCTCGGGTCAAGTCCTGAGGCAGGAAAATATTCTGCTGCGACCAGCCGTGCTCGGCCAGGTCGTCGACGATTCGTAGCAGCAGCGGGTGATCAGAGGATATTTGCATGGCGCGCATAGTATTCCTGTGCCCGGAAATCCGACAGAGCCGCGCAGCGGGTTGATACGAATTCTCGACAAGCAGGGGTGCCACACGGAGAATAGTCGCCTGCTGACTGGAGTCCCTATGCGCCGTTTGCTTTTATCCCTGCTGATGTTTTGCGTTTTGCCCGCCTGGGCAGACGGCCACGATCAGTTGTACAAGGTCGCCGGCTGGCCGGAACAACGCGCGCATTTCAGCGATGCCCTTTCGGCTGCTCAGCAACGCTACCAGGGCAGCCTGCCCCCGGCGGTGTTTCAGGCACTGGTCAGCAACAGCAATCAGCGTTTTTCCCCCCAGGCCGTGGACCAGCGCGCCGAAGCGCAATTGCGCAAGAACCTCGCTGACCCCAAACCCGCGCTGACGTTTTTCCAGTCGCCCCTGGGCAAGAAAATCGTCGCCGCCGAGTTGCTGGCGACCCGTCGCGACCAACTGGCAAAAAACGCCAAGGGTCTGCCGAAGATGCAGGCCAGCGACAGCCGCATGTTGATCATCGGCCATTTGGCACAAGCCCTGCCCGCACGCGAGGCCGGCGCGGAAGTCAGCCTGGCGATTGCCGGGGTTGCCGCCGACAGCCTGAGCTCGATGATCCCGGGATTGCTCGGTGCCGGTCAGGCCCAGGGTATGCTCAACGGCCAGCGCCAGCGCCTGATGGAGCAGATCGGTAGCGACCTTAACAACACACTGCTGTATGTCTATCGCGACCTGTCGGACAACGAACTGGAAGAGTTCGCGACCTTTGCCGAATCGGCGGAAGGCCAGGCTTATTATCAAGCGGCGCTGGCGGCGATTCGGGCGGGGTTGGCGGTGGGGCAGAGCAATTCGAACTTGACCCAGTGATTTTCGTTTCGACCGCTTTCGCGAGCAAGCCCGCTCCCACATTGGATCTGTGCACACCGCCCCTCTGTGGGAGCGGGCTTGCTCGCGAAGGGGCCAGAACAGGCGCTAGGAATTACGGCCTTTTATCCGCCTGGTCAAAAACCCGAAATACTCCTGCCGCATCACCAGCGTCTCATTCGCCAGATGATGTCGTGCCTCGGGCAGCATCAGCACCTGCGGCCGATCAAACTTGCCCCGCAACACTTCCAGGTTGTGCTCCCAATCCACCGTCATGTCGGCCTGCCCCTGCACGATCAGCGGCCGGCGGGTGCTCATGGGTGCGGCCTCGATGCGTTTGATCCAGCGCGCCAACGCACCCACCCAGGCTGTCGGCAGGCGCAACGGCTGCAACGGATCGGCCTGCAGAAACGGCAGAAAGGCCGGGTCGTTGGAGTTCTCGCTGAAACGCCGGGCGATGGCTTTGACGAAAGGCTTGAGCAGGTAGTAACTCAGTTGCGACCAACCCCACGCCCGCGGCCGCACCAGCGGCGACAGCAAAATCACCTGGCCCTGGGCCGGGCTGCTCGCCCCCGCATTCAACACATGATCGATCACGATCGCCCCGCCGGTGCTCTGCCCGCACAAGTGCCACGGCTGCGGCAAGTCGAGGGATTGCGCCTCGCGGAACAACCCTTGCAATGCGTCCTGATACTCGGCGAAATCCTTGATGCTCGCCCGTTCGCCACTGGACAGGCCATGCCCCGGCAAGTCGCAGGCAATCACCGCAAAGCCCTGGTCCAGCGCCCACTCGATCACATGCCGATAGAGCCCGGTGTGGTCGTAGAAACCGTGGATGACAAACAGCGTCGCCTTGGCTCGCTCGGGCCACCAGAACTGGCTGACCAGCTCATAACCGTCGACCTCGAATCGCCCAAGGCCGCTGCGCACCTGACGCGGGGCAAAATCCAGCCCGTAGAATCGCTGGTAAGCCTGTGCCTGCGCCGACAACGGCTGCCCGGCAGCCAATGGCAGCAGGCTTGCACGTAGAAGATCAGGGTCGAAAGTAGCCGGCATGGACGATTCCAGAACGTGAAACGGACTTTATAGGCCTGCGATATTCATCTGTCGCGGCAAGCATGGCAAGCTAGCCACCCTTCGAGGATTGAACCGATGCGCTCGCCCCTTCGCGCCCCCCTGTTTGCCAGCCTGCTCGCCGTGGTGTGTGCTGGCGTATTGTGGGCGGCCTACGACTGGTTTCAGGGGCGTTACCTGCGGGCGTTCAGCGAGCACACCGCGATGTTTTCCGGTGATCCGCTACGCCTTCCCGAATCCCTCGCCGGCCCTGGCGCCATCCGCCTTGTGCATTTCTGGGACCCGGCCTGCCCGTGCAATGTCGGCAATCAACAACACCTGACCGAACTGGTGGAGCGCTACCTACCCCATGGCGTGGAATTCTATGCCGTGCAAAAACCCGGTAGCCACGGCCAATTGCCGAGCACCTTGAGCAGCCTCAAAACCATCGACATCCTGCCCGGCTCAGAACAGATCCCCGCCAGCCCGGCCGTGGCGATCTGGGATCGCAGCGGCAAACTGGCGTACTTCGGCCCCTACAGCGAAGGCCTGACCTGCAACTCGAGCAACAGCTTTATCGAGCCGATCCTGCAAGCGCTGGATGAAGGCCGTGCGGTGAGTGCCACACACACACTGGCGGTGGGGTGTTACTGCCCGTGGCCTGTCGATCCAACTAAATAGGGAAAGACGGGGTAATACGAATCCCTCCTACGGGCGATGCGCCAAATCGGCACCCCGTGTTACACAGTGGCATCAGGAATCACAATAACAACAAGGACTCTTATGAAACGCAGCCTGACCGCTCTCGCTCTGTTGATCGTCGTGCTGGCCTCCGGAGCCGGCTGGTACCTCTACAGCAAGCAGCCGTCACGCCAGGGCATGGTGGAACTGCAACACCTGCAAGGCTCCGTCACCGTGCGCTACGACGAACGTGGCATCCCGCACATCCGCGCCGACAACGAAACCGACCTGTACCGCGCACTCGGCTACGTGCATGCCCAGGACCGCCTGTTCCAGATGGAAGTCCTGCGTCGCCTGGCCCGTGGCGAACTGGCTGAAGTGCTCGGGCCGAAGCTGCTCGACACCGACAAACTGATGCGCAGCCTGCGCATTCGCGAACGCGCAGAAACTTACCTGGCGAACCTCGACAAGCAGTCGCCCTCCTTCATCGCCTTGCAAGCCTATCTGGACGGCATCAATCAGTATCAGGACAGCCACGCCAAACCCGTGGAGTTCGAAGTGCTGGGCATTCCAAAACGCCCGTTCACGGCCCAGGACACCATCAGCATCGCCGGCTACATGGCCTACAGTTTTGCTGCGGCATTTCGTACCGAACCCTTGCTGACATTCGTGCGCGACCAACTGGGGCCCCAATACCTGAACATCTTCGATCTCGACTGGCAGCCCAAGGGCGTGCTCAACGGGACCGGCACCACCTTGGCCAGCGCCGACTGGAAAGACCTCAACGCCCTCGCCCGCTTGAGCGAACAAGCCCTGGCTGACAACGGCCTGCCACAGTTCGAGGGCAGCAACGCCTGGGTCGTCGCGGGCAGCCGGACCCAAAGCGGCAAGCCGCTGCTGGCGGGTGATCCGCATATCCGTTTTTCCGCGCCGTCGGTGTGGTACGAAGCGCAGCTCTCGGCGCCCGGCTTCGAACTCTACGGCCACTATCAGGCCTTGATGCCGTTTGCGTCGCTGGGCATGAACCACGACTTCGGCTGGAGCATCACCATGTTCCAGAATGACGACCTCGACCTGATCGCCGAGAAGGTCAACCCGGACAACCCCAATCAGGTCTGGTATCGCGGCAAGTGGGTGGACATGACGACCAGCGAGCAGCAGATCGCAGTCAAGGGCCAGGCGCCAGTCACCCTGGTGTTGCGTCAGTCGCCCCACGGGCCGATCGTCAACGATGCCTTGGGCAGCGGCGTCGGTAAAACGCCGATTGCCATGTGGTGGGCATTTCTCGAAAGCCAGAACCCGATCCTGGAGGGTTTCTACCAGCTCAATCGCGCCGACACCCTGGCCAAGGCCCGTGGTGCCGCGGCAAAAATCCAGGCCCCGGGCCTGAACGTTGTCTGGGCCAATGCCAAGGGAGATATCGGCTGGTGGGCGGCGGCGCAATTGCCTAAACGCCCGGCGGGTGTACGCCCGTGGTTCATCCTCGACGGCAGCACCGCCGAGGCGGACAAGGATGGCTTCTACCCGTTCAGCGCCAACCCTCAGGAAGAAAACCCGGCCCGGGGCTACATCGTCTCGGCCAACTTCCAGCCGGTGTCGCCAACCGGCATGGAGATTCCCGGCTACTACAACCTTGCCGATCGCGGCCAGCAACTCAATCGCCAGCTCAGCGACAAAGCGATCAAATGGGACCTGGAAAACAGCCAGAAACTGCAACTGGGCACCACTACCGCCTACGGCCCGCGTCTGTTGGCACCGCTGTTGCCGGTGTTGCGCGAAGTGGTGAGCGATCCCGCCGAACTCAAACTGGTGGAGCAACTGGCCCAGTGGAAAGGCGATTACCCGCTCGACTCGACCAACGCCACGCTGTTCAACCAGTTCCTGTTCAACCTGACTGACGCGACGATGCGCGATGAACTGGGTAACGACTTCTTCGAAACGCTGCTCTCGACCCGGGTGATCGACGCCGCGCTCCCCCGCCTGGCTGCCAGCGCCGATTCGCCGTGGTGGGACAACCGCAGCACCCTCGGCAAGGAAACCCGTGCCGACACGGTGAAGGCCGCCTGGCAAGCCAGCCTCGCGCACCTCAAGAGCACCCTCGGCGCAGACGCCTCGCAATGGCAGTGGGGCAGCGCGCACACATTGACCCATGGCCATCCGCTCGGGCAGCAAAAACCGCTGGACCTGTTCTTCAATGTCGGCCCCTTCGCCGCACCTGGCAGTCATGAAGTGCCGAACAACCTCTCGGCGAAGATCGGCCCAGCTCCGTGGCCTGTCACCTACGGCCCTTCGACCCGGCGCCTGATCGACTTCGCCGACCCGGCCCACAGCCTGACCATCAACCCGGTCGGCCAGAGCGGAGTCCTGTTCGACAGCCACTATGATGATCAGGCCGAGGCCTACGTCGAGGGGATGTACTTCCAGGCGCATCTCAATGAAGAAGAGGTCACGGCCAATACCCGCAGTACGTTGAAGCTGTTGCCGGCGCGGGCTGTACCATAGATTTTTGCTGGCCGGGCTGGCCTCATCGCGAGCAAGCTCGCTCCCACAAGGATCTGTGTCGAACACAAATTATGTGAACACCAGAGAAACCTGTGGGAGCGAGCTTGCTCGCGATGGGACCCTGATAGACGCCTACAAATTCAGCTCAAACCATCGCCGCAAAGTTCAGCCGGAACTGCTGCGGCGTCACCCCCAACCTGCGATTGAACACACTGCGCATGTGCTGGGCATCGCGAAAACCGCATTGATAGGCCACGGTCTTGAGCGGCGCACGGGTGCTTTCCAGTAGCGTGCGCGCCGCATCGACCCTCGCTCGCTCGACGAACTCGGCCGGGGTGATTTTCGCTTCCCTGGCAAACACCCGGGAGAAGTTGCGCGCACTCATGTTGGCGGCATTGGCCAGGTCGGCGATGGCCAGGTCGCCCGTCAGGTTGGCCAGCACGTAATGCTGCACCATCGCTACCGCCGAATCCGCTTCGGCGTGGGGTGTGAGGAACGGGCTGAATTGCGACTGCCCGCCCGAACGCTGGGTGAACACCACCAGCCGCTTGGCGACGCTCAGTGCAACTTCCGGCCCGTGATCCCGGCCCAATAGATACAACGACAGATCGATCCCCGCTGTGACCCCGGCCGAGGTGAACAGCTCGCCGTCCTCAACATACAGTCGATCCGCTTCCACCCGGGACGAGGGGCACAGCGCCGCCAGATCCGATGCGTCCTGCCAATGCGTAGTGACCGTGCGCCCCTCCAGCAATCCGGCCCGGGCGAGCATGAACGCGCCGTTGCAGATCGAGCCGAAGCGCTTGGCCCGCACGCAAGCATCGCGCAACCAGCCGTCGAATGCCATGCCGAAATCCATGAACGGCAACTGCGGCCCGCCCGCCACCAGCAACAGGTCATACGGCTCCAGCGCTTCGCTGAAATGCCGATGGGCATTGAGGGCCAAACCGTTGGAGCACGCCATCATCCCGCGCTCGACGCCGATCACCTCCAGCCGATAGTGATCCTGCGGGGCAAGGAAGCGATTGGCCTCGGAAAACACATCCATGGGGCCGGTGACATCCAGCGACTGAACGCCGGCGAATACCACGATGGCTACGGTTTTACTCATGACGTGAATCGCCTCCCTTGGATCTGATTGCACCGTCCCTTTGTAGGAGCGAGCTTGCTCGCGATGCACGTGAGGGCACCGCGTTCATCCAGGCAGCCGGCGTCATCGTTGACCTCCATCGCGAGCAGGCTCGCTCCTACAGGGTCTGCATGCACCCTAGCCAATCCACGCCCAACAAGCGAGGTTGGCGCGATATGCACGCTCATTGGCCGGGATCGCAGCCATGGATCGATTGTCCGGTTTCCGGGGCCGTAACAGACTGAAACCCTCAGCGCCGCCAAGGCGTTCACGACGAGGAAAACTCCATGAGCACCACCATCGCCGGCATCAAGATCCCCGACAGCGCACTGGCAAAGGCCACCACCGAATACATCCGCGACATCGAGTCCGACCTGCTCTACCACCACTCGCGTCGGGTCTTCCTGTTTGGTGCTCTGAGCGGCGAGCGCAAGCAACTGGCCTACAACCCGGAGTTGCTGTACGTCGGCGCGATGTTCCATGACCTGGGACTGGTGCAAGGTCATCGCAGCGACAACGAGCGCTTCGAAGTCGACGGTGCCAACGCGGCAGCGGCGTTCCTCAAGCCTTACGGATTGAGCGATGACGACATCGAACAGGTCTGGCTATCGATTGCCCTGCACACCACGCCGGGCGTGCCTCAGCATTTACGGCCCACCGTGGCACTGGTCACGGCTGGCGTCGAGATGGACGTGCTGGGCATGGACTACGCGGCGTTTTCCAGCGTGCAGCGCGAAGCGGTGGTGCATGCGCATCCACGGGGCGAGGGATTCAAGGAGTGCATCATCTGCGCGTTTGCCGACGGCTTGCGCCATCGTCCGCAGACAACGTTCGGCAATGTGAAGACTGATGTGCTGGTGGATCAGGAGCCGGGGTTCAAGCCGATGAACTTCGTCGAGGTCATTCGCAAATCTCCCTGGGTCGCATAAGCAAATGTGGGAGCGGGCTTGCTCGCGAAGGGGTCGTGTCAGTCTACATCCACATTGACTGACACAACGCTTTCGCGAGCAAGCCCGCTCCCACATTTTGAATCGGGGCGACCACAAAACCGTGGTCAACCCGACGTCAGGCTCAAGCCGCTTCCGGCGCCTGCGCGCGACGCACGTCCGGTTGCTTCCACGAGTCGGCTGCCGCTTCTTCGATCGCCTGCTGGATCGCACGACGACGGCTTTCTTCGGCGCGACGGCTGAAGAACCAGACCAGGAAGGTCACGATGGACACCGCCAGCAGGATCAGGCTGGCCACGGCGTTGATCTCGGGCTTGACCCCCAGACGGACCGCCGAGAACACTTCCATCGGCAGGGTCGTGGAGCCCGGGCCGGACACGAAGCTCGCAAGCACCAGGTCATCCAGCGACAGGGCGAACGACATCATGCCGCCCGCTGCCAGCGATGGCGCGATCATCGGGATGGTGATCAGGAAGAACACCTTCCACGGCCGTGCACCGAGGTCCATGGCCGCTTCTTCGATGGACAGGTCCAGCTCACGCAAGCGTGCCGAGACCACCACCGCCACATAGGCCGCACAGAACGTGGTGTGGGCGATCCAGATGGTGACGATGCCGCGTTCCTGCGGCCAGCCGATCATCTGCGCCATGGCCACGAACAGCAGCAACAGCGACAGACCGGTGATCACCTCAGGCATGACCAGCGGCGCGGTGACCAGGCCACCGAACAGGGTACGGCCCTTGAAGCGCGTAATGCGCGTCAGGACGAACGCCGCCAATGTACCCAGTGCCACCGCCGCGATGGCGGTGTAGCAGGCGATTTCCAGCGAGCGCACCACCGAGCCCATCAGTTGGCTGTTGTCGAGCAGGCCGACGTACCACTTGATCGACCAGCCGCCCCACACCGTTACCAGTTTGGAGGCGTTGAACGAGTAGATGACCAGGATCAGCATCGGCAGGTAGATGAACAACAGACCCAGTACCAGCATCAGGCTGGAGAAACGGAAGCGCTTCATTCTTTACCCTCCATTTCCTTGGCCTGACTGCGGTTGAACAGGATGATCGGCACAATCAGGATCGCCAGCATCACTACCGCCAGGGCAGACGCCACCGGCCAGTCACGGTTGTTGAAGAACTCTTGCCAGAGCACTTTACCGATCATCAGGGTTTCCGGACCACCGAGCAGTTCCGGGATCACGAACTCACCCACCACCGGGATGAACACCAGCATGCAGCCGGCGATGATGCCGTTTTTCGACAGCGGCACGGTGATTTTCCAGAAGCTGTTGAACGTGCTCGAACCCAGGTCCGACGCAGCTTCCAGCAGGCTCTGGTCGTGCTTCACCAGGTTGGCGTACAGCGGCAGGATCATGAACGGCAGATAGGAATAAACCACGCCGATGTAGACCGCCAGGTTGGTGTTGAGGATCTGCAGCGGCTCGTCGATCCAGCCCATGCTCATCAGGAACCCGTTGAGCAGGCCGTTATTGCTGAGGATGCCCATCCACGCGTAAACGCGGATCAGGATCGCGGTCCAGGTCGGCATCATGATCAGCAGCACCAGCACCGTTTGCACTTCCTTGCGGGCAACGGAGATGCCGTAGGCCATCGGGTAGCCGATCAGCAGGCAGAGGATGGTGCTGAAAAGCGCCATCTTCAACGAGCCGAGGTAAGCGGCGATGTACAGCTCGTCACCGGCCAGCATCGCGTAGTTGCCCAGGTTAAGCAGCAACTGCAGCTTCTGCTCGGCGTAGCTGTAGATCTCGGTGTATGGCGGAATGGCCACGTCCGCTTCGGCGAAGCTGATCTTCAGTACGATGAAGAACGGCAGCATGAAGAACAGGAACAGCCAGATGAAGGGAACCCCGATGACCATCTGACGGCCACCGGGAATTATTCGATTGAGTCGACGCTTGAATTTGCGCATGTTCATGAGCGCAGTACCACGCCGCTGTCGTCTTCCCAGTACACGTAGACCTGATCACCCCAGGTCGGACGCTGCCCGCGACGCTCGGCGTTGGCCACGAACGACTGCACCAGCTTGCCGCTTGGCAATTCGACGTAGAACACCGAGTGCCCACCCAGGTAGGCGATGTCGTGCACCTTGCCGCTGGACCAGTTGTACTGGCAGGTCGGCATGTCGGCGGTGACCAGCAGTTTTTCCGGACGGATCGCGTAGGTGACCGACTTGTCCTGCACCGAAGTGCTGATGCCGTGGCCGACGTAGATCTGACGATCCAGGTCTTTGCAGGTAATGATCGCGTGACCTTCGGCGTCGTCGATCACTTCGCCTTCGAAGATGTTCACGTTACCGATGAATTCGCAGACCAGGCGACTGGTCGGGGTTTCGTAGATGTCGATCGGGCTGCCGATCTGGGCGAT
The DNA here is from genome assembly GCF_050434585.1 of Pseudomonas sp. 2725. NCBI lineage: Bacteria > Pseudomonadati > Pseudomonadota > Gammaproteobacteria > Pseudomonadales > Pseudomonadaceae > Pseudomonas > Pseudomonas sp. 2725. The sequence goes on along the minus strand of NZ_JBNDIV010000006.1, from coordinate 390,593 downwards.
CCAGCCCAGGTGCATGATCGCGATACGCTCGGCCATGGTCATGGCCTCTTCCTGATCGTGGGTCACCATGACGCAGGTTACGCCGACGCGCTCGATAATCTCCACCAGCTCCAGCTGCATTTGCGAACGCAGCTTCTTGTCCAGTGCGCCCATCGGTTCGTCGAGCAACAGCAGCTTCGGACGCTTGGCCAGGGAACGAGCCAGTGCCACGCGCTGACGCTGGCCGCCGGACAGTTGGTGTGGCTTGCGCTTGGCATACTGGCTCATCTGTACCAGCTTGAGCATTTCGGCCACGCGGGCGTCAACTTCAGCAGCCGGGATCTTGTCCTGCTTGAGGCCGAAGGCGATGTTCTGCGCCACGGTCATGTGCGGGAACAAGGCGTAGGACTGGAACATCATGTTGATCGGCCGCTCGTATGGCGGCATATCAGTGATGTCTACGCCATCGAGGAAAATGCGCCCCTCCGTGGGCCGTTCGAAACCTGCGAGCATGCGCAGCAAAGTGGATTTGCCCGATCCCGAACCGCCGAGCAGGGCGAAAATCTCGCCTTTCTTGATTTCCAGGGACACATCGTCCACGGCAATCGTCTCGTCGAACTTCTTCGTGACCCGGTCGATTTTGACCAGCACCTGTTTAGGTGACTGGTCGCCCTCGAGGGCTTTCTTATAGGCGCCGGAGGCAACTGCCATTTACGAAACTCCCGAAAAAAAGAGTGCAGTTCGCTCAAGGTGAGCCAACCTTGGATAGTTTGAGCCTTGAAACTATTTACCCGACTTGACCTTGGTCCAGCTGCGGGTCATCAAACGTTGAATATTCGGCGGTAACTCGACCGACACGTAGGTCTTGTCGAGCACCTCTTGCGGTGGATAAACCGCTTCGTCGGTGCGAATGGACTGCTCCATCAGTTTGTCCGACCCCGGGTTAGGGTTGGCATAGCCGACGTAATCGCTGACCTGGGCAATCACCTCAGGCTTGAGCAAATAGTTGATGAAGGCGTGGGCCTGCTTGACGTTGGCCGAGTCCTTCGGAATCGCCAGCATGTCGAACCAGAGCGCACCGCCCTCTTTCGGAATCGAGTAGGCGATGTTCACGCCTTTCTTGGCTTCTTCGGCGCGGTTCTTGGCCTGGAAGATGTCGCCGGAGAAACCGATCGCCACGCAGATATCGCCGTTGGCCAGATCCGCGATGTACTTGGAGGAATGGAAGTAGGTCACGTAAGGCCGCACTGCAAGCAACTTGGCGGTGGCCTTTTCGTAGTCCTTGGGGTCAGTGCTGTTAGCGTTCAGGCCCATGTAATTGAGCACTGTCGGCATCATTTCATCGGCGGAGTCGAGGAACGCGACGCCACAGCTTTGCAGCTTCTTGATGTTCTGCGGCTCGAACAGCACGCCCCACGAATCAATCGTATCGACGCCCAGCACAGCCTTGACCTTGTCGACGTTGTAACCGATGCCGTTGGTGCCCCACAGGTACGGCACGGCGTACAGGTTGCCCGGATCGTTCTGTTCCAGGCGCTTGAGCAGCACTGGATCGAGGTTCGAATAGTTCGGCAACTGCGACTTGTCGAGCTTCTGGAATGCCCCGGCCTTGATCTGCTTGCCGAGGAAGTGGTTCGATGGCACGACCACGTCGTAGCCGGTACGCCCGGCCAGCAATTTACCTTCCAGGGTTTCGTTGGAATCGAAGACGTCATAAACCGGCTTGATACCGGTCTCTTTCTGGAAATCGGCCAGGGTGGTCTCGCCGATGTAGTCGGACCAGTTATAAATATGCACGGTACCGGCGGCCTGGACACTGACAGCAACTGTCAGCCCGGCACTCACCAGCATGGCATTGCGCAACATAGAAAAAATAGGCAAGTGGAGGTCCTCTGAAATTAGTTGGGCCCAAGTTGCCCCGCGCTACATGACAACCGTGGTTGCCCGGCAACAAAACCGGCGCGCAACTTACCCTCGAAAAACCGTTCCAGCAAAACTTTCTGTCATTTAATTACACCTGCTGCCGCCACCGCGCGGGCGGCGACAACAGGTTGTTGCATCAAACCGGCTTATTTACCGGATTTGATCTTGGTCCAGCTGCGGGTCATGATCCGCTGGGTCGCGGCCGGCAAGTCGGCAATCGCGTACAGCTTGGCCAGCACGTCCGCCGGCGGGTAAACGCCCGGGTCGCTGGTGATGTCTTTATCGACCAACGCAGTTGCAGCCGCGTTACCGTTCGGGAAACGCACGGCGTTGGTGATTTCAGCCATGATTTCCGGCTTCTGCAGGAAGGTCATGAACTTGTAGGCGCCTTCGACGTTTTCGGCATCTTTAGGGATGGCGACCATGTCGTAGAAGCTGCCTGCACCTTCTTTGGGAATGTTGTAGCTGACTTTCACCTTGCCACCGGCTTCTTCCGCGCGGGACTTGGCCTGGTAAATGTCACCCGAGTAACCCACGGCCACGCAGATGTTGCCGTTGGCCAGGTCGGAGATGTACTTGGACGAGTGGAAGTAACCTACCGAAGGACGAATTTTCAGGAACAGCGCTTCGGCTTCGGCCAGTTGTTTCTTGTCCTGGCTGTCGGTTGGATAGCCCAGGTAGTGCAATGCCACCGGAATCATCTCGGTTGGCGAATCGAGGAAACTGATACCGCACGCCTTCAACTTCGCGGCGTTTTCAGGTTTGAACAGCAGGTCCCAGGAGTTGGTCGGCGCGTCGGCACCCAGTACAGCCTTGACCTTCTCGGGGTTGAAGCCGATACCGATCGAACCCCACATGTACGGGAAGGCATGCTCGTTACCCGGGTCGCTCACGGAAACGGCCTTGAGCAGGTCGGTGTTCAGGTTCTTCCAGTTAGGCAGCTTGGACTTGTCCAGCTTCTGGTAGACGCCAGCCTTGATCTGCTTGGCCAGGAAGTTGTTCGACGGTACAACGATGTCGTAACCGGACTTGCCTGCCAGCAACTTGGCTTCAAGGGTTTCGTTGCTGTCGAAGACGTCATAGACAACCTTGATACCCGACTCGTCTTCAAACTTCTTGACGGTGTCCGGTGCGATGTAGTCGGACCAGTTGTACACGTGCAGTACTTTGTCATCGGCCTGAACCGCGCCGGCCATCAAACCCATTACGGACATGGCAAGTAGAGTCTTGCCAGCGAGCTTTTTACCTAGTGCCTTCATGCGTAATGCTCCAAATTTTTCTTTTTTGAACCACTTGTTCAGCGACCGAACCCTGGCAACTGGAACCGCGGCTAGTCTGGCAAGATCCACATCGGTCTTTCAAGGAAACGGCCACGCTTTCTGACAGTTCTGAGCGAAAGTTCCTACTTCATATGTAGAACTTTGAACCTCCGCTCAGAGCCTAGCACTTAGCCCTGCAATGCACTCAGGGTCAGGTCAAGACACTTGCGAGCCTTGGTCACCAGTTCATCGATTTCCGCCGGTGTAATCACCAGTGGCGGAGCGATGATCATGGTGTCGCCGACGGCGCGCATGATCAGGCCGTTATCGAAGCAGAACTGACGGCAGATCATGCCGACGCCCTTGCCTTCGAAACGCTTGCGTGTGGCCTTGTCCTGGACCAGTTCGATGGCCCCCAACAGACCCACCCCACGAACTTCACCCACCAGCGGGTGATCGTTCAGTTCCCGCAGACGCTTTTGCAAATACGGTGCCGTTTCGGACTTCACGCGCTCGACAATTTTTTCGTCGCGCAGGATGCGGATGTTTTCCAGCCCCACAGCCGCCGCCACCGGGTGCCCGGAGTAGGTGAAACCGTGGTTGAAGTCGCCGCCCTCATTGAGCACGTCCACCACTTCGTCACGCACGATCAGACCGCCCATCGGGATGTAGCCCGAGGTCAAACCCTTGGCGATGGTCATCATGTCTGGCTTGAGGTCGTAGAAATCGCTGCCGAACCACTCGCCGGTACGACCGAAACCGCAAATCACTTCGTCAGCCACGAACAGAATGTCGTACTTGGCGAGGATTTCCTTGATGCGCGGCCAGTAAGTCTCTGGCGGAATGATCACGCCACCGGCACCCTGGATCGGCTCGGCAATAAAGGCACCGACGTTGTCGACGCCGACTTCCAGAATTTTTTCTTCCAGCTGATTGGCCGCCCACACGCCGAACTCTTCCGGGGTCATTTCGCCGCCTTCGGCGAACCAGTACGGCTGGGCAATGTGGACGATGCCCGGGATCGGCAAGTCGCCCTGTTCGTGCATGTACGTCATACCGCCCAGGCTCGCGCCGGCCACGGTGGAACCGTGATAGCCGTTCTTGCGGCTGATGATGACTTTCTTGTTCGGCTGGCCCTTGATCGCCCAGTAGTGACGAACCATACGCAGCATGGTGTCGTTGCCTTCGGAGCCGGAACCGGTGAAGAACACGTGGTTCATGCCTTCAGGCGCGATGTCGGCGATAGCCTTGGCCAGTTCCAGTACCGGCGGATGCGCAGTCTGGAAGAACAGGTTGTAGTAAGGCAGTTCGCGCATCTGTTTGCTGGCGGCATCGGCCAGTTCATCGCGACCATAACCAATTGCGACACACCACAGGCCGGCCATGCCATCGAGGATCTTGTTGCCTTCGCTGTCCCAGAGGTAAACGCCCTTGGCGTTGGTGATGATCCGCGGGCCTTTCTCTTTCAGCTGCTTGAAATCGCTGAACGGAGCCAGGTGGTGATCATTGCTCAGGGTTTGCCATTCACGGGTTTGCGGATTGTTGCTGGTCATACGAATCTCCTAAAAAAATCACGTGAAGGCGCCGCCAGGCAGCGGCGGCGCCCGGCGTATCAGACGGCAAAGAGCAGGAATTCCCTTTCCCACGAACTGATCACGCGCTTGAAGTTTTCATGCTCGGCCCGCTTGACCGCAACGTAGCCAGTGATGAAATTTTTGCCCAGGTAACGCTCGATGGTCGCGCTGTTTTCCATGCGTTCCAGCGCGTCTTCGATGGTCAGCGGCAGGCGCAGGTTGCGGCGTTCATAGCCACGCCCCACTACCGGCGCACTCGGGTTCAGGCCTTCGACCATGCCGATGTAACCGCAGAGCAGGCTCGCGGCAATCGCCAGGTACGGGTTGGCATCGGCGCCCGGCAGGCGGTTTTCCACCCGACGGTTTTGCGGCCCCGCATCCGGCACCCGCAGGCCCACGGTGCGGTTCTCTTCGCCCCACTCCACGTTCACCGGCGCCGAGGTATCCGGCAGGAAGCGGCGGAACGAGTTGACGTTGGGTGCGAACAGCGGCAACAGCTCGGGAATGAGTTTCTGCAAGCCACCGATGTGGTGCAGGAACAACTGGCTCATGGTCCCGTCGTCATTGGAGAAGATGTTCTTGCCGGTCTCGATGTCGATGACGCTCTGGTGCAAGTGCATGGCACTGCCCGGCTCGCCGGTCATCGGCTTGGCCATGAAGGTCGCGGCGACGTTGTGCTTGAGCGCGGCCTCGCGCATGGTGCGCTTGAACACCAGGATCTGGTCGGCCAGGGACAGGGCATCGCCGTGACGGAAGTTGATTTCCATCTGCGCGGTGCCGTCCTCGTGGATCAGCGTATCGAGGTCCAGGTCCTGCAATTCGCACCAGTCGTAGACGTCTTCGAACAACGGATCGAATTCGTTCGCCGCTTCAATGGAGAACGACTGGCGACCGATTTCCGGGCGACCGGAGCGGCCGACCGGCGGCTGCAACGGATAGTCCGGGTCGTCACTGCGTTTGGTCAGGTAAAACTCCATTTCCGGCGCCACGATCGGCTGCCAGCCTTTGTCGGTATAGAGTTTCAGGACTTTCTTGAGCACGTTGCGCGGCGACAGCTCGATCGGGTTGCCTTGCTTGTCGTAGGTATCGTGGATGACGATGGCGGTCGGCTCGATGGCCCACGGCACCAGGTACACCGCGCTCTGGTCGGGGCGGCAGATCATGTCGATGTCGGCCGGGTCGAGCAGTTCGTAATAGATGTCGTCTTCGACGTAGTCGCCGGTCACTGTCTGCAACAGAACGCTTTCTGGCAGGCGCATGCCTTTTTCGGCGATGAATTTGTTGGTCGGCGAAATCTTGCCCCGGGTAATCCCGGTCAAGTCGGCGATCATGCATTCGACTTCTGTGATCTTGTGGTTTTTCAACCAATCGGTGAGCTGGTCGAGGTTGTTACTCATAAATGCCTCTAGGCTTGAGTTGTCTGACCCTTTTGAGGTCAGGCGTTGTTTGACGCATCGGCGTCGCGTTGTAGAGCGTTTGCGCGGCAGATTATCGTGCTTGGCAACACGGCTGCAGAGGCCGGGCGTGCAGAATCGCGAGCGGTGCCCTGAACAATGGTCAGGCCGCTATTGTGAATCGGTTCTATATTGAATGGAGTAACCGTAATGGGGGTGCCATCGCGACCGTCCAGAATATCGGACGGGGACGGTTGAACCGTCACGGATGGGAGGATCACCAGAACCGCCGGGGCCACGGAACGGACGGACGTGTCATCACTGATGTGACAAGCATGCCGACCGACCTGTCTTGAGCAGTCGGTGACGCCGATTATCGGCAGGCGAGACATGAAGCACCCCGGTATTATTGCTGTTATGGGTTTGATTCGAGCTTAGCCTTGTTCATTTTTTTACACAACACCCCCGTAAAAAATACAACACGGCCCGCTCAAGCCTGCGGGCGCCATAGAGGCCAAGGGCATAAAAACGCCCCAAAGTGCCTCAAAAAAGCCACACGGGCGCTTTTTTAGGGCAAAAAAGGCCTCGCTTGACTTCGGCATGCCGTTCGGGTTGACTGGAATCTGAAAAGATCAATGATTGATATTTTTAACAACAAAGGTGTTGCATCATGTCGGTACCCCCGCGTGCCGTTCAGCTTAACGAAGCGAACGCGTTCCTTAAGGAACATCCTGAGGTTCTGTACGTTGACCTTCTGATTGCGGATATGAATGGTGTGGTGCGCGGCAAGCGCATCGAGCGCACCAGCCTCCACAAGGTTTACGAGAAAGGCATCAACCTGCCGGCCTCTCTATTTGCTCTGGATATCAATGGCTCGACGGTGGAAAGCACCGGCCTGGGCCTGGACATCGGCGATGCTGACCGAATCTGCTATCCAATCCCCGATACCCTATGCAACGAGCCATGGCAGAAGCGCCCGACCGCGCAACTGTTGATGACCATGCACGAACTCGAAGGCGAACCATTCTTCGCCGACCCGCGTGAAGTGCTGGCCAATGTGGTGCGCAAGTTCGACGAAATGGGCCTGACCATCTGCGCCGCGTTCGAACTGGAGTTCTACCTGATCGACCAGGAGAACGTGAACGGTCGTCCGCAACCGCCGCGCTCGCCGGTTTCCGGCAAACGTCCGCACTCGACTCAGGTCTACCTGATCGACGACCTCGACGAATACGTCGACTGCCTCCAGGACATTCTGGAGGGTGCCAAAGAGCAAGGCATTCCGGCCGACGCCATCGTCAAGGAAAGTGCCCCGGCGCAGTTCGAAGTCAACCTGCACCACGTGGCTGACCCGATCAAGGCCTGCGACTACGCGGTCCTGCTCAAGCGCCTGATCAAGAACATCGCCTACGACCATGAAATGGACACCACCTTCATGGCCAAGCCTTACCCAGGCCAGGCGGGTAATGGTCTGCACGTCCACATCTCGATTCTCGACAAAGACGGCAAGAACATTTTTGCCAGTGAGGATCCCGAGCAGAACGCCGCACTGCGTCACGCGATCGGCGGTGTGCTCGAGACCCTACCGGCGCAGATGGCTTTCCTCTGCCCGAACGTCAACTCCTACCGTCGTTTCGGCGCACAGTTCTACGTGCCGAACTCGCCGTGCTGGGGTCTGGATAACCGCACCGTGGCGATTCGCGTACCGACCGGCTCCGCCGACGCCGTGCGCATCGAACATCGTGTAGCCGGCGCCGATGCCAACCCGTACCTGCTGATGGCTTCGGTCCTGGCAGGCGTGCACCACGGCCTGACCAACAAAATCGAGCCTGGCGCCCCGGTCGAAGGCAACAGCTACGAGCAGAACGAGCAGAGCCTGCCGAACAACCTGCGCGATGCACTGCGCGAGCTGGACGACAGCGAAGTCATGGCCAAGTACATCGATCCGAAATACATCGATATCTTCGTGGCCTGTAAAGAGAGCGAGCTGGAGGAGTTCGAACACTCCATCTCCGACCTCGAGTACAACTGGTACCTGCATACCGTGTAAGCGGTTGCAGTAGTGAAGAAACGCCGCCGGCCTCACAGCCTGCGGCGTTTTTTTATGGCCAACACCGCCTCCTGTGGCGAGGGGGCTTGTCGGGACGCCGCACCGCCCCGTTGGGCTGCACAGCAGCCCCAAAAAATGCACCCTCATGTGTATCAGACATACCACGATTACCGGGTTTGGGAGTGCTTCGCCCTCAAACGGGGGCAAGCCCCCTCGCCACAGGGTATGGATCATCCTCGCGCTCTGCGTACAATGCCCGCAGCCCCGCAGGAGACTCCCATGACACGCGTAGCCACCCCCCGCAAACCCCGCGCACGCAGCCAGGCCCGGATCGATTCGATACTCGATGCGGCCCGCACGCTGCTGGCTGCCGAGGGCGTGGCCAGCCTGTCGATCTACAGCGTCGCCGAGCGCGCGGAGATTCCGCCCTCCTCGGTCTACCACTTCTTCGCCAGCGTGCCGGCGTTGCTCGAAGCCTTGACCGCCGACGTCCATGCGGCCTTCCGCGCCTGCCTGCAAGCCCCTATCGACCACCACGCCTTGAATGGCTGGCGCGATCTGTCGCGACTGGTGGAACAACGCATGCTCGACATCTATGCAGAGGATGCCGCCGCCCGCCAACTCATTCTGGCCCAGCACGGCCTGACCGAAGTCACCCAGGCCGACCGCCAGCACGACATCGAACTGGGCGACCTGATGCACAAGCTGTTCGACCATCACTTCGAGCTGCCGACCTTGCCGAGTGATGTCGATGTGTTCGCCCTGGCCATGGAGCTGGGCGACCGGGTGTATGCGCGCTCGGTGCAGCAGCACGGGCAGATTACGCCGCGCATGGCCGAGGAAGGGATGCGGGTGTTTGATGCTTATGTGGGGTTGTATTTGCCGCCGTATCTGCCCAAGCGCAGCGTTCCAGCCTGAGATATTTATTGGTCACACCGGCCTCTTCGCGAGCAAGCCCGCTCCCACAGGGAAACGCATTCCAAATGTGGGAGCGGGCTTGCTCGCGAAGGCCACACCACCGAGCCGACTGATTCACGCGCATAAAAAACCCCGAAGGGCTCAAACCCTTCGGGGTTGTTGTTTACGCATGTGGCTTACAACTTGGCGATCGACACCTCGGTGGATTTCACAAACGCGATCACTTCGCTGCCGACCGCCAGTTCCAGCTCTTTCACCGAGCGTGTGGTGATCACCGAAGTGACAATGCCGGACGCGGTCTGCACGTCGATTTCCGACAGCACGTCGCCGAGGACGATTTCCTTGATGGAGCCTTTGAACTGGTTGCGAACGTTGATGGCCTTGATAGTCATGATGTTGATTCCTGTCGTTGGGTAAGACTTGAGTTATTGAGCCCAGCGCAATTGCGTAGGCAAGGGTGAAACGGGTTCCGGTTCCGGCGGTTGGCCGGGCAGCGCCAGCACGCGATTGAGGACTTCGGTTTCCAGTGCCGCCAGCCGATGGGAGCCACGAACCCGAGGGCGCGGCAGTTCCACATGCAGGTCGAGGCCGACTTCGCCGTCTTCGATCAGGATCACCCGATCGGCAATCGCCACGGCTTCACTGACGTCATGGGTCACCAGCAACACCGTGAAACCGTGCTGCTGCCAGAGCCGTTCAATCAGTTGCTGCATTTCAATTCGGGTCAGGGCATCCAGCGCACCCAAGGGCTCGTCGAGCAGCAGCAGGCGCGGCTGATGAATCAACGCACGGGCCAACGCCACGCGTTGCTTCTGTCCACCGGACAGCGCTGCCGGCCACTCATGGGCGCGATCGGCCAGGCCCACCGCTTCCAAAGCTGCAAGCGCTTGCGGCCGCCAGTTGCCCTTGAGGCCCAGACCGACGTTGTCGATGATCTTTTTCCAGGGCAGCAAACGCGCTTCCTGGAACATCAGCCGCGTGTCTTCCCGCGCGTCGCTCAATGGCGCGGCACCGGCGAGCAACTCACCGCCGGTTGGTTGATCAAGACCGGCGAGCAAGCGCAGCAAGGTACTTTTGCCGCAGCCGCTGCGACCGACCACGGCAACAAACTGGCCCGCCGGAATGTGCAGGTCGATCTCGCGCAGCACCTGCCGCGAGCCGAAGGTTTTTTGCAGCTTGCGCACCGCCAGCGGAATGCCGCGCAGCAGGCGTGGAGGTTGCTCCGCAATCATGCCGCACCTCCCTTGGCAACCTGATAGGCCGGGTGCCAGCGCAGCCAGACACGCTCAAGTCCACGGGCCGCGAGGTCGGCCAGTTTGCCGAGCACCGCGTACATCAGGATCGCCAGCACCACCACGTCGGTCTGCAAGAACTCCCGGGCGTTCATGGCCAGATAGCCGATGCCGGAACTCGCGGAAATGGTTTCCGCCACGATCAAGGTCAGCCACATGAAGCCCAGGGCGAAGCGCACGCCGACCAGAATCGAAGGCAGCGCCCCCGGCAGAATCACCTGCCAGAACAGGCTGAAACCGCTCAGGCCATAGCTACGCGCCATCTCCACCAACGCCGGGTCGACGTTGCGGATGCCGTGATAGGTGTTGAGGTAGATCGGGAACAACGTGCCCAGCGCCACCAGGAAAATCTTCGCCGACTCGTCGATGCCGAACCACAGGATCACCAGTGGAATCAGCGCCAGGTGCGGCACATTGCGGATCATCTGCACCGAACTGTCGAGCAGGCGTTCGCCCCACTTCGACAGGCCGGTGATGAAGCCGAGCGTCAGACCGATACCACCACCGATGGTGAAGCCCAGCGCGGCACGCCAGCCACTGATCGCCAGGTGTGTCCAGATTTCGCCACTGCGCACCAGACTTACACCGGCCTCGATGACGGCGATGGGTGCCGGCAGGATCCGTGTCGACAACCAACCCGCCGACACACTCAATTGCCATACCGCCAGCAGCAACACCGGCAACGCCCAGGGCGCCAGGCTGTGGATGATTTTCTTCATGACCGCGCCTCAGCTCTGGGACGCGGCTTTGGGAAGAATGTCGTTGGCGACCATCTCGCCGAACGGGCTGACGTAACCGGCGCTCTTCGGCAGTTCAGGACGTTCGACATCGAGGTGCGGGAACAGCAACTCGGCCACCCGGTACGACTCTTCCAGGTGTGGATAACCGGAGAAGATGAAGGTATCGATGCCGAGGTCCGCGTACTCCTTCACGCGGGCGGCCACGGTCGGACCATCGCCCACCAGCGCCGTACCGGCACCGCCGCGCACCAGACCGACGCCGGCCCACAGGTTAGGGCTGACCTCCAGGTTGTCGCGGTTGCCACCGTGCAATGCGGCCATGCGTTGCTGACCGACCGAATCGAAACGCGCCAGCGAAGCCTGGGCACGAGCGATGGTCTCGTCGTCGAGATGGGAGATCAGCCGATCCGCGGCTTTCCAGGCTTCATCGTTGGTTTCGCGCACGATCACATGCAGACGAATGCCGAAGCGCACGGTGCGTCCGAGCTTGGCGGCCTTGGCTCGGACCTGTTCGATTTTTTCCGCGACGGCGGCCGGTGGCTCGCCCCAGGTCAGGACCATTTCCACCTGTTCGGCGGCCAGGTCTTGCGCGGCTTCCGAGGAACCGCCGAAGTACAGCGGCGGTCGCGGCTGCTGGATCGGCGGATACAGCAACTTCGCGCCCTTCACGCTGATGTGCTGGCCGTCGTAATCGACGGTTTCACCTTCCAGTACCCGGCGCCAGATGCGGGTGAATTCCACCGAGGCCTGATAGCGTTCTTCGTGGCTGAGGAACAGACCATCGCCCGCCAACTCTTCCGGATCACCGCCCGTCACCAGGTTGAACAGCGCACGACCGCCGGACAGTCGATCCAGGGTCGCGGCCTGACGCGCCGCCACCGTCGGGGAAATGATCCCGGGGCGCAGGGCGACAAGAAACTTCAAACGCTGGGTCACAGGAATCAGCGATGCCGCCACCAACCAAGAGTCTTCGCAGGAGCGTCCGGTCGGAATCAGTACCCCGCCAAAACCCAGGCGGTCAGCGGCTTGCGCGACTTGTTGCAGGTAACCGTGATCAACGGCGCGGGCGCCTTCGGCGGTGCCAAGGTAATGGCCGTCGCCGTGGGTAGGCAGGAACCAGAAAATATTGAGGCTCATGGAGTGGTCTCCTTGGGGAATCGATTTATTGGGCTTTGGCAACGGCGGCCGGCGGCGTCCAGATCACGTCTTTGATGCTCAACGGCTTGGGAATCAGCTTGAGCTGGTAGAAGCTGTCGGCAATTTTCTGCTGCGCCGCGACCACTTCCGGAGTCAGGAACAACGCGCCATAGCCCTGGCGTTTCACCGAGGTCAGGGTGATGTCGGCTGGCAGGCCGAGCAGCGGTGAAACCTGTTGGGTCACCTCTTGCGGGTTAGCCTTGGACCACTCGCCCACCGCGCGCACTTCTTCCACCAGGGTCTTGATCACCTCGGGATTTTTCTGCGCATAAGGTTTGGTCGCCAGGTAGAACTGATGGTTGTCGACAATGCCCTGGCCATCGCGCAGGGTGCGCGCTTGCAGCTGTTGTTCGGCGGCGGCCTGGTAGGGGTCCCAGATCACCCAGGCGTCGACACTGCCACGCTCGAACGCGGCGCGGGCATCGGCCGGCGGCAGGAATACGGTCTGGATGTCGGTGTATTTGAGGCCGGCGTCTTCCAGAGCACGCACCAGCAGGTAATGCACGTTGGAGCCTTTGTTGAGGACGACTTTCTTGCCCTTGAGGTCCGCCACCGATTTGATCGCCGAGTCCTTCGGCACCAGGATCGCCTCACTGTGCGGCGCTGGCGGTTCGTAGGCGACGTAGAGCAAATCAGCACCGGCCGCCTGGGCGAACACTGGCGGAGTTTCACCGGTGACACCGAAGTCAATGGAACCGACGTTCAGGCCTTCAAGCAGTTGCGGGCCACCGGGGAATTCAGTCCATTGCACGTCCACGCCTTGGGCAGCGAGGCGTTTTTCCAGGGTGCCCTTGGCTTTGAGCAGCACCAGGGTGCCGTATTTCTGATAGCCGATTCGTAAAGTCTCGGCCTGAGCTTGAGTAATGGCGCCGAAGGTGACAGCCGCAGCAAACAGAGCGACCAGACCACGACGCAAAATGACAGGGCGCATGGCGCTCTCCTTTTTGCAGTTGGGTTTTGGCTGCACCTGCTTGCCCGTTGGCGGGCGAGTAAGGCCAGTACTTCAATTTTCGGTGAGGCTTAAATGCTCCAGCGAGCACTCAACAAACGATCATTCAACAGGTTCGGATCGAGCGGCTTGGGCCGTCGCGCCATGGCGCTGAAAAACAGCTCAAGCGATTCATTCAGTCGTTGTTCCAGCTCCGGCGCCAACTGCGCCAGGGCGCTGCCTTCGCCGTAGGCGATCTGGCTGTCGACGGCGAAAATCCCCTGCAGCATTTCCTGAGCCTTCAATGCCGACAGCACCGGTTTGAGCGCGTAATCCACCGCCAGCATGTGGGCGATGCTGCCGCCAGTGGCCATCGGCAGAACCACCTTGTGGCTCAAGGCGCGTTCGGGCAGCAAATCCAGCACGACCTTCAGTGCTCCGGAAAACGATGCCTTGTAAACCGGTGTGGCGATCAGCAGGCCATCGGCGTTTTCAATTTGTTGCAACAAGTCGATCACCTTGGGGCTGTCGAAGCGTGCGTGCAGCAAGTCCTCGGCCGGGAAGTCCCGTACCTGATAACTCACCACTTCCACGCCCTGCCCCTGTAACCAACGCTGGGAGCGATCCAGCAGCACCCCGGATCGAGAGCGCTGACTGGGACTGCCACCGAGTGAGACAACCAACATTCAGACGATTCCTTGCACGGTGTTGGCGATTCGCGGTTTGCGATCTCGCTTCGATGGAGTGACCTTAACAGTTGATTTATATATCCATAAATCATATTTATTCATTTGGTTATACCTTAAAGAAATATAGAAAGCTGTTTCTTCCAGGCAAAAAAACAGGCCGTCGAAACGGCCTGAAATCCCCTGCTTTGTGGATGCTGTTAACTGTGAAACCTGTGGTGTCTGACCCGACGCCTTCGCGAGCAAGCCCGCTCCCACAGGGGTACGCGGACAAATGTGGGAGCGGGCTTGCTCGCGATGGCGGCATCAGTTGCGCCAAAAATGCTGAAGACTTACCGGTTCGGCTGCGGCGTCAGGCGCAAGTAAGGCTTAACCGCTCGATAGCCCTTGGGAAAACGCTGTTTGATTTCATCCTCATCTTTAAGCGACGGCACGATCACCACCTCATCACCGTCCTGCCAGTTGGCCGGTGTGGCCACCTTGTAGTTGTCGGTGAGTTGCAGCGAGTCGATCACCCGCAGGATTTCATTGAAATTGCGGCCGGTGCTCGCCGGGTAGGTAATCGTCAGCCGGACCTTTTTCTTCGGGTCGATCACGAACAGACTGCGCACGGTCAGGGTGTCGTTGGCGTTGGGGTGGATCAGGTCGTAGAGGTCCGAGACTTTGCGGTCGGCGTCATCCAGGATCGGAAAGTTGACCACGGTGTCCTGGGTTTCGTTGATGTCCTCGATCCACCTGTGGTGCGACTCCACCGGGTCCACCGACAAAGCGATGGCCTTGACGCCGCGCGCTGCGAACTCATCCTTGAGCTTGGCGGTGAAGCCCAATTCAGTCGTGCACACCGGCGTGAAGTCCGCTGGATGGGAAAACAGCACGCCCCAACTATCGCCCAGCCACTGATGGAAACGAATGGTGCCGGCGCTGGAGTTCTGTTCGAAATCGGGGGCGATATCGCCAAGTCTGAGACCCATGGTGCTGCTCCTTGTGAGTGCTTGATGGGTTCAACTGTGCCTGTGTTTTTTATCTGTTAAAAAGAATAAATATCGATTTATTTAGATCATAAAGAAATATTAAATATCTATTCACTGGACGTACCCCGCACAACCGGCCGAACATCGCCCCCAAGGTTCGAGAAGGCCTTGAGTTGCTGCAAAGAGGGAAGTTCAAGGCGGGATTACGGGGGTGAACCCGTCTTGAAAATGTAAAAGCCCCGCCCGGTGCAATACCGGGCGGGGCTTTTTTTGTCTCGGTTACGCGAGCGCTATTACAACAGCGGGATCGAGTAGCTGACGATCAGGCGGTTTTCGTCCTGCGAACGCGTGTTCGGCAGGTCGGTACGCCAGGTCGCGTTTTTCCACGCCAGGCCCAGGTTTTTCAGCGGACCTTCCTGAACGACGTAAGCCACGCTCAGATCGCGCTCCCACTCGGAAGCACCATTGGCCGCCTCGCCACCCTTGGCGTTAACGGTATCAATGTTGTCGCCGTGCAGGTAAACCAGACCCGCCGTCAGGCCAGGTACGCCGACCTTGGCGAAGTCATAGGAGTAGCGTGCTTGCCAGGTTCGCTCGCCGGCACGGCCGAACTTCTGGATTTGCGCATCGGTGATGGTGTAGTTCGACGAACCGTCGCCCTGGTTCAGCCAAGGGAAATCGCTGCTGCCGTTGCTGACCTGATAACCGCCACCGAAGGTGTGACCGGCAACGGTGTACAGGAACAGGCCGCTGTACAGGTTGTTGTCGACCTTGCCTTTACCGTTTGGCGCGTTGTAGTTGCCAGTGGTGAAGTACAGCGGGTCGTGACCGTTGGCGCCATCATCAGAGCTGTTGAAATAACGGAAATCCGACTTCAACACGCCAGGGCCGATTGCCCAGTTGTGCACCAGACCCAGGAAGTGTTGCTTGTAGAACTCTTCCAGATTGCCGTAGTAGTACTGGGCCGTCAGGTCCTTGGTGATCTTGTAGTCGCCACCGGCATAGATGAACTTGTTGCTGTCGCGGAATTTGGTGCCGCGAGTGTTCGCGCCCGAAATCGACATCTGCTCATTGTTGCTGGAGTTACGGCCTTTAACGGCTTCGATCTGGCCACCAACCAGGGTCAGATCCTTGATGTCGCCGGACGTGATCTGGCCACCCTGCCAGGTTTGCGGCAGCAGACGACCATCGTTGGTCACGATCACCGGGTTTTTCGGCTGCAGGGTGCCCAGTTTCAATTCGGTCTGGGAAACCTTGGCTTTGGCCGTCAGGCCCAGGCTGGAGAAATCATCAACTGCCTCGCCGTTGGATTTGCTCGGGAAAACCGTGCCGCCGTAAGAGGTCGCCGTGGCGCCGTTGGTACCGCCGCCCGAATCCAGTTTCACGCCCAACAGGCCAATCGCATCGATGCCGAAGCCGACGGTGCCCTGGGTGTAACCGGAGATGAAACGCAGATCGAAGCCTTGGCCCCACTCTTCGTTTTTGTTGGCACCGGCTCCGTCACGGTAGTCGGTGTTGATGTAGAAGTTACGCAGCCC
Organism: Pseudomonas sp. 2725; assembly: GCF_050434585.1. NCBI lineage: Bacteria > Pseudomonadati > Pseudomonadota > Gammaproteobacteria > Pseudomonadales > Pseudomonadaceae > Pseudomonas > Pseudomonas sp. 2725. The sequence continues at coordinate 374,147 of NZ_JBNDIV010000006.1, read as the reverse complement.
CAATGTTGCCTTGCTGTCTTCGATAAAACCCGCGGCGCTTGCCTGCTGGGTCAAAACCCCGACGGCCACAGCCATGGCCAAGGTGGACTTGTTCATGTTTCGCTCCTCTCGTTTCTAGTTCTGATGTTCCTGGTCCCGAATCGATTGCCCGGGATCCTGAATGCATAAATTCGCGGCAAACCGTCTAGGCCGGTCATTTGGCGGGCCGCAGGATACATGGCCTTAAAGCCAAAAAGAATTTTTTGATATTTTTTAATATCGCTTAGGAATATGACTTCCCACGACAGATCCGAGGTATCGGCGGCAAGGCCGATTCCTGCACCTGACCTATTATCGAGGGACGAAATCGCCAAATCCGGGCTCAGGGATGAGTGCCGGACAGGCGCACTTTAAGCGGGATATTTAAAAACTAAAAAGAATAATAAATAATCAGCAAAGATCTTTATGGAATATTAAAAAACAGACAAAAAAAACCTCGCCAGCAGGCGAGGCTTTTTTACAAGGCTTGTTACAGGAAGCTGTAGGTGTAGTTGAAGATCAGACGAGTCTGGTCAACATCAGGGTTGTTGGAGACTTCACTGCCGCGGTAGACACCATTCCGCAGCGTTACGCCGAAGCCTTTGAGAGCGCCCTGCTGGATGGTGTAGTCGATCCGCATGTCGCGTTCCCACTCGGAGCCATCAGGGCCGCTGCCGTTGGTAGCCTTGATGTTGTCGCCATGCAGGTAGGCGATCGAAGTTTTCAGGCCCGGCACGCCCAGTCCTGCGAAGTCATAGGAGTACTGACCGAAGGTGGTGTTTTCACCGGCACGAACAAATCCGTTGATCATGGAGTCGGTGAACAGGTAGAAGCTGGCGCCGCCGTTGCCTTCCGGACGGCCATTGCCATCAACCACGTTGCCCTGGTTCAGGTAGACAAAACCACCGTCATCGCTGACGCGCTGATGACCGAGCAGGAAGGCGTTGCCACCCAGGGTGTAGGTGAACATGGCGCTCCAGGTCTTGTTATCGACCTCGCCCGGGTTCCTGGCGAAACCGTTGTTGTTGTTGAAACGGAAACCCGGATCACCGTTCTTGCCATCGGAGCTGCTGTCGAAGTAGCGAATATCAGTCTTGAAGGACTGTTTGGCGTCGATCGGAAACACGTGGATCAGGCCAAGGAAGTCCTGCTTGTAGTAGTCCTTCAGATTCGAGTGGTAGTACTGCAGGGTCAGGTCCTTGGTGACCTTCCAGTCAGCACCACCGTAGTAGAACTTGTTGCTGTCCTCTGTGCCGCCAGCCACGGCCAGGCCGGTGGAGTTCGAAGAGGCGCGACCCGCCGAATGCTCCAACTGACCTGCGTTGAAGGTCACGTTGTCGATTTCTTTCGAAGTGATGGTGCCACCGTCAAAGGTCTGTGGCAGCAGACGGCTGTCGTTCGCGACCAGGATCGGCAAGTTGGGTGCCAGGGCGCCCCCCAGGTGGGCTTCGGTCTTCGAGAAGCGCGCCTTGACGTTAGCGGCTGCACGGCTCCATTCGGACACGGCCGAACCATCGCTGTCGCTTGGGAAGAAGGTGTTGTTGTCCGGGTGGTGACCCTTGCCGCCGTCCAGGTGGATACCCAGCAGTGCCTGGGCGTCGATACCGAAACCGACAGTGCCTTGGGTGAAACCGGACATATAATCGAATTTCAGGCCTTCTGCGGACTCTTTCTGATCCGCACCGCCTTCACGGTTATCGTTGTTGTAATACATGGTCCGGGAACTGATGGACGCCTTGCTGTCTTCCAGGAAACCTGCGGCGCCTGCCTGCTGCGCCAAAACCCCTACGGCCACGGCCAAAGCCAAGGTGGACTTGTTCATTGTGTAGCTCCTCTCGATTCTAATTCTTGTATTCCTGGTCTCGAGTCGTCGCCCGAAATCCTAAGATGCGCGATTAGCGCCAGACCGTGACCCACAAGTCAATCGTAACCATGTATGTCTACGACCTTTGTCTAACCCCCGATTTTTTGGTCCCTGCCGGGTCATGAATTCGTCATGAACCTGAAAAGAATTACCCGATTCTTTTCTAATACCGTTTAGGAATTTAGCGCTCAATTTCCAGCCCCCCCCAGAACAAAGGGTTCGGCTCATAAGCTAATTCCTAAAAGGTATTTATTTTTGCTTTTTTAGATCTATTAGTTTCTTACGCAATCCGGAAACAAATCCTTACCGAAAGGCAGCCCCATGACGATCAAGCGCGCACTATCCAGACCAATTGTTACAGTTTGTGTATCTCTCGCATTTTCTTTCACCGCCCAAGCGGCGAACCTCACCGTCGGTTATCAAACCGGAATCGACCCCAGCAAAGTCCCCCAGGCCGATGGCCTTTATGAAAAAACCATCGGCCAGCCCATCGACTGGCGACGCTTCAACAGCGGCCCGGAAGTGGTCACGGCGATTGCCTCCGGCGATGTACAAATCGGCAATCTCGGCTCCAGTCCGCTGGCCGCTGCCGCTTCGCGCAAGCTGCCGATTGTCGCGTTCATCGTCTCGGCCCAGATCAATGCCGCCGAAGCGCTGGTGGTGCGCAATGGCAGCGGCATCGAAAAACCACAAGATCTGATCGGAAAGACCATCGCCACGCCTTTCGTTTCAACCTCCCACTACAGCCTGCTCGGTGCGTTGAAGCACTGGGGCCTGGACAGTTCGAAAGTCAAAGTGGTGAACCTGCAGCCGGCGGAAATCGCGGCAGCCTGGAAGCGGGGAGATATTGATGGCGCGTTTGTCTGGTCGCCCGCTCTGGGGGAAATCCGCAAGAGTGGCAAGACCCTGACCGACGCTGCACAGGTAGGCCAATGGGGAGCACCCACCTTCGAGGTCTGGGTGGCACGCAAGGATTACGCCGAGAAGCACCCGGAGGTGGTGGCCAGATTCGCCAAGGTCACCCTCGATGCCTTTGCTGATTACGCGGCGCATAAAGCCAGCTGGACTGCCGACTCGGTACCGGTGCAGAAAATCGCCAAACTGACCGGTGCCAATGCCGCCGATGTGCCGGAGTTATTGGCCGGTTCCGCATTCCCGGATGCCAAGGCGCAACAGAGCGCCGCGCTGCTGGACGGCGGCACGGCCAAGGCCATTGGCGAGACGGCGAAATTCTTGAAGGAACAAGGGAAGGTGGAGACGGTGCTGCCGGATTACTCGCCGTATGTCAGCGCGAAGTTTGTCGCCGAGTAACATCACCGACCTCTGTAGGAGCGAGCCTGCTCGCGAAAAACCCAAGGACGCCAAGGGGCATCTGGTTTTACGCGTTATCGTTCACGATTTTCGCGAGCGAGCTCGCTCCTACAAGGACCGTATCCTGATCAAAGGGCTTTTTCGAAGATCTTCGAATTACGCTGATAGTTGTACAGCGACGCCCGCGCCGACGGCAGACGATCAACGCTGCTCGGCACAAAACCACGCTCGCGGAACCAGTGAGCGGTGCGGGTAGTAAGGACGAATAATGTCTTCAAACCCTGAGCCCGGGCGCGGGTCTCGATGCGCTCCAGCAATTCATCACCGCGACCGCCATGGCGATACTCTGGATTCACCGCCAGGCACGCCAGTTCACCGGCATCCGAATCGGCAATCTGATACAGCGCCGCACAGGCGATGATCATGCCTTCGCGCTCGACCACACTGAACTGTTCGATCTCGCGCTCCAGCACCTCGCGGGAACGGCGCACCAGGATGCCCTGCTCTTCCAGCGGGCTGATCAAATCCAGCAAACCACCGACGTCTTCAATGGCCGCTTCGCGTACGACTTCGAACTGCTCCTGGGCCACCAGCGTACCGCCACCGTCGCGGGTGAACAGCTCGGTCAGCAGTGCACCGTCTTCGGCATAACTGACGATATGGCTGCGGGCCACGCCGCCACGGCAAGCTTCGGCCGCTGCATCGAGCAATTCTGCCTGGTAGTTACTGCCCAACCGTTGCAGATGCGCCGGCACCTGCTGCGGACGCAGTTCACGCACCAGGCGCCCGTGTTCGTCGATCAGGCCCAGGTCGGCGCCGAACAGCAGCAGTTTGTCCGCGCCCAGGTCGATGGCAGCGCGGGTGGCGACGTCTTCGCAGGCCAGGTTGAAAATCTCCCCGGTCGGCGAATAGCCCAGCGGCGACAACAGCACGATGGAACGCTCGTCCAGCAGACGGTTGATGCCCTTGCGGTCGACCCGGCGCACTTCGCCAGTGTGGTGATAGTCGACGCCTTCAAGCACGCCGATCGGCCGTGCCGTCACCAGGTTGCCGCTGGCCACCCGCAGGCGCGAACCCTGCATCGGCGACGAAGCCATGTCCATCGACAGGCGAGCCTCAATGGCAATGCGCAACTGGCCAACCGCGTCGATCACGCACTCCAGGGTCGCGGCATCGGTGATGCGCATCCCATGGTGGTAATGCGGGGTCAGGCCACGGGCCGCGAGGCGCGCTTCGATTTGCGGGCGGGAACCGTGAACCAGCACCAGACGCACGCCCAGGCTGTGCAACAGCACCAGGTCGTGGACGATATTGCCGAAATTCGGGTGTTCAACGCCGTCGCCGGGCAGCATGACGACAAAGGTGCAATCGCGGTGGGCGTTGATGTAAGGCGAAGCGTGACGAAGCCAATTGACGTATTCGGGCATGAACCTGGGCCTGTAATAAATAGCAGCCGAAAAAAGGGCGAAACTGAAAACGCACAGCGGGCTGATGGTTATCGTCGGAACAGGCTTGGCGACACGCGCGCTCTCCTCATGAATACGGGTTGGGACATCGGCAATTTAACTGCAAAACCCTGTAGGAGCGAGCTTGCTCGCGATGGATATGAGGACGCCGCGTTCATCCAGGCAGCCCTCGTCATCGTTAACGTCCATCGCGAGCAGGCTCGCTCCTACACGGGTGTCAGGCAATAGTGTTCGATCAGTTGCCTTAATAGATGCACCGTAGGCTGCAAACGTGACATTTCGAGGTATTCCCCCGGCTGATGGGCGCAGGCGATATCACCCGGGCCAAGCACCAGCGTTTCACAGCCAAGACGCTGAAGATAAGGTGCTTCGGTGCCGAACGCCACCGCTTCGGCGCTGTGACCGGTGAGCTTTTCGGCAATGCGCACCAACTCTGCGTCCTCGGCCTGCTCGAACGGCGGCACTTCGGGGAACAACGGCGCGTAATCGATCTTGACCTGATGCCGCTCGGCAACCGGCTTGAGCTTCTGCAGGATCTCGGCGCGCAGGACCTTGGGGTCCATGCCGGGCAGCGGCCGCAAATCGAATTCCAGCGAACACTGGCCGCAGATGCGGTTGGGGTTGTCGCCGCCATGGATGCAGCCGAAATTCATCGTTGGCGTCGGCACGCCAAACTGTGGATTGCGGAATTCGCGTTGCCATAACAAGCGCAAGCCACGCAGTTCACCGATGGCATCGTGCATGGCTTCCAGGGCGCTGTGGCCCAGGCGCGGGTCGGAGGAATGACCGCTCTGACCGAGAATGTCGATGCGCTCCATCATGATGCCCTTGTGCATGCGGATCGGCTTGAGCCCTGTCGGCTCGCCGATCACCGCCGCCCGCCCCAGCGGTCGCCCCGCTTCGGCCAGCGCGCGGGCACCGGACATCGAACTTTCTTCATCGCAAGTGGCGAGAATCAGCAACGGCTGTTTGAACGGCTGATCGAGCAGCGGTATGACCGCCTCGATGGCCAGGGCGAAAAAGCCCTTCATGTCGCAACTGCCCAGGCCGACCCAACGACCGTCGACTTCAGTGAGCTTCAGCGGATCGGTTTGCCACAGCGCACCGTCGAACGGCACGGTGTCGCTGTGCCCGGCCAGGACCAGGCCGCCGGGGCCGGAGCCGAAACTGGCCAGCAGGTTGAACTTGCCGGGGCTGACTTGCTGGATATCGCAGGTAAAACCCAGCTCACCGAGCCACGTCGCCAGCAGATCGATGACCGGGCGGTTGGTTTGATCGAGACTGGGTTGGGTGCAACTGACGGACGGTGCAGCGATCAACGCAGCGAATTGTTCTTTCATCGACGGCAATGGCATCGCTGACTCCCGGCACCTGAATTGAAGTCCATCATAGAACCAACCGATGACAGGAATAAACCGTCTCGGCGCGTACTAACCTTGAGTCCTGTACACTGCACGACCTTGGCAGCCACACATTCCCCCGGCTGCGCTCCCGATCCTGGATTTTCCGGCCATGCAGAAAGAAACCGAAATCAAACTCCGCGTCAGCCGCGAAACCCTCGCCGCACTGCGCGAGCACCCGTTACTGAAAAAACGCAACAAAAGTGGCTGGGAACGCCGTGAGTTGATGAATCAGTACTTCGACACGCCCGAGCGTGACCTGGCGCAGGCCAAAGTCGCCCTGCGCCTGCGCAAGGATGGCGAAGAAGTGATTCAGACCCTCAAGACCCGCGGCCAGAGCGTCGCCGGTCTGTCCGTTCGTAACGAATACGACTGGAACCTGCCCAAGGCCAAGCTCGACCTGAAGAAACTCGACGGCGAATGTTGGCCCGAGGAACTGGCCGAACTGGACAAGAAGACCCTGAAGCCAATCTTCACCACCGACTTCGTCCGCGAACGCGCGGAAATCGCCTGGGGTCGCGGCAAGACCAAAGTGGTTATCGAAGCCGCGCTGGACCTGGGTCACGTCGTGGTCGGCAAGCAGAAAGAAGAAATCTGCGAGCTGGAACTGGAACTGCGCGAAGGCGAACCGGCAGCCCTGCTGGAACTGGCCGCCGAGCTGGCCGAGAAACTGGCCCTGATGCCATGCGATATCAGCAAGGCCGAGCGCGGTTATCGCCTGTACGACGCCCACAGCTATTCGTTGAGCCTGCCGGCACCGCAGATCACCGCTGAAACGCCGCTGGACGACGCGTTCGCCGCGCTGAGCTGGCATTTGCTGGGCAGCAGCCAGCGTCTGGCCGAGCAGTATCGCTTCAACGGTCACTGGCGCCTGTTGCAGGACTGGGTCGAGTGCCTCGCGGAAATGCGCGCGCTGATCAGCAGCCTGGGCCAGGCCGCTCCGCGTCAGTCGACCCACGATCTGCGTATCGCCCTCGATGCCTTGCTGGAAGACTGGCGCCCGCTGGTCCAGGCCGGCCTGGACGATGAAGACGTGCGCAAAGCCGCGCCCGAGCAGTTCCTCGAAGAACTCGAAGACCCGCGTTGGGGCCTGTTCTCCCTGACCACCTCGCGCTGGCTGCTGGCCCGCACCTGGGCCGCCGACCGCAACACCCGTGGCAATCGCCAGGGCGCTGCGCAACTGGGCAGCTGGTTGCCGCGCCTGCTGGGCGAAGAAGCCACTTCGTTGCAACTGCAACGTTACCAGCAACAACCGGAAGACCTGGCCGAGCAACTGCCGCGCATCGAACGCATCCAGGTCTGGCTGCACCATGCGCGCAACGTGCTGGAGATCCCGGAAATGGATCGCCTGTACGGCGAGTTGAACAAGCTGGCGCAACTGGCCAACGAGTCGATCACCGACGAAGTCCTGGATGCACGTAAGCAGCAGGCGATTGCGGTGTATCAGAACCGCGCCTGGAAAATGTTGCTGCGTCTGTAATACCTTTGTGGCGAGGGGGCTTGCCCCCGTTGGACTGCGCAGCAGGCCCATTTTTGGGGTCGCTGCGCAACCCAACGGGGGCAAGCCCCCTCGCCACAAAGTCCCTCAAACATCATCAGCGCAACACCGGCAAACTGGTAGTCGACTTGATCTCCGACAACGCCACGATCGAATTGACCTCCTGAATCCCCGGCACCATCGACAGCTTCTCGAAGAAGAAGCGCTCGTACGCTTCGATGTCCGCCGTGACAATCCGCAGCAAGAAATCCACCGCCCCCATCAGCACGTAACACTCCAGCACCTCCGGAAAGCCGCGAATCGCCTCGGTGAATTCGGTGAAGTTCGAACGCCCGTGGGCATTGAGTTTCACCTCCGCGAAGATCTGCGTGTTCAGGCCGATTTTCTTGCGGTCGAGCAAGGTCACCTGGCCGCGAATGATGCCCTCCTCTTTCATCCGCTGAATCCGCCGCCAGCACGGCGATTGCGAGAGCCCCACCTGCTCGGCGATCTGTGCGCTGGAAAGCGAAGCGTCCTCTTGCAGCAAGGCGAGGATCTTGCGGTCGTAGCTGTCCAGTTCGCTATGCATAAAAAAACCCTTAGCCGCGTAATAAGTGAATTGATTTATTCTTCATTCCTGCAATACAGCCAATCATAGAGAAGAAATACCCGGCACAGGATGTAAACATTTCTCCAATGATTCTGGAGCCTGACCATGCCGTATCTCGAAGCCGCGAACACCCCACCTGCCCGCGCCGATGTCTGGAACGTCGGCAACGCCCATTGCCGGGTTCGCTATCAAATGACGGCCGAGGCTGAACCGGACCTGCTGTGTCGCGCCCTCAATCTGTTCGCCCTGCAATTGCTCACGCCGGAGCAGGTCAGCGCGCAGCGCCAGGACGACTGGTTGACCATCGAAGTTGTCATCGACGGTTTGAGCTGGCACCGCGCGCAAGTGATTGCGGAAAAACTTCGCAACCTGATCAGCGTCTGCTCGGTGGAGCTGCAAGAAGCTGATGCCCCATGGACCGAAGCGGTTCAAGCGGCGGGCTGAAAAACTCCGAAACGGCTTTGTCGGGTAGTGGCCCAGCGGTCAGCCGGGCCACGGCTATCCTTTGCGCACTGTCGTTCAAAAGGAGCCCGCATGTCCGTACAAATCGCCCTTCAGGACCGCTGGCTGGATCTCAATGATCTACTGCGCGAACTCGTCGCCCAGGGCTTTATCAGCCAGGATTCGGCCGAACACGCACTCAATGCCCGCCGCCGCAACGCCTCCCTTGGGCAGATGCATCCGCTGGAGTTCATTGCCAGCCAACAGCTGGACGATCTCAGCCGCCCCGGCAAACCGCTGGACCTCGAGAGCCTGACCCTGTGGCTGTCCCGTCAGGCCGGCCAGCCTTACCTGCGCATCGACCCACTGAAAATCAATGTCGCGGCCGTGACCCCGCTGATGTCCTATGCCTTCGCCCAGCGCCACAAGATCCTCGCGGTAGCCATCGACCGCGAGGCGGTAACCGTGGCCAGCGCCCAGCCTTATGTCAGCGGCTGGGAGGCTGACCTGACCCACGTGCTCAAATTGCCGATCAAGCGTGTAGTGGCCAACCCCGTGGACATCCAGCGCTTGAGCGTCGAATTCTTCCGCCTGGCCAAATCGGTCACCGGGGCGAACAGCGCCGACCCGCAAGTCAGTACCCTCGGCAATTTCGAACAGCTGCTCAACCTCGGCGCCAGCGACCAGGAGCCGGACGCCAACGACGCACACATCGTCAATATCGTCGATTGGCTGTTCCAGTACGCGTTCCAGCAACGCGCCAGCGACATCCATATCGAGCCCCGGCGCGAGCAAGGCACGGTGCGCTTTCGCATCGACGGCGTGCTGCACAACGTCTATCAATTCCCGCCCCAGGTCACCATGGCCATCGTCAGTCGCCTGAAAACCCTGGGACGCATGAACGTCGCGGAGAAACGCAAACCCCAGGACGGCCGGGTGAAAACCAAGACTCCGGACGGCGGTGAAGTCGAATTGCGTTTGTCGACACTGCCCACGGCCTTCGGCGAAAAAATGGTCATGCGGATCTTCGATCCGGAAGTATTGCTCAAGGACTTCGACCAGCTTGGTTTCTCCGCCGACGACCTGCGCCGCTGGCAAGACATGACCCGCCAGCCCCACGGCATCATCCTCGTTACCGGGCCGACGGGTTCGGGCAAGACCACCACCCTCTACACCACCCTGAAAAAACTGGCGACGCCGGAGGTCAACCTCTGCACCATCGAAGACCCGATTGAAATGGTCGAGCCGGCGTTCAACCAGATGCAGGTCCAGCACAACATCGACCTGACCTTCGCCACCGGCGTGCGCGCGTTGATGCGGCAAGACCCGGACATCATCATGATCGGCGAGATCCGCGACCTCGAAACCGCGGAAATGGCGATCCAGGCGGCGCTCACCGGGCACCTGGTGCTGTCGACCCTGCACACCAACGACGCGCCCAGCGCCATCAGCCGTCTTCTGGAGCTCGGCGTGCCGCATTACCTGATCAAGGCCACAGTGCTTGGCGTCATGGCCCAGCGACTGGTGCGAACCCTGTGCCCGCACTGCAAGGCGCCGCTGACGCTGGGCGAAGACGACTGGCAAACCCTGACCCGTCCCTGGCAAGCACCGTTGCCGGCCAATGCCCAGCGTGCCATCGGTTGCGTGGAATGCCGCGACACCGGTTATCGCGGTCGCGCCGGGGTCTACGAAATCATGCAACTGAGCGATGGCATCAAGGCGTTGATCAGTCCCGACACCGATCTGCTGGCCGTGCGGCGCCAGGCATTCAAGGAGGGCATGCGCAGCCTGCGGTTGTCAGGAGCGCAAAAGGTCGCCGCCGGGCTGACGACTATCGAGGAGATTCTGCGCGTGACTCCCCAGAGCGAGCAGAACTGAGCCCGGCTGTACTGATCCGGCATCGGCACAGCTACACTTCAGCCATTGCAACTCCACAGATCCACACATCAACAAGGAATCGTTATGCAGATCGGTAGTGTGCTTTTGCTTTTTGTCGGCCTGGTGGTCGCCATTCTGTTCATGGGTTTCAAGGTCGTGCCCCAAGGCTTTGAATGGACCGTCGAGCGTTTCGGTCGCTACACCAACACGCTCAAGCCGGGGCTGAACGTCATCATTCCGGTCATGGACCGCATCGGCCGCAAGATGAATGTGATGGAAAGCGTGCTGGATATTCCGCCACAGGAAGTCATCACCGCCGACAACGCCACGGTGCAAATCGACGCCGTGTGCTTCTTCCAGGTGGTCAACACCGCCCAGGCGGCCTACGAGGTCAACAACCTCGAACACGCCATCCGCAATCTGCTGCAAACCAACATCCGCACCGTGCTCGGCTCGATGGAGCTCGACGCCATGCTCAGCCAGCGTGACGGGATCAACGAAAAACTGCTGCGCACTGTCGACGAAGCGACCGCGCCTTGGGGCATCAAGATCACCCGGATCGAGATCAAGGATATCAGCCCGCCCGCCGACCTGATGGCGGCGATGTCGGGGCAGATGAAAGCCGAGCGAATCAAGCGTGCGCAGATCCTCGAGGCCGAGGGCCTGCGCGCCGCAGCGATCCTGACCGCCGAAGGCAAGAAGCAGGCGCAGATCCTCGAAGCCGAAGGCAGTCGCCAGGCCGCCTTCCTGGAAGCCGAAGCCCGCGAGCGGCAAGCCGCGGCAGAAGCCCAGGCGACCAAAGTGGTGTCCGAAGCCATCGCCAGCGGCAACGTGCAGGCGGTGAACTACTTCGTGGCGCAGAAGTACATCGATGCGCTGGGCAAGTTGTCCTCGGCCAACAACAGCAAGGTGATCCTGATGCCGCTGGAAGCCAGTTCGATGATCGGTGCGGTGGGCGGCATTGGCGAAATCGTCAAGGCCACTTTCGATAACAAGAAAGCCTGAGGCACGCCATGTGGGCATTTTTGCAGCACCTTTCATTCTGGGACTGGTTGGCGCTGGGCACGGTGCTGTTGATTCTCGAAGTGTTCGGCGCCGGCGGTTATCTGCTGTGGATCGGCATGGCCGCGGCAACCGTGGGCGTCTTGACCTTCCTGATGCCGGACCTGTCCTGGGAATGGCAGTTTCTGTTGTTCGGCCTGCTGTCGATCACCACCGCGTTGTACTGGTGGCGGCGTCAGCGCACGGCAATGCGTCCGAGTGATCAGCCGCACCTGAATCTGCGCGGCCAGGAACTGATCGGCAAAACCTTCGTGGTGCATGAAGCGATTGTCGACGGTCGCGGCAAGATCAAGGTGGCTGACGGCGTGTGGATGGCCCGCGGGCCGGACACAGCCACTGGCAGCCGCGTGCGGGTGGTCGGCCAGCAAGGCGCCATCCTGCTGGTCGAAGCGGCGGATTAAGCGACCACGGAACTCGATTGGGGGTTGGCAATCCAACCGCGTACTCAACCCAGTGGAGTCACCTTGTCATGCGTTTCAAACTTGCTGTCGCTACCGTCGCGCTGTTGTCCCTGCCTGTCGGTTCGGCGATGGCCGATACTTTTTGGCGTAACGTTCTTACGTCCGGTGCAACCACCGGTTCGAGCTATCTGACATCCAAGGATAACAAGCTGGTCGTCGCGGCCCAGGACGATGCCAGCAGCTTCGTCGCGAGTGACGGCGGTATCCGCGGTCCGTACCTGGAAGCGGCCATGCAGAAGGTCCGCGCCGAAAACCCGGGCCTGCAAGCCACGGACATGGAACTGGCGAACGCGATCCTGGCGAAGAATGCCGTGGCTTCGGAATAAGCGTTGCGAATAAAAAATGCCGCTCAATTGAGCGGCATTTTTTTGCCTGGCGAACGCAAATCTCATGTTCACCGAGCCCCCCTGTGGGAGCGAGCTTGCTCGCGATAGCGGTGGATCAGTAAAAACTTCATTGACTGTCACACCGCAATCGCGAGCAAGCTCGCTCCCACAGGGGTTATGTACAACCTGGGAAGTCAGCGGTAATCATCCACCGGCACACACGCACAAAACAGGTTCCGGTCCCCATACACATTGTCTACCCGGTTCACCACCGGCCAGTATTTGTGAGCCTTGGTGTGTGCGTCCGGCGTGACCGCTTGCACGATGCTGTACGGTCGTTCCCACACGCCGGTGATATCGGCCAACGTATGCGGCGCACCTTTCAACGGGTTTTCTTCAGCCGGCCAATTACCGTTCTGCACCTCATTGATTTCCGCGCGGATGCTCAGCATCGCCCCGATGAACCGGTCCAGCTCCGCCTTCGATTCACTTTCGGTCGGTTCGACCATCAGCGTCCCCGGCACGGGAAACGACATGGTCGGGGCATGGAAGCCGTAATCCATCAGACGCTTGGCCACGTCCTCCTCGGTAATGCCGGTCAACGCCTTGAGCGGTCGCAGGTCGAGGATGCATTCGTGGGCCACCCGCTCGTTGCGCCCGGTATAGAGCACCGGGAAAGCACCGGACAAATGCCGCGCCAGGTAATTCGCGGCCAGGATCGCCACTTCGCTGGCGTCCGCCAGTTGCGGGCCCATCATGGCGATGTACATCCAGCTGATCGGCAAAATGCTTGCGCTGCCCCAGGGCGCTGCGCTGACAGCACCATTTTGCGGGTGCGGCCCTTCGATCGGCACCACCGGATGGTTGGCCACGAACGGCGCCAGATGTGCCCGAACACCAATCGGCCCCATGCCCGGCCCACCGCCACCATGGGGAATGCAGAAGGTCTTGTGCAGGTTCATGTGCGAGACATCGGCACCAATATCGGCCGGCCGCGCCAACCCCACCTGAGCGTTGAGGTTGGCGCCATCCATGTACACCTGCCCCCCGTGCTGGTGGATCACCTCACAGATTTCGCTGATGCCTTCCTCATACACCCCATGGGTCGAAGGGTAGGTCGCCATCAGGCAGGCGAGTTTTTCGGCGGCCTGCGCGGCTTTTTCCTTGAGGTCATCCAGGTCGACGTTGCCCGCCTCGTCGCACTCGACGATCACCACGCGCATCCCGGCCATTTGCGCCGACGCGGGATTGGTGCCGTGAGCCGACGAAGGAATCAGGCAGATATCGCGGCCGCCCTGTTGCCGGCTCTCATGGTATTTGCGGATCGCCAGCAGCCCGGCGTATTCGCCCTGGGCACCGGAGTTGGGTTGCATGCAAATCGCGTCGAAACCGGTGATCGCGCACAACCAGCGCTCCAGTTCCTCGATCATCAGCCCATAACCGGCGGCCTGTTCCTTGGGCACGAACGGGTGCAGGTTGGCAAACTGCGGCCAGGTAATCGGGATCATCTCGCTGGTGGCGTTGAGCTTCATGGTGCAGGAGCCCAACGGGATCATCGATTGATTGAGCGCCAGGTCCTTGTTTTCCAGCTGCTTGAGGTAGCGCAGCATCTCGGTTTCGCTGTGATGGGCGCTGAACACGGGGTGACGCAGATAAGGTGAGGTTCGCGCCAGCCCCTGGGGAATTCCGCCAGGCAAGACTTCGGCATCCAGGTCGTCGATGCTGAGCCCGTGATCGGCCCCCAGGAACACGTCGAACAGCTTCGCCACGGTGCCTTCGTCGCAGCTCTCGTCGAGGCTCAAGCCCAGCTGGCCGCGCCCGAGAATGCGCAGGTTGATCTGCGCGGCCCGGGCACTTTCGATGATGGCGGTCTGGGTTCCGCCGACTTCCAGCGTCAGGGTGTCGAAGAAGTGCCGGTTGACCCGGACGATACCGTTGCGCTCAAGCCCGGCGGCAAGGATGCAGGTCAGCCGATGAACCCGCTGGGCAATTCGCTTGAGCCCTTCGGGGCCGTGGTAGACCGCATAGAAACTGGCGATATTGGCTAGCAGCACCTGGGCCGTGCAGATGTTGGAGTTGGCCTTCTCCCGGCGAATGTGTTGCTCGCGGGTTTGCAGGGCCATGCGCAGGGCGGTGTTGCCCCGCGCATCTTTCGAAACACCGATGATCCTCCCGGGAATCGCGCGCTTGTATTCATCGCGGCTGGCAAAAAATGCCGCATGAGGCCCGCCGTAGCCCATGGGCACGCCAAATCGCTGGGACGAGCCGAACACCACATCGGCACCCAGTTCACCCGGCGGAGTCAACAACAACAGGCTCAGCAAATCCGTGGCGACACAGGCCAGGGCCTGTTGCGCGTGCAGGTGATCAATCAGCGGTCGCAGGTCGTGGATTTCACCGTGGGTGTCAGGGTATTGCAGCAACGCGCCGAACACCTGGTGCCGCTTCAAGTTATCCACAGTGTCGACGATCAGATCGAAGCCGAAACCTTCAGCGCGGGTCTGCACCACGGAAATGGTTTGCGGGTGGCAGTTTTCGTCGACAAAGAACAGGTTGCTTTTGGACTTGGCGACCCGCTTGGCCAGGGCCATGGCCTCCGCCGCGGCGGTGGCTTCATCGAGCAGCGAGGCATTGGCCAGTTCCAGGCCGGTCAGGTCGATGGTCAGTTGCTGGAAGTTCAGCAGCGCTTCAAGTCGCCCTTGGGCGATCTCTGGCTGATAGGGGGTGTATGCGGTGTACCAGCCGGGATTTTCCAGCACATTACGCAGAATGACCGCCGGTGTGAGGGTGCCGTGATAGCCCATGCCGATCAGGCTGGTCCAGACCTGGTTCTGCTCGGCATAACCGCGCAGCTTGGCCAGCGCGGCCTCTTCATCGAGTGCCGGGGGCAGGTCCAACGGTCGGTTGAGGCGGATGCCCGGCGGCACCGTCTGCTCGATCAAATCGACCCGACTGCCCAGGCCGAGGCTGTCAAGCATCGCCTGTTGCTCGGCGGCATCGGGCCCGAGGTGGCGGCGCAGAAAGGCATTGGGGTCGCGTAACTGGCTCAGGGACGGCAATTGGGACATGACGGGCTCTCTCTTGACTGGCGCTCAGCGTCGATGCAACACGGTCAAACCAGCATAGCAGCCACTCTGTAGGAGCGAGCTTGCTCGCGATGACCCCGAGCGCGCCGCGGGGTCTCAGGTTACAGCGTTATCGTTAACGACCATCGCGAGCAAGCTCGCTCCTACAAGGGAAATTCGCCAGACAACAAAAAGCCCCGACGAGTCGGGGCTTTGGATGACGCTGAAGGCTTACTCGCCGATGGCGGCCTTGTAGCCGGCGGCATCCAGCAGTTTTTCCAGGTCTGCAGCGTTGCTTGGCTTGATCTTGAAGATCCACGCGCCGTACGGGTCGCTGTTGAGCAGTTCCGGCGAAGCGCTCAAGTCTTCATTGACCGCGATCACTTCACCGGCAATCGGGGAGTAAATGTCGGAAGCGGCTTTGACCGATTCAACGACACCCGACTGATCACCGGCAGCAAACACGTTGCCGACTTCAGTCAGCTCGACGAACACCACATCACCCAGCGCTTCCTGCGCGTGATCGCTGATGCCCACGGTGACGGTGCCATCGGCTTCCAGACGTGCCCATTCGTGACTTTCGGCAAAACGCAGGTCGGCAGGGATATCGCTCATGTTCTGTGTCCTCAGGAAATGGTCGGCGGTCATGTCCGCCAGAAAAGATTAGATCAAGGTTTTGCCGTGGCGTACGAAGGTCGGTTTGACCACCCGGACCGGGTACCACTTGCCACGGATTTCCACTTCAGCGCGGTCGGCTGTTGCCATCGGCACGCGCGCCAGTGCAATCGACTTGCTTAGCGTAGGAGAGAAACTACCACTGGTGATCTCCCCTTCGCCAACATCGGCGATGCGGACCACCTGATGAGCACGCAAAACACCACGCTCCTCAAGGACCAGACCGACCAGTTTGTGCTGTACGCCGGCGGCCTGCTCGGTTTCCAGCGCCTTGCGCCCGATGAACTGCCGGGCGGCAGGTTCCCAGGCAATGCTCCAGGCCATATTGGAGGCCAAGGGTGAAATATCCTGCTGGATGTCCTGACCGTAAAGGTTCATGCCGGCTTCGACCCGCAAGGTATCCCGCGCGCCGAGGCCGATGGGAGAAATCCCGGCGCCGACCAGATCGTTGAAAAAGCCTGGCGCCTGATCGGCCGGCAGAATGATTTCCAGGCCGTCTTCGCCGGTATAACCGGTGCGTGCGATGAACCAGTCACCATCGGACAGGCCTTCGAAAGGCTTGAGGAGCTGGATCAGGTTGCCGCGGGACTGACTGACCAGTTCGGCAATTTTCTGCCGGGCGTGGGGGCCCTGGATGGCCAGCATCGCCAACTCGGTACGCTCGCGAAGTTGCACATCGAAACCGTCGAGATGCGCTTGCATCCAGGCCATGTCCTGATCGCGGGTGGAGGCGTTGACCACCAGGCGATAACCCTCATCGAGACGGTAGACGATCATGTCGTCGACAATCCCGCCCTGCTCGTTGAGCATGGTGCTGTACAACGCACGGCCGGGGCTGTGCAGGCGTTCGACATCATTGGCCAGCAAATGCCGGAGCCAGGCTTTGGCCTGGGCGCCACCGACATCGATTACGGTCATGTGGGATACATCGAAGACACCGCAATCGCGGCGCACCTGATGGTGTTCCTCGACCTGCGATCCATAATGCAGAGGCATGTCCCAACCGCCAAAATCGACCATCTTCGCGCCGAGTGCGAGATGAAGGTCATACAGAGGCGTACGCTGTCCCATGGGTTTCTCCTTCCGGGCGTGGCGAAGGTGCGGGCTGGTGCTGCACGGACTGAATGCCTTGAAATAAAGGGCCTTCAACCGATTTCAGCTACCTGGTCTGTCAGACGGACCGCACCGAATGCCGCGCATTGTAGCCGCAAGGTGTAGGACTGACACCTAGCTGTTTCGATGTGCTGAGCGTCGGATCAATCCGATGACCGGTAACAGCCCGACCAGTACCAGTGTCAATGCCGGCAAAGACGCCCGCGCCCATTCGCCTTCGCTGGTCATTTCGAAGATTCGCACCGCCAGCGTGTCCCAGCCAAACGGGCGCATCAGCAAGGTTGCGGGCATTTCCTTGAGCACATCGACGAACACCAGCAGCGCTGCGCTCAACGTGCCGGGAAGCAATAGTGGCAGATACACTTTGAAAAACAGTCGTGGCCCACTGACGCCAAGGCTACGTGCCGCTTCGGGCAAAGATGGCCGTATACGCGCCAGGCTGCTTTCCAGCGGTCCGTAAGCCACCGCAATGAAGCGCACCAGATAGGCCAGCAACAATGCCGACAGGCTGCCCAACAGCAGCGGCTTGCCCGCACCACCGAGCCAACTCGAGAGCGGGATCACCAGTTCGCGGTCCAGGTAACTGAACGCGAGCATGATCGACACCGCCAGCACCGAACCGGGCAAGGCGTAGCCCAGGTTGGCCAGACTGACCCCGGAACGAATGACCCGGGTGGGCGCCAGTCGTCGGGCAAACGCCAGTAACAAGGCGACGCTGACGGTGATCAACGCCGCCATACCCCCCAGGTACAAGGTATGGACGATCAACCCGGTGTAGCGCTCGTCGAGATCGAAGCGCCCACGCAGCCAGAACCACACCACCAATTGCAGCATCGGGATAACGAAAGCACAGGCGAACACCAGGCAGCACCACGTCGTGGCCGCCAGCGCCTTGACGCCTCGCAGGTGATACAGCGCCTTGACCCGTGGTCGCTCGTTACTTGCCCGGTTCGCCCCACGGGCACGCCGTTCGCCGTAGAGCACGAGCATTACCACCAGCAGTAACAGGCTGGCCAGTTGCGCGGCCGACGACAGGCTGAAAAAACCGTACCAGGTCTTGTAGATGGCCGTGGTGAAGGTATCGAAGTTGAATACCGACACTGCGCCGAAGTCCGCCAGGGTTTCCATCAGTGCCAATGCCACGCCCGCACCGATGGCTGGCCGCGCCATGGGCAATGCCACCCGCCAGAACGCTTGCCAGGGCGATTGACCAAGGACCCGCGCGGCTTCCATCAGGCCTTTGCCCTGGGCGAGGAAGGCGGTGCGCGCCAGCAGGTAAACATAGGGATAAAAGACCAGCACGAGCACGACGATCACGCCACCCGTGGAGCGCACGCGCGGCAGCCGCAGGCCACTGCCAAACCACTCGCGCAGCAGGGTTTGCACGGGCCCGGCAAAATCCAGCAGGCCGACGAAGACGAAGGCCAGCACATAGGCAGGGATCGCGAAGGGCAGCATCAATGCCCAGTCCAGCCAGCGCCGACCGGGGAATTCGCAAAGGCTGGTAAGCCAGGCCAGGCTGACACCCAGGACTGTCACGCCGACACCGACGCCTAGCACCAGGGTCAGGGTATTGCCCAGCAAACGCGGCATCTGCGTGTCCCAGAGATGAGACCAGATCTGTTGATCGATGGTTTGCCAGGACAGCAGCAACACGCTCAGGGGCAACAGGACCAGCGCAGCAATGGCGAAGACGACTGGATACCAGCGGCGTTGGGCGGGATGGGCCACAGGCTTGGTTCTCTACTATCTAATGGACGAGATCGACACTGGCAGGAGCGAGCTCGCTCGCGAAAAACGTCAACGATAACGCGGGAAGCCTGACGGTCCGCGGTGCCCTGACGTTCATCGCGAGCAAGCTCGCTCCTACAGCGTCAGGGGTGCGTAACGCAAAAACAAACGCCCCGCCTAGGCGGGGCGCAGCATAACAGCTGGCTCAGTTCCAGCCAGCCTTGTCCATCATGCGAATCGCCTCAGCCTGGCGCTTGCCGGCGATTTCCACAGGCAAGGTATCAGCAATGAACTTGCCCCATGCGGCGACTTCAGCCGATGGCTGCACGGCCGGATTCGCCGGGAACTCCTGGTTCACGTCGGCAAAGATTTTCTGCGCTTCAGGGGTGGTCATCCACTCCACCAGAGCCTTGGCCGCTTCCGGGTGTGGCGCGTGTTGTGTCAGGCCGATACCCGACAGGTTGATGTGTACGCCACGGTCAGCCTGGTTCGGCCAGAACAGTTTCACCGGCAGGTCTGGCTTCTGCTTGTGCAGGCGACCGTAGTAGTAGGTGTTGACGATACCGACGTCGCACTGACCGGCGTTGATCGCTTCCAGCACGGCGGTGTCGTCGGAGAACACGTCAGTGGACAGGTTCCTGACCCAGCCCTTGAGGATTTCCTCGGTCTTCCCGGCGCCGTGCACTTCGATCATGGTCGCGGTCAGGGACTGGTTGTAGACCTTCTTCGCCGTGCGCAGGCACAGGCGGCCTTCCCATTGTTTGTCGGCCAGCGCTTCGTAGGTGGTCAGTTCACCCGGCTTCACCCGATCTGTGGAGTAGGCAATGGTCCGCGCCCGCAGGCTCAGGCCGGTCCAGGCGTGGGAGGCTGCCCGGTATTGCAGCGGAATATTGGTGTCGATGGTTTTCGAGGTGAACGGCTGGAGGATGCCCATCTGCTCGGCTTGCCAGAGGTTGCCGGCATCGACGGTGAGCAGCAGGTCGGCCGGCGTATTCGCGCCCTCGGCCTTGAGCCGCTGCATCAGCGGCGCTTCCTTGTCGGTGATGAACTTCACCTTCACGCCGGTCTTGGCGGTGTAGGCATCGAATACTGGCTTGATCAGCTCGTCGATTCGCGAGGAGTAGACCACCACTTCGTCAGCGGCCTGGGCGGCGGTGCTGCCGATCAGGGTCAAGGCCAGTGCAGTCAGTAGACGCTTCGGTGCCAACATGGGAGCGGTCTCTCGATTGAAAAATGAGGACAAATGATAAGGACTCACATTTAGCTTCTCAATCGAACCCGCTTGCGGAGGAGTTACCAGATGTTGCACAAGCAGATTAACTGACAAATGTGGCGAGGGGGCTCGCCCCCGTTGGACTGCAAAGCAGTCCTGGCATTTTTCCAGAAAAATCCTGCCATCCGGTCTACGACCGCTTCGCGCTCGAACGGGGGCAAGCCCCCTCGCCACAAGGCCATGCTCACTTCAGGCCTTGGCAAGTGCCGGCAAATCCCCGATCAACCCCAGCGCTTCACGCACGAACAACGCCTTGGCTTCCGGCATTTTCTCCACCATTTTCAACCCGGTATTACGCAACCAGCGCACCGGCAACGGATCGGCCTGGAACAACCGCTCGAAGCCTTCCATCGCCGCCATCAGCGCCAGGTTGTGGGGCATGCGTCGACGCTCGTAACGGCTGAGGACTTTCACATCCGCCAGGCGTTCGCCACGTGTTGCCGCTTGCAGCAACACTTCGGCCAGCACGGCGGCATCGAGGAATCCGAGATTCACCCCCTGCCCGGCCAACGGGTGAATGGTGTGGGCCGCGTCGCCGATCAATGCCAGGCCTTCAGCCACATACCGCTTGGCATGCCGCTGACGCAGGGGCACACACAGGCGCGGATCGGCGCTCAGTACTTCGCCGAGCCGACCTTCAAAGGCCCGCTCCAATGCCTTGCAGAAACCTTGCTCGTCCATCGCCATCAGACGTTCGGCTTCGCCGGGTGTGGTCGACCAGACGATCGAACACCAATCCTGTTGGCCGTCCCGCTCAAGGGGCAGAAACGCCAACGGACCGTTATCGGTGAAGCGCTGCCACGCCGTCATCTGATGCGGTTTGGCGCAACGCACGCTGGTGACGATGGCATGGTGCATATAATCCCATTCGCGGGTCGCCACTCCGGCCAGGCGTCGCACCGCCGAGTTGGCGCCATCTGCCGCGATCACCAGCGGCGCGCGCAGGGTGCGGCCATCGGCCAGGGTCAGCAGCCAGTCATCGCCGGAGCGGCGCATCTGCTCCAGGCGAGCATTGGCCAGCAACCCCAGGTCGCAATCGTGCAGGCGCTCGAGCAAGGCATCCTGGACCACGCGGTTCTCGACGATATGCCCCAGCACCTCGGCATGCACGCTGGGCGCCGAGAAGTGGATTTGCCCGGTGCCGCTGCCATCCCAGACCTGCATGTCGGTGTAGGGGCTGCTGCGCCGCCCGGCGATGCCGTCCCACACGCCCAGGCGCTCGAGAATCCGCTGGCTGGCGGCCGACAAGGCGCTCACCCGCGGCTCAAACGCTGCCTGAGCGTTGAACGGTTTGACGCTCATGGGGCTGCCGTCCAGCAGCAGGACTTCCAGCCCGCTGTCCTGCAACGCCAGCGCCAGGGCGCTGCCGACCATTCCGGCCCCGACAATCAGCAGATCTGCGCGCATTTCCATGCTTTAAGCCTGTCTCTCTTGCGGCTTGAGCCGCACGTAAAGGGTTTTCCCGACCCGCGCCACCAAGTGGCCGGCGCTGTCATGAATGTCGAACCTGCAAGGCAGGTATTTTATCAATCGCGCCTTGCCGAATCGGCGGATCAGCCAGTTACGCATCTGGACGCGTACCCAGCCCCATCGCCTGCCGGGCAAACCAGCGTTTGGCCGGTGGCAGAAGATCGAGGCCGAGCAAGCCGATGTTGCGCCCCAGGGACACCAGCGGCTGGGTACTGCCGAACAGGCGCGTAACCTGATCGGAGAAACCCACGGTGAGGTCCTGATCGAGACGCTGGTGTTCGCGATAGGCCTGCAACGTGGCGAAGTCGCCCAATGGTTTTTCACTGGCGAGCAAGGCATTGGCCAGGGCCTGGGCATCGCGCAGGGACAGGTTGAATCCCTGGCCGGCAATCGGATGCAGGCTGTGCGCCGCGTTGCCGAGGACCGCCAGATGCGGGCGCACCTGTTCTTCGGCCTCGACCAGTGTCAGCGGATACAGATGCCGCGCACCCACCTGCTTCAATGTGCCAAGGCGATAACCGAACACACCCTGCAACTCGCTGAGGAAGCTGCGCTCGTCGAGGGCTGCCAGACGTTGCGCGTCCATGCCCAGGCGGGTCCAGACCAATGCGCAGCGATTATCCGGTAGCGGCAGCAACGCCATCGGGCCTTCGTCGGTGAAGCGCTCGAAAGCCATGCCGTTGTGGGCTTCGCTCGGGGTGATGTTGGCGATCAGCGCGCTCTGGTTGTACGGACGCTTGCGGATGCCGATCCCAAGTTGCTCGCGCAGGCCGGAGCGGCCACCATCGGCGAGCACCGCGAGGTCGCATTCCAGGGTGGTTTCATCATTGAGGGTCAGGCGGTAGCCGTCGGTCAGCGGCTCCATGCGGGTGACTTCCGCCGGGCAGTGCCATCTGATCACGTCCTTGTCCAGGCCTTGCCACAGGCATTGGCCGAGCCAGGCGTTTTCAACGACATAACCCAGCGCTGGAACACCCTCTTCCATCGCCGACAACCGCGCCGTCGAGAATCGACCGCGGTCGGAAACATGAATCTGCTTGATCGGCTCGGCGCGGCGCGAGACTTCCTGCCAGACACCCAACCGTTGATAGATTTGCCGCGAGCCGAAGGACAACGCCGAGGAACGGGCATCGTAACTCGGTTGCCAGGTGTCGCCAGGAGCGAACGGTTCGATCAACACGATCTTCCAGCCTCGGGCCTTGGCCCCGGCCTGAAGCGCCAGTGCCAGGCTTGCACCGACCAGCCCGCCACCGATGATTGCCAGATTGACTCGGCTCATGCTGCCTGTGTCCGCGCGGCGGCCATCAGGGCCTCTATCTCGGCGACGGTTTTCGGCACGCCGCTCGTCAATATTTCACAGCCGGTTTTGGTGACCACTACGTCGTCCTCGATGCGCACGCCGATGCCGCGCCATTTCTTCGCAACATTCTGGTTGTCCGGGGCGATATAGATCCCCGGTTCCACGGTCAGCGCCATGCCGACTTCCAGCACGCGCCACTCGCCGCCGACCTTGTATTCGCCGACGTCATGCACATCCATGCCCAGCCAATGGCCGGCGCGGTGCATGTAAAACGCCTTGTAGGCTTCGCTGGCGATCAGTTCGTCAACGTCACCACGCAGCAGACCCAGCTCGACCAGCCCGGCCGTGATGACCCGGACCGTGGCCTCGTGCGCCTGATTCCAGTGCTTATTCGGGGCGATTTCGGCAAAGGCGGCTTCCTGGGAGGCCAGCACCAATTCGTAGATCGCTTTCTGTTCCGCTGAATATTTGCCGCTGACCGGAAAGGTCCGGGTGATGTCGCTGGCGTAGCAGTCAATCTCGCAACCGGCATCGATCAGCACCAGATCCCCGTCCTTGAGCAGCGCGTCATTCTGCTGGTAATGCAGGATGCAGCTGTTGCGCCCCGCCGCGACAATCGACCCGTAGGCCGGCATCTTCGCCCCGCCCTTGCGGAATTCGTAATCGAGCTCGGCTTCCAGGCTGAATTCGTGCAATCCGGCGCGACAGGCCTGCATTGCCCGCACGTGCGCCTGGGCGGAAATCCGCGCTGCCTCGCGCATCACTTTCACTTCTGCCGCCGATTTATACAGGCGCATGTCGTGCAGCAGATGATCCAGGGCAACGAATTCGTTCGGCGGCTGGGCACCGAGGTTGGCCTTGGAGCGGATCACGTTGATCCACTCCATCAGGTGGCGATCGAATTCGGGGTTGCTGCCCATGGCCGAATATACCCGGTCACGGCCTTCGATCAGGCCCGGCAGGATGTCGTCGATATCAGTGATCGGAAAGGCGTCGTCGGCGCCGAAGTCGCGAATCGCGCCTTCCTGCCCGGCACGCAGGCCATCCCACAGCTCGCGCTCGGCATTGCGTTCGCGGCAGAACAGGATGTATTCGCCATGCACGCGCCCCGGCATCAATACCAGTACGGCCTGGGGCTCGGGAAAGCCGCTGAGGTACTGGAAGTCGCTGTCCTGGCGGTAAACGTGCTCGACGTCGCGGTTACGAATGGCCACCGCGGCGGCGGGCAGGATGGCGATGCTGTTGGGTTCCATCTGCGCCATCAGGGCCTTGCGGCGACGGCTGTATTCCGATTTCGGGATATGGATCATGGGCAGATGGCGTTCCCTGGCAAACGATTAGTGCAGCGACGGTTTGGCGGCGGCCGGTACGTCTTTTTTGGTCTCGGAGAACAGCAGCAGCGGTGCGACGCGCAGGTACTCCATGACTTCCATGTAGTCGTTTTCGCCGTCGTCGGACTCTTCCAGGGCATCCTGCACCTGGGAAATGGCCGCCAGATCCTGCAGCACCTCGGTGGCCTCGGTACTCAGGGCGCTGCTGTCACGGCAGTTCAGGCCGAAGCCGCTGAGGAAACCCTGGCACCACTGGCCCAGTGCGACGGCACGGTCGGTGAGGGGGGCGTCATCGGTCGGCAACAGCAGAACGACGGTCACGTCATCGCCCGTTAGCTCGCCCTTGACCATCTCTTGCAAGCCGATCAAGGCGTTGCGAACGTTGTCCTGCGGCTCGCTTTCGAGCAGTTCGGCGGCATCGATCAACCACTCTTCGGCATTGAAACCGGCGCCGGCACAGCTGCGGCCGAGCAGCAGGCCATGCAGTTCGGCAGGCGAGACGTTATGACCGCTGGAAGTCAGCAGGGTGGCGAAGGCTTGGTACGGGGAATTCTGAATGGTCATGGGCAGCTAGGCGCCAGACGGCGCTATGTCTAGAATGAAGGCCTTGTATCCTACATCGACTACCCCTGTAGGAGCGAGCTTGCTCGCGATGGTCGTCAATGATAACGCTGGGTACCTGACACCCTGCGGCGTTCTCGGGTTCATCGCGAGCAAGCTCGCTCCTACAGTCCGTCACCCATCAGACAGTGAAGACAATGGAAGACACCGACCTGCAAGCGCTGATGGCCAGACTCGAACTGCTGATTACCCGAGTCGAGCAACTTAAGAGTCAAAACGGACTCTTACTAGCTCAGGAAAAGACCTGGCGCGAGGAACGCGCGCACCTCATTGAAAAAAACGAAATCGCCCGGCGTAAGGTCGAATCGATGATTTCGCGCCTCAAGGCCCTGGAGCAAGACTCATGAGTTCAAGCAATAGCGTCACCGTGCAGATCCTCGACAAAGAGTATTCGATCATCTGCCCACAGGAAGAGCGCAGTAATCTGATCAGCGCCGCCCGTTATCTGGACGGCAAGATGCGCGAGATCCGCAGCAGCGGCAAAGTCATCGGCGCCGACCGTATCGCCGTGATGGCCGCGCTGAACATCACCCACGACCTGTTGCACAAGGAAGAACGGCCGGATATCCAGGCCAGCGGCTCGACCCGCGAACAAGTGCGTGACCTGCTCGATCGCGTCGATCTGGCGCTCGCCACCGATCCGGATGTCACCAAAGGCTGATTCGCGCCGCCGCTTGCGGTATAATCCCCTCACTCCCTGGGGTGCTTGCCAGTTGGCGATGTCCCTGAGCCGATTTGCTATACCCTGGAGGTTGCACGTTGGGCTGGTGTGCATGTCCGCTAGACGGAAAGCCTTAAAGCCTACTGCATCTTCCACCTTGAACTTTCGGGTTCAAGGGCTAAGTCGACAGCGGCACATTCGGGGAGCCTGATTTCAGTCCAATGCCGGTTTTGATACCGGCATTGGCGTTTTTACGGGTACGCTTCACGTATCCGCATTGTTGAAGCCCGAATACATGACCGAACCTGCGCTGCTCCCCCGCCCGCAACTTCGACGCATGCTGCGCAAGGCCCGCCGCGCACTGACACCCAGTCAGCAACGCCAGGCCGCTCGCGGGCTGTACAAGCAATTGGCCCAGCAACCGCTGTTCCGCCGCGCCCGGCACATCTCCCTCTACCTGCCCACCGACGGTGAAATCGATCCGCGTCTGTTGCTGCGCGCCGCGCAACGCCGGGGCAAAGCCACCTATCTACCGGTGCTGAGCGCCTGGCCGCGAACCAAAATGGTGTTCCAGCGCATCCGTCCCGGGGAAAAACTCAAACCCAACCGCTTTCGTATTCTCGAACCACGGGCCAACCTCGCCCGGCAGCGCAAGATCTGGGCGCTGGATCTGGTGCTGTTGCCATTGGTGGGTTTTGACGATGTCGGCGGACGCCTGGGAATGGGCGGTGGTTTCTACGACCGGAGCCTGGCCTACCTGGCGCGACGAAATGACTGGCGCAAGCCGACGCTGTTGGGGCTGGCCCATGAATGTCAGAAAGTGGCGCGATTGGCTCAGGCGAGCTGGGATGTGCCGCTGCAAGGAACGGTGACGGACAAGGCCTGGTATTACGCAGGCTAGGCGCCACTTCGATCAGTGGCGCCGAGGCAACAGGATCAGCGCTTGAAGGCTGTCGACTGTTGCTGCAATTGGGCCAGTTCGACCGGCGCATCGGTCTTGTTGGCCCATAGGCTTTGGGCATAGCCAGTGGTCACGACGCCAAGGCCAAACAAAATGACCAAAATCCATAGTAAATCCGGTTTGCGTTTCATCGATTGCCCCCCAAAGGCACATCAACACGATGACAGCAGCGGTTTCCGTTTGTAGGCCGTGCAGCAGCGTCAAGCTTTAAAGGCCGGCATTTTGCGACAACGTGAACCGCTGCGCAAATGCTGACGTCAACCGACTGTCGGTTTGTCATAAAATCGCCAACAAGCTGCTCAATCACCACGCAAGGAGCAAAAGACATGGCCTATTGGCTGATGAAATCCGAGCCCGACGAACTCTCGATCAAAGGGCTGGAAAAGCTCGGCAAAGCGCGCTGGGACGGGGTTCGCAACTATCAGGCACGCAATTTCCTGCGGGCCATGGCGGTGGGGGATGAGTTCTTTTTCTATCATTCCAGCTGCCCCGAGCCGGGGATTGCCGGAATCGGCAAGATTGTCGAAGCCGCGTATCCGGACCCGACGGCGCTGGAGCCAGAGAGCCATTATTTTGACCCGAAGGCCACTCCGGAGAAAAACGCCTGGAGTGCGATCGATGTCGCGCATGTCGAGACGTTTGCCCGAGTGCTGAAACTGGATTATCTGAAACAACAGACGGCGCTGGCCGAGTTGCCGTTGGTGCAGAAAGGCTCGCGGTTATCGGTGATGCCGGTGACGGCGGAGCAATGGGCAGCGGTGATTGCCTTAAAGTCTTGAGTCATTTGTCGCCTGGACTGGCCTCATCGCGAGCAAGCTCGCTCCCACAGGGGGCTGTGGTGGACATGTGATTGTGCTTCAACACCAATCCACTGTGGGAGCTTGCTCGCGATGACGCCAGCTCAAGCAATAGAAGTCTTACTGAATGATCAGGTTGTTGAACAACAAATCCTCAACCACCGGCTTACCGGTTTCGTCGTTCATCACCTGTTGGGTCTGTTTCAGGGCCTCCTGACGCAGCTTTTCCTTGGCCTCGACGTTGTTCATCGTCTCGGTGGTCTGCTGGGCGAACAGTGCGACCAATTGATTGCGGATCAAGGGCTCATTGGCCTTCACCGCCTTGGCGGCCTCGTCACCGGTCACCCGCAACGCCACATCGGCCTTGTAGACCTTGAGTTTCGGCGTCCCGTCCAGCCCGTAGTTACCCACGAACGGCGGGCTCAGGGTGATGTAACTGACCTTCGGAGCTGCATCTTCTTTGGCTTCTTCGGCCACCGCTGCCACAGGCAGAGACAGGGCCAGCATCAACATGATCCACGCTTTCAAAATTCGCTCCTTATCCGGTTTGCGGCCTAGCATAACGACCCGCCGCGCAAGCACAAGCTTATGGCTGACTATCAGGGCCGGGCATGCTCGTTGACCCATCGACCCACACACCTACACTTATCGGCCATCACTCCCAAAGGAATAGCCCTGATGAAAGCCGTGCTGTGCAAAGCCTTCGGCCCTGCCGAATCGCTGGTGCTGGAAGACGTCGCCAGTCCTGTCGCGAAGAAGAATGAAATCCTGCTGGACGTGCACGCCGCCGGGGTGAACTTCCCCGATACGTTGATCATCGAGGGCAAATACCAGTTCAAGCCGCCCTTCCCGTTTTCGCCGGGTGGTGAAGCGGCTGGCGTGGTCAGCGCAGTGGGTGAAAAAGTCAGCCACTTGAAAGTCGGTGACCGGGTCATGGCCCTGACCGGCTGGGGCAGCTTTGCCGAGCAGGTCGCCGTGCCGGGCTACAACGCACTGCCGATCCCGCCATCGATGGACTTCAACACCGCCGCCGCCTTCAGCATGACCTACGGCACCTCGATGCATGCCCTCAAGCAGCGCGGCAACCTGCAACCGGGCGAAACCCTGCTGGTACTGGGTGCTTCCGGCGGCGTCGGCCTCGCGGCGGTGGAAATCGGCAAAGCCATGGGCGCCCGGGTGATCGCGGCGGCCAGCAGCGCAGAGAAACTCGCCGTGGCCAAGGCCGCCGGCGCCGACGAACTGATCAACTACAGCGAAACCAGCCTGAAGGACGAAATCAAGCGTCTGACCGACGGCCAGGGTGCCGACGTGATCTACGACCCGGTCGGCGGCGACCTGTTCGACCAGGCCATCCGCGCCATCGCCTGGAACGGCCGCTTGCTGGTGGTCGGCTTCGCCAGCGGTCGCATTCCCGAATTGCCGGTCAACCTGGCCTTGCTTAAAGGTGCGGCAGTGCTCGGCGTGTTCTGGGGCTCGTTCGCCCAACGCCAGCCGCAGGACAACGCGGCGAACTTCCAGCAGTTGTTTGGCTGGTTTGCCGAAGGCAAGCTCAAGCCTCTGGTGTCCCAGGTGTATCCGCTGAGCAATGCGGCGCAGGCGATCAATGACCTTGGCCAGCGTAAAGCGGTGGGGAAAGTGGTGGTGCAGGTTCGCTGAATCCCTCTGCTAAAAAGCGCGGCCATGTAGCCGCGCTTTTATTGCCGTCAAAGCAACACCCGAATCTCCTCCGGCAAAAACCGCACATACCGACTCGCCGGATGCGCGCTACACCGCTGCACAATCGAACGGACGCTGGCATTGAGCTTGGCAATCAGAGCCAGACGCTTCTCTTCCGGCAATTGAGTCGGTGAAAGCGAGTGGGTCAGGTAACTGCGGGTCCAGCTGAAAACCGGCAGGTCCACCCACGAGGAAGTGGCGATGTTCAACGATGCCCGTGCGATAGCACTGCATTTCAGCCGCTCCAGCTCCTTGTTGACGTGGAAGGGATGTTCGCTGTCCAGCCTGTATTCCATGGGTGCGACCACGAGGATTTGCGCAGGTTGATCCTTGGTAATTGTCCACGGCTTGAATCGCCATTGGTTGACTGCGGCCAATGACGCCTCTTCGAGTTCGGGATGTGCACTTTGCGCAATCACGGCATTACTGACTGATCCATCGGCCTTCACAGTCATGCTGACACGCACCATGCCGGTGACACCCGCCCGATGCAGCGCCTTCGGATAAATCGGCTTTGGGTTGTTCTCGGGTATCAGAAATACCTCCCCGGCCCTGATATCCGCAGAGACCAGCAACAAAATTCCAACCAACCACCACCGCATGTCCCTCTCCCTTCGTCTGCAACGCCAGACTTGGCAACAGCACAAAGGTTAAAGCGCCGGGCCATTCGGCATAACGCCATGACTTCTGCTTTAAACGAAGGATCTTTCCTAAAGTCCTGCCCCATTCCGGGCAGATCAAATGCCCCAAACGAAAACAGGTAACGCTTCCTACACCGCCCTTCACTTACATCTGAGCGACATGTTCATAAAGGAACGCGCGACTTCCAACATTTCCGCTGTTTTGTCGATGAGAACCGGTGCTATTTTCGGTAACGAAACTGTAACATTCGTATCCGCAGTCAAAACAAGAAATCTGGAGCTCTTGAATGTTTGCTTTCTTTCGTCCTGCCGCACATCAGGCTCCATTGCCTGAAGAAAAAATAGACAGCACCTACCGACGCCTTCGCTGGCAGATTTTCGCCGGCATTTTCATTGGCTATGCCGGTTACTACCTGCTGCGCAAGAACTTCTCCCTGGCCATGCCGTACCTGATCGATGAAGGCTACTCCCGTGGCCAGCTGGGTCTGGCGATGTCCGCCATCGCGATTGCCTACGGTCTGTCGAAGTTTCTCATGGGCCTGGTGTCCGACCGTTCCAACCCGCGCTTCTTCCTGCCATTCGGTCTTCTGGTATCGGCTGGGGTGATGTTCATTTTCGGTTTCGCGCCCTGGGCGACGTCCAGCGTGACCATGATGTTCATTTTGCTGTTCATCAACGGCTGGGCGCAGGGCATGGGTTGGCCGCCGAGTGGCCGGACCATGGTGCACTGGTGGTCGCAGAAGGAACGTGGCGGCGTGGTGTCCGTCTGGAACGTGGCGCACAACGTCGGCGGTGGCCTGATCGGCCCGTTGTTCCTGATCGGCATGGGGCTGTTCAATGACTGGCACGCCGCGTTCTACGTACCGGCAGCCGTGGCGCTGGCAGTAGCGGTGTTTGCCTTTGTGACCATGCGCGACACCCCGCAATCGGTTGGCCTGCCACCGATCGAGCAATACAAGAACGACTACCCGGAAGGCTACGACGCCAGCCACGAAGAGGAATTCAGCGCCAAGGAAATCTTCGTCAAATACGTGCTGCGCAACAAAATGCTCTGGTACATCGCCTTGGCCAACGTCTTTGTCTATCTGCTGCGCTACGGCGTGCTGGACTGGGCACCGACCTACCTCAAGGAAGCCAAGGGTTTCACTGTGGATAAAACCTCCTGGGCGTACTTCTTCTACGAGTGGGCAGGTATCCCGGGCACGCTGCTGTGCGGCTGGATGTCGGACAAGATCTTCCGTGGCAACCGTGGCCTGACCGGCATGGTGTTCATGGCGTTGGTGACGGTCGCGACGCTGGTTTACTGGCTCAACCCGGCCGGCAATCCGATGGTCGACATGATCGCGCTGCTTTCCATTGGCTTCCTGATCTACGGCCCGGTGATGCTGATCGGCCTGCAGGCGCTGGAACTGGCACCGAAGAAAGCTGCCGGTACGGCGGCGGGCTTTACCGGTCTGTTCGGTTACTTGGGCGGGTCGGTCGCGGCCAGTGCAGCGATGGGCTACACCGTGGACCATTTCGGTTGGGACGGCGGTTTCGTGCTGCTGGTCGGTGCCTGCCTGTTGGCGATGGCCTTCCTGGCCCCGACACTACGGCACAAACAAATCGCCAGTCAGGGCCGCGAAGCACTCGCTTGATCGGCCTTTGATTTACAGCGCTTGAGCCGCGCCTCCAGATTCCGGTCTGGCATGGCGTGGCTGCGCAGGGCGTGCGCGGTCTGCTCGACATAATCGCGAGTGGTGCCGTAGCGCCCGCAGGCGTTTTCGAACACATGGCTCAGCACATGGTCCGGCAAGTTGCCGGCATAGCTGGGCAGGTGTCGTTCCAGCACAAAACCCAATGCCTGAACCTGGCTGCCATCGTCGAGGCGGCAGTTGAGCCAGTGCGGGCGGTAGGAAGGGAAAGGCATCTCGCGCTGCCAAAGTGCGTAGAGCGAGGCTTCGAGTTGCTCTTCGGGCAAGCGATAGGCGAAACCGCTGCAAGAACCGCCGCGATCCAGGCCAAACACCAGGCCGGGCATTTCCGGGGTGCCGCGATGTTCGTGGGACCACAGGTACAACCCGCGATGGTAGCCATGCACCCGGCCGCGAACCCGCTCAACCGCCGTGCATTCAGGGCGCCAGATCAGCGAGCCATACGCAAACAGCCACACCGGCCCGCCTTTGTGGCGCGCCATGGTCGATTGCATCGAGCTGAGCAGTTGTTCGTGAGTAAGCTGCGGCCCCAGATCGAGCCGCGGAGGGTAAGCCAGATTCAAAAAAGCAGATTCAATGGCGCTCATGGCGAATAGCGTTCAGCTCCCCGCGGGTGAAGAATTACTTAATAGAACGCACGGCTGTAACAATAAGGCACATAAGTTTTAAGGTAATTTAAATGCCATGGCACAGTTCTTAATGAATTGCCTGGACAACATATAACCTACCGATATTTATAAAAATTTATAAATGCCGATTGGCTATATGTGGAGTTATATACCTGTAGGAGCGAGCCTGCTCGCGTTGGAATCAAGAACGCTGCGGGTAGCCTGACTGCCCGAGTAATCGTTAACGACCATCGCGAGCAGGCTCGCTCCTACAAGGTGGTCGGGGCAGATCAAGACCGCGGCGCGTACGCAAACACATCGGCGCGCATTTGATGAGCATCCATTCCCGCTTCCACCAGAGCATCCAGCGTGCCGTAGACCATGGCCGGAGAGCCGCTGGCGTACACGTGTAGCGGCTTGAGGTCAGGGAAGTCTTCACAGACCGCTTCATGCAACATGCCGCACCGCCCTTCCCAACCGCATTGATCGCTGACGACCTTGTGCAGGAACAGGTTGGGCAACTTCAGCCATTCGTCCCAATGCTCGATCTGATAAAAATCTTCAGGACGACGCACGCCCCAATACAGATGCACCGGGTGCTTGAAACCCGAGGCCCGGCAATGCTCGATCAGACTGTGGATCTGGCCCATGCCGGTACCCGCGGCGATCAGCACGAGAGAACCTTCCGGCAACTCCTCCAGGTGGGTATCGCCGAACGGCAATTCGACCCGCACCATACTGTTGCGCTGGAGCTGTTCGATCAGGCTCAGCGCACTGGATTCGCGCGCCAGTACGTGGATTTCCAGGTCGCGCCCCGCATGCGGTGCCGAGGCGAGGGAGAATGCGGACTTTTCGCCGCTCTCCCGTTCGATCATCAGGTACTGGCCAGCGTGGTAGCGCGGCGGTTTGCCGGCCGGAGCCCGCAGACGCACGCGCCAGGTGTCGCCGCCCACCTCCTTGCACTCAATGACCTGACACGACACGCTGCGCACCGGCAGTTCTCCCAGCGCGAGCACGCCATCCCACAGCACGATGCAGTCTTCCAGCGGCTCCGCTATGCAAGTGTAGAACTCGCCATGGTCACGCACATTGCCAGCCTGCTCGACCCGGCCTTCCACCAGCAGCGCCGCGCAGACGTGGCAATTGCCGTTGCGGCAGCTTTGCGGGCATTCGTAGCCCAGACGTCGTGCGCCATCGAGAATCCGCTCGCCGGGCAATATCTCAAGTACTGCTCCGGAGGGCTGCAAGGTTACACGCATCAATCTATTCCTAACTGATTCCAGATGGCATCGATCCGCTGGGTCACGGCATCGTCCTTGACGATGACCCGGCCCCATTCGCGAGTAGTTTCGCCCGGCCATTTATGCGTGGCATCGAGGCCCATTTTCGACCCCAGGCCGGAAACCGGCGAGGCGAAGTCGAGGTAGTCGATCGGCGTGTTGTCGATCATCACGGTGTCGCGCTTGGGGTCCATGCGCGTGGTGATGGCCCAGATCACGTCGTTCCAGTCCCGGGCGTTGATATCGTCGTCGGTGACGATAACGAACTTGGTGTACATGAACTGTCGCAAAAACGACCAGACACCCAGCATTACCCGCTTGGCGTGGCCCGGATACGACTTTTTCATGGTCACGATGGCCATGCGGTACGAGCAACCTTCGGGCGGCAGGTAGAAATCGGTGATCTCCGGGAACTGCTTCTGCAGGATCGGCACGAACACTTCGTTCAATGCCACGCCGAGGATCGCCGGCTCATCCGGCGGGCGGCCGGTGTAGGTACTGTGGTAGATCGGCTTGATCCGATGGGTAATGCGCTCGACGGTGAACACCGGGAAGCTGTCGACTTCGTTGTAGTAACCGGTGTGGTCGCCGTATGGGCCTTCATCGGCCATCTCGCCCGGATGGATCACGCCTTCGAGGATGATTTCGGCGGTGGCCGGCACTTGCAGGTCGTTGCCGCGACACTTCACCAACTCAGTGCGGTTACCGCGCAAGAGGCCTGCGAAGGCGTATTCGGAAAGGCTGTCGGGCACCGGGGTCACGGCACCGAGGATAGTCGCCGGGTCAGCGCCCAGGGCCACGGAAACCGGGAACGGCTGGCCCGGATGCTTTTCGCACCACTCGCGGTAATCCAGCGCGCCGCCACGGTGGCTCAGCCAGCGCATGATGACCTTGTTGCGACCGATCACTTGCTGACGGTAGATACCGAGGTTCTGGCGATCCTTGTTCGGGCCTTTGGTGACGGTCAGACCCCAGGTGATCAGCGGACCGACGTCGCCCGGCCAGCAGGTTTGCACCGGCAGCATGGCCAGGTCGACGTCGTCGCCTTCGATGACCACTTCCTGGCACACCGCGTCCTTGACGACTTTCGGCGCCATCGAAATGATCTTGCGGAAGATCGGCAGCTTGGACCAGGCATCCTTCAAGCCTTTGGGCGGCTCGGGTTCCTTTAGGAACGCCAGCAGCTTGCCGATCTCGCGCAGCTCGCTGACCGACTCGGCACCCATGCCCATGGCGACCCGCTCGGGGGTGCCGAACAGGTTGCCGAGCACCGGGATGTCATAGCCTGTCGGCTTTTCGAACAACAGCGCCGGGCCTTTGGCACGCAGCGTGCGATCACACACCTCGGTCATCTCCAGCACTGGAGAGACGGGGATCTGGATGCGTTTCAACTCTCCGCGCTGCTCAAGCTGCTGCACGAAATCCCGAAGATCCTTGAATTTCATTGATGATGGCACCCGAAAAATAGGCGTACATCCTACCTGCTCTGCCGGCCGCTGGCAGCTTATCGCTGCTTATCTGGATGCATTCACCTGCGGTTTCCCCGGGTTTGCCCTGGCTTGCAGACTGACAAACAGCGGTTCGAGGATCGGCGCCACGAACCGCGCACCGACTTCCGAGAGGTGATTGTCATCGGTGTACAACGAGTAGCCGCCGCGTTCGGCGCGGCACAGGCCGCTGGCATCACACAGTCTTGGCGCCGGATCCACCACCTGTACCGCCGGGTCCTGCGCCAATTGTGCGAACAATTGACTGATGAATGCCTGGCGCTTGTGATGCTCTGCGAGCGCCAGCCCGACATCGTCGACCGGACGGGCCAGCATTGCCAGACGGGTGAGGCGATACGGTGGGCTGAAGGCCTGCAACGGCGCCTCTTTTACCAGCCAGACCCGATGCCCGCCGGCACGCAATTGCGCGACCCGGGTACGCAAGCCATCGGCCAGACGTTGTTCGGCAATTGCGCGATCGTAATGCCCGTCAGGGTTTTTCAGAACGTGGCCCAGATCACCTTTGGCATCGCCGTAGAGGTATAGGCTCCAGTGCGCAACCAGCACCACATCGCTGACAGCTTGCGGCTTCAGGGCTTGTTCAACACGTCGATTGAACCGCGCACAACGCGCATCGTGCTCCAGGCCTGCGACAGGCAAACAGCCGGCAGAACTGGCGAGCATCACATTGACGCCATGGGCCTTGGCACCCTCGTCGAAAACCGGAATCAACGCCGTGGCATGGCTATCGCCCCAGACAAGCGCTGGGGGCAGGCGGTTTTGCGCGCCATAACGGCAGAACAACTTGTCATCCGGCGTCTTGTCATCGGCCAGGCAGGCCATCAGCTCTGGCCGCCATTCGCGACCCTTGGCGTATTGCAGGGCCTGGTCAGACAGACGCCATGGCAAGCCGTCGGTCCATCGCAAGGCTTGTCCGGCCAGGCCGAGCACCAGGACGCCGCAGGCACCAGCGAGCAGAATCTGCCGGCGCCCGGCGAGCAGGCGACGCTCACGAAACGGGGTTTCGACGAATTTCCAGGACAGATAACCCAGCAACAGCGTCAGTAAAATCAACCCGACACTGTCGAAAACACTCGTTTCACCGACGCTGGCATAGCTGGAGAATACGAACACCGGCCAGTGCCACAGGTACCAGGAATATGAAATCAGACCGAGGCCGACCATTATCCGACTGCTCAAAAATTGACCAACCCAGGTTTCACGATGACCGTTGGCCAGAATCAGCAGCACCACACCCGGCACCGGCAGCAACGCCGCGACACCCGGGAATGGCGTGGCCTTGTCATAACCGAACACCGCCAAGAGGATCAGCAACATACCGAGCAGGCTCAGCCACTGCGCCGCCATCGGCTTGAGACGCCATGCAGACTTGGGCGCTACCGCCAGCATCGCACCGGCCAATAGCTCCCACGCACGCATAGGCAACAGGAAGAAAGCTTTTTCCGGATGATGGGCGACAGCCCACACGCTCAAACCAAAGGACAGCAGCAATACGCTGAACAGCGCCAGTCGCCAATGCTTGAGACGGCTCGACAGCAGTGTCAGCAGCAACGGGAAGACGATGTAAAACTGCTCCTCTACCGCCAGCGACCAGGTGTGCAGCAGGGGCTTGAGATCGGAGGCGACATCGAAATAGCCGTCCTGGCGCATGAACAGGATGTTGGAGACGAACATCACCTGGTAACGCACCGATCGCCCCAGCTCTTCGTAATCCTTCGGTGCCAGCAAAAACCAGCCGACCGCCAGCACCGCAATGATCATCGCGAACAACGCCGGCAAAATCCGCCGCGCACGCCGGGCCCAGAAATCGACGAAGCTGAATTGCCCGGCCTGGCGCTGACTCCAGATGATCGACGTGATCAGGTAACCGGAAATCACGAAAAACACGTCCACGCCGACAAAGCCGCCGGTAAACCCAGGAACGCCAAAGTGAAACAGCACGACGGCGATCACCGCCACTGCGCGCAAGCCGTCGATATCCCTTCGATAAGCCAGTGAGCTCATAAGCATTAAACCAGTCAGATCGTTATTTTCAGCGCGCTTGAGCATCGCCCCCGGAGATGACTGCAAACGCGGCTGGTTGAAGTGCTAACCAACTGACCTTGGCCAATCAAAAACCTCCCATGGCCCAGGCAAAAAAAAGGCGCCCCACCGGGGCGCCATTCTCTTGAACTCAACGGGCGATGTTACTTGCGCTTCATCGACAGGAAGAATTCGTCGTTGGTCTTGGTCGTTTTCAGCTTGTCGACCAGGAACTCGATGGCAGCAATTTCATCCATCGGGTGCAGCAGTTTGCGCAGAATCCACATGCGCTGCAGCTCGTCGTCGGCGGTCAGCAACTCTTCGCGGCGGGTGCCGGAACGGTTGATGTTGATGGCCGGGAACACGCGTTTTTCAGCGATGCGGCGATCCAGAGGCAGCTCCATGTTGCCGGTGCCTTTGAATTCCTCGTAGATCACTTCGTCCATCTTCGAACCGGTTTCAACCAGCGCGGTGGCGATGATGGTCAGCGAGCCGCCTTCTTCGATGTTCCGCGCGGCACCGAAGAAACGCTTCGGTTTCTCCAGGGCGTGGGCATCGACACCACCGGTCAGTACCTTGCCGGAGCTCGGGATCACGGTGTTGTAGGCGCGCGCCAGACGAGTGATGGAGTCGAGCAGGATCACCACGTCTTTCTTGTGCTCGACCAGGCGCTTGGCCTTCTCGATCACCATTTCGGCAACCTGCACGTGACGGGTTGGCGGCTCGTCGAACGTCGAGGCAACCACTTCACCGCGCACGGTGCGCTGCATTTCGGTTACTTCTTCCGGACGTTCGTCGATCAGCAGCACGATCAGGTGAACTTCAGGGTTGTTACGCGCGATGTTCGCGGCAATGTTCTGCAGCATGATCGTCTTGCCGGCTTTCGGCGGTGCAACGATCAGACCGCGCTGGCCTTTACCGATCGGGGCGCACAGGTCGATGACACGACCGGTCAAGTCTTCGGTGGAACCGTTACCGGCTTCCATCTTCATGCGCACGGTCGGGAACAGCGGGGTCAGGTTCTCGAAGAGAATCTTGTTCTTCGCGTTTTCCGGACGGTCGAAGTTGATCGTGTCGACCTTGAGCAGCGCGAAATAACGCTCGCCTTCCTTTGGAGGGCGGATCTTGCCAACGATGGTGTCACCGGTGCGCAAGTTGAAACGACGGATCTGGCTCGGCGAGACGTAGATATCGTCTGGACCTGCGAGATAGGAAGCGTCAGCGGAGCGCAGGAAGCCGAAGCCGTCCTGGAGAATCTCCAGCACGCCATCACCGGAGATTTCCTCACCGCTTTTCGCGTGCTTCTTGAGCAGGGAGAAAATCACGTCCTGCTTGCGCGAACGGGCCATATTTTCTATGCCCATCTGTTCGGCCAATTCGAGCAGTTCGGTAATCGGCTTTTGCTTGAGTTCAGTCAGATTCATATAGGAATGACGTAATCATTTATGGAGGGGGGAAATTAAGCTTTTGGCTTAATGAGGCCGCGCCGCAGAGAAGGCGACAGGATCGCGTACTTATTCGAAAAGGAGTGCGTCGGCGACGGCTAGCAGGGGGCAATGGAGAAACCAGTGCGGGGCCGAATGTACCACCTGAGTTTAGGAGCGTCTAGCCCTGAATACGCAAAAAGCCCCGCTATTTGCGGGGCTTTTTCAGGACACTTTGCAACGACGCTTAGATGTTGGCGTCGAGGAAGGCAGCCAGTTGCGACTTCGACAGTGCGCCGACCTTGGTCGCTTCAACGTTGCCGTTCTTGAACAGCATCAGGGTCGGGATACCGCGCACGCCGTGCTTGGCCGGGGTTTCCTGGTTTTCGTCGATGTTCAGCTTGGCAACGGTCAGCTTGCCTTTGTAAGTCTCGGCAATCTCGTCCAGAACCGGAGCGATCATTTTGCAAGGGCCGCACCATTCAGCCCAGTAGTCGACCAGTACAGCGCCTTCGGCCTTGAGTACGTCGGCCTCGAAGCTAGCGTCGCTAACGTGTTTGATAAGATCGCTGCTCATGGAATTCTCCAGGTTGTAAGCAAAAAAACGTGGCCCATCATAGCGGTCCTTCCCTCGTTCAGGAAGGTGCAGATGATTGAGTCTCGCTATGGTGATCCATGAGTTTGGGTATAGCTCAGGTCATGAAGTGGCGGGAGCGATGAACGCGATTCCGGTGCGCAACGCGGCGTTACGTACGTGCTCTTGCATGGCCTTTTGCGCGGCGCCAGACGCTCGGCGAGCCAGCGCACGAAGGATTTTGCGGTGTTCCTGCCAGGTTTCCATGGCCCGCTCGACCCGGATGAACGGTAGCTTCTGGCTTTCCAGGAAGATGTCGGCGCTGGCGGTCAGGATGCTCAGCATCGCCTGATTGCCGCTGGCCAGCAGGATGCGGCGGTGGAATTCGAAATCCAGGCGGGCCGCGGCTTCGAAGTCGCCGGACTTCAGCTCATTGCGCATGGCGGCGACATTGTCTTCCAGCGCATCGAGTTCGTCGGTGCTCAAGGTTACGGCCGCCAACCCCGCAGCAAAACCTTCCAGCGCATAGCGCAACTGAAAGATGTCCAACGGCGAAGCCTGCGCCGCGAACGGCCAGCCCGGCGCCGCATCGCCCCGCGGTAGCTCCACGGGCGATTGCACGAATACGCCTTTGCCCGGCTGGATACTGATGACCCCCAGCGCACTCAGCGATGACAACGCCTCGCGCAACGACGCCCGACTGACCCCCAATTGCACCGCCAGGTCCCGTTGCGAGGGCAAGGCATCCCCCGGCCCGAAGCCCTGTTCGGTAATCAGTTTGCGGATGGCTTGCAGCGCCACTTCAGGTACGGCGCGGGAGATCGAGTTCATGGTTTTCCAGACGAACCAGCCAATGTGCGCTCAGTTGTAAAGCTATTCGCGACGTCCGGCAAGTCGTGCCCCATGGGGGTTCGGAGATTTTCACGGCTGCGCCATCGGGGTGCGAAAAGCAACCTGACTGTTCAGACCAGTAAGACCGTGCGACGCCAGTAAAACCGTGCCCTGGCGCCCTCAAAACCCCATGTTGGCATGGCCCATGCTCTGTCGATCCGCAGAAATCACTTCTTGCCGATCCGGAGATTTGCCATGACCCAGCGTTACAGCGCCCTCCTCGCAGCCTTGTTCGCCAGCCTGATGCTGAGCCAGGCACCCGCCCACGCCGATGGTCTGGAGGATGTGGTCAAGCGCGGCGTCCTCAAGGTGGCCGTGCCCCAGGACTTCCCGCCATTCGGCTCGGTCGGCCCGGACATGAAACCCCGCGGCCTCGATATCGACACCGCGAAACTGCTGGCCGACCAGCTCAAGGTCAAACTCGAACTGACGCCGGTCAACAGCACCAACCGCATCCCGTTCCTCACCACCGGCAAGGTCGACCTGGTGATCTCCAGCCTCGGCAAGAACCCGGAGCGCGAAAAAGTCATCGACTTCTCCCGCGCCTACGCGCCGTTCTACCTTGCCGTGTTCGGTCCGCCAGACGCCGACATCAAGGGCCTGGACGATCTCAAGGGCAAGACCATCAGCGTCACCCGTGGTGCCATCGAAGATATCGAGCTGACCAAGGTCGCCCCCGAAGGCGTGACCATCAAGCGTTTCGAAGACAACAACTCGACCATTGCCGCGTACCTGGCCGGGCAAGTCGACCTGATCGCCAGCGGCAACGTGGTGATGGTCGCCATCAGCGAGAAGAGCCCGAAACGCGTGCCGGCGCTGAAAGTGAAGCTCAAGGACTCACCGGTCTACGTCGGCGTGAACAAGAACGAGTCGGCGCTGCTGGACAAGGTCAACCAGATTCTGGTGACCGCCAAGAGCGACGGCGCGCTGGAAAAGAACGCCCTGACCTGGCTGAAAGAACCGCTGCCGGCCGATCTCTGATTCGGCGCGCTGGAGACGTTTTATGGCTTATCAGTTCGATTTCCTGCCGGTGGTGAACAACACCGATCTGTTGCTGCGCGGTGCGTTGTTCACCCTTGAGCTGACCGCCATCGGCGCTGTGCTCGGCGTGGGGCTGGGCATCGTCGGGGCGCTGGTGCGGGCGTGGAACATCCGGCCTTTCGCGGGGATTTTCGCGGTCTACGTCGAGTTGATCCGCAACACGCCATTTCTGGTGCAGTTGTTTTTCATCTTCTTCGGCTTGCCGTCCCTGGGCGTGCAGATTTCCGAATGGCAGGCGGCGGTGCTGGCGATGGTCATCAACCTGGGCGCCTATTCCACCGAGATCATCCGCGCCGGCATCCAGGCGATCCCTCGGGGTCAGCTGGAAGCCGCAGCGGCACTGGCGATGACGCGCCTCGAAGCGTTCCGCCATGTGGTGCTGCTGCCAGCACTGGGCAAAGTCTGGCCAGCCCTGAGCAGCCAGATCATCATCGTGATGCTCGGCTCGGCGGTGTGTTCGCAAATCGCGACGGAGGAGCTGAGCTTCGCCGCCAACTTCATTCAGTCGCGCAACTTCCGCGCCTTTGAAACCTACGCCCTGACCACACTGCTGTACCTGTGCATGGCGCTGCTGATCCGTCAGTTGCTGAACTGGCTTGGCCACCGCTTCATCGCAAGGAGCAGCCGATGAGCGACTTCACTTTCTGGGACATCGTGCGCAACCTGCTCACGGGCCTGCAATGGACGCTGGCGCTGTCGCTGGTGGCGTTCATTGGCGGCGGACTGATTGGCTTGCTGATCATGGTCATGCGCATCTCGAAAAAATCCCTGCCGCGCAGTTTCGCCCGCACTTACATCGAACTGTTTCAGGGCA
Source organism: Pseudomonas sp. 2725 (assembly GCF_050434585.1). Lineage (NCBI taxonomy): Bacteria > Pseudomonadati > Pseudomonadota > Gammaproteobacteria > Pseudomonadales > Pseudomonadaceae > Pseudomonas > Pseudomonas sp. 2725. The sequence continues at coordinate 332,622 of NZ_JBNDIV010000006.1, read as the reverse complement.
CACCGCTATTGATGCAGCTGTTCCTGGTGTTTTTCGGCGTGGCGTTGGCCGGGATCGAGATTTCGCCGTGGATGGCCGCGGCGATTGCACTGACGTTGTTCACCAGTGCTTATCTGGCGGAGATCTGGCGCGGTTGCGTCGATTCGATTCCCAACGGTCAGTGGGAAGCCTCATCGAGCCTGGCGCTGAACCCGCTGGAACAATTGCGCCATGTGATCCTGCCCCAGGCCCTGCGCATCGCCGTGGCGCCGACAGTGGGGTTTTCGGTGCAAGTGGTCAAAGGCACCGCCGTCACCTCGATCATCGGCTTCACCGAGCTGACCAAGACCGGCGGCATGCTCGCCAACGCCACCTTCGAACCGTTCATGGTCTACGGCCTCGTCGCCCTCGGCTACTTCCTGCTCTGCTACCCCTTGTCGCTCAGTGCGCGATACCTGGAAAGGAGACTGCATGCCTCTGCTTAGAATTTCCGCCCTGCATAAATACTATGGCGATCACCATGTGCTCAAAGGCATCGACCTGAGCATCGAGGAAGGCCAGGTGGTGGCGATCATCGGCCGTAGTGGCTCGGGCAAGTCCACCTTGCTGCGCACCCTCAACGGCCTGGAGTCAATCAATGACGGTGTGATCGAAGTCGACGGCGAGTACCTCGACGCCGCCCGCGCCGACCTGCGCAGCCTGCGGCAGAAAGTCGGCATGGTGTTCCAACAGTTCAATCTGTTCCCGCACCTGACTGTGGGCGAAAACGTCATGCTCGCGCCGCAAGTGGTGCAAAAAGTGCCGAAAGCCAAGGCCGCCGAACTGGCGCGGCAGATGCTGGAAAGGGTCGGACTGGGGGAAAAGTTCGATGCCTTCCCTGATCGGCTGTCGGGCGGGCAGCAACAGCGGGTAGCGATTGCCCGGGCACTGGCGATGTCGCCGAAGGTTTTGCTATGTGACGAAATCACCTCGGCACTGGACCCGGAACTGGTCAACGAAGTGTTGAGCGTGGTCCGGCAACTGGCCAGGGAAGGCATGACGCTGATCATGGTCACCCACGAAATGCGCTTCGCCCGGGAGGTTGGGGATAAGTTGGTGTTCATGCACCAGGGCAAGGTGCATGAGGTTGGGGATCCGAAGATTCTGTTCGCGAATCCGCAGACGGCGGAGCTGGCGAATTTCATCGGGACGGTTGAGGCTGTGGGCTGACAGAGCTTCAGCACCAGCGAGACCGTCATCGCGAGCAAGCTCGCTCCCACAGAGGGCCTGCGTCGGTCGCGGGATTAGAGACACCCTGGAACCCTGTGGGAGCGAGCTTGCTCGCGATTGACCGCGAAGCGGTCACCGGTTTTCATGCACTGGATCAAGGCTTTGAACACTGCGCGTTGGCGCCAGCCTTTGATCGTGGCACGATGTCGAGGTTATCGACCGAGACCCCTGACCATGCCGCAATCCAAAGCCAAGAATCTGTCCCTGATCGCCGCAATCGACCTGGGCTCCAACAGTTTTCACATGGTCGTGGCCAAGGCCCAGAACGGCGAGATCCGTATTCTCGAGCGTCTCGGGGAGAAGGTTCAGCTGGCCGCCGGCATCGACGAAGAGCGCCACCTCAATGAAGAATCGATGCAACGCGGGCTCGATTGTCTCAAGCGTTTCGCCCAACTGATCAGCGGTATGCCCACCGGCGCCGTGCGAATCGTGGGCACCAACGCCTTGCGTGAAGCCCGCAACCGTGCCGAATTCATCCGTCGCGCCGAAGAAATTCTCGGCCACCCGGTGGAAGTCATTTCCGGTCGTGAAGAAGCGCGCCTGATCTATCTCGGCGTGTCCCACACCCTCGCCGACACCCCGGGCAAGCGCCTGGTGGCCGACATCGGTGGCGGCAGTACCGAGTTCATCATTGGCCAGCGCTTCGAACCGCTGCTGCGCGAAAGCCTGCAGATGGGTTGCGTCAGCTACACCCAGCGCTATTTCAAGGACGGCAAGATCACCCCGGCCCGTTACGCCCAGGCGTACACGGCAGCACGGCTGGAGATCATGAGCATCGAGCATGCCCTGCATCGCCTGACCTGGGATGAAGCCATCGGCTCCTCGGGCACCATCCGCGCCATCGGCCTGGCGCTGAAGGCTGGCGGCCACGGCACCGGTGAGGTCAACGCCGAGGGCCTGGCTTGGCTCAAGCGCAAACTGATCAAGCTGGGCGACGTCGAAAAAATCGATTTCGAAGGTATCAAGCCGGATCGCCGGGCGATCTTTCCGGCGGGCCTGGCGATCCTCGAAGCGATCTTCGACTCCCTGGAACTGCAACGCATGGATCACTGCGAAGGCGCCCTGCGCGAAGGCGTGCTCTATGACCTGCTGGGCCGCCATCATCACGAAGACGTGCGCGAACGCACCCTCACTTCGCTGATGGAACGCTACCACGTCGACCAGGAACAGGCGGTACGGGTCGAGCGCAAGGCGCTGCATGCGTTCGATCAGGTGGCCGAGGACTGGGACCTGGAAGACGGCGTCTGGCGCGAACTGCTCGGCTGGGCGGCCAAGGTTCATGAGGTGGGCCTGGACATCGCTCACTACCAGTACCACAAGCACGGCGCCTACCTGATCGAGCACTCGGACCTCGCCGGGTTCTCCCGCGAAGACCAGTTGATGCTCGCGCTGTTGGTACGCGGCCACCGACGCAACATTCCCAAGGACAAGTTCGCCGATTTCGGCGATGACGGCATCAAACTGATTCGCCTGTGCGTACTGCTGCGCTTTGCGATCCTGTTCCACCACATCCGTGGCACCCAGCAAATGCCCCAGGTGGAACTGAATGCCAATGGCAACAGCCTGGAAGTGGTGTTCCCGGAGAACTGGCTGGACGAAAACCAGCTGACCCAGGCCGACTTCGAAATCGAAGCGCAATGGCTGACCCGGGTCGACATTGTGTTGAGCGCTCGCTGAAATTGAAAAAAGGCCTTCTTCGGAAGGCCTTTTTTTGTCTGCGATTCTGCAAACGCCACTATCCCCTGTGGGAGCGAGCTTGCTCGCGATGGCGGATGGTCAATCAACACATCGTTGCCTGACACACCGTCATCGCGAGCAAGCTCGCTCCCACAGGTTGCAGTCGTTACCGAACAGCCAGGATCGGACTGCCCAAACGCTCCAGCAATGTCGCCTGGGCGCTGCGCGGGTTCTGGTTGCCGGTCGGAGTGTTACGGATGTAACGGCCGTCCGACTGCAGGCTCCAACTGTGGGTGTTATCGGTCAGATACAACTCCAGCTCTTTCTTGACCCGCATGATCAGCTTCTTGCCCTCCACCGGGAAGCAAGTCTCGACGCGCTTGTCGAGGTTGCGCTCCATCCAGTCGGCACTGGACAGGAACATCTGCTCGTCGCCACCGTTGAGGAAATAGAAGACCCGGGTGTGTTCCAGGAAGCGGCCGATGATCGAACGCACGTGGATGTTGTGGGAAACCCCGGCGATGCCCGGTCGCAGGCAGCACATGCCACGCACCACCAGATCGATGCGCACGCCCGACTGGCTGGCCTTGTACAGTGCGCGGATGATCTTCGGATCGGTCAGCGAGTTGAACTTGGCAATGATGTGCGCCGGTTTGCCATCGAGGGCGAACTGGGTTTCGCGGGCAATCATGTCGAGCATGCCCTTTTTCAGGGTGAACGGCGCATGCAGCAGTTTTTTCATGCGCAGCGTCTTACCCATGCCGATCAACTGACTGAACAGTTTGCCGACGTCTTCGCACAAGGCGTCGTCGGAGGTCAGCAGGCTGTAGTCGGTATACAGGCGGGCGTTGCCGGCGTGGTAGTTACCCGTACCGAGGTGCGCATAACGCACGATTTCACCCGCTTCGCGCCGCAAAATCAGCATCATCTTGGCGTGGGTCTTGAAGCCGACCACACCATAGATCACCACCGCACCGGCCGCTTGCAGACGGCTGGCCAGTTGCAGGTTGGACTCTTCGTCGAACCGTGCGCGCAGTTCGATCACCGCGGTGACCTCTTTGCCGTTACGCGCCGCATCCACCAGCGCATCGACGATTTCCGAGTTCGCACCGGAGCGGTACAGGGTCTGGCGCACAGCCAGCACGTGCGGGTCCTTGGCGGCCTGGCGCAGCAGGTCGACCACCGGAGTGAACGACTCAAACGGGTGCAGCAACAGGATGTCCTGCTTGCTGATCACGCTGAAAATGTTCTCGCTGTTCTGCAGCAGTTTTGGAATCTGCGGGGTGAACGGCAGATATTGCAGCTCGCGCTGGCTGTCCAGGCCGGTAATGCTGAACAGCCGCGTCAGGTTCACCGGACCGTTGACCTGATACAACTCCGTCTCGCTCAGGTTGAATTGCTTGAGCAGGTAGTCGGACAGGTGTTTCGGGCAGGTGTCGGCCACTTCCAGACGCACCGCATCGCCATAGCGACGGGAGAACAGTTCGCCGCGCAAGGCACGGGCCAGGTCTTCGACGTCTTCGGAGTCCAGCGCCAGGTCGGCGTTACGGGTCAGGCGGAACTGGTAGCAGCCCTTGACCTTCATCCCCTGGAACAGGTCATCGGCGTGGGCGTGGATCATCGACGACAGGAAGACATAGTTGTCGCCGGCGCCGCCGACTTCTTCCGGCACCTTGATGATGCGCGGCAACAGGCGTGGCGCCGGGATGATCGCCAGACCGGAATCGCGGCCAAAGGCGTCGATGCCTTCGAGCTCGACGATGAAGTTCAGGCTCTTGTTCACCAGCAACGGGAACGGGTGCGTCGGGTCGAGGCCGATCGGGGTGATGATCGGCGCGATCTCGTCACGGAAATAGCGACGGACCCAGGTCTTGAGCTTGGCCGTCCAGTTACGGCGACGGATGAAGCGGACCTGATGCTTTTCCAGTTCCGGCAACAGGATGTCGTTGAGGATCGCGTACTGGCGATCGACGTGACCATGGACCAGTTCGCTGATGCGGGCCAGGGCCTGATGCGGTTGCAGACCATCGGCGCCGGCCTGTTCACGGGCGAAGGTGATCTGCTTCTTGAGGCCGGCGACACGAATTTCGAAGAACTCGTCCAGGTTGCTGGAGAAGATCAACAGAAACTTCAGCCGCTCCAGCAATGGATAGGACTCGTCCAGCGCCTGCTCCAGCACGCGGATGTTGAACTGCAGTTGCGAGAGCTCGCGGTGGATGTACAGGCTGCTGTCATCCAGGCCGGGAATGGCCAGCGCTGGCGCCGGCGCTGTCACGGCGGTTTCGACGACCGCCGCGGGCGGAGCTGGCTCCAGCTCCGGCGGGGTCTCGTCGACTTGCTCCACCACAGGTTGAGCGTCTTTTACGGCAACTTCAGTGAGCACTTCGGTATTCATCGAATGTTCCTGGGAGGGCTATTTTTGCTCTCGTAACAATTGAGCGGCACGAACGGCGAAGTACGTCAGGATGCCATCAGCCCCTGCACGTTTGAAAGCGGTCAGGGACTCGAGGATAACCCCTTCGCCCAACCAGCCATTCTGGATCGCCGCCATGTGCATGGCGTATTCGCCGCTGACCTGATAAACAAAAGTCGGCACTTTGAATTCTTCTTTTACCCGGCACAGGATGTCCAGGTACGGCATGCCTGGCTTGACCATGACCATGTCTGCACCTTCTGACAAGTCCGCCGCCACTTCGTGCAGGGCTTCGTTGCTGTTGGCCGGGTCCATCTGATAGGAGGCCTTGTTGGCCTTGCCCAGATTCAGCGCCGAACCGACCGCATCACGGAACGGGCCGTAATAGGCACTGGCGTACTTGGCCGAGTAGGCCATGATCCGCACATTGACGTGACCGGCCACTTCGAGAGCTTCGCGGATCGCCTGGATGCGACCGTCCATCATGTCCGATGGAGCCACGACCTGAGCGCCGGCTTCAGCGTGGGACAGGGCTTGCCTGACCAGTGCGTCGACGGTGATGTCGTTCTGCACGTAGCCTTCTTCATCAAGAATGCCGTCCTGGCCGTGGGTGGTGAACGGGTCCAGGGCAACGTCGGTGATCACGCCCAGCTCAGGGAATTGCGCACGCAGCGCACGGGTTGCGCGCTGGGCGATGCCTTGCGGGTTCCACGCTTCGGCGGCGTCCAGGGACTTGAGTTCCGCTGGCGTCACCGGGAACAGTGCCAGCGCCGGTATCCCCAGTTCGACCCACTTGGCCGCCTCTTCCAGCAACAAATCGATGGTCAGGCGTTCGACACCCGGCATCGAAGCCACCGCTTCGCGACGGTTTTCACCGTCCAGTACGAACACCGGCAGGATCAGGTCATCGACGGTCAGGACGTTTTCACGGACCAGACGACGCGAGAAGTCGTCACGACGATTGCGGCGCAGGCGGGTTGCTGGGAACAAACGGTTGGCGGGGGTAAAGCTCACGGCAGACTCCTGAGCCCGCAGGCGTGCGAGCGTGACAGTTATAAGCGGCCATTATGACGAACGTATTACAGTTGTGTGCACCCCTGTGACAGGTAGCCGCATTCCATTGTCGTTGTAGGAAATGTTCACGTCGAGACACATTTGGACACTTTCCTGAATGTGTCCGAAGGGTTAGGCTGCGCGTTCATTTCGCCAGCACCCAGACAATGCTCCAACAATTTCTGCATGACTTCGGCTATTTTGCCCTTTTTCTAGGCACGTTCTTCGAAGGCGAAACCATCCTGGTACTCGCGGGCTTCCTCGCGTTCCGCGGATACATGGACATCAACCTGGTGGTGGTCGTGGCCTTCTTCGGCAGCTATGCCGGCGACCAACTGTGGTATTTCCTGGGACGCAAACACGGCCGCAAACTGCTGGCGCGCAAACCCCGCTGGCAAATGATGGGTGACCGGGCGCTGGAACACATTCGCAAGCATCCGGACATCTGGGTATTGAGCTTCCGCTTCGTCTACGGTTTGCGCACGGTCATGCCGGTGGCCATCGGGCTGTCGGGCTATCCGCCGGGCCGTTACCTGCTGCTCAACGGCATTGGCGCAGCGATCTGGGCCACAGCCCTGGCGGCCGCCGCGTACCATTTCGGCGCGGTGCTCGAAGGCATGCTCGGCAGTGTGAAGAAGTATGAACTCTGGGTGCTCGGTGCGCTGCTGGTCCTGGGCTTCGTGCTGTGGCTGCGTCGGCGCTTCAAGAATGCCCGCCTGGCCAAGCAGGTCTACGCCGACGAACAAGCCCTGAAGGCCGAACGAACCAAAGCCGAAGGCCCTACTACGCCAGCCGAGTGATGCGGTTTCTGCAACAGTAGAGACCGATACCGCTCAACAGACTGTAACTGAACAGGCCGACCCAGCCCACAGCGCTGGCCGGCCACAGCCCCACCATCGGGGCCAGCCATACCAATGGCAGATTCGACGTCAGCCGCAGCAGCTCCAGCTTCAACGCCCACGGGCGATTCTCCAGAGCCACGCCCAGCACAAACAGACCGAACGCCACCGCTCCCCAGCCCAACACCAGGGCGACGACGGGCAGCTTCGGTTCAAGATTCATCAAGTAACTGCCCAGCGCGATATAGACGCAGAACTGCAGGAGGACGTAGAGCTGCTGACGCCCGTCCAGCGCCACCTCGAATTTGCGAAACTGGCTCAGGTCCGGCTTGTTCATCGGGTATCTGGCAGCCACCTCCGCCGGGCGCCAGCCGGTGCGCATGAACCAGATCCGCAGCTTGTCCCAGGTGCTTTCGGCACGACGCGCATCTGCCCACAACTGCGCGTAGAACTGCACGTTCGCCCACACGGGGTTCCAGCTCGCCAGTGGCGTGGTCACGCCGAAAATCACCGGCTCGTTGTCGTCTTCTTCCTGGAACGAGCCGAACAGACGGTCCCAAATAATGAACACGCCGCCGTAGTTGCGATCCATGTAGAGAGCGTTCTGTGCATGGTGAGCCCGATGATTGGACGGCGTGACAAAGAACCATTCGAACCAGCCAAGCTTGGGAATGTGCCGCGTGTGCACCCAGAACTGGTACAGCAGGTTCAGCGCCGCGACGCTGACGAACACCAGCAGCGGCACGCCGGACACCGCCATCGGCAGATAGAAGATCCAGCCCAGCAGGAAGCCGGTACTGGTCTGGCGCAAGGCCGTGGACAGGTTGTAGTCCTCGCTCTGGTGATGCACCGAATGGGCGGCCCAGAGGATGTTGCGCTCGTGACCCATGCGATGCAGCCAGTAGTAGCAGAAATCGTAGAAGACAAAGGCAAACACCCAGGTCCAGATGCTGTCGGCCGACAACTCGAACAACGCCAAGTGCTTGAGGGCAAAGGCGTAGGTCACCAGCCCCACCCCCTTGGTCAACAGACCCGTAGTGGTCGACAGCACGCCGGTGCTGATGCTGTTGATCGCGTCTGCCACCCGATAATTGCTCACCCCGCGCCAACGGTCGGCCAACAGCTCGGCGGCGATCAGCACAAAGAAAAACGGCACCGCATACAGAATGAAGTCCATGACGCGCCCTGATCGGAATCTTGAGGACAGATGCTATGTGCAGCCGTGAATTAACCCTATGGCAACGCGGGACAAATTAGTGGACATTTAACGCCATGAATCTGGAGAAAAGCCCATGAGCAAAAAAGTTGCAGTGATCCTTTCCGGTTGTGGCGTGTACGACGGCGCCGAGCTCCACGAGAGCGTCATCACCCTGCTGCGCCTGGACCAGCGCGGGGCCCAGGTGCAGTGTTTCGCACCTGACATCGCGCAGTTGCATGTGATCAACCACCTGACCGGCGAAGAAATGCCCGAATCGCGCAACGTGCTGGTGGAGTCGGCGCGGATTGCCCGGGGCAACATCAAGGATATCCGAGACGCGAACGTCGATGAGTTCGATGCACTGATCGTGCCCGGAGGCTTCGGCTCGGCGAAGAACCTGTCCAGCTTCGCCATCGAAGGCGCCGCCTGCACCGTTCAACCGGATGTGCTGGCACTGACCGAAGCCTTTGCCGAGGCCGGCAAACCGGTGGGGTTGATGTGCATCTCCCCTGCCCTGGCGGCAAAGATCTACGGCCCTGGCGTCACCTGCACCATAGGCAACGACACCGACACGGCAGCTGCGATGAACAAGATGGGCGCGACCCATACCGATTGCGCGGTCAGTGACATCGTCGAGGACAAGGCACGCAAACTGGTGAGCACACCGGCTTACATGCTGGCGCAATCGATCAGTGAAGCGGCTTCAGGCATCAATAAACTGGTAGACCGGGTACTGGAACTGACCCACGAAAACGACGCCTGACACCCTCCAAAACTGTGGGAGCGAGCTTGCTCGCGATGGGGCCAGCACATTCAACATCGATGTTGTCTGTAAGTCCGCTATCGCGAGCAAGCTCGCTCCCACAGGGTTCGCCACTGGTCTTAAGAACTGCGTGCCAAACGTGTGAGAATCCGGTCCAGCGCATTGGCAAACGCCTGCTTCTCACGGTCGCCAAACGGCGCTGGCCCTCCGCCCATTTGCCCTTGTTCGCGCAAATCGGTGAACAGGTTGCGAACCGCCAGCCGCTCGCCCATGTTCTGCGCATCAAACTCCTTGCCCCGTGGGTCGAGCGCTGCCACGCCCTTCTTCACCAGACGATCGGCCAGCGGCACATCGCTGCAGATCACCAGCTCACCAGGCACCGCGTGTTCCACCAGGTAGTCATCGGCCGCATCCGGGCCGCTCGGCACCACGATCAGCTTGACCAGTGCCAGCCCCGGTTTGGTCTGCGGCTGCCCGGCCACCAGCACCACTTCGAACTGGCGCTTGAGAGCGAACTTCACCACCAGATCCTTGGCTGCCCGAGGACAGGCGTCGGCATCGATCCACACACGCATTGAATTTTCCTCTGTTGAAAAGCATCGCGGGCAAAGCGAATGCCGTTTAAGAAACCTGCACCCGCTGCCTCTCAACCACCCGGCTACGACCGTACAACACGACAATCGAAATGATCGCCACAGCCTGGGCGCTCAACGAATAGGCATCGGCATGGATCCCCAGCCATTCAAAGTCAAAGAACGGCACCGGCCGCGTACCGAAGATCCCGGCTTCCTGCAGCGCTTTCACGCCATGCCCGGCAAACACCACCGACAAGGCGCACAAAAGACCGGCGTTGATGCTGAAGAACAACGCCAGCGGCAACTTCGCCGAACCGCGCAAAATCACCCAGGCCAGGCCGATCAGCAACACCAGCGCCGTGGCCCCACCGGCCAGCACCGCGTTGTGCCCCGCGGGACCTGCCTGCAACCACAGGGTTTCGTAGAACAGGATCACTTCGAACAGTTCGCGATACACCGAGAAGAACGCCAGGGTCGCAAAACCGAAACGCCCGCCACCGCCCACCAGGCTGGTCTTGATGTAATCCTGCCAGGCCGCGGCGTGACGACGGTCATGCATCCACACGCCCAGCCACAGCACCATGACGCTGGCAAACAACGCCGTCGCACCTTCCAGCAATTCGCGTTGGGAACCGCTGACATCAATCACATAGGCTGCCAGCGCCCAGGTGCCCAGCCCCGCCACAAACGCCAGGCCCCAGCCGACGTTAACGCTGCGCACCGCCGCCTGTTGATCCGTGTTACGCAGGAAAGCAAGGATCGCCGCCAGCACCAGAATCGCTTCCAGACCTTCGCGCAGCAGAATCAGCAGGCCGGAAATGTAACTCAGCGACCAGCTCAAACCCTCGTTGCCCAACAGGCCGGCCGATGCCTTCAACTTGTCCTTGGCCACGTCCAGGCGCTGCTCGACCTCGCTCACCGGCAAGCCGTCCTGCAACGACTGACGGTAGGCCATCAGGGATTTTTCAGTGTCTTTACGCACGTTGGCGTCAATGTTATCCAGCGAGCTCTCAACCAGCTCGAAGCCTTCCAGATACGCCGCTACCGATAAGTCATAAGCCTGATCATGCTCACCGGCACGATACGCCGCGATGCTCTTGTCCAAAGTGGCCGCGGTGTAGTCGAGCAGTTGCGCCGGACCACGCTTGACCTGCGGCGGTTGCGCTCGCTGGGCACGGAAGGTCGCGGCGGCTTGCAGGCCTTCGACAGCCTGTACTTCGGCCGGGGTCTGACGAGCGAGGTCGGCGATGTTGTAGGTCTTTTCAGCCTTGGCCGTCGCCGGGTCGACACTGAAGCTGGCGATATAGGTGGCCAGGTCCCAACGCTGACGATCATCCAGTTGATCGGCAAAGGCCGGCATGTCAGTCTCTTCGACCCCCAGGCCCAGGGTGCTGTAGACCGCGTAGAGGCTCAGTCGGTCCAGTCGTGTGGTATCACGCAGATTGGATGGCGGCGGCGTCATGCCGACACCTGCCGGGCCGTCGCCGGCCCCTGTATCGCCATGGCAGACCGAGCAATGCTGAGCGTACAGCGGCGCACCACGCACCGGGTCCGGCGTAATGACCGGGGCCTGGCTGACTTCATAGGCCACGGCCAGCTTCGCACCCAGTTGCCGGGCCTGGCGCGCGACGTCGGCACCGTCCTGATGGGCGTCAATGGAATTTCCCAGCGCGGCCAGGCTTTGCTCCAGAGCGGCTTTTTCCGGCTTGGCCGGCATGGCTGCAATCAGATTTCCCAGCGTCTTGACCGAGTCTTGCTGCACGCGAAATCCGGCCTGGTCCGTGATGCTGCCCGCCTGCACCGTGTCCGGGTAATCCGCGCCGATGTAATCGAGCAAGTGCAGCGCCTGCGGCGCACCTTCGGCGGGAGCGGCCAGTAGCTGAAAACTGCACGCAGCCAACAGCGGCAGCAACAGCCAGGCCAGGAAACGGGAGGGGGCAATCATGAATGAATCTCAATTGGAAATACGAAGTTACATATTGTTAACGCCAGACGGGTTTCGCTCAAGCTTTGTTGATATCTCTTCGTAATTGCATCAGTTTCGAGAGCGGCTCCTCCAAACAAAAAAGGCGACCTCCAGGGTCGCCTTTTTTTATATCGCCGTTTTACACAGCAGCTTTGCGCAACGTCGCCATGAACGCCGCCGCCCCGATGAACAGCCCGGCAAAGGTCCGGTTCATGCGCTTTTGCTGTTTCGGTGTGCGCAACAGACGCAGCACTTTGGACGCCAGACCGGTGTAGCCGGCCATGACGATCAGGTCGACGCAAACCATGGTCACACCGATTATCAGATACTGAATCAGCAGTGGCGCATGGGGGTCGATGAACTGCGGCAACACCGCCAGCATGAACACCAGCGCCTTGGGGTTGCTGATGTTCACCAGAAAACCACGGAACACCAAGGCCATCGGCTTGCCGATCTGGCGCAGCGCCGCGTCATCGCTCATATCGCTGGGCAGCGCACGCCATTGCTTGATCGCGAGGTAAACCAGATACGCCACGCCAAACCATTTGATGGCGTAGAAGGCCGTGGCCGACGCCGTGAGAATGGCGCCGACACCGGCGCCGACGATGGCGATCTGCAAAGCCAGGCCCAGTTGCAGGCCCAGGGCGTTCCAGTAGCCGCGCCAGAAACCGTATTGCAAGCCGCTGGACATCGACGCAATGGCGCCGGCACCGGGGGACAGGCTGATCACCCAGCAGGCGGCAAAAAACGCCAGCCATGTTTGAAGCTCCATTGCACACCTCGACTCAGACTCGTGACAGATGTCTAAGCTAATGCGGCTTTGATTGGATGACTACCGATTTTTTGTAGGACATGACGACTGCTGACTTGAGGCCCCCATCGCGAGCAAGCTCGCTCCCACAGAGAAGTCTCTGGTGCTCACAAGATTTGTGCTCACTGAAGATCGACTGTGGGAGCGAGCTTGCTCGCGATGGCGATATGTCAGGCGACAAAAAACTTACTTTTCAAACCCGCTGGAAGGAAACACATCCGTCCCGCGCCAGCGCCGTACCGAACGCTGGAAGAACAAACTGTTGGGCACCTGCACCATGGCGCTGCCAGTGCCGACTTCTTCGGCCTCGATCAGCGTGGTGTAAAGAAGATTGATCGCCACTACCCGGCCTTTGACGCCGGGCTTGTCGGTGGTGTCCACCAACTCGACCACGTCACCTATGCGAAACGGGCCGACGGTAAAGATCAGGATCGCGCACAGCAGGTTCGAGAGCACGCTCCACATGGCGAAAAACGCCACCGCCGCGACTGCGACGAATCCGGACAACGCGGTCCAGAGCACCGTGGCCGAAACACCGAGGCGCTCCAGCACGAAAATCAATGCACTGCCCATGATGAGCCAGCGCAGGCCACCGCGCAGCGGCATCAGCAACTGCGGCGGAAACGGGTAGCGCTCGCCGAGACGGGTCAGGCATTTGGCGACGAAACGCTGGGCGATGTATCCGGCCAGCAGGATCAGCAGGATTTGCACGCCGAGCCAGATCGGCTCGACCCACACCGCCGGCAGCGGCAGCTTGAAGGCGTCCATCAGGACAGCTCCTCCAGCTCCGCCTGCATGTTTTCCAGCAACTCCAGGGCTTCCATCCAGGCTTCTTCCAGCTCCGCCTCACGCACCTTCAGCTTGGCCTGTTCGGCCAGCAGATCCCGCAATTCGTTCTTGCGCGCCGGCTCGTAGATGTCGCTGTCGCCGAGGCTGGCGTCGATCTTCGCCAGCTTTTCGTGGAGCTTGCCGAGTTCGGCTTCAAGCTTGTCAGCTTCGCGTTTGTGCGGCGCCAGTTGCTGACGCAACGCAGCAGCGGCCTGACGCTGGGCTTTCTTGTCGGTCTTGTCCGGGTTGACCGGCGTGTTGCTGACCGGGGCGTTGCGCTGGCGATACTCCACCAGCCAGCGGGTGTAGTCCTCCAGGTCGCCGTCGAATTCCTCGACCTTGCCGTCCGCCACCAGATAGAAATTGTCGGTGGTGCTTTTGAGCAAGTGGCGATCGTGAGAGACCACCAATACCGCACCACTGAATTCCTGCAGGGCCATGGTCAGCGCCAGACGCATTTCCAGGTCCAGGTGGTTGGTCGGTTCGTCGAGCAGCAACAGGTTCGGTCGGTCCCAGGCGATCAAGGCCAACGCCAGGCGCGCCTTTTCGCCACCGGAGAAATTCAGTACCGGCTCGTCGATTCGCGCACCACGGAAGTCGAACCCGCCGAGGAAGTCGCGCAGGGTCTGCTCACGCTCGGTCGGTGCCAGGCGTTGCAGGTGCAGCAACGGGCTGGCCTTGGAGTCCAGCGAATCCAGCTGATGCTGGGCGAAGTAACCGACAACGGTGTTCTCGCCACGGGTCAAGCGGCCGGCCAATGGCGAGAGTTCACCGGCAAGGTTCTTGATCAGGGTCGATTTACCGGCGCCATTCGGGCCGAGCAGACCGATTCGCGCACCCGGGGTCAGTTGCAGCTTGACCTTCTCCAGCACGGCCTTGTCGCCGTAACCCAGGCGGGCATCGGACAGGTCGATCAGCGGGCTGGAAATCTTCTGCGATTCACGGAAGACAAAGTCGAATGGCGAGTCGACGTGGGCAGCGGTCAGCTCTTCCATCCGCTCCAGTGCCTTGATCCGGCTCTGGGCCTGGCGGGCCTTGGTTGCCTGGGCCTTGAAGCGGGCGATGTAGCTTTCCATGTGTGCACGTTGCACCTGCTGCTTCTCGTACGCCTGCTGTTGCTGGGCCAGGCGTTCGGCACGGGCACGCTCGAAAGCGCTGTAGCCACCGCGGTACAGGGTGATCTTGCGCTGATCGACGTGGGCCACGTGGTCGACCACGGCATCGAGGAAGTCCCGGTCGTGGGAAATCAGCATCAAGGTGCCGGGATAACTCTTGAGCCACTCTTCGAGCCAGATGATGGCGTCGAGGTCCAGGTGGTTGGTCGGTTCGTCGAGCAGCAGCAGGTCCGATGGGCACATCAAGGCCTGCGCCAGGTTCAGGCGCATCCGCCAGCCACCGGAGAAATCCCCGACCTGGCGATCCATCTGCTCGTTGGTGAATCCAAGCCCGGCCAGCAGCTTGCGCGCCCGGGCATCGGCGGTGTAACCGTCGGCGCTGTCGAGTTCCGAGTGCAGTCGGGCCTGAGCGGCACCGTCATGGGCCGCTTCGGCTGCCGCCAGGTCGCGTTGCACCTGGCGCAGGCGCAGGTCGCCATCGAGCACGTAGTCGACCGCCAGGCGTTCGAGGGTGTCGACCTCCTGGCGCATGTGGGCGATACGCCAGTCGGCCGGCAGGAAGCAATCACCCGAGTCCGGGTGCAGCTCACCCCGAAGCAAGGCGAACAGGCTCGATTTGCCAGCGCCGTTGGCACCGATGAGGCCGGCTTTCTGGCCGGCGTGCAGGGTCAGCTCGGCGTCTTCTAGCAGACGTTGCGGGCCACGCTGTAAAGTCAGGTTCTGAAGTCGAATCATAATGGCGGCGGAGTCTACCAGCTTCGCTCGCAACTGGCGCGAGTAGCACTATGTCCTCTGACCTGTGGAGCTTTTCCCTAAGTACTTATGCCCAGCCCGGCGTTGAACCCGCATGCCTGCAATTGCAGTCGGCGGGCATCAATGTGTGCTTGCTCCTCTGCGGACTGTGGTTGGGAGAACGTGGCGTCGCCTTTAACGAACACCGATTGCAGCAACTGCGTAGCGTGGCCGAGCCGTGGGACGCAGACGTGGTGCGACCGCTGCGAGCCTTGCGGGTGAATTGGAAGGTCGTTGCCGCCGACGACGGCGAACTGAATGCTTTGCGCGAGCAAGTGAAGGCACTCGAACTGGAAGCCGAGCGACATCTGTTGGTACGACTGGAACGATCGGCGTTGAGTTGGCCGCAAGGTGAGGCGACCGATCTATCGGCCTGGCTCAATGGTGTGACGGCAGGCGCCGCCCACCTGGACCGCGACGCGCTGCATCAGCTGCGCGTCGCGGTAACCGGCACTTAGGAAGCGCTGGTTGGGGTGGTTGCTGCGATCGATGCGGCGGCCGGCGTTGGCGCTGGCGTGCCTGTCGAGGTGGCTGCTGCTAAAGCAGACGGTGCACCCGGAGCCGGATTGGCTGGCTTGGCAACTGGCGCGGCGGCCGGCTTGGCGGCAACAGGTTTCACTGCTGGTTTTGCAGCTGGCTTCGCCGCCGCTGGCTTGGCAGCGGGTTTGGCGGTGGCCGGCTTGGCAGCAGCGGCAGGTTTAGCCGCAGCAGGTTTGGCTGCCGGTTTAGCAGCTGGTTTAGCGGCCGGCTTGGCCGCTGCTTTTACAGCGGGTTTGGCCGCAGTTTTCGCAGCAGGTTTTGCAGCGGGTTTAGCCGCGACAGATTTGGCGGCCGGCTTCGCAGCAGGTTTCGCTGCTGCAGTTTTGGCTGCTGGTTTAGCGGCTGGTTTTGCAGCCGGTTTAGCGGCCGGTTTAGCGGCGGCGGTTTTAGCCACGGCTGGCTTGGCAGCAGCGGCTCTTGCAGCGGTAGGTCGTGCGGCGGCTGGTTTGGCAGCCGTGGTTTTAGCCGCAGGTTTTGCAGCGCTGGCAGCAGCCGGTTTTCTCGCAGCCGGTTTGGCTGCAGGTTTGGCTGCGGCAGTTTTAGCTGCTGGCTTGGCAGCTGCAGGTTTTGCGGCAGGTTTGGCCGGTGCTTTTGCAGCAGCCGGTTTGGCAGCGGCTTTCTTCGCAGGTGCCGCAGCAGGCTTGGCCGCACGCAAGGACAACACCTTGCCGACAGCCTCTTGTACACGACCGACGCCCTGGGCCAGTTTCAGGCTTTCCTGAGCATCGCGCTTGAGTTGCAGAATGTAGCCGCGGGTTTCCGATTGACGATCCTTGAGGGCATCGAGCAGTTCCTCAAGATCGGCCACTGCGCCCTTGGCCTTGGCTTGTGCCTTGGCTTTTCCGGCCGCCGCAGCGTCCTGCAATTTGGTGCGGGATTTGTGCAGTTTTTCTTGCGCTTTTCCGCGCTGCTTTTCCAGCTTGGCGAGCAGTTTTTCAGCATCAGCCAAGGCTTCGGAACAAGCGGTTTCCAGATGCTCGAGCAGGCTGCTCGAGAGTTGTTGGAGCAAGTGCAACGGAGTGTTTACTGGCTTCTTGGTGGCCGACATGGTTTACCTCCTGGCTGAAGTGAGTGCGGCTCATACTAGACCTCTGCTGCAACCGCCGCTAGGGCATGTTGACACTATCGAAAGCGCTGTGTTGCAAAGGATTGAAAAACTTCTGCCTCGGCGCAAAAGCAGTTCACCGTTGCGCGCATTCTCGCTGGCATAATCGCCCGCAATTCAGGTCGGAGAGTGCCCATGTCGCGCTACCTTTTTTTATCGCTGTGCGTGTTTTTTTCGGTGGCCCAAGCCGGCGAAACAACGCAGGAAAATGAAGCCCACGATCTCGCTTACAGCCTGGGTGCAAGCCTTGGCGAACGCTTGCGCCAGGAGGTTCCCGACCTGCAACTCCAGGCATTGGTCGAAGGATTGCAGCAAGCCTATCAGGGCAAACCGCTGGCGCTGAAGGACGAGCAGATCCAACAGATACTGACCGAGCATGAAGCCCGCATCGCCATGCAGTCCGACGAGCCGCAAAGCGAAATGGCACTGGAAAAAGAACAGCGTTTTCTCGCCACAGAAAAAGCCAGGCCCGGCGTGCGCGAACTGGCTGATGGCGTGTTGCTGACCGAGTTGACGCCAGGTACCGGCGCCAAGGCCGGACCGAACGGCAAGGTGCAGGTGCTGTACATCGGTCGATTGCCCGACGGCAGTGTGTTCGATCAGAACAGTCAGCCGCAGTGGTTCAGTCTCGACAGCGTGATCGCCGGATGGCGCAGTGCGCTGCAAAACATGCCGGTCGGGGCGAAATGGCGACTGGTGATTCCATCGGCTCAGGCCTATGGCGCCGACGGTGCCGGTGACGTGATCGCACCATTCACACCACTGGTGTTCGAAGTCGAACTGCGCGGCGCCACCAGCTGACGATGCAAACGAAAAACGGCGTGCCTTGGCACGCCGTTTCCGGATCTTGCAGAGAAGCGCTTCAGGCCTGAACCGAGTCGGCTTCCTTGTGGGCGGTGTGCAGCACTTCGATCAGGCAGTCTTCCAGTTCAAAGCGCTCGTGCAATAGTCCGCCGAGTGTCTTGAACTCTTCGGCGACACACTTACCTGCGTCACACAGGTCATTGAAGGCGAGCAGCTTTTCGGTGATGACGTCGATCCGCGGGTAGATCGTCTCGGCGAGCTCCAGGCCACGCTTGTCGTTGAAGGCCTTGGCCTCCCCCGTCAGCTGCTCGTAGATCTCGAAGTGCCCGGCCGATACATAATCGACCAGCACGCCGCAGAATTCCTGCAAGGGCTTGCGGTTCTCACCCAGCGCCTCAGGCTTTGCGCCGAGAGCGTCATAGGCCCCGATCAGTTCGTGTCGTTCCTGCAACCAGCGATCGATCAGCAGGTGCACTCCGCCCCAGCGTTCCTGAGCATTCTGACAACTTTCGAGCATGGTGATCTCTCTTCCCTTGTGGGTCAGCTGCTCTATGCCCGCTCGCCTCTTGTAACGTCGGTGGGCGGTCAGGCAGAGCGTCATCGAGCAACATAATTCCAATGACACGTGCGGGCCAGATTATGCCCGCACGACACTGGCTTCAAGGTACGCAGGCGATAAAGTTCATACAAGTGTTTAATCACCCGCAAAGGCCCGGTGCGACGACTCGCCGCTGAGTGGTCGCTGATAGCCGGTCCAGACCAGTCGCAGCGACTGGTAAACGGCCAGAATCATCATCGCGACGAAGAGCAGCAGGCTCCACTCGGTGAGACTCAGATCGAACAGCGTCCAGGAAATTTCCACACAATCGGCAGCGCCCTTGAACATTTGCTGTACGACCGAAAGCCACGGAGAGTTGGCCAACAGGTCCGCCAGATGAGTCGAGCATGTCGCTACCTGTTCCGCTGGAAGGCTTTGCAGCAGGACCTGTCGCCATGCAGTGACAGTGCCGGCCAGGCTGCAACAAAGACTGAACAGCCAATAGAGAACGTTTCCGATGCGACCGGGGCCATGGACCGAAGCCATCAGGCAGACGCCGGTAAGGAGCGCCAGGCAAAACCGCTGCACAAGACACAAGCCACAAGGCCGCAGGCCGACTGCATATTCCAGGTAGTAGGAAACACCCATCGCCAGGGCACCCGCAATGAAAGCCATGAAAAACAAGGAGCGTGAAAGACATGGCTTTTCCGTAAAAGTAGTGACAGACCATTACGGTAGAGGAAAGCGCGACAGCCTTTCAAGGCAAGTGCCCACAGAGACTTCAGCGCAGGTGTAGGGAAATCCCGACGCAGACGAGAGGATAAAATGTAGTCCTCTGTAGGACTTTGTCTGCGATGAGATTTCGCGACTGAATTTCAACTAATCATCGCACTGCGGCGAGGGTGATTGCCCCCTCGTCGCAGGTCATCGCTCAGGCGCCGGAGCCCGGTGCCTGCGAGTGGGTCAAGCGCCGACTGGCGTTGGCAGAGGGGCCGCGAGCAAGCGCTCATCCAACAACCCCAGGCCTTCCTGAAACAGCTGGTTGCTGCGCTCGGCATCGCCCATTTGCGCCAGCAAGCGTGCCAGCTCGGCACAGGCTTCCGGATTGCGCTGTACACGCAGGCTGCTTTCCAGATAGTCCCGGGCCTTGCCCCACAAACTGTTTTGCAGGCATAGACGACCCAGTGTCAGCAGCAGGCCCGGATCGGCCGGATGGTCCTTGAGCCAGCCTTCGGCGGCCTGCAGCTGGCGGGCCGGATCATTGCCGCGAACCAGTCCGTAGAGTCGGGCCAGATGACTGTCGTAGCTGCGCTTGAGCGCGGTGCGCAGCACTTCTTCGGCCTCGACCTGAGCCCCCAGTTGCCGCAACTGCTCGGCATACGCCAGCACCAGTTGCGGCTCCTGACGCTGTGCCGAAGTCAGTTGCTGCCAGGCACGTTCCAGCGATTGCAGCCCCACCGTTCCGTCTTCTTCCCGTTGCGCCGCCAGGGACAGGTTCGCCCCCCAGGCCCGACGCTCCAGCTCGGCGAGCTCCGCCGCCGGCAGGATTTTGTCCTTGCGCAGCTCCGGCAGCAGGCGAATCACTGCCGACCAGTCACCACGCTGCTGAAGCAGGCGCTGCAACTGACGCAGGGTCTGTGCGTTATGAGGATGGCGTTCACGCATGGCTTGCAGGGTGGCCAGGGCGCCTGCGGTATCACCGCGATCGGTCTGTAACTGGGCGTGGCTCAAGGCGATCGCCAACTCGGCCTGGGGCTGACGCTCGAGGGCGCGCTCCAGCAAGTTGTCGCTTTCTTCGTGATTGCCGAGTTCGTTCGCGGCACGAGCAGCGCCGAGGTAGTAAAGCAGCGGCTGACGCTCGGCTTCGGCAGCCCGATGCAAGTGACGTTGCGCGCTGGCCCAGCGACCCTCGGCCAGGTCCAGCTGACCGTGCTCGATCGCCACCTGCACTCGACGGCTGCGGTTACGCCGTGACCACGGATTGACCACGCCACTGGAAGCCATCACCAGTTCGACCAGCGACCTGATGCCCCAGATCACCAGCCAGAGCACAGCCACCAGCGCCAAAGTAGCCCACAGGCTCGACTCATAACGGAAGGTCTTGTAGGCAATCAGCACGTAGCCGGAATGCTCGGCAATCGCCAGCCCCAGCGCAGCGGCAGCGGCGATCACGAGGAACACGATCACATAGAGGCGTCTCATGGCGTGGCCTCCGGCGCGGCGCTCGCGGCAGGCCTGGCCAGTGGCTTGACCGAATCCTCGGCGTTGACGTTGCGCCGCTCCAGGTACCCCTGCACCGCGCTCAGGGTGCCGGTCATATCCGGCGTGACGACAGTGACAGGTTGCACGCTCAACTCGGCCACCTGTTCAAGCATGACTTTGCTTTGTGCGTTGTCCGGATTGAAGTTGCCCTTGAGGATGTCCCGCGCCTCGTCCAGCACTTGGGAGTAAACCGCCGCTTGGCCATTGAGTGCGGCCCACTGCGCCTGCTCCAGCGCCAGGCTCAGGGCCAGGCGTACCTGGCTCAGACTCTGGCCTGCCAGCAATGGGCGAACGTTCTTGTCGGCATTGAAGTCGATGCGGATGTAGCGCGAAATCTGATCCCACCATTGCGCCCAGCGACTGGCACCGTCGCCATCGGCAGTCAGGCCCAGCAGCGAATCGCCACGGTCCTTGTACTCCGGTGCCAGCTCGGTGAGGCTGGCCACTTGATCGCGCAGCGCGCCCAGACGCAGAAACAGCCCGGTGCGATCCGGTTGTTCGGTGCTGCGCAAGGCGATCAGGGTTTTGGCTACCTGCTCGCGAGCGGCAAAGGAGCCCGGATCGTTTTGCTCACGCAGTATCTCGTCGGCACCCTGGACCAGTGCCTGGGCACTGCTGATGTCCTGCAAGGCGGACAGTCGCAGGCTGGCCAGACGCAGCAGGTGCTCGGCCTCGGCCAGACGCCAGTCTTTGCGGCTGGCACCGAGAACGGTTTCCAGCCGCTGGTTCAACCGCTGCTGATCACCTTGCAGCTGAATCACCAGACGACTGCGTGCTTCCAGCTCATCGGCGGGAGGCAATTGCGCCAGGCGTGCGCTCAGGCGCTCCTCATTGAGCTTGAGGTTTTGCGCCTGGTCATTCAGCGCCTGCACCTGGCTCAGTTGCTGCTGATTATTGGCCTGCAGGTGACGCACCTGCCAGACACCCCAACCGCCCACCGCTACACCGGCCGCGCCCAACAGCAGCGCGATGATTGCCAGACCATTGCCTCGACGCTGCCCGGCAGCAGGTGTCGGCGGCGGCATTTCATCAACAGGTGCATCAACAGGTGCATCAAGCACCGGTCGCGAGTCATCTTTAGGCAAGGCTGTTTCGCTCACGTATCCATCCTTTGCATTAGAAAACGGGTACGGGATGCTCCCGTAACGCCGTCAGCAAGGCCGCGGCACTGGCGCCACGACAATCCACAACTGTTTTGGCCCCGGCGGCACGCGCCAGCTCGGCAACCCTGGGGCTCGGTACAAACAACGGCAACCGCGCCAACTGCGGCCAGGCATCGCCGGCCAGTTGATGCAGGTGCTCAAAACCTTGTCCACTGCTGACCACCAGCCCGTTCAGGCGTTCCGCCTGGATCCGTTGCGGCAGCAGTGTCGGCGGGTAAATCGGCAATCCCCGGCGGTACAGCTCCAGATACTCGACACTAGCACCAAGCTCACGCAAACGCTCAGCCAGCAACTCGCGCCCGCCCTCCCCGCGCAGGATCAGCACTCGTGCATCGGGTTGTGCGATAGCCTCGCGCAGTCGGGAAAGTTCGAGCAAGGCTTCACTGTCATCGCCTTCTGCCGGGAAGCTCACGTCCAGCCCGTGATCCCCGAGGATCTGCGCGGTCGCCGCGCCGACGCTGAACCACTTCACACCGGGCGGTGTTGGCCAATACCGCTCGAGCAGTTCGACGCCGATCCGGGCGGCCGGCTTGCTGACCACGATGACGGCGCAGAACTGATCCAGCGCCAGAATCACCTGGCGCATTGTGTCAGTGGCCTCAATGGGCATGATGTCCAAAAGCGGCAGACTGTTACTGAATATCCCCTGCTCGGCCAAAAAACTGCTCAGCGCCGCCGCTTCTTCGGCGGGACGCGTCAGCAGCAAGCGCCAGCCGATCACTCGTGACCAGCCTCGCCATAGACCGCTTTGAGGATGGCGTCGGCACCCTGGCTGAGCAGGTCTTCGGCGACTCGCACACCCAGTGCCTCGGCATCGCCGCGAGGGGCGCGGGCTTGTGCGCTGAGCAGCAGGCCACCGCCTGGATCGCCCACCAGTCCGCGCAACCAGACCTGGTCACCCTCCAGCACGGCGTAGCAGGCAATCGGCACCTGGCAGCCGCCATTGAGGTGCTTGTTGAGGGCTCGTTCGGCGGTCACGCGGGTGGCGGTGTCCTGGTGATGCAGGGGTGTCAGCAACGCATGGATTTCACTGTCGGCGCTGCGGCATTCGATACCCACCGCGCCCTGGCCACCGGCCGGAAGGCTGTCGTCGACGCTGATGGCCGAGGTGATGCGGTCTTCGAATCCCAGGCGGATCAGGCCGGCAGCGGCGAGGATGATGGCGTCGTATTCGCCGGCATCGAGCTTGGCCAGGCGGGTGTTGACGTTGCCGCGCAGGAAGCGGATTTCCAAATCCGGGCGACGGGTCAGCAATTGAGCCTGGCGGCGCAGGCTGGAGGTACCGACGATGCTGCCCTGTGGCAACTCATCCAGGTTGGTGTAAGTGTTGGAAACGAAGGCATCGCGCGGGTCTTCCCGCTCGCAGATACAGAACAGACCGAGGCCTTCGGGGAAGTCCATCGGCACGTCCTTCATGGAGTGCACGGCGATGTCGGCTTCATTTTCCAGCAGCGCGGTTTCGAGTTCCTTGACGAACAGGCCCTTGCCGCCGATTTTCGACAGCGGAGAGTCAAGCAGCTTGTCACCACGGCTGACCATGGGGACGAGGGTCACCAGCAGGCCCGGATGGGCTGCTTCAAGACGGGCCTTAACGTATTCGGCCTGCCACAGGGCGAGAGCGCTTTTGCGGGTGGCGATGCGGATCTGGCGAGAGGACATGGATCAATCCGTACTGAATAGATATGACGGATAATAACAGCTCAGCCAAATCCACTTTGACTTGTATCAGATACTACTCGGCCTCCCTGGCCCCGGATGTCCGGCAATCGGGTGTGAAATTGGCCTGCGAACAGCTTTTTAAAGCTGTTGCATCATTTTGCGTACCCCAGCCACATGACGACGGCTGACGATCAGCGCATCACCGTTGAGGCCTTTGAGGAACAGCTGAAAATGCCCCAGGGGTGTGCGTTGCAATCGCTCGATACGCTCGCGGGCAACCAGTGCATTGCGATGGATACGCACGAAACGGTCACCGAATTCATCTTCGAGGGCCTTGAGCGGCTCATCGAGCAACACTTCGCCGCTTTCGTGGCGCAAGGTCACGTATTTGTGGTCGGCAATGAAATACACCACCTGATCCAGCGGAATCAGCTCAATCCCTTTACGGGTTCGGGCGCTGATATGGCTGCGCGGGCCGTTGCCGCTTTCGGCAGCAGGGCGGGTCAGGGCGGAGAGCTGGGCACGATTGGGGCGCTCGGCTCTCTTTAATGCGTCATGTAATTGTTCAGTTCTCACAGGTTTCACCAGATAGCCTACGGCGCTGGCCTGTAAGGCTTCCACGGCAAATTCATCGGGCCCGGCGCAGAACACCACGGCGGGGGGAGTTTCGCGTTCACACAACCGAGCAGCCACTTGCAGGCCATCCAGGCCGGGCATGCGGATATCGAGCAGCACGATATCCGGCTTGTGGCTGTCGATCAGTGCCAACGCCTCTTCGCCATTCGTGGCACTAGGCTCCAGGACACTGTACCCCTCGAGTTCGCCAACCATTCGGCTCAGGCGCTCGCGGGCCAAGGGTTCGTCATCAACGATCAGGACATTCATATTGCGCTGGATTCCTGCGTGAGTCTCGCACAAGGATAGCGTAGACAGGTGAAGTGACGTCCGTCACCGCGATCCACGCTAAGACTAGCGCGAGCGTCAAAAAGTGCCGCTGGTCCGACGGCTAAATTTTCATCTGCCGGGCGATTGGCGGCCCAGGCCCGCGTTGGCGATGCATCGCCACAGGGTTTGCTGATACGCAATATGAACACCCCACTCTTCTTATAGTCAGCGGCTGCACCGAGAAATGCGCTGATCCTACTGTCCAACTGTAGACGGTTGCCGGGACGATATTGCTCAATTGGAAAATATCGTTCGGCAAAAATGCGCGGCTCTTGCCCCGGCCCGGACTTTCCCTCCCCCAAAAAAACGTATCGACCAGTGTCAGCGACAGGATTGGTAACCCTGTTATTATCCGCGCCAGCGTTCCACGCCTTCTTACTTCAAGCCGATACGAGCGAATTCATGAGCACTGACAAGACCAATCAGTCCTGGGGCGGCCGCTTCAGTGAACCCGTCGACGCCTTCGTCGCCCGCTTCACCGCCTCCGTCACCTTCGACCAGCGCCTGTATCGCCACGACATCATGGGCTCAATCGCCCACGCCACCATGCTGGCCAAGGTCGGCGTGCTGACCGATGCCGAGCGCGACAGCATCATCGATGGCCTGAACACCATCCAGGGTGAAATCGAGGCCGGTCAGTTCGACTGGCGCATCGACCTCGAAGACGTCCACATGAACATCGAGGCGCGCCTGACCGACCGCATCGGCGTGACCGGTAAAAAACTGCACACCGGCCGCAGCCGTAACGATCAGGTCGCCACCGACATCCGTCTGTGGCTGCGTGACGAGATCGACCTGATCCTGGCCGAAATCACCCGCCTGCAAAAAGGCCTGCTGGAGCAGGCCGAGCGCGAAGCCGCCAGCATCATGCCGGGGTTCACCCACCTGCAGACCGCACAACCGGTGACGTTCGGGCACCACATGCTGGCCTGGTTCGAAATGCTCAGCCGCGACTACGAACGCCTGGTCGACTGCCGCAAGCGCACCAACCGCATGCCACTGGGCAGCGCGGCGCTGGCCGGCACCACCTACCCGATCGATCGCGAATACACCGCCCAACTCCTGGGTTTCGACGCGGTTGGCGGCAATTCGCTGGACAACGTCTCCGATCGTGATTTCGCCATCGAATTCTGCTCGGCGGCCAGTATCGCGATGATGCACCTGTCGCGTTTCTCCGAAGAGCTGGTGCTGTGGACCAGCGCGCAGTTCCAGTTCATCGATCTGCCCGACCGTTTCTGCACCGGCAGCTCGATCATGCCGCAAAAGAAAAACCCGGACGTGCCGGAGCTCGTGCGTGGCAAGACCGGTCGCGTGTTCGGCGCCCTGATGGGCCTGCTGACCCTGATGAAAGGCCAGCCTTTGGCCTACAACAAGGACAACCAGGAAGACAAGGAACCGTTGTTCGACGCCGCCGACACCCTGCGCGACTCACTGCGGGCCTTTGCCGACATGGTCCCGGCGATCAAGCCCAAGCACGCGATGATGCGCGAAGCGGCCCTGCGCGGTTTCTCCACCGCCACTGACCTGGCCGACTACCTGGTGCGTCGCGGCCTGCCATTCCGTGATTGCCACGAAATCGTCGGCCATGCCGTGAAGTACGGCGTGGACAGCGGCAAGGACCTGGCGGAAATGAGCCTGGAAGAACTGCGCAAGTTCAGCGACCAGATCGACCAGGACGTGTTCGCCGTGCTGACTCTGGAAGGCTCGGTCAATGCCCGTAACCACATCGGCGGCACCGCGCCGGCGCAGGTGAAGGCTGCAGTGGCTCGCGGTCAGGCGCTCCTCGCCAGCCGCTAAAAGCTTCGCGGGCAAGCCCGCTCCCACAAGGATCCAGTACTTGCCAAAAATCCATGGCAAACAAAGAAACCTGTGGGAGCGGGCTTGCCCGTGATGACTGACCTCAAAACGCTACGAAACTTATCTCTTGGACGCGATCATCGCCATAAACGCAGGCATCGCCGCGTCCTTGTCCGCCGCAATCCGCTGCACGTTCGGATTGTCCCCCAGACGCTCCAGTAGCGCCTTGGCCGCCGGCAATTGCGCCAACAGATCGATATCAAACAGCTTCTTCGCCACACCACACGCCAACGGCACGCTGTACAGGAAGTACAGATCCGCCACGCTCAAGCTGTCGCCGGCCACATACGGGCTGAATTTGCCGTGCCGGCCCAGCGCCGCCATCCCCTGCAACAATTCGGCTTTGGTTTTTTCCTTGATCGCATCCGGCAGGGTCATGCCGAAAAAGGCTTCGGGATAGCAGGCCCGGCCTGGCAATTCGATGTACAGCTCGATTTCCTTCGCCAGTGCCAGCACCTGCGCGCGCTCGAACGGATCGCTCGGCAGCAGCGGCGTGCCTTTCTGGCTTTGCTCGATGTATTCGAGGATCACGCTGGTTTCATTGATGAAGCCCTGCTCTACCTGCAGCACCGGGACCTTTCCGCGAGGGCTGATGGCCAGTGCCTCGGGGCTGGTGCCAGCGTAAAACGGTACTTCTTCGAAGGGCAGGCCTTTTTCCAGCAGCGCCAGTTTGACCATGTTGTAGTAGTTACTGACGGAGAATCCATAAAGCTTGATCATCACAAAGCCTCCAGGCCATGCGGGGTGGGCAGTGCCTGTTTATAGAACGCTGCCGGGATTCTTGCCAGCAGCATCACGCCGCTGAATGCGGGTAAACTGGCCGCCTTTCCCTGAGGAGCCTGCCATGAGCGAGCCAACCGATATCGACAACGACGAAGAAGAGTTCGCCGAAACCACCCTGATCCAGGCCATCGAAAACCAGATCGAAAGCGACAACCCGCCGGCTGCCAAGGCGACGTTCAACAAGCTGACGCTGGTGGGTTACGAGCGGGAAGAAATCCTCAACCTGATGGCCCACGTTTTGGCGGTAGAAATCGACGCGATCCTCGAAGAAGACCGCGCGTTCAACACCGAATGGTACGAAGCTGCCCTGCGCGCCTTGCCCGAGTTGCCGCTCGAAAAGCAGTAAGCCCACCCCCCCTGTAGGAGCGAGCTTGCTCGCGAAAAACCCGAGAGCGCCACGGGGCATCTGGTTTTACGCGTCATCGTTGACGACCTTCGCGAGCAAGCTCGCTCCTACAGAGTAAAAAAACCCTGTCGCGAGCACTGGACATGCCGGACAAGCGGGTTCACCTTAGGGGCGCTGTCGTCCAATTCCTAGAAAGTCTGGAGTCCTTATGTCGCTTACCCCTGAGTTGGTTGCCGAACTGGAAGTCCTCGCACTCTTCAACCTGGACAGTTCCCAGGAAGGTCTGAAAATTCATCAGACCGCTGCCCCGAAACACATTGCCGCCGCCAAACGCCTCTTTGAAAAAGAACTGACCGACCAGCCTGATGGCGGTTACCTGACCAGCCTGGGTCGTGACGCCGCGCAAAATGTGCAAACCGTGCTGACCATTCTTAACGCCGAAGTAACAGCCTGAATTCTGCCGCATCGCCCACGGAGACCCCGACCCAGGGATTTCCGCGGGCACATCCCCCTGATTTCTGTCTGCAGCCGATAGAAATCTGACGCCAGAAAAACAAAATCAGCTTAAAAGTCCTCGCCTCAAGGCGCTAAACTGCCCCTCATCCGAAGCCCCACGTCCGAGCCCTGCGAGCCGGTTTGAGCTGACATGACGCGCACCCACGAAATCCACCCCGATCTGGACGAGGGAATCGACCGCAAGGTTCTCAGCCAGCTGCGCGCACGTTTTCTGAAACTCAACGAAGGACGCATGGCTCGCGCCATGGAAGGGTTGTCGACCCGCCAGCAAGGGGTCCTGACCTTGCTGCCGCTGTTTTTCCACGTTAACCATCCGCTGTTGCCCGGTTACGTTTCCGGCAGTACGCCGGCCGGGCTGTCGAATTTCGAGCCGGATGCCAATGTCCTCGCTGAAGCCCAGCGCCTGACCCGCTCGTTTTCCTACAAGCCGCGCCACGGCAGCAACCCGCCGAGGCCGATTCACGGACTGTTCCTGATGGGCAGCCTCGGCACCCTGGCCCAAGCCGACCAGAGCGACATGGATGTGTGGGTCTGCCATGGACCGGACCTGACCGAAAACGAACTCGCCGAGCTGCGCAAGAAATGCCAGTTGCTGGAAGCCTGGGCCGCCAGCCAGGGCGCCGAAGCGCATTTTTTCCTGATCGACCCGAGCCGTTTCGTCCGCGGTGAGCGCGATACCCAGCTGAGTTCGGAAGATTGCGGCACCACCCAGCACTACCTGTTGCTGGACGAGTTTTACCGCACCGCGATCTGGCTCGCCGGGCGCACACCGATCTGGTGGCTGGTGCCGGTCTACGAAGAGTCGAGCTACGACCGCTACACCCATGCCTTGATCTCCAAACGCTTCATCCGTGCCGATGAAACCCTCGACCTCGGCAACCTGGCCTACATCCCGCCCGGCGAATTCATCGGTGCCGGGCTCTGGCAGTTGTTCAAGGGCATCGAGTCGCCCTACAAGTCGGTGCTCAAGCTGCTGCTGACGGAGGTTTACGCCAGTGAACACCCCAGGGTCCATTGCCTGAGCCTGCGCTTCAAGCAAGCAGTGTTCGCCAACCGCCTCGACCTCGACGAACTGGATCCGTATGTCGTGGTGTATCGGCGCATCGAGGAATACCTGATCGCCCGCAACGAACCGGAACGGCTGGAACTGGTGCGGCGCGCGCTGTACCTGAAGGTCAATCGCAAACTCACCGGCAACAGCCGCACCCAGAGCTGGCAGCGCTCCTTGCTCGAACGCCTGGCCCATGAATGGCACTGGGACCAGCGTCAACTGACCCTGCTCGACAGCCGCAGCCAGTGGAAAGTCCGCCAGGTCAGCTCCGAGCGGCGGGCACTGGTCAACGAGCTGAACTACAGCTACCGCTTCCTCACCCAGTTTGCCCGTCACGAACAAACGGTCAGCCGCATCAACAAGCGCGACCTGAGTGTCCTCGGCCGTCGCCTGTACGCCGCTTTCGAGCGCAAGGCCGGTAAAGTCGAATTCATCAATCCCGGCATCGCCCCGGACCTGGCTGAAGACACCCTGACGCTGGTGCACGCACCGAACAAGAAAGAGCCGGGGCAAAGCCAGTGGGGCTTGTACAACGGCAGCCTGACGGCACTAGAGTGGGAGCATTTCGCGCCGATCAAACGCAGCCGTCACTTGCTCGAACTGCTGACCTGGTGCCACCGCAATGGCGTGATCGACAGCAGTACCCGCCTGGCCTTGCACCCCGGCACCAGCGACTTGAGCGAATTCGAACTGTTCAACCTGCTCGGCAGCCTGCAACAGACCATCGCCCTACCCTTGCCCACCGTCGCCGAGGAACCTCTGTTGCGCGCCAGCGTGCCGAGTGAAGTGCTGATCCTGGTGAATGTCGGCATCGATCCGCTCAAGCACCATCGCGACCTGAACATCCTCATGACCACCGAGCGCACCGACTCCCTGAGCTACGCCGGTGTCCGGGAAAATCTGGTACTGACTCTGGACCAGGTCACGCTCAATAGCTGGAACGAAGCGCTGGTTGGCCGCTACGACGGCCCCCACGCCCTGCTCGACTGCATTCGCGACTACCTCAACAACCTGCCGGCCGGACCACAACAGCCGAAGCTGCGGGTGCGTTGCTTCTGCCATAACCGCGCGCAGTTCATCGCCCAGCGGGTGGAAGAAATCCTCGATACCGCGCAGAACCTGCTGCTGAGCCGGCTCAATCATCGTTACCTGATCCAGGTCCAGCAGCACTACCACGTGCTGGAGTTGGTGCCGGGCCAGGTCCAGCACATCGCGCTGGCCACTCTGCCGGCGCTGATCGATTACCTGGGCGAAGAAATGGCGAGCTACAGCCCGTTGCACCTCGATCCGAAGGCACTGGAAGACCACGACCTTGCGCTGTTCCTGCCAGCGGGCCAACCGGACTGCATTCAAGTGTTCTATAGGGTCAACGAAGATCAGGCTGATCTGTACGTGCTCGATGAGTTCAACGCCCTGTGGCAGCAACGCCTGCCCTGGCACGATGAGCAAAGCCTGCTGGTGCCGCTGCAGCGTTTCCTGCAATCGATCCAGTACCGTCGCGATGCCTTGTTGCCGATGGACGCAGCCCACCCGCTGAACCTCGACACCCTGTACTGCCAGTTGCTACCGTCAGGCCCTGGCCGCGCACGCCGCATCGAAGCCCGGCCGGTGCCGCAGACGCCAGTGAACAAGCCGTTCTACGACGTGCAGGCGATCGTCGGCAAAGCCGCACCGGGTCAGGTGCAGGTGACGCTGTATTGCAATCAACGGGAATTTTCCGAGCTGGAACATGGCGACCAGTTGTTCCGCGTGGTCGCCCGGGAAATCGTCGGGCAGCGCCGGGAAACCGAACGCTACCGCTGCTACATCACCGACCTCGACCTGTCAGGCCTGCTCGGCGAAGGTCAGAGTTCCACCCATCTGTACCTGCGCTACAAAGCCGACCTGGAGCACGCATTGAACGAGGCGCTCGATCAGGTCTGAGGGGGAGTCACTCCGGGAACGCGCCGCCATTGGCCGGCTGCGATTCGACTTCCAGCAGTGTCAGCTTCAGGGTCTTGCCGCCCGGAGCTGGCCAATCGATGTGCTGGCCAACCTTCAGGCCGAGCAGCGCGCTGCCCACCGGCGCCAGGATCGAGACCTTGCCTTCGTCGGCGTTCGCATCCTTGGGGTACACCAGGGTCAGGTGGTAGTCCTTGCCACTGCCTTCTTCGCGGCAATGCACACGGGAATTCATGGTCACGACATCCGCCGGCACTTCATCGTGGCCGACCACGGTATCGGCGCGATCCAGTTCGGTTTGCAGCGCAATAACGCCCGGCAGCGTGTCGTCCAGGCTGTCGATCAGACGCTCCAGACGCTGGACGTCCAGACGGGTAAGGGTGATGGAAGGTGAGGTCATGATCTGGGCAGACTCCTTTCTTCTGCACGAAAAAAGCAAAACCCCGCCAGAAAAAGGCGGGGTTTTCACAAGCCTCGATGGGTTGAGGCGTTTCTGGACACTATCACAGCTCAAAAAATATACAAGTCATGGCCAAACCGACGCTATGGACTTGTAGAGAACTCCTGTGGCGAGGGGGCTTGCCCCCGTTCGGCTGCGCAGCAGCCGTAAAAACTTGGGGCCGCTACGCGACCCAACGGGGGCAAGCCCCCTCGCCACAATGACTCACTAGACTGAAGCTTTGCGGTGGGCAGCCTGCGCACAAATCACCCGCCTACGCTCGTCATCAGCCGAGCGCCACTCACGAATATCTTCGACATGGCGGAAGCAGCCCAGACACACTTTCTGCTCGTCCAGCCGGCACACACCGCTGCAGGGCGACGGTACCGCCGGGCTGACATTGCTGTAGAGCGGTTTGGGCGCACGGACAGGCGCAGGCTGGGTCACGATCTCACAGGCCTTCGAAATCGAGTTCGACACCGGCCTGCTGCTGGACGATACGCTCAAGCATTTCACCCAACTGCTCTTCGCTCTTGTCGCACATCCAGCGCTCGCTTTCTTCGTCGTAGTCGAAGTGGAAACCACCGGATACCGCTGCCAGCCACAGCTGGCGCAGCGGCTCCTGGCGACTGAAGATCAACTGGCTACCGTTCTCGAACTTGACCGTCAGCACACCGGCCGAGCTTTCGAGGTCGATATCCAGGTCGCTCTCGTCAAAGATGTCCTCCAGGGATTGCTGGGTGGCATCGACCAGGTCATGGAAACGCGCTTCGGACAAACTCATTACGGCAACCTCAAAAAGTGTCTGATCAGGCTCAAGCGCCGCAAGATACGGGCGAGTCCCGGTGATTGCAAAGGATAACGACCTTTGGGAGCGGGCTTGCTCGCGAATACGGACTGACATTCAACATTGATGTCGACTGACACGACGCCTTCGCGAGCAAGCTCGCTCCCACAAGGATTGCATGATACCGACCGGCATCGGGCCGAGCCCCGCCGGACGGACGGTCCGTTGCATAGGCAAGCTGCCGGGTGGCCGGTATACTCCGGCGCAATTAATGCATTTTCAAGGATTTCGCCATGAAGCGCCTGATCTCTTCCCTTGCTGCGCTCCTCGCGGTTGCCTGCCTTGTGTCGGCCTGCGGTCAAAAAGGCCCGCTGTACCTGCCCGATGAAGACCAGGACCCTGTGGAGCAAGCCAAGTCGTCGCAGCAGCAGCCTGCCTCCAAAGCACACAAGCACGACGTCTACCAATAATAAGGGAACCTCATGGACGCTTTTAACTACCGTGACGGTGAACTGTTCGCGGAAGGTGTTGCCCTGTCTGCCATCGCCGAGCGCTTTGGTACACCCACCTACGTTTACTCGCGCGCACACATCGAAGCCCAATACCTGGCTTACGCCGATGCGCTGGTCGGCACACCGCACCTGGTGTGCTATGCGGTCAAGGCCAACTCCAACCTGGGCGTCCTGAATGTCCTGGCGCGTCTTGGCGCCGGTTTCGACATCGTCTCCCGTGGCGAGCTGGAACGTGTACTGGCCGCTGGCGGCAGCGCCGACAAGATAGTGTTCTCCGGCGTAGGCAAGACCCGTGACGACATGCGTCGCGCCCTGGAAGTCGGCGTGCACTGCTTCAACGTCGAATCCACCGACGAGCTGGAACGCCTGCAGGTGGTCGCCGCCGAACTGGGCGTTCGCGCGCCGATTTCGCTGCGCGTGAACCCGGACGTCGATGCCGGCACCCACCCGTACATTTCCACCGGTCTCAAAGAGAACAAGTTCGGCATCGCCATCGCCGACGCCGAAGACGTGTACGTGCGTGCCGCGCAGCTGCCGAACCTGGAAGTGGTCGGCGTCGATTGCCACATCGGCTCGCAACTGACCACCCTGCCGCCGTTCATCGACGCTCTCGACCGCCTGCTGGGCCTGGTCGATCGCCTTGGCGATTGCGGCATCTACCTGCGCCACATCGATCTCGGTGGTGGCTTGGGCGTGCGATACAAGGACGAGGAGCCGCCACTGGCTGCCGACTACATCAAGGCCGTGCGCGAGCGTCTCGACGGTCGTGACCTGGCGCTGGTGTTCGAGCCGGGCCGCTTCATCGTCGCCAACGCCGGCGTGCTGCTGACTCAGGTCGAGTACCTCAAGCACACCGAACACAAAGACTTCGCCATCGTCGACGCCGCCATGAACGACCTGATCCGCCCAGCGCTGTATCAGGCCTGGATGGACGTCACTGCCGTGAGCCCGCGCACCTCCGCTGCCCGCGCCTACGACATCGTCGGCCCGATCTGCGAGACCGGCGACTTCCTGGCCAAGGATCGTCAGCTGGCGCTGGAGGAAGGCGACCTGCTGGCCGTGCATTCGGCCGGTGCCTACGGGTTTGTCATGAGTTCCAACTACAACACCCGCGGCCGTGCCGCAGAAGTGTTGGTGGACGGTGATCAGGCATTTGAAGTGCGTCGCCGTGAAACGGTAGCCGAGTTGTATGCTGGCGAAAGCCTGCTGCCGGAGTAAAACCATGCTGCTGCGTTTTACCAAGATGCACGGCCTGGGCAATGATTTCATGGTCCTCGACCTGGTCAGCCAGCACGCGCACATTCTGCCCAAGCATGCCAAGCAATGGGGCGACCGGCACACCGGCATCGGTTTCGACCAGTTGCTGATCGTTGAAGCGCCGAGCAACCCGGACGTGGATTTCCGCTATCGGATCTTCAACTCCGACGGTTCCGAAGTGGAACAGTGCGGCAACGGTGCGCGCTGCTTCGCCCGTTTCGTGCTCGACAAGCGCCTGACTGCAAAACGTGTGATTCGCGTCGAGACCAAAAGCGGCATCATTGAGCTGGACGTGCGTAACGACGGGCAGATCAGCGTCAACATGGGCGCCCCGCGCCTGGTGCCAGCGGATATTCCGTTCCAGGCGCCGGAGCAGGCCAAGAGTTATCAGGTCGACGTCGACGGCACCCCGGTCGATCTGGCTGCCGTGTCCATGGGCAACCCCCATGCGGTGGTACGGGTCAGCGACATCAACAACGCGCCGGTGCATGAACTGGGCCCGAAAATCGAACATCACCCGCGCTTCCCGGCACGGGTCAATGTCGGCTTTCTCCAGGTCATCGACCGGAGCCGCGCGCAGTTGCGCGTATGGGAACGCGGGGCCGGGGAAACCCAGGCTTGCGGAACCGGCGCCTGTGCCGCCGCAGTGGCCGCGATCAGCCAGGGGTGGATGGATTCGCCGCTATTGATCGACCTGCCTGGCGGGCGCTTGTCCATCGAATGGGCAGGCCCTGGCCAACCGGTGATGATGACCGGCCCGGCAGTACGCGTGTATGAAGGACAAGTGCGTCTTTGAGTGAGCGAAATCCATGACCGACAAGCCTCAGGTACCCGCACGACAAGCTGACGAATCACCGTCCGAAAGCCTCGAGGCGGCGGCTGTAGCCGCGTACCTGGAGGCTCATCCGGACTTCTTCGTCGAGCACGAAGAACTGCTCCCGTCCCTGCGTATCCCCCATCGGCGCGGCGATACCGTGTCGCTGGTCGAGCGTCAGATGACCATCCTGCGCGACCGCAACATTGAACTGCGTCATCGCCTGTCGCATTTGATGGACGTGGCCCGGGACAACGACCGCCTGTTCGAAAAGACCCGTCGCCTGATCCTGGCATTGATGGATGCTGCCAGCCTGGAAGACGTGGTGATGTGCGTCGAAGACAGCCTGCGCCAGGAATTCCAGGTGCCCTTCGTCAGCCTCATCCTGCTCGGCGACAACGCCATGCCGGTGGGCCGCTGGGTCACTCACGCCGAAGCTCAAGTGGCCATCGGCGGTTTGCTCTCGGAAGACAAAAGCGTCAGCGGCAGCCTGCGCGAGCATGAACTGGACTTCCTGTTCGGCGAAGAACAGCGCAAGCAGATCGGCTCCACCGCGGTTGTCGCCATCAGCCACCAGGGCATCCACGGCATCCTGGCCATCGCCAGCCGTGATCCGCAGCACTACAAAAGCTCGGTGGGCACCTTGTTCCTGAGCTACATCGCTGAAGTCATGGGTCGCGTGCTGCCACGGGTCAACAATTCCCTGCGCTCGGTACGCTGAACATGGAACGACAACTGGACGCTTACTGCGAACACCTGCGCAGTGAGCGGCAGGTGTCGCCGCACACACTGTCGGCCTACCGCCGCGACCTCGATAAAGTGCTGGGCTGGTGCGTCAAACAGAATATCGGCAGCTGGACGGCGCTGGACATCCAGCGCCTGCGTAGCCTGGTTGCCCGTCTGCACGCCCAAGGCCAATCGTCCCGCAGCCTGGCGCGATTACTGTCAGCCGTTCGCGGGCTCTATCACTACCTGAACCGCGAAGGCCTGTGCGACCACGATCCGGCCAATGGCCTCGCACCGCCCAAAGGCGAACGCCGCCTGCCGAAAACCCTCGACACCGACCGCGCCCTGCAACTGCTGGAAGGCGGGGTCGAGGATGACTTTCTGGCACGTCGGGACCAAGCGATTCTCGAGCTGTTCTATTCCTCCGGCTTGCGGCTTTCGGAGCTGACGGGGCTCAATCTCGATCAGCTCGATCTGGCTGACGGCATGGTCCAGGTGCTCGGCAAAGGCAGCAAGACCCGCCTGCTGCCTGTAGGAAAAAAGGCCCGCGAAGCGCTGGAGCAGTGGCTGCCATTGCGAGCCATGGCCAACCCGACGGACGATGCGGTGTTCGTCAGCCAGCAAGGCCGCCGCCTCGGCCCCCGGGCGATCCAGGTGCGGGTCAAGGCTGCCGGCGAGCGTGAACTGGGGCAGAACCTGCATCCGCACATGTTGCGACACTCCTTCGCCAGCCATTTGCTGGAATCGTCCCAGGACCTGCGCGCGGTGCAGGAACTGCTCGGACACTCGGACATCAAGACCACACAGATCTACACCCACCTGGACTTCCAGCATCTGGCAGTCGTCTACGACAGCGCCCACCCACGGGCCAAACGCATGAAAGGCGACGATTCATGAGTATTCAGTTGATCACCT
Organism: Pseudomonas sp. 2725; assembly: GCF_050434585.1. NCBI lineage: Bacteria > Pseudomonadati > Pseudomonadota > Gammaproteobacteria > Pseudomonadales > Pseudomonadaceae > Pseudomonas > Pseudomonas sp. 2725. Next base: position 296,384 of record NZ_JBNDIV010000006.1, on the reverse strand, counting down.
TCGACCTCGACGACACCCTGTGGGACACCGCCCCGGTGATCGTCAGCGCCGAAGCCGTTTTGCGTGAATGGCTGACCGAGCACGCGCCCAACCTGGGGGCAGTGCCGGTGGAACATTTGTGGGCCATTCGTGAGCGCGTATTGAGCAACGAGCCTGGCCTCAAGCACCGCATCAGCGCCCTGCGTCGGCGGGTGCTGTTCCATGCACTGGAAGAGTCCGGTTATGGGCATGACGAAGCCTCGGACCTGGCGGACAAGAGCTTTGAAGTATTCCTGCATGCCCGGCATCAGATCGAAGTGTTTCCGGAGGTCGAACCGACCCTGGAAATCCTCGCCAATCATTACGCCCTCGGCGTGGTCACCAATGGCAACGCCGATGTGCGTCGGCTGGGCCTGGCGGATTACTTCAAGTTTGCGCTTTGCGCCGAAGACATCGGCATTGCCAAACCCGATGCGCGATTGTTCCAGGAGGCCTTGCAACGCGGTGGCGCGACCGCTGAATCGGCGGTGCACATTGGCGATCATCCAGGTGATGACATTGCCGGTGCGCAGCAGGCGGGAATGCGGGCGATCTGGTTCAACCCGGCGGGCAAGGTCTGGGAAGCCGAACGGTTGCCGGATGCGGAGATTCGCAGCCTGAGCGATTTGCCGGCATTGCTGGCGCGGTGGAATTCGGTATCGAACTGACAAAAAACCCGTGGGAGCGAGCTTGCTCGCGATGAGGGCTTAACATTCAAAATAAATGTTGCCTGACACTCCGCCATCGCGAGCAAGCTCGCTCCCACAGGGATCACCACTGGTTTCATGTTTTTTGTTTCAGGCATGAAAAAGCCCGCAGCGACGGCGGGCTTTTTCAGTAAGCGGGTAGCAGGCTCAGATAGGCCGGCTGCCGTACTTGTTGTCCGGCTTCTTGGGCGGATCGGCGACCACATTGGCCTCCACTTCCTGCACCTTGCCACCCTTGGCCAAAAACTCCTCCATGGCCCGCGCGAGAGCATCGCGTTCCTTGTTCTTGGCTTCGACACTCGGCAGCTCATCGACCGATACCGCTGCCTTGGCCTTGCCTTTGGCGGTCGGAACCGGCGCATCACCACCGTCGTCTTCAGCGACGTCTTCCGCCGCTGCTTCCAGACCTTCTTCGGTTTCGTCGTCGTCGCCTACTTCGAGGTCGTCGTTTTCCAGATCATCGTCGCTCATGTTCTACCTCATGACTTGCGAAAAGCAGATTAGTTATAGCCCAGCTTTGCCCTCTGTCGAAGGCTGCCGGAAAAAAATCAACAGCCGCTGCTGACCAGCGGTTATGCCTCTTCACCGTGCACGGTGGCGAGGACTTTACGGGCACCGCCATGATCACGGTGCTCGCCCAGATAAACGCCTTGCCAGGTCCCCAACGCCAACCGGCCTGCCGCAATCGGCAAACTGAGCTGACAGCCAAGCACGCTGGCCTTGAAGTGCGCCGGGAGGTCGTCCAGGCCTTCGTCGTTATGCTCATAGCCGTCTGTTCCTTGTGGGATCAGACGATTGAAAAATCGTTCGAAGTCGCGACGTACCGCCGGATCGGCGTTCTCGTTGATGGTCAACGACGCCGAGGTATGCTGCAGCCACAAGTGCAACAGACCGACCCGACACGCCTTGAGTTCAGGCAGGCCGGCGAGTAACTCGTCCGTTACCAGATGAAAGCCCCGGGGCCTCGCCCGCAAGGTAATCAGAGTCTGTTGCCACATACAGTTCTCCGCACGTTCGGGGCGCATTCTAGCGCGCTCTGTGAAAAAACAAAGGCCCTAATATTCCTTCAATCCTGTAAGCCTTTGGCTGCACAAAAACACCCGACGTAAACATCATAAAAGCTGTAGGAAAAAACCTTTCAGCTCAGCCTTCAACGACAAATTCCAGACAAAAAAATGCCCGGCAAGCCGGGCAGTTTTTTACGCGCTTGCTTACAAGTTGTAGCCGCGTTCGTTGTGAAGCGCCAGATCGATGCCGACCGCTTCTTCTTCTTCGTTGATACGCAGGCCCATGACCGCATCCAGCACCTTGAGGATGATGTATGTAGCGATCGCGGTGTAGATCACCGTGAAGCCCACGCCTTTGCACTGAATCCACACTTGTGCGGCGATGTCGGTCACGGTGCCGAAGCCACCCAGGGACGGAGCAGCGAACACACCGGTCAGGATTGCGCCGAGGATACCGCCGATACCGTGCACGCCGAAGGCATCCAGGGAATCGTCATAGCCGAGCTTGCGCTTGAGGGTGGTAGCGCAGAAGAAACACACCACGCCAGCCGCCAGACCGATTACCAACGCGCCCATCGGGCCAACGGTGCCGGCAGCCGGGGTGATTGCCACCAGACCGGCAACCACGCCCGAAGCGATGCCCAGTGCGCTAGGCTTGCCGTGGGTGAGCCACTCGGCAAACATCCAGCCCAGTGCAGCAGCAGCTGTAGCGATTTGCGTCACCAGCATCGCCATGCCGGCGGTGCCGTTGGCCGCAGCGGCGGAACCGGCGTTGAAACCGAACCAGCCAACCCACAGCATGGCCGCGCCCATCAGGGTGTAACCGAGGTTGTGCGGCGCCATCGGCGTGGTCGGGAAACCCTTGCGCTTGCCCAGCACCAGGCAAGCAACCAGGCCTGCTACACCGGCGTTGATGTGCACCACGGTGCCGCCAGCGAAATCGAGCACGCCCCAGTCCCACATCAGGCCACCGTTGCCGGACCAGACCATGTGCGCAATCGGCGCATACACCAGGGTGAACCAGATACCCATGAAAATCAGCATCGCGGAGAACTTCATCCGCTCGGCGAACGCACCGACGATCAGCGCCGGGGTGATGATCGCGAAGGTCATCTGGAAGGTGATGAACACCGCCTCGGGGAACAGCGCTGCCGGGCCGGTCAGACTCGCTGGCGTGACACCCGCAAGGAACGCCTTGCCCATGCCGCCGAAGAACGAGTTGAAGTTGACGACGCCCTGCTCCATGCCCGTGGTGTCGAACGCGATGCTGTAGCCATAAATGACCCACAGGACGCTGATCAGACCGGTAATGGCGAAGCACTGCATCATCACGGAAAGAATGTTTTTCGACCGAACCATGCCGCCGTAGAACAGCGCGAGGCCGGGAATGGTCATGAACAGCACGAGAGCTGTCGAGGTCAACATCCAGGCGGTGTCGCCGGAGTTGAGGACTGGGGCCGCCACTTCGTCTGCCGCCAGAGCAAGGCTGGGCATTACGATGGACAACAGGGCTCCTAGCCCTGCGAATTTACGCAGAGTCATATTGTTTTCTCCTGGGGCGTTGGGTTTGTGGCGGCTTAGATCGCGTCGGTATCGGTTTCGCCGGTACGGATGCGAATCGCCTGTTCCAGATTGACCACGAAGATCTTGCCGTCACCGATCTTGCCGGTGTTGGCAGCCTTGGTGATGGCCTCGATTACCCGGTCCAGATCCTTGTCGTCGATGGCGACGTCGATCTTCACCTTGGGCAGGAAATCGACCACGTATTCCGCGCCGCGATACAGCTCGGTGTGACCCTTCTGCCGACCAAAGCCTTTGACTTCAGTGACGGTAATGCCCTGCACGCCGATCTCGGACAGCGACTCGCGTACGTCGTCCAGCTTGAACGGCTTGATGATGGCAGTGACTAGCTTCATGAAAACTCTCTCCCGAATTTGGTGGACTTGCCCCAGGAAAACAAACCCGTCTCAAGTCTAAGCGCAGTGCCTGGCTTTGTAACGCATCGTCGGCCTTACCTGCCCGTTCGACGCCAGCTAACCGCTCCTCACGAAACACTCCCCCGCGTTCCGTTTGGCGCACTGCATTCGTCACAGCGACTGCATCAGTGCATGGGTCACCAGCATCTAAGCAGAAAGCTTGCCATCTCCACAAAACCGACTGTTTTCAAGCCATTACAGGTGGATGGTGGATACTTCGCGACAAGACCCCGCACGTTACGCACAACAACGGTGCAACGCCGCCTGTCCCAATGCGCGAAAAGCGTGCATCCCTTGCCCGCGCAAATGACTATAGACACTGCGTGATACACTGCCCGTCATTGTTTCCAGGACATTGCCCATGCTCGCGCCAAAAGACTTCCTCGACGCCCTCACCGGCACCGCCTCCCGCCTTTTCAGCGGTGACACGCCACTGCCGAAAGCTGAAATCGAAAGCCAGTTCAAAATGTTGCTGCAGAGCGGCTTCAGCAAACTGGACTTGGTGAGTCGCGAAGAATTCGACAGTCAGATGGTCGTGCTGGCGCGCACACGGGCCCGCCTCGAAAGCCTCGAAGCGAAAGTCGCCGAGCTGGAAGCGAAACTGAACCCACCAACCGAATAACACCGCAAATGCTCACTGTGGAACCCAATCCACTGTGGGAGCGAGCCTGCTCGCGAAATGGTCGCCACGACCTTCAGACTCACCTGTAGGAATTGCCGCAACCTGCGCTCTTCAAGCCCGCAAGAATCCCGGCAACTTCCTACGAAGATCTCATTCCCCGTCCGATTGCGCCGCAAAGCTCCGGTTCCTAAGCTCACTCCCAACTGATTAGCCAGCAATGGGTTTAGCGACTCGAACAGCACCCGACGCACCGTGACCACGTTCGAACCAGAGATTTATTCCTTTCTCGAATTACGGCCGTGCATGGAAGACCTTCGGGCCTGCCAGTATTTCCGCAGGCTTCGGTTCGCCAATTCGCTCGAAAAAGTTTAAGCCCATGTTACATGGCTTAGATAATAGTTTGTGATGAGCACAACTTTTTAAATGGAATACTGTTACCAACACCACAAGGAGCAACACCCATGAAAATATCCAAGTCTTTAATTGCCGTTTTCGCATTGACTGCATTTCACATAAGTTCAGCGGTCGCTGGGCCGTCCGTTACAGTCACATTCAAGAACCTTGGAACACAGACTGCTACGTATACCCCCATAACAAACAACGAAGCTATAACGAAAGCAAACGCATCACCTACTCCACAAGCGTCCGTGATTGCAAATGACTCAGATACGTACGTCATACAAAGCCAGATATCACCTGATTACAATCATGCTAATTTGCGATATCAAATTGGTAACAAGAAATGTATTTATTTAGCTACATTTGTGACTACTCCTGGCTTTGGCGCGAGTAAAATTCCAAAGTGGAATAATACGGCCACGCCTAGTGGTGGGGCCACCTGCACCATCAAGGTAACCAAAGCAAATCCGTCCTCCTATGCTTGGTCAGTAGTAATCACCATGAAGTAAAGCATGTAGCGGGCCTTAAGTGGCTTGTAAGATCTTGCTAAGGCATCAACATTTATTAGGCGATGCATCATATTTTAGTCATCGAACAGGGAGCAGAAAAGAATGGTTAATTCACTAAACAATTTTGCAGCTAACAGCGGCCAAGCGCTCGCTGGAACAAAAAAATTGACAGCGACTCCCGGCAAAAACCCAGGCGTCAACCAAAGCACACCCCAAGGCCCACTTGGCAACGCACGAGATAGTAGTACCGTTTCCACCCTAGCGAGCCAATTGAGCGAAGCCTCAGTACGCGCACAGGCCCGGGATGCACGCCTAACTAGAACGGAACTGAGCTCGATGGCTAATAACACATTCAACGAGTTAGTGAGTGCTAATTATACTGCCAATAAATCAATATACGACTCTGAAGTTCCTGACACAGATAATGCCACATTACTCGCGCGCGCCAAAAGTGCGACACAGTATACAAACGGACTCGGCAAAAATCCGTTTTCGGGGATGCCCATGGATCAGCTTGCCTTAATTACTTACGATGACAGCGGCACCTTTACCATCAATGAAAGACGGGCAGCACTGGAAGAGTCAGCCAAACAAGAATTTGCATGGCGACAGAAAGTGGTGGCCGAAGCAGAGTTTGAATACAACAACACTGGAAAACTCACAAACTTCTCCAAAAGTGTCCTTGACCATTACAAGGGCTTGCCCCCAGTTCAGCAAGCACAGTACCCAAACAACTACGAAGCCAAACTTAAGCACTGGATAGATTTAGACTTCAACTATTTTACGAATGTCGCAGAAGGTAAAAAGAAGATGGATGCCGAGAGCTTCGCCGGCAAAATCCTGAACGGCGATAATAGCTTGTTTGACGACACAACTTCTTCCAAACAAGCTGCCTCAACATAAGTTGCTTGATTTACACGCGAAATAAATGCGCAGGGGCGTGTCAGGCTGGCTTTGTCAGCAGGTTTTACGACAGCTGTGCAGCCAAACTCAGCGTTTGGCTGCTGTTACAGAGCGTGGCTTCAGCAACATTCTGCGAAAGTTTCCCTCCTCTCCGACCGGACTCTACGACTACCCTTCAAAAACCCGCAGGAAGCGGCTCCCGTCATCTCAAGGAACGACCATGTCCCTCTCCATCGTCCACAGCCGCGCCCAGATTGGCGTGGATGCGCCCGCTGTCACCGTTGAAGTCCACCTGGCCAATGGTTTGCCGTCGCTGACGATGGTCGGTCTGCCCGAGGCGGCGGTTAAGGAAAGCAAGGACCGGGTGCGTAGCGCGATCATCAATTCGGGGCTGCAGTTTCCGGCGCGGCGGATCACGTTGAATCTGGCGCCGGCCGATTTACCCAAGGATGGAGGGCGGTTCGATCTGGCGATTGCCCTGGGGATTCTCTCGGCCAGTGTGCAGGTGCCTACGTTGACGCTCGATGATGCGGAATGCCTTGGGGAGTTGGCGTTATCAGGTGCCGTGCGGGCGGTTCGTGGGGTCTTGCCAGCGGCGCTGGCAGCGCGCAAGGCCGGGCGCTGGTTGATGGTGCCGCGAGCGAACGCCGAGGAAGCGTGCCTGGCCTCGGGACTGAAAGTAATTGCGGTGGATCATCTGCTTGAGGCCGTTGCGCATTTCAATGGGCATACACCGATTGAGCCTTATGTCTCCAATGGCCTGCTCTACGCCAGCAAACCCTACCCCGACTTGAATGAAGTGCAGGGGCAACTCGCGGCCAAGCGTGCGCTGCTGATCGCTGCCGCTGGTGCTCACAACCTGTTGTTCAGCGGGCCGCCGGGAACGGGAAAAACCCTGTTGGCGAGCCGCTTGCCGGGATTGCTGCCGCCCCTGGCCGAAAATGAAGCGTTGGAAGTGGCGGCGATTCAGTCGGTCGTCAGTTGCTCGCCGTTGAGCCATTGGCCGCAGCGGCCGTTTCGCCAACCGCATCACTCGGCGTCCGGCCCCGCGCTGGTGGGGGGCGGCTCGAAGCCGCAGCCCGGCGAAATCACCCTCGCCCACCACGGCGTCCTGTTTCTGGACGAACTACCGGAGTTTGATCGCAAGGTTTTGGAGGTGCTCCGGGAGCCACTGGAATCCGGCCACATCGTGATCTCCCGTGCCAAGGACCGCGTACGCTTCCCGGCGCGCTTTCAACTGGTCGCCGCGATGAATCCCTGCCCCTGTGGATATCTTGGCGAACCGAGCGGCCGTTGCTCCTGTACGCCGGACATGGTTCAGCGCTATCGCAACAAATTGTCGGGGCCGCTGCTGGATCGTATCGATCTGCACCTTACGGTTGCTCGCGAAGCCACGGCGCTGAATCCTGCGTTGAAACCCGGCGACGATACTGCCACCGCCGCCGAGTTGGTTGCCGATGCACGAGAACGGCAACAAAAGCGCCAAGGCTGCGCCAATGCATTCCTCGATTTGCCGGGCCTGCGCAGACACTGCAAGTTATCCACAGTTGACGAAACCTGGCTGGAAACGGCGTGTGAACGGCTGACCTTGTCGCTGCGAGCGGCCCATCGACTGCTCAAGGTTGCTCGCACCTTGGCGGACCTTGAGCAAGTCGATGGCATCACCCGTGAACACTTGGCCGAGGCGCTGCAATATCGGCCGACAACACTCTAGTCAGCATCACCCCTTGTTGAGGTCAACCAACGGCGTCTGCCGCACCTCAGTCTCCCGCCCACCCTGAATCTCGCTCACCTGCTTCAAGGCCTTATCCACAGCTGCCTTATCCGCCAACAAGCTGTAGCTGATGCGGAACTGCTTGTGTTCCTTCGGCCCAATCGTCGGCACCAGGTTCAATGGGCGCTGATACCGGCGGTTGTAGGAAAAACTCGTCCCCGGTTCCAGCCCCGTGACATAGCCCTGCCCCTGGGTATCGGTGTTTTTCCACAGGGAGAACACGGGCAGTGTTTGAGTATTGAAGCCGACCGAAACCCCCAGGCTGCCGGCCTTGTTATGTAACACGGTCAACGTATCGCCCTTGGCATCGGCATACGGCACCACGTTGTAAACCGTCTCGTCGTAGTCCTTGGTCGGTGCGCGGTAGGTTTGCCAGTCGGGCAGATCGCCTTTGGCTTTGTCGTTGAACGGTGAGACCTGTTTCACCGGCGCGGCGAAGCGGGCGCCCTGTTCCAGGAACGGCGTGCTGAAGTTGCTGTGATACAGCGCCTGGTATTCCTTCGGATAGTCACCGTTGTTGGTCAAGGTGTCGTTGAGGGCGAACGTTACGCTGCCGGGTTCGGTGACCAATTCGGTCGCCACGGAGAAGTCGACTTTCTTGAACGCCTGCTCTTTCAGCTCGCCACGCAGGCTGATGGCGTATGGCGGTTTTTCATCGATGTGCAGGGTGACTTTGTTGGCCGGAATGTTGGCGGCGCGGCCGTGCAGGGTCAGCAGTTCACCGTTGTCCATGCCGGGATGGCCGACCCATTCGTAGCCGCAGCGGGTGACCAGCTCATTGAAACCTTCCAGCCAGCCCAAGCCACCGCGGCCATTGAGTTCGATGAAGGACGGGTTGACCACTTCCTTGACCGGCGAATCCCAGCCCATGCGCACATTGCCGACCGAGGCCTGCAAGACGTTCATGCCGCGAGTCGGCACCACCGAGAGTTTCATCGTGCCGTTATCGATGTCGACGATGCTGACGCCCTCCTGCCGACCGCCGTGCAAGGTGCGCAGGGTCACGGAGAAGGGTTTGTCGGTTTTCACCCCGAGTTGCTGGCTGGTGATCTGCCAGCTCTGGGCGGCTTTGTCGGTGTCGAGCAGGACGTAATCCCAGGCCATGGCGTGGGAGGCAGCGGACAGCGCGCTGAGGGCAACGAAGAGTTTGAGCGGGGACATGGGGAAAGCCTTTCTTGGAGTTGTGCATTTTTTATAGCGCTGATGAAACGATTCAGCAAGCATAAAAAAGCTTACGCCAGAGCCTTCCCAAGCTAATTAAATTTGACCTTATGCAACCTCCGCACGCTTACGTTAGTCTCATAAGGTTTAAACCTCCGGCAGATTGACGGCGATATCATTATGACACTAATGTCGCCCGCTAAATGCAGGAGCAAGTACAGACACATTTGTCTGTCATTTTTGCGCAACGGATCGTATGGAGTTTGAATGCGCGGGGCACTATTACGCAGCGGTAAGAGCGGGTCATTCACTGCCCTCGGCGAAACAGGTCAACCGGTCTACCGAGCAGCCCTGCAATTGCGCGAAGCCATTCGCCGCAAGAACCCCGAGTTGGTCGATCATCTGGCCATCCCTCAAAGCGATGAACTCGGGAACCAGATCGATTGGTACAGCGCTCTCGACGGCGATGTGATTCCGTGGAGCAGCGCGACCGAAGAAGAACGTGCCCCTGCCCGCCGCCAGCTTGAAGCGCTGAAGACCGCGCTCGAAGAATTGAGCCAGCGTTTCCTGGGTACGGACTCCGCCGAACAGCCGCAAGGCGACAAAGCCGTGTTCGGTAAGCTACTTAAGCGCGTGATTCATTTCCCGGACGAAAACTTCGTCTACCTGGTGCAAGGCAAACCGGTGCTGACTTTCTGGGGTTTCGAGCATGCCGGCACCGGCAATGGCGATCCCCTGCACTGCCTCTATCAGGTACCACCCGCGTTCACGCTGCCACCCGAGGTCGCAGCGCCTGTTGTTCCGCCCGTTGTGCCGGTGGTTGCTCGTCCGTGGTGGCGTCGTTGGTGGTGGCTGTTGCTGCTGCCGCTCCTGCTGCTGCTTTTGTGGCTGTTGCTCGGCCTGCGAGGGTGCGTACCGATTCCGTTGGTGGCGGTAGATTTGCTGCCTGACGGCGTTGTGCCAGTAGAAAAACAACTGGAAGAGCCGCCACTGACCGGAAATGTCACGACACTCAACAACGTTCCGGTGACAGGCACCGTTATAGGCTCGACCACTGGAACCGGCACCGCCGTGACTGGAACGCATGGTGTGGAAACGCCGGCCGTCGAGGGTAACGAGGCTGACATGGCACCCGCCGACTTGACCAAAGACCCGGCCATAGACCCGGCAGCTGAAAACAAAACTGCGCCACCCGAAAACAAAACTGAGCCACCAGAAAACAAAACCGCGCCGCCGGATGTCACATCGCCCGAGGCAGAAAAACCCGCCGCTGCCAAACCCGGCCCGCCCCTGAGCATCCCGCCAGACGCCGCCGACGGTGCCGCCAAGTTTCTCGATGGACAGTACAGCGCAGGCGCCGGGATTCAGGATCGCCGAACCGGCAAACCGCTACGTCTGGAGTACCAACTCAAGGACGGTAAGGGCCAAGTCACCGTACATCAGGCCGACGGCTCGAAATGCAGCGGGCCGGTGAGCGCTACTATGAAGGGTGGCAGCCTGGCCATCGACAGCCAGGGCCAGGCCGTTTGCGGCGATGGCAGCACTTACGACATGCCCAAGGTCAGCTGCCGCCCAGGGGCGACCACGATCGCAGACTGCACCGGTGGTTACGGAAAAGAACAATTCCCCATGTCCATGCGGCAAGTGGCCGAATAAAAACGGAATAACCCGACATGTTGCCTGAAGTCACTCAATTCGAAGACACCGTCACACTGGTCAGCGACACCGGCATCCAGTTCATGGATTTCGCCCTGCGCCTGGATCCCCGCAAGGAACCAGCGGGCGAGTTCGCACCGATGATCAGCGGGCTGATCTGCCGCCTGGCGTACAACGAAGAGAAAGACTTCTTTTTCTACGAACCCGAACCGGAAAAGGTCGAAAAAGCCAAACCTGCGTTCAGCGTCGACATGAAAAGCAGCCTCGATTTGCTCGACGGTATCTGGCTGCCGATCCCGTTTTTCCGCTTCATGCCGCCGCATCGCTTCGACGAAGGTCCGACCAACTGGTCGCGCATGCGTTTGGTGAAATTGGCAACTCCTGACATCGACGGTAATACCCACCGCCTGACGATGGCGTTCGACAGCCGTGTGATGCCCAAACGTGACGGCACTGCCTATCTGGCGCCGAACGATGAAGACATCAGCTCCGGCGTGTCTTTCAAACTGGCGACCAAGGCTAGCGAAACCCGCTGGTTCCTGGCGCAGCCGTGGGTCAACGAGTGGTTGCTGGAAGTGTTCAATGAGGGCAATGCCCACCGTTCGCGCGCAGAGCTGGACATCGATATTCGCGCCAACCATCACCTGGCGCACTACCTCAACTTGCTCAGCCTGTTGAGCAAACCGTCAGCCGCCCAGGAGTCGAAGGCCCGGGCGAAAGTTGAAATCCCCGAGCTGAAAGTGGTCGCCAACGACAGCAATGGCCTGGTCAAACCCATACCGGTGGACCTGGTGCTGGACGTCGGCAACTCGCGCACCTGCGGCATCCTGATCGAAAATCACGGTCAGGCCGGCTCCGGACTGAAGCAGAATTATGTGCTGGAACTGCGTGACCTGATCACCCCGGAACACACCTATAACCTGCCGTTTGAAAGCCGCGTGGAGTTCTCCCAGGCGTACTTCGGCAAGGACCACTGCTCGGTCAAGAGCGGTCGCCACGACGCGTTCCAATGGGCGACGATTGCCCGTGTCGGCAATGAGGCCAGTCGTCTGGCCAGTCGTCGTCGCGGCACCGAAGGCTCCACTGGCCTGTCCAGCCCGAAACGCTATCTGTGGGACGAAAACGCCTATGGCCACGGCTGGCGTTTCAACTGCTCGTATATAAAGACCGACAATGAGCCGTACGCCACCGCCGCGCCGTTCTCGCACCTGATCAACGAAACCGGCGAGGCGCTTTACAGCCTCGAAGAAGACGATCGTCTGCCGGTGTTCATGCCGCGTTACTCACGCAGCTCGCTAATGACCTTCATGCTCGCCGAAGTACTGGCCCAGGCGCTGTCGCAAATCAACAGCCCGGCCCAGCGTTCGCGCCAGGGTCACACCCGCGTGCCGCGCCAGCTCAACAGCATTACCCTGACTGTGCCACCGGGCATGCCACAGGCCGAGCGCAGCATCCTCAACGAACGCATGCTGCAAGCCATCGGCCTGGTGTGGAAAAGCCTCGGCTGGCATGCCGGCGAGGAAGATCCACATCAGGATCAGGCCGTCAGCCCGCGCACGCCGATCCCGAGTATCCGCGTGGAATGGGACGAAGCGTCCTGCGGCCAGTTGGTGTACCTGTACACTGAGGTCAACGAGAACTTCGCCGGTCACCCGGAAGAGTTTTTTGACACCATCGCCCGGCCGGACAAAGTCGACCGCCAACGCATCACCCTCGCGACCATCGACATCGGCGGTGGCACCACCGACCTGGTGATCACCGACTATCGCCTCGACCGTGCGGGCAATACCGGCAGCGGCAGCAACGTGCACATCGTGCCGGAACAGCGTTTTCGCGATGGCTTCAAAGTGGCCGGCGACGACATCCTGCTGGACGTGATCCAGGACTTCATCCTGCCGAGTTTCGAAAAAGCCTTGCAGAACGCCGGCGTAAAGGCCCCGAATTCACTGATGTCACGGCTGTGTGGCGATGAATCGGTCAGCGCCCAGGACATGATCTTGCGTCAACAATTGAACCTCCAGGTGTTCGCCCCGCTGGGCCTGGCGCTGCTCAAGGCGTATGAGCATTACGATCCGCAGGTCCCGCAAGAAGTCATCCCGCAAAGCTACCGCCAATTGCTCGGTGACAATGCCATCAGCCAGACCGTGCTCGACTACGTCAATGTCGCCGTGCGTCGCGATGTCGGCGCTCAGAGCGGTTTCGACCTGTATGACGCGCCGATCAGCTTCGACCTGCAAAAGCTCCATGCCGCGTTTCTCAACGACCAGATCAACATCACCAAGATCCTTGGTGCGCTGTGTGAAGTGGTCGCGCATTACCCCTGTGATGTCTTGCTGCTGACCGGCCGCCCTTCGCGCCTGCCCGGCATCCAGGCGTTCATTCGCAAGCTGTTGCCGCTGCCACCGGGGCGTATTCTGGCGCTGCAAAACTACCGCACCGGCGGCTGGTATCCGTTTCACAAGAACGGCCGGATCGACGACCCGAAAAGCACCGCCTCGGTCGGCGCCATGCTCTGCCTGTTGTGCGCCAACCACAGCGTGCCGAACTTCTACTTCCGGGCATCGGCGCTCAAGCCGTATTCAACGGTCAAGCACATCGGCGTCATCGATCTGAACAACGTGATCAAGGATGCCGACGTGCTGTACCGCGACATCCAGTCCGAAGACTACAAAATCAAGCTACCGGAAATTGGCGTTGGCGACGCCGCCGACACACCGCAGCTGGAAATGCGCGGCGACCTGCGCCTCGGTTTTCGCCAGTTGGCCGCTGACCGCTGGGCCGCTTCGCCGTTGTATACCTTGCGGTTCACCAAGGCGGGTCGGGAGAAGTTTTCCCGGGCAACCGGTGAAAACGGCAGCGCCCCGCTGCTCAAGGTGCGGTTCGAGGTCAAACCGGCGGACAAATACACGCGCAAGCAGGATCTGGTCAGCGACCGCCTCTCGGTTCGCGACATCGAATCCAACAGTAACAACGTCAACTTCAACCCGCGCAGCGACCTCGAGCTGGAACTCAACACCATGCTCGACGCCGGCCTGAGCGAGACCAAGTACTGGCTCGACAGTGGAAGTGTGAAACGCAAATGAAAGACCTGACCCCCGATCAAACTCAGCTCTCTGCCAGTTGGGCCGCTGTTTATGAAGGCGCCGGTCAGGCGCTGGACTGGATTGACCAGACGCGCGGCAATGCGCCGCGCCTGGACAGCGAAGCCGACAACCTGAACATCCGCCTGCACCGCGCCCGCAACCTGGCTCAAAGCCTCGGTCGCGTGGCCTGCACGCCGATGACCATTGGCTTTTTCGGCTTGTCCCAGGCCGGCAAGTCCTACCTGATTTCGGCACTCGCCGCCGGTCAGAACGGTAAGCTGGAAACCGAGTTCGGCGATCATCGCCTGGACTTCATCAAGCACATCAACCCGGTGGGTGGTGGCAAGGAAGCCACCGGCCTGGTAACGCGCTTCAGCCGTCGGGCGACGGAAAGTCAGGACAAGGACTTCCCGGTAGAACTTACGTTGTTCAAGGAAATCGAGCTGGCGAAGATTCTCGCCAACGCCTGGTTCAAGGATTTCGACCTTGAGCGGATTTCCTACGAGATCGACGAGGAGCGCATCCAGCGCGTGCTCAAACCGTTCGAAGGTCGCGAAACCGGGCCGCTGCAAACGGGCGTCAACGCCGACGATCTAGTGTCGCTGTGGGATTACCTGCGCGACAATTTTCGCAACTCGGTGAAGAAGCTTGAGCACCTGTTCTGGCCCAAAGCGTTGCAGCTGGCGCCACGCCTGAATTTCCAGGAACGGGCCGAGCTGTTTTCGATCCTCTGGGGTGAGCAAAGCGAGTTGACACGCGTGTACCAGAAACTGGCCGGCGCGCTGCACAAGCTGGGGCTGCCCGAGACCGTGTTCGCACCGTTGAAGGCCTTGGTGAGTTTCGACAACGACACCTACAGCCAGCGCGACAGCATCATGAACGTCGACATCCTCGAACGCTTCGGCAGCCCGCTGGACTTACCGATCGATGTTCGACCGCTGGTTGGCGATCGCCTGCAAAACAGTCAGGCGATTGCGGTCGCGCAACTGGCGGCACTGACCGCCGAAATGACCTTCCGCCTGATCGAAGCGCCGGTGGATGACATCGTCAATCAGGTCGACCTGCTGGATTTCCCCGGTTATCGCGGGCGCCAGAAACTGCACGAGATCGCCGATTCCAACGACCCGCAATCCAGTACCAAGGACAACTCCGTTTCCCAGCTGATCCTGCGCGGCAAGGTCGCCTACCTGTTCGAACGCTACACCGACAACCAGGAAATGAACGCACTGGTGGTCTGCACCAGTTCGACCAAGCAGAGCGACGTCAACGACGTGGGTCCGGTGCTGACCCGCTGGATCGAAAAAACCCAGGGCGCCGACTCGGCTGCTCGCAGCAAGCGCGATACCGGCCTGATCTGGGCGCTGACCATGCTCGACCTGCGCATTACCAACTCCCTGAGTCTGACACCCGATCAGTACGACGAGAGCTGGAACGGCATGGTCAAGCTGACCATGCTGGAGCGTTTCGGTAGCCTGAGCTGGATGAACGACTGGGCCGGTACACCGTTCCAGAACACCTACCTGGTGCGCAAGCCGCGTATGGATGCGGCGTTCATCGGGCAAGACGCAACCGGTGCGGAAACCGGCCTCAATGCCATTTATCAGGAACGTGTCAGCGCGCTGGGCACCAGCTTCGCCAGCAACGCTCTGGTGTGCAAACACATCAAGAATCCGGTCAACGCCTGGACAGAAATGCTGCGCAACGATGACGGTGGCATCAGCCACTTCAGCGGCAGTTTCAAAGGCGTGGCCAATATCGAATTTAAATTGCAGCGTATCCGCGAGCAATTGAGCGAATGCCTCGAAGGCCTGACCACTCACGGTCTGAGCACCTGGTACCACGCTGACGACGACGGCGCCGCAGCCGCCAAGAAAGCCAAAGCGCAAATGATTCTGACGAGCTTGGGCCGTCGCCCGGCGGTACTTGGCGAATTGATCGATCAACTCGACATACCGAGCGAAGAGGTGCGCGACCTGTACCTCAGCGGCGTGTACGAAACCGATGACGAGCCGGCCGTGAACGACGAGCCGGTCACCCCGACACCGAGCCAGAGCCTCTACGGCAATGACACCGGTTTCAATTTCGATTTCAGTGACGACCCGGGCCACGACGCGCCAGTCAGCAGCAAAACCGGCACCCCGGCGCCCGAACCGCAAAGCAACGAGCACCGTTTCGCCAAAGCAGCGTTCAAGGCCTGGATCGCACACTTGCGTGAACTGACCACCCGGCAAAGCCTGCTCAACCTGCTGGGGCTGGAAAAGGCCTTGCTGGAAGCGGTGGTCGATGAACTGATCACCGCCGGCTATCGCCAGGATTTGCCGGGGCAACTGAGCCGCGCCGTTCTCAAGCGCGCACAAAGTGGCGCGCGGCGCGATCAACTGGTTGAGCGCCAGGTGCTGGAAGTGCAGCGCGTGCTGCGCGATTTCGTGTCCTGGTTCGGCTACCTCCAGAAACCGGTGAGCGAGCGTCCGAACAGCCGCGCCGGTGCCAAGGAGCCCTTGTTTTCGTTCTACACCGACATTGGCCCTGGACAAGTGCCTGTACTGCCGGCGCAACCGGCGAATCAGGCGCAACGGTATCTAGGCGACTGGCTTTCGGGCCTGGCCTACATCACGCAGGACAATGCTGGCCATGGTGCTGGACGTGAAATCACCCCTGAACAGAACGAACGGCTGGGCCAAGTGCTCACAGCCTTCGCAGCGAGATAAGCAATGCCAATTCGTGTCGACCTGCTCGCGTTAGAGCCCAATGTGCCTGGCCAGGCTCGCCTCACTGTGAAGAAATGGCAGGGTGACGAGGAACAGTTGGAGTTTTCCATTCAGCGCAACCAGGACGGTTTTTACCTTCAGGACCACAAGGCCTGGAGCAACAATCCATTCTGGTTCAAGGTCTCGCGTTTCAACCTCGCGGCCAACGGCGAAGCTTTGGAAACCCAGGTCGGACCGGACGTGGTTGACCCACTGCTGGAAGGCGGCGCCAACTCGCAATTCCAGATCGAACTGCGTGAACAGAGCCAAGGCCACGCCGACAAAGGCGTGGTTCGGCCAGGCGTCGGCTTGCTGCCGTCCACGGCCGGCGGCCAGACACGCTCGACTTACGGCGGTGCCGAACTGACGGCGCCGAGCGCACCGGCACCGGAGATCCCGGAGATCCCGGATTTGCCTGAACTGACCCTGTCCACCGCCGAGCCAGAAGTGGAGTTGGAATCGGTACTCACCGAGCGCGCCTATACGCCGCCTCCCGCACCGGTGAAGAAAAGCAACAAAGGTCTGATCGGCCTGTTGATTGTGGTGTTGTTGCTGGCGGCGGGCGCCGGATTCTGGTTCTACAAACGCACCCCAGCGCCTGCGGTTGCAGCCACTGCCAGCGCACCTGCCGGCGCCAATGCTCAAGCCTGCACCCTCGACAGTATGAACAGCCTGCCCGAGTTGACCTTCGTCCAGACCTGCATCAAGGCGGCACCCGACAGTGCCAGGTTGTTGGAGATCATCGACCAGGCCAAGGCCAGTAAACACTGCGGCGTCGCCCAGCGCCTGTACGCCAACCGTGCCCAGGCTGGTGACGTGCTGATCGCCAACGCCTATGCCCGTGAATACGACCCTAAATACCTGAAGGCCAGCGAGTGCTTCCCGGCTGCGGACAACGCCACCGCCGCCTACTGGTATGAAACCATCCTCACCCAGGACCCGAACAATGCCGAAGCCAAGCAGCGTTTCGAGGAGTTGCAGAAGTGATGCGTTCACCCATGAGTCGATTCCTGCTGAGCGGTGCCGCCTTGCTCGCGCTGTGCATCAGCCCACTGTCCCAGGCCGATGACAAACCGCTGATCCAGGCCGGTAAAAAGACCCTGTTCCAACGCGTGCTGACCACACCGGGCTGCAAAATCAGCTCGACGGCGGGCGGTGCCGAAGGTGAAGCACAACCGGTCTTCAGCCGCTTCTATGTGTACGAACGTGCGCAAGCGAACAATGCCGAATGGCTGAAAGTCGGTCCCGACAGTTATGGCAAAACCATTGGCTGGCTGCCTGCCAGCTGCACCACCGACTGGAAGATGCAGCTGACGCTGGCCTTCACTAACCCGGCCAACCGCGACCGGCTGCTGTTCTTCAAGGACCGCGCCACCGTCGAAGGCATCCTCGATGCACCGGACCCGGTCAGCAAAGTCGCGCCGCTGCGGGCCACGCTGAAAAAGGGCCTGCAAGCACCGGGCGTACTGGCTGAAGAACCTGAATACTTCGTCGACCTGCAAAAGCAGTTCTACCTGCTGCCAGTGCTCAGTGGCGAAGAAGTCATGACCGAAAGCGGTTTCCGCACGCGCCTGCTCAATGTGGCCTCCGTCAGCAAGCCGGATGACAAGAACGCCAAGGGCGGGGCTGTAAACAGCCCTGCCGGCAGCAAGGAAGCCGAAGAGAAAAAGGCCAACCAGCTGAAGGAATTCAGCGCGGCCGTGGTATTTGTCATCGACTCGACGATCTCGATGGACCCCTATATCGACCGCACCCGCGAGGCGATCCGCAAGGTTTACCAGAAGATCGAAGCGCAGAACCTCGGCAAGCAGGTCAAGTTCGGCCTGGTGGCTTTCCGCTCCAACACCCAGGCAGTACCGGGGCTGGAATACACCACCAAGATGTACGCCGACCCTACCAAGGTGAAAGACAGCGCCGACTTTTTCGCCAGGATCAAAGACCTCAAACAGGCTAACGTGTCGAGCAGCAGCTTCGATGAAGACTCGTTTGCCGGGGTCATAGAGAGCATCGACAAGGTCGACTGGAGCCAGTTCGGCGCACGCTACGTGGTGCTGATCACCGATGCGGGCGCCATCGAAGGCGACGACAAGCTGTCGAAGACCGGCTTGAGCGCTGCACAGGTACGTATCGAAGCCGCCAACCCGGGTGTGGCGATTTACACGCTGCACCTGAAAACCCCGGCCGGTGCCAAGGACCATGCCAAGGCCGAGGCGCAATACCGGAATCTGTCGACCTACCCGGGTACCAACACTTCGCTGTACTACCCGGTAAACGCAGGCGATGTGCAAGAATTCGGGCGCAAGGTCGACACACTGGCCGCAGCGATCACTACACAAGTCAAAGCCGCCTATATGGGCGAAGACGCCATCGGCAGCGCGGCGAACGCCAAGCAGGACCCGGCCGAGAAAAAAATGCTCGAAGACGCGGCGCTGATCGGCCACGCCATGCAACTCGCCTATCTCGGCGAGAGGACCAACAGCAAGGCCCCGCCAGTGTTCAAGGCATGGATCACCGACCGCGACCTGATCAAGCAGAACATTCCGACCACCGACGTGCGGGTGCTGCTGACCAAGTCACAGCTCAGCGACTTGAGCGACGTGATGAAGCAGATTCTCGATGCCGCCAACGAGGGCCTGATTTCGCCAACGGACATGTTCAATCGCCTGCGCTCGGTGGCGGCGACCATGGGCGCCGATCCCAATCAGCTCAAACAGAACAGCAACGCCAAACTGGCGGACATGGGCGTGCTCGGTGAATACCTTGAAGACCTGCCTTATCAGAGTGAAGTGCTGAACCTGGATGAAGAGACCTGGAAGAGCTGGGATGGTCTGGCACAAGAAAAATTCATCCGCACGCTGAACACCAAACTGCGGCATTACCAGCGTTACAACGCCGATGTCGACCGTTGGGTAGCCTTAGCCAAAGACAGCGATGCGCGGGACAACGTCTACCCCGTCCCGCTGGAAATGATGCCCTGACGAGACGCCGATGCTCGAAATCAAGAACATGCTGGTGCGCCGTGGAGAAGGCGCACAGGCTCATCACGTGCGACTGCCGCACCTGCGGATCGGCGCCGGAGAAATCCTCGCCGTCACGGGTGAGAGCGGCAGCGGCAAAAGCACGTTGCTCGAAGCCATCGGTCTGTTGCTCGCACCGGTAGAACTCGAGCGCTTCCGGCTGGGCCCGACGCACGCTCAGGATATCGCCCAACTGCTGGCCACTGACGATCAGCCTGCGCTTGCAGCGGTGCGTTCACGGCACTTGGGATTCATTTTGCAGAGCGGCGGCTTGCTGCCGTTCCTGAGCGTGAGAGACAACATCAGCCTGCCGCGCCGTTTGCTCGGGATGCAGGCGAAGAGCGATCACATCGACCACGCCGTTGACGTATTGCGCCTGCAAGGCTTGTTGGACAAACAACCCCAGGCCTTGTCGATTGGCGAGCGCCAGCGCGTCGCCTGCGTTCGGGCAATTGCCCATGAACCGCTGCTGCTGTTGGCCGACGAGCCGACCGCCGCGCTCGACCCTCATAGTGCCCGGCGTTTGTTCGAGTTGCTCCTGAGCCTGGTGTCGAGCATGGGCCTGAGTGCGCTCGTTGTATCCCATGACTGGGCCCTGCTGAAGGATTTCGGGTTGCCGCGACTCGGTGCTATCAACCATCTGGGAGAGACTCTGTTTGAACCGATGGACTGATCGCTTGCGCCTGCTGGGCTCACTGGCACTGCAAGACCTCTGGCACGACCGCAAGGTCTCGCTGTGTATCGCCGCTTCCCTGGTGGCGGTGATCGCGCCGTTGTTGTTGCTGTTCGGGCTCAAACACGGGGTGGTCAGCCAGCTGCAGGACGAACTGCTGCGCGACCCGCGCAACCTTGAAGTGAAGATGCTCAGCAACGGTAACTACGACGCAGCCTGGATCGAGCGTTTGCGCCTGCGCCCCGAGACCGGCTTTGCCCTCGGCCAGACCCGCTCGCTCAATACCCAGGCGGACCTGCTGATCGGCATGCAACGCTTTGTCGAAGGCGCGGAAATCATCGCCACCGAGCCCGGCGACCCACAGCTGAATCTGGCGTCCCTCAACCCCGTCGGCAATCAGGTGATCCTCAGCGCCAGCGCAGCGCAACGCTTGCAGGCCAAGGCCGGCGACAGCGTGCAGCTACGGGCCTTGCGCCGCCTGGAAGGTGTCAATGAACGCGGCGAGATGACGCTGACGGTACTGGCCGTGCTCGACGGTGCCCGCTTCGGTCGCGCTGCCGGGTTTGTCGCCCCGCCGCTGCTGCTGGATCTGGAGCGCTTTCGCGACGGTTATCAGGTCAGTGAGTTCGGCGTTACCACCGGCAAGCCTCAGGGGAATCTACAACCGCTGTATGCCCGCGCCCGCGTGTATGCGCGCGACATCGACCAGGTCGCGCCGCTGGAACACTGGCTCAACGAACAACACATCGAAACGTCGAGCCGACTGGCCGACATCGACAACGTCAAAGCCATCAACCATGTGCTGGGGTTGATCTTCGGTGTGATCGCCATGGCGGCACTGATCGGCTGCGTGGCGTCCATGGTTGGCGCGTTCCTGGCCAACATCGATCGTAAACGCAAAAGCCTGGCGGTCCTGCGTCTGCTGGGCTTCAAGCGCAGGTCCGTCGGCGGTTTCGTGGTCCTGCAAGCGCTGGTGCTGAGTTTGGCCGGCTACGTGGGCGGGCTGGGGTTTTATACCGTGGGCAGTCATTTGTTCGACTCCCTGCTCGGCAGCAGCCAGGCCACCGGTACCTTCGTTTGCCACATCACGGTCTGGCACGGCGTTGCCGCACTGCTCCTGACCTTTCTGGTCGCTGCCCTGGTGGCCATGATCGGCGCGCTGAGAGCCATCAACATCCAACCTGCGGAGAGTCTGCGTGAGCTATAAACGTTTTGGCTTGCTGTTACCCCTGAGTCTCGGCTACTTGCTCGACGCCTCGGCGGCGGGCTGGGAAGAGAAGTATTACAACCCGATGCCCGTGGCTGGCGACGTCGTGCTGCCGATGCCCTGCGAAGGTTCGATGGTGTTTCGCAAAGTGTTCATTCCGGTCGCAGGTCCCTTGGATGACTACCCGATCAACATCGGTCAGGACGGCGCGGAATACGGCTATGTCGAGCAGACCCGCCCGACCTTTATCGCCGGCAGTTTTACCGGGGCCAGGAACGACAAGTCCCGCTACTACCTGATGGCCAAGTACGAGATGAGTCAGTTGCAATACGCCGCGCTGACCGAAGCGACCTGCCCCACCGCTGCCACCAAAATGCGCTTGCCGCAAACGGCGGTGAGCTGGGTGCAAGCCATCGACGCCGCCGACAAGTACAACCTGTGGCTGCGCAAAAACGCCGCCGGCAAGCTGCCCAAGGAAGACGGTGCCCAGGGTTTCCTGCGCCTGCCGACCGAGGTCGAGTGGGAGTTCGCCGCGCGCGGCGGGCTGGAAGTCGGTGCCGCTGAATTCCGCGACACGCACTACCCGATGCCAGAAGGCATCAACGCCTACGAGTGGTTCGCCGGGGCGCAATCGTCCAACGGCAAAGTGCAATTGACCGGTCTGCAAAAGCCCAACCCGCTGGGCCTGCATGACATGCTCGGTAACGTCGACGAAATGATGTTCGAGCCGTTTCGCCTGAACAAACTCGACCGCCAGCACGGTCAGGCCGGCGGCTATGTCGTCCGTGGCGGCAACTACCTGACCGCCCAGGCCGACCTGCGTACGGCATTGCGTAAGGAAGAGCCGTATTACAACGCCGAAGGCCAGGTGAAAAACAAGACCTCCGGCCTGCGACTGGTGCTGGTCTCCCCGACCCTAACCTCTCGCGAACGGGTCGCCAGCATCGAAAGCAGCTGGAAGAAACTCGGCACCCGCAGCAAGGAAACCGAATCCGCCGACAAAGGCACCGTACAATCGCTGAACAGCCTCGCCTCGGGTGTCGAAGACAAAGCGCTCAAGGAAAAGCTCCAGGCCCTGGAGAACCAGTTGCGCGCCAGCAACCAGCAGCAGGAAGAAACCCGCGACCAGGCGATCCGCGCCAGCCTCAACCTGGGTGCGTTCCTGTGCACCAAGATGCTCGACGACGGCCAGTACGTCGACTTCCTGCAAAAGAACTACAAGCTCAACTGCGAAAGCGCAGACAAAGATGCCAGTTGCGACATGCGTAAAGGCAAGCTCAACGAGCAAAAGGATCGCCTGCACAAACTCAGCCGCTACTACGCCAGCAGCCTGGTGGAATCGGCTACCTTGTACGGCCAGCCACTGCTTGAATCGCAAGTCCCGGTGATGGAAGAAATCATCACCCGCAACAAACAGCTGCAAGACCTCAAACCTTACTTGCGCACCCACTGGGCCAATCAGAAGGCGTTCCTGCAAAAGCAGAAAATCGACACTGAAGCCTGGCTGACCAGCTGCAAAACCGTCACTCAATAACAACGCGTCAACACCGTTACGTAGGAGTTTCACCATGTCGCGCAGCCTTTGGACTCGCTTCAAGCTACAGATCGCTTTCGTAGTCGCCGGCAGCCTGCTAATGAGCGGTTGCGCCAACACCGGCAGCTCCATGTTGGGCGAAGGCGAAGGCGACGGTGCCGACCCGCGCCTGACCCAGGGCAATGACGCAGAGTTCTTCAGCAAGTCCGGTTACCAGGCCTGCGCCGTCGGCGCCGGTGTCGGCATCCTCGCTTGCGCGCTGTCCAACAGCAGCAATAAAACCGTGTGCGTCATCGCCGCCGGTATTACCGCGTGTGGCGTGGCCATGGGCGCGAACTATTACCTGGATCAACGTCGCGCCCAATACGCCGACACCACCACCCGCTTGGCGAAGATGAACAGCGACGTCGAACAAGACACACAGAACGTGATCGCCCGGACTGCGACCGCTCAGCAAGTGATCAATGATGACAATGCGCAAATTGCCCAGATCAAAAAGGACATCGCCAACAAGAAAGTCGACAAGAGCAGGGCTCAGGCGCAAATCGCCGGGATCGACTCGGACATCGCACGCCTGCGCAAAGACCTTGCCAACATGCGTACCAAGGTCACCGAGTACAGAAAAGTGGCAGACGCCGAGCGTTCGCAAGGCACCAGCGCCGAGATCCGACAGGTGGACATGAACATTCAGAGAATGAACCAGAAAGTCGTCAGCCTGCAGAAGGAAGTCGACGCTCTGTACAGCCAACGCTCCGCAATCACCCTGGGTTAAGCACATGACGCTACGACAACTAATGGTCATCACTGCCGTCCTGGCCCTGAGCGGTTGCGCGACCCCGCCCGGCGAATGCGATGCAACCAATCGCGACAGCAGCCTGCTAACCAAGATGAACTGTGACTACTCCGGTGGTTACAGCGATCAGGTCAAGCAGAAGGAACTGGCCCTGAGCGAGTCCCGACAGCAAAACGCAATGTTCCGTCAGGTGTACGAGAACATTCAGGCCCAGCAGCTCAGCACCAAGACCGATCTGGCCAGCCAGCAGAAATCCCAGGCGGCGCTGAATCAGTCGCTGGCACAACTGCTGACCTCGCTCAAGGCTCGGCGTGGCAATGAGGCCCAGGTGCAGAAGCAGATTGCCGACCTCGAGAAGCAGCTCAAGGCTTCGCAATCGGCGCCAACGGCCAAATCAACACCCGCAACACTCGCGGCCAAGCAGCAAGAGCTGAAAACGTTGCAGAAGAAGGTCAATCAGCTGCAATTCAGCCTCGGCTACGAAGAGTAACTTTTCACCCCGCAAGCGTCCCGATGGATGCCTGCACTTTTTCAGGAATCGTCGTCATGCAGCGGGTCATCAGGGATGCGCAAGCCACATCGGAGGGGATGAGTGCGCTGCAAGCCAAAGTCGCCCTCATCCAGAAACACTTTCCGCCGACCGTCGCCAGTCTGTTTGCTATCCCGCGGATGGGCAGCGGCGACGTGCTGGAATGGTGGACCGAACTGGGTGGCCAACCCACGCCTTATGCCGATCTCAACGAGGACGCGCAACGACGTTTGCTGGAAACCTATGAAGTGCGTCAGACGTCCCTCGGACAGCTGGCGGATGAACTGCAAAAACGCGGTCAAACGACGGAAGCGAATGACCTGCGCAGCCTGCTCGGTACGCCTGAGCTGGACAAACTCTACAGCCTCAACGGTGAGCCTTTGGTGGTGCGGTGGAACCAGCGTCCGCCCAAACCGATCGTGCCGCCAGTGGTGCCCGTCCTACCGCCGTCGCGTCGTGGCTGGTGGATCGCGGCAGCCTTGCTCGCGCTGCTGTTGCTGCTTCTGGCGCTCTGGCTCTGGTGGTTCCTGCACCGTGAGCCGGTTGTTGCAGTTCCGCCTGTAGCGCCGGTGGCACCAGTAGTGACGCCTGTTGAGAAACCGGTTGAACCTGTCCCCGAACCTGTCGTGGAACCGGAACCGAAACCTGTTCCGGCACCAGAACCCACGCCAGAGCCGGTAGCGGAACCCAAGCCGGTCCCGCCACCAAAGCCGGCACCGGCACCGGAACCCAAGCCGACCCCGCCACCCAAACCGGTTCCACCACCAAAACCGGTAGTGGCTGCCCCGCCACCCGCCCCGACGCTGGACAACTTCGCATGCCGCAAAACAGCGCCGAAGTCAGAGGTCCCGCAGTTCGTGGTGGTGCTCGACACCTCGGGTTCGATGGATTTGAACATCAAGTCAGTGAAATCCGACGAGGACTGGTTCTTCGGTCCTGACATCAACAAGCTCCTGGACCCGAACCGCACCATGCGGCTTACCGCCAAACCCAGCCGCATGGACGTCGCCAAGGACTCGCTGGCCGGCATGATCAACGGGCTGGACCCGAAGATCGACACACGCCTGATCACCTTCGCCGGCTGCGAAAGAACACCGGACCAGGGTTTGTTCAAGTTCGGCGACCGCCCGCGGCTGATCAACGGGATTCGAGGCCTGGTTCCCGACGACGGCACACCGCTGGCCGACAGCCTGGCCCACGCGGCGAGTACCGTCGACGGGCGCAATAACGATGCGGTGATCGTGATGTTCGTCGACGGTGAAGACGGTTGCGGGCAGGACGTTTGCGCGGTATCCCGTCGAATCGCCAGGGAACAACCGCGCCTGCGGGTCAACGTGGTGAAAATCGGTGCTGGCGGCCCGTCACGCTGTATCGCTGAAAACACCGGAGGTCGGGTTTACAACAGCACCAATGCGGCTGAGTTGGGTAACCTGTTGAAACAGGCGAGCAAGGAAGTATCCAGCAATGCCAAGTGCGATTAGCTTGGGGACTGATCCGACTTGCCTGCGATGATTCAACTCAGGTGCTTGACCGCCGGTAACTCCATGGCCCGAACCTCACCCAAAAGAAAATCGCTGAGGCGGCGCAAACGCTCGCCTCCGGGGCGGGTTTTCGGCCAGACCAGGAAATAATTCTCACCGCTGGCGACGGCTGTCGGCCACGGCAAACTCAGACGTCCCTGCGCGACATCCTCCGCGACCATCAGCAAATCGCCCATGGACACGCCGTAGCCACGGGCGGCTGCAATCATGCCCAGTTCCAGCGTGTCGAACACCTGACCGCCCTTGAGCGAAACCTGATCGGTCAGGCCCATGCGCTCCAGCCAGTTGCGCCAGTCACGGCGGTCCGGTGTCGGGTGCAGCAGCTCGGTACTGGCCAGGCGCGCGACGTCCCATGGTTGATCCTTCAGAAGATTCGGCGCGCCCACCGGAATCAGCTCTTCGGGGAACAGGAGAGTCGCCTCCCAGTCCGGTGGAAAATGCCCATTGCTGAGGATGACGGCACAGTCGAACGGTTCGTCATTGAAATCCACTGAGTCAACGTCCATCCAGGCACTGGTCAATTGCACTTCGTTGCCCGGCTGCAGATGACGGAAGCGGCTGAGGCGCGCCAGCAACCAACGCATGGTCAGGGTCGACGGAGCTTTCATGCGCAGGATGTCGTCTTCGGCGCGCAAGGTATTGCAGGCCCGCTCCAGGGCGGTGAAGCCTTCGCGAATGCCCGGCAACAGCAAACGGGCCGACTCGGTCAGTTGCAGGTTGCGCCCACTGCGATGAAACAAGCGGCAGGCAAAATGCTCTTCGAGCGTACGAATATGCCGGCTGACCGCACTTTGGGTAATCGACAGCTCTTCGGCCGCGCGGGTAAACGAACTGTGCCGCGC
The DNA here is from genome assembly GCF_050434585.1 of Pseudomonas sp. 2725. Classification (NCBI taxonomy): domain Bacteria; kingdom Pseudomonadati; phylum Pseudomonadota; class Gammaproteobacteria; order Pseudomonadales; family Pseudomonadaceae; genus Pseudomonas; species Pseudomonas sp. 2725. Next base: position 269,686 of record NZ_JBNDIV010000006.1, on the reverse strand, counting down.
CGCCGCTTCGAATGCGCGCAGGGCATACAAGGGAGGAAGACGACGGGACATTGGGAAAGCTCCTACTGCGGGGTTCGCCTACCCTAGCAGAAACTCTCCAGCATGAGTTTGAATCATGCTATCCATCCTTTTTATCCCTTTGTGAAAACCGTGCAGAGCGCCGAGAATCGGTGCTTTCCTGTTCCCTTTGATAATCGAGCGTGATGACCATGCAGCATCCAGCACGTACTGAACTCTGGGCCATCCTGCGGCTGGCGGGGCCGTTGATTGCCTCGCAGTTGGCGCACATGCTGATGGTCCTCACCGACACCCTGATGATGGCGCGCCTGAGTCCCGAGGCCCTGGCCGGTGGCGGGCTCGGTGCGGCGACCTATTCGTTCGTGTCGATTTTCTGCATCGGCGTGATTGCGGCGGTCGGCACCCTGGTGGCGATCCGTCAGGGTGCCGGCGATATTGTCGGGGCCACTCGACTGACCCAGGCCGGGTTGTGGCTGGCGTGGCTGATGGCGCTGGTCGCCGGTTTGCTGTTGTGGAACCTCAAACCGGTGCTGCTGCTGTTCGGCCAGACTGAAAGCAACGTCAACGCAGCCGGGCAGTTTTTGATCTTCCTGCCGTTCGCCCTGCCCGGCTACCTGAGCTTCATGGCCCTGCGCGGGTTCACCAGCGCCATTGGCCGTGCAACGCCAGTGATGGTCATCAGTGTTGGCGGTACGGTCGCCAACTTCCTGCTCAACTATGCGCTGATTACCGGCATGTTCGGCCTGCCGAAACTGGGGCTGACGGGCATCGGGCTGGTCACGGCGATTGTCGCCAACCTGATGGCACTTGCGCTGGCGTGGCACATTCGTCGGCATCCGGCTTATGAGGCCTATCCGCTGCGCCAGGGCCTGTCGCGGCTGAACCGCCAGTACCTGAAGGAGCTGTGGCGTCTGGGCCTGCCGATTGGCGGCACCTACGCGGTGGAAGTCGGGCTGTTTGCCTTCGCCGCGCTGTGCATGGGCACCATGGGCAGCACACAGCTGGGGGCTCATCAGATTGCCCTGCAAATCGTTTCGGTGGCGTTCATGGTCCCGGCGGGGATTTCTTATGCGATCACCATGCGCATCGGCCAGCATTACGGCGCCGGGCAATTGCTGGATGCGCGGCTGGCCGGGCGGGTCGGCATTGCCTTCGGGGCGGCGGCGATGCTGTGTTTCGCCATGGTCTTCTGGCTATTGCCAAACCAGTTGGTCGGCCTGTTCCTCGACCACAACGACCCGGCGTTTCGCGATGTCATCAACCTTGCCGTGAGCCTGTTGGCGGTGGCGGCATGGTTCGAACTGTTCGACGGCACGCAAACCATTGCCATGGGCTGTATCCGCGGACTCAAGGATGCCAAGACCACTTTCCTGGTCGGCCTGGGTTGCTATTGGCTGATTGGCGCACCGGCGGCGTGGTGGATGGCGTTCCACCTGGACTGGGGGCCAACGGGCGTCTGGTGGGGCCTGGCGCTGGGGCTGGCGTGTGCGGCGGTGAGCCTGACGCTGGGATTTGAGTGGAAGATGAAGCGGATGATCAAGCGCGACACGACGTCAGTGCAGCGTTTCGAGGTTGCTCAGCCTGACTGAGCCCCCTGTAGGAGCGAGCTCGCTCGCGATGGTCGTCAACGATAACGCTGGTTGGCAGGTGCCCCGCGGCGTTCTCAGGTTTATCGCGAGCAAGCTCGCTCCTACAGGGCTCTGTGGCAACCTCAGCCCACGATTTCCAGCATCGGCTGCTGATTGCTGCCAAACGTCAGATACTCCACCAGTTCGGCCAGCGGCAAAGGCCTGCTGATCAAATACCCCTGCACCTGATCGCATTCAAACCCACGCAGCAGATCCAGTTGCTCCGGCGTTTCCACGCCTTCTGCGACCACCTCGAGGTTGAGGTTGTGCGCCAGGTTGATCATCGCGTGGACCAGTTTGCGGTTTTCCTCACGCTGCTCCATGCCGCCGACAAAGCTCTTGTCGATCTTCAGCAAGGTGATCGGCAGGCTGTTGAGGTGCACGAACGACGAGAACCCGGTGCCGAAGTCGTCGAGGGAGAAGCGCACACCGAGGCGCCCGAGGGCGTCCATGGTCTGCTTGACCAGATCACTGCGACGCATCACGGCGGTTTCGGTCAGTTCGAACTCCAGCCACTGCGCCTCGACACCGCGCTCGGCAATCAGGCGACTGAGGGTCGAAAGCAACTGGCTGTCCTGGAACTGCCGGAATGACAGGTTGATCGCCATGTGCAACGGTGGCAATCCCAGCTCGAGCAGCGCCTGCATGTCGCGCAAGGCCCGGGAAATTACCCAGTAGCCCAGCGGCACGATCAGACCACTTTGCTCGGCCAGCGGCACGAATTCACTCGGTGGAAGCAAGCCGCGCTCGGCATGCCGCCAGCGCACCAAAGCTTCGAGGCCGACGATCTGCCCGTCTTCGAGGTTCAGCCGTGGCTGGTAATGCAGCTCCAGCTCATCGCGGCGCAGTGCCCGACGCAGCTCGGTTTCGAGGTCGGCGATGCTGCGGGCATTGCGATTGATGCGCTCGTTGAAAATGTGAAAGGTGCAGCCCTGGGTGCTTTTGGCCTGCTGCATGGCGATGTGCGCATGCCACATCAGCGGATCCGCACCGGCCTGGGCCCGGGCGTAGGCAATGCCCAGGCTGGAACCGATCAACAGGCTTTCGCCATCGACCCAATAAGGCTCGGCCAGTACTTCGCTGATGCGCTCGGCCATCCACTCGGCACGCTGGGGAGCACGACGGGTGTCGATCAGCAGAGCGAATTCATCACTGCCCAGGCGCGCCAGTTGATCGCCGGCCTCAAGCTGACTCTTGAGCCGCGCCACCACTTGCAGGATCAGGCGATCACCGGCCTGATGGCCGAGGGCGTCGTTGGCATAACGAAAGTTGTCGAGGTCGAGATGACCGAGGGCCAGGCCGCGACCGTCGTTTTCCGCCAGGCGCGCCGTCAGCAGAGTCTGGAAGCCCTGGCGGTTAGCGATGCCGGTCAGCGGATCTTGCTCGGCCAGACGTTGAAGGGTGTTTTCCAGAACGCCACGTTCGCGCACATGGCGTAGGCAACGGCGCAACATGCCGGGATCGAGATGATCGCGCACCAACCAGTCACTCACACCGTCGGGCGGGATCAGCGGCTCATGGTCGAGCAACAACACCGTCGGCAGGCTGCAACGGCCCGGCGCCGGCTGAAGTTGCGGGATGGTCAATAACACCGCGCTGCGGTTGTCATCGAACAGGCTGCTGACCGACTCCCAACTCGGCGCGCTGATGAGCACGACCGAGCTCCCCATAGGAGCCAGACACTCGCGCAACAACGCTGCCCACGCTGGCTCTTCGGCCAGTAGCAGCAAACGCAAGGGTTCGACAGGCGTAGACAAGCTAGCTCCCTAGACTCTGCAAAGATGTAGGCGACGGGCATTATGCCGTTCCGATGACCAATGACAATGACATCGGTGAGCAAAACGAGACCTTTGTATCCGGAATTACGAACATTAGCCGCAAATTCGTTGCGCATCCTGCGTGAAAGTAACAAAACCGGCAATTACAGATAGCGTGGTACGTCACAAGTCGGACAGAGCAGCACAATTCGCTGAGCCTGTTAAAATGCCGGCCCATTTCGTGACTGACTCCTGAATTTACCTATGTCCCGACTCAATCCCCGGCAGCAAGAAGCCGTGAGCTACGTCGGCGGCCCTCTTTTGGTGCTCGCCGGTGCTGGCTCCGGCAAGACCAGCGTGATCACGCGCAAAATCGCGCACCTGATCCAGAACTGCGGCATCCGCGCCCAGTACATCGTCGCCATGACCTTTACCAACAAGGCCGCCCGCGAGATGAAGGAACGGGTCGGCACCCTGCTGCGCGCCGGCGAAGGTCGTGGCCTGACGGTCTGCACCTTCCACAACCTGGGCCTGAACATCATCCGCAAGGAACACGTGCGGCTGGGCTACAAACCGGGCTTCTCGATCTTCGACGAGACCGACGTCAAGGCCCTGATGACCGACATCATGCAGAAGGAATACTCGGGCGACGACGGCGTCGACGAGATCAAGAACATGATCGGCGCCTGGAAAAACGACCTGATCCTGCCGGCCCAGGCCCTGGAAAACGCGCGCAACCCCAAGGAGCAGACCGCTGCCATCGTCTACACCCACTACCAGCGCACGCTCAAGGCGTTCAACGCGGTGGATTTCGACGACCTGATCCTGCTCCCGGTGAAGCTGTTCGAAGAACATGCCGACATCCTGGAAAAGTGGCAGAACAAGGTGCGCTACCTGCTGGTGGACGAATACCAGGACACCAACGCCAGCCAATATTTGCTGGTGAAAATGCTCATCGGCAAACGCAACCAGTTCACCGTGGTGGGCGACGACGACCAGTCGATCTACGCCTGGCGCGGCGCACGTCCGGAAAACCTGATGCTGCTCAAGGACGACTACCCGTCCTTGAAAGTGGTGATGCTGGAGCAGAACTATCGCTCCACCAGCCGCATCCTGCGCTGCGCCAACGTACTGATCTCGAACAACCCCCACGAATTCGAAAAACAGTTGTGGAGTGAAATGGGCCACGGCGACGAGATCCGCGTGATCCGGTGCCGCAACGAGGACGCCGAAGCCGAGCGCGTGGCCATGGAAATCCTCAGCCTGCACTTGCGCACCGACCGCCCGTACAGCGATTTCGCGATCCTGTATCGCGGCAACTACCAGGCCAAGCTGATCGAGCTGAAGTTGCAGCACCACCAGGTGCCGTATCGCCTGTCCGGCGGCAACAGCTTTTTCGGACGTCAGGAAGTGAAAGACCTGATGGCCTACTTCCGCCTGATCGTGAACCCGGACGACGACAACGCCTTCCTGCGGGTGATCAACGTGCCGCGCCGCGAGATCGGCTCGACCACGCTGGAGAAGCTGGGCAACTACGCCACCGAACGCAAGATCTCGATGTACGCCGCCACCGACGAAATCGGCCTGGGCGAGCATCTCGACAGCCGCTTCACCGATCGCCTGTCGCGCTTCAAGCGCTTCATGGACAGGGTGCGCGAGCAGTGCGCCGGCGAAGACCCGATCTCGGCCCTGCGCAGCATGGTCATGGACATCGACTACGAGAACTGGCTGCGCACCAACAGCTCCAGCGACAAGGCCGCCGATTACCGCATGGGTAACGTCTGGTTCCTGATCGAGGCGCTGAAGAACACCCTGGAAAAAGACGAAGAAGGCGAGATGACCGTCGAGGACGCCATCGGCAAACTCGTCCTGCGCGACATGCTCGAGCGCCAGCAGGAAGAGGAAGACGGCGCCGAAGGCGTGCAGATGATGACTTTGCATGCGTCCAAGGGCCTGGAATTCCCCTACGTGTTCATCATGGGCATGGAGGAGGAAATCCTCCCGCACCGCTCAAGCATCGAAGCCGACACCATCGAAGAAGAACGTCGCCTGGCCTACGTGGGCATTACCCGTGCGCGCCAGACCCTGGCCTTCACCTTCGCCGCCAAGCGCAAGCAGTACGGCGAGATCATCGATTGCGCGCCGAGCCGCTTCCTCGATGAGTTGCCGCCGGACGACCTGGCCTGGGAAGGCAACGACGACACACCGACCGAAGTCAAAGCCGTGCGAGGCAACAACGCATTGGCGGATATACGCGCGATGTTAAAGCGCTAGAATTGACCACTTTTTTAAAACCTTAGGGCGCACAAGGCGCCAACAGAGGACAGCTTCATGGAAGCCCTGCACAAGAAAATTCGCGAAGAAGGCATCGTGCTTTCCGACCAGGTCCTGAAAGTCGACGCCTTTCTGAACCACCAGATCGACCCGGCCCTGATGAAGCTGATCGGCGACGAATTCGCCACGCTGTTCAAGGATTCGGGCATCACCAAGATCGTCACCATCGAAGCCTCGGGCATCGCTCCGGCGATCATGACCGGTCTGAACCTGGGCGTGCCGGTGATCTTCGCCCGCAAACACCAGTCCCTGACCCTGACCGAAAACCTGCTGTCGGCGACCGTGTACTCGTTCACCAAGCAGACCGAAAGCACCGTGGCCATCTCTCCGCGCCACCTGACCAGCAGCGACCGCGTGCTGATCATCGATGACTTCCTGGCCAACGGTAAGGCGTCCCAGGCACTGATTTCGATCATCAAGCAGGCCGGCGCCACCGTGGCAGGCCTGGGTATCGTGATCGAGAAATCGTTCCAGGGTGGCCGTGCAGAGCTGGATTCGCAGGGTTATCGCGTAGAGTCCCTGGCGCGTGTGAAGTCGCTGGCCGGTGGCGTCGTAACCTTCATCGAATAAAGGCCACACTGCACATCCCCCTGTGGGAGCGAGCTTGCTCGCGATTGCATAGTGTCAGTCGACATCTTCGTTGACTGATACACCGCTATCGCGAGCAAGCTCGCTCCCACAGTTGTTTTTGGGGGGGGGGGCAGTTACTGCGCAGTCGCCTTGAGGCCAGTGAGCAGCAAGCGCTGATACAAGTCTTCCTTCAGCCCTTCCGGACTGGCCAACTGCATGCGCTCCAGATGTTCTGGAAACAACGCAGGCTCCGGCGCATCCAATGCTGCCTTGCCCAACTCCAGCACCTCGCTCAGCTTGAATTTGCTCTTGAGCCAGTTCAGCGCCCGCAACACATCCCGCTCGACCTCGGTGAAATCACAACCCAGCGGATACTCTGGAAACAACTGCGGATGCCGCGCCTGAATCTCCTGCAAACGCTGCGGGCTGTTATCGGTAAAGCGCGGATCGAGACGGAAGTCCTTGGGCAGTTTGCCGACTTTCTGTGCCTGCGCGATCAGCCCCGACTGGAAACGTGAGTCGCTGATATTTAACAGTGCTTCAATCACCGCCGCATCGGTCTTGCCCCGCAGGTCGGCGATGCCGTACTCGGTGACCACGATGTCCCGCAGATGCCGCGGAATCGTGCAGTGACCATACTCCCAGACGATGTTCGAGCTGACGTCACCTCCAGACTCACGCCAGCTGCGCAGCAGCAACACCGAACGCGCGCCTTGCAACGCATGCCCCTGCACCACGAAGTTGTATTGCCCGCCTACGCCGCTGAGCACACGTCCGTCTTCGAGCTGATCCGCTACCGCGGCACCGAGCAAGGTCACGGTGAACGCGGTGTTGATGAACCTCGCATCCAGGCGCTGCAAGCGCTTGAGTTCTTCCTGGCCGTAGAGCTCGTTGATGTAGCTGATGCGGGTCATGTTGAATTCAAGCCGCTTGCTCTGCGGCAACTCACGCAAGCGTTCATAGAAGCTGCGCGGCCCGAGGAAGAATCCGCCGTGCACCGAGATGCCATCGGTTTGCGCAGTTTCGTCGAGGGTGCCGGCATTCGCCTGCTGTTGGGTCGCCGCGTCCGGATAAACCTTACGCCGCACGATCCCGGCATCGGCCAGCACCAACAAGCCGTTGACGAACATTTCACTGCAGCCATACAGGCCTTTGGCGAAGGGCTCGATGCCGCCTTCGCGCTCAATCAGTTGCGCCCAGTGGCTGAGGTTTACGTCTGCCAGCAAAGCCCTGTATCCGTCGTTGTCGGCTTGCCGCGCCAGCAGCGCCGCCGTCAGCGCATCACCCATGGAACCGATGCCGATCTGCAAGGTGCCGCCGTCACGCACCAGAGTGCTGGCGTGCAGGCCGATGAAATGGTCCTGAAAGCCCACCGGCATGTTTGGCGTGGAAAACAGCGTGGTGTTGTCCTTCTCATCGATCAGCAGGTCAAAGGTGTCGATGCCCAGTTCCGCATCGCCGGGCATGTAAGGCAGATCGTTGTGTACTTGGCCGACCATCAGGATGGTTTCTCCGGCGGCGCGGCGCTTGGCGATCATCGGCAATAGGTCGAGGGTGATGTCCGGGTTGCAGCTCAGACTCAAGCGGTCGGGATGCTCGGCATGGCTGGCCACCAGTTGCGCCACCAGATTCAACCCGGCGGTGTTGATGTCCCGGGCCGCATGGCTGTAGTTGCTGCTGACGTAATCCTGTTGCGCCGTAGCACTGTTGAGCAGGCTGCCAGGCTGCATGAAGAACTGCTGGATGTGGATGTTGCCCGGTAAACCGTCGCGACGCAGGTCGGCGAGAAATTCCAGCTCCGGATAATCGCCGAACACCCGTTCGACAAAGGGTTCGAGAAATCGCTTTTGCAAACCATCGCCCAAGGGTGGGCGCCCCAGACACAACGCGGTGTAGATCGTCAGTCGTCGCTCGGGCGACTGTGCGATTCGTCGATACAGCGCGTTGACGAAGTGATTGGGTTTGCCCAACCCCAGAGGCAGGCCCATGTGGATATGCGTCGGCAACCGTGCCAAGACGTCATCGACCGCTTGCTCGATTGAACACAGCTGCACCATCAGGTCCTCCCTTACATTCCATGACGTGGGGTTAGACCGAGCTTGCCGGGGATTCGCTGCAATGAACAGCCCGTTAATGCCAATCGGCTGCCACAAAAACCTTGTAGGAGCGAGCTCGCTCGCGAAGAACCTGAGAGCACCGCGGGGTGCCAGGTTTCCAGCGTTATCGTTGACGACCATCGCGAGCGAGCTCGCGCCTACAAGGGTCAGCGCGGAATTGCAGGCACAAAAAAACCGTCCTGGGACGGTTTTTTGCAAACGATGCGGCGCCTTATTTCAGGCCGGACATCTTCTGGATAGCGCTTTTGAGCTCGGCGTCTGCACAATCGGCGCAGGTGCCTTTTGGCGGCATCGCGTTGATGCCGGAGATCGCCTTGGCGAGCAAGCCGTCAACACCACCTTCTTTCTTGGCACGCTCGCCCCAAGCAGCGGCATCACCGATTTTCGGCGCGCCCAACAGGCCTGAACCGTGGCAAGCGTTGCAATGTTTTGCAATCACTTCATCCGGGGTTTTCGCACCACCACCGCCGCCAGCGGAAGCGGCCACTTCCATGCCCTTGCACTCTTTACCCTGAACACAAACCTGGCCGACTGGCTCAAGGCGTTTGGCAATATCGTCGTTGGTCGCAGCCTGAGCGCTGACACTGACAGCCCATAGGGCCAATACGGTTGCTGGTGCAGCCAGCATTTTCATAATTAGGTTCACGCGTTCACCCTCAATGGTGGCTAGTCACGCCTACGGCCACGGTTCGCAGGCGGGCGCAAGTATAGCGGTAAGCCCGCCGCACTGAAACAACCCCAAAGTCGGAGGGGTCTTAGGCCGCGACGGAAAAACAGCCCGGGCACCTCTGCGATGCTGGCAGGACGCCTCTTTTCTTAGAAATTCGCTGGTGTGGCTGCGCTGATTAGTCGCGCTGGCACATCGAACGGATTACGGAAACGGTGTGGCTTGGTACTTTCAAAGTAGTAGCTATCGCCGGCTTCGAGGACAAAAGTTTCGAGACCGACCACCAGTTCCAGTTTTCCTTCGACCAGGATGCCGGTTTCCTCGCCCTCATGGGTGAGCATCTCGTCACCGGTATCGGCGCCTGGCGGATAGATTTCATTGAGGAATGCGATGGCCCGGCTCGGGTGCGCCCGACCGACCAGCTTCATGGTCACGGCACCATCGGAAATATCGATCAGCTCGTTGGCCTTGTAGACGATCTGGGTCGGTTTTTCCTGCAGGATTTCTTCGGAAAAGAACTCGACCATGGACATGGGAATCCCGCCCAACACCTTGCGCAGCGAACTGATCGAAGGGCTCACGCTGTTCTTCTCGATCATCGAAATCGTGCTGTTGGTGACCCCCGCCCGTTTGGCGAGCTCACGCTGGGAAAGGCCTTTGAGCCTACGGATGGATTGCAGTCGTTCACCGACGTCCAAAGCTTGCGCCTCCAGGATTCAGATTGTTGGAATATTGAGCGTTATCATGGCGACAGCGTTCAGTATTTACAACACCTTGACCTGAATCCTGCTCAGCGAGGCGACTTCCGGTCTGGAGCCCTGCTCACTAAGCCCCGGAATAGAGCAGTGGCACTCGGCGCAGGTTGCAGAAGATCTGGTAAGGAATCGTGCCGGCAGCCATGGCCACATCACTGGCGAGGATGTTTTTGCCCCACAACTCGACGGTCGAACCGAGACCGGCCTGCGGCACATCGGTCAGGTCGATACAGAGCATGTCCATCGATACCCGGCCGATCAACTGGCTGCGCTGCCCGGCAACCAGCACTGGCGTGCCGGTCGGTGCCAGACGTGGGTAGCCGTCGGCGTAACCCATGGCCACCACGCCAATGCGCATCGGTTTGGGGGTGATGAATTTGGCGCCGTAACCGACGGGCTCGCCAGCCGGCAACTCGCGCACACTGATCACCTTCGATTCCAGGGTCATGACCGGTTGCAGCCGCGATGCCACTTCGTTGGCTTCTTCGAAGGGCGTGGCGCCATAGAGCATGATGCCTGGGCGCACCCAGTCACTCGGTATCTGCGGCCAACCGAGCACCGCCGGCGAGTTGCGCAGGCTGACCTCGGCGGACAAGCCCTTGCGTGCCGCTTCAAATACCGCCACCTGCTCCGCGCTGGCCTGTTCGTGCAGTTCATCGGCACGCGCAAAGTGGCTCATCAGCACCACTTTCGCGACCTTGCCGCTGGCCAGCAGCCGTCGATAGGCCGCTTGATAATCCGTCGGGTGCAGCCCCACGCGATGCATGCCCGAATCGAGCTTCAGCCACACGGTGATCGGCTTGCTCAACGCGGCTTTTTCGATGGCTTCGAGCTGCCACAGCGAATGCACCACGCACCAGAAATCATACTCGACGATCAGCGCCAGCTCGTCGGCTTCGAAAAAGCCTTCCAACAGCAGGACCGGCGCACGAATGCCCGCCGCCCGCAGCTCCAACGCCTCTTCGATGCAGGCCACGGCAAACCCGTCCGCCTCGGCTTCCAGCGCCTGGGCGCAACGCACCGCGCCATGGCCATAGGCATCGGCCTTGATCACCGCGAGGGCACGAGCCCCCGTGAGTTCACGGGCGATCCGGTAGTTGTGACGCAGGGCTTGAAGGTCGATCAGGGCACGGGCAGGACGCATGGCGGCAGACTTCTGGTCGGGTTATCGGGAAGAAAAACCGGTGCCGGCTGACAGCGTTAACCACCAACAGCACCGGGAGAGGGATCTTTTCTGACAGGCTTATGGCAGAGCGGCGACAACCGACAACTCGACCAGGATTTCCGGTTCGCACAATTTCGCTTCAACGGTGGCTCGGGCGGGAGCGACGCCTTTTGGCAGCCACTTGTCCCACACCGCGTTCATGCCTTCGAAATGCGCGTCGATGTCCTTCAGGTAAATCGTCACCGACAGCAGATTGTGCTTGTCGGTGCCGGCCAGATCGAGCAACCGCTCGATGTTGGCGAGAGTTTCACGGGTCTGCTGTTCAATCCCGGCGTTCATGTCGTCGCCCACCTGTCCGGCCAGGTAAACCGTGCCGTTATGGGTGACGATCTGACTCATGCGCTCATTGGTGAGCTGGCGCTGGACTGACATGCTTTGCAGACTCCTGGGTTTTGTTGCCGTAACGGGAAATATCGAGGCCTTCGGCGCTGATCTGCGGCTTTCTCTTGGCCATCAGGTCAGCCAGCAAGCGACCGGAGCCACAGGCCATGGTCCAGCCCAGCGTGCCGTGACCGGTGTTCAGGAATAGGTTCTTGAACGGTGTGGCGCCTACGATTGGCGTGCCATCTGGAGTGGTCGGGCGCAGGCCGGTCCAAAAGCTCGCTTCGGCCAGATTGCCGCCCTGAGGATAAAGGTCGTTGACGATCATCTCCAGGGTTTCGCGCCGGCGCGGATTCAGCGACAGGTCAAAACCGGCGATCTCCGCCATGCCGCCAACGCGGATGCGGTTGTCGAAACGGGTGATCGCGACCTTGTAGGTCTCGTCGAGAATGGTCGAAGTCGGGGCCATTGCCGGGTTGGTGATCGGCACGGTCAGGGAGTAGCCCTTGAGCGGGTACACCGGCGCCTTGATCCCCAGTGGTTTGAGCAGTTGCGGCGAGTAGCTGCCAAGCGCCAGGACGTAGCGGTCGGCGGTTTCCAGCTTGCCGTCGATCCATACGCCGTTGATGCGGTCACCGGCGAAGTCGAGGCGTTGAATGTCCTGGCCGAAACGGAATTGCACACCGAGGTTCGCGGCCATCTCGGCGAGCTTGGTGGTGAACATCTGGCAGTCGCCGGTTTGGTCGTTCGGCAGGCGCAGGGCACCGGCGAGGATATCGGTGACGCTGGCCAAGGCCGGCTCAACGCGGGCAATGCCTTCGCGGTCGAGCAACTCGAACGGCACGCCGGACTCTTTCAGCACGGCGATGTCTTTCGCGGCGCCGTCCAGTTGAGCCTGGGTGCGGAACAGTTGGGTCGTACCAAGGCTACGGCCTTCGTAGGCAATGCCGGTTTCGGCACGCAGTTCATCGAGGCAGTCACGGCTGTACTCGGACAGACGGACCATACGCTCCTTGTTCACCGCGTAACGGCTGGCGGTGCAGTTGCGCAGCATCTGTGCCATCCACAGGTACTGGTCGATGTCGGCCGTGGCCTTGATCGCCAGTGGCGCGTGGCGCTGCAACAGCCACTTGATGGCCTTGAGCGGCACGCCCGGCGCGGCCCACGGCGAGGCATAACCCGGCGAGACCTGCCCGGCATTGGCGAAACTGGTCTCCATGGCAGCGGCCGGCTGCCGGTCCACAACCACCACTTCAAACCCGGCACGAGCCAGATAATAAGCACTGGTGGTACCGATGACGCCGCTACCCAAGACCATGACGCGCATTTTCATATCCCTCATCGCGGCTAACCGCTGACGTTTGTTATTCAGAGCTTCAGATGTGCGCAGTGTAAAAAAGATTTGCCAGTGCATTTCACTATATAAGCGCCTATATTTGGCGACAATTCTCGGCAAAAACCCTTTTCGCGGAGGCGCATCCCCTATGCGTACCAACACTCAGACCAAACGTGAGCTGGACAAGATCGACCGCAACATCCTGCGGATCCTGCAAGCGGACGGGCGGATTTCCTTTACCGAGCTTGGAGAAAAGGTCGGGCTCTCGACCACGCCCTGTACCGAGCGGGTCCGGCGTCTGGAGCGCGAAGGGATCATCATGGGCTACAACGCCAGGCTCAATCCGCAGCACCTGAAGGGTAGTCTGTTGGTGTTCGTCGAGATCAGCCTGGATTACAAATCCGGCGATACTTTCGAAGAGTTCCGGCGTGCGGTGCTGAAATTGCCCCATGTGCTGGAGTGTCACCTGGTGTCAGGGGATTTCGACTACCTGGTGAAGGCGCGGATTTCCGAGATGGCCTCGTACCGCAAATTGCTGGGCGACATCCTGCTCAAGCTGCCCCACGTGCGCGAGTCCAAGAGTTACATCGTGATGGAAGAGGTGAAAGAGAGTCTGACTCTGCCGATTCCGGATTGAAGATTTTCCGGTGTATGTTCCGACCCCATCGCGAGCAAGCTCGCTCCCACAATGAACCGGTTTTGAACACAAAATTCAGGCAGACTCAAATACCTGTGGGAGCGAGCTTGCTCGCGATTGAGGCAACTCGGTCCACCTGAAGACCCGCTGTTTTAAACCAACACCTGCCGGGTACTGGCCATGTACTCGAACACCTGCTTCTCCACCCGCGGATGAATCAACTCCACTGGCCCCCGCCCATTGGGGCACGGCAGGGTCTTGGTGGTGCCGAACAACCGGCAGATCAGCGGCCGTTCGTCATACACCGTGCAACCATTGGGCCCCAGGTGCACACAGTTGAGTTCTTCCATGGCGGCATCCTGCTCGGCGCGGGTCTTGCGCGGCAGGCGTGACATTTCTTCCGGCGAGGTGGTCACCGGGCCGCAGCAGTCATGGCAGCCGGGAACGCACTCGAACGAGGGAATCTGCTGTCGCAATGTGCGGATTGTCTGACTGTTGCAGCTCATTGAAGCGGTGACCAATAGCGGAATAGAGCGCGATTCTGACGCAAAAGCCCCGATCCAGACAGCACCAGCCGACCAATGTTGCCCGGCCGGGAAGGTCCGGCTTATGCTCCGTCAAGTTTTCTAAACGCAAGCATCAGGAACACGCACATGAATGCCCGTGCTCAACAGCCTGCAATGAACCACACCGCGTCCTACTACGCCGCCAGCAGCCTGCCGCAGCCCGAACTTCCGGCGCTCAAAGGCGAAGTGCTGGCCGATGTCTGTGTGGTGGGCGGTGGGTTTTCGGGGTTGAACACGGCGCTTGAGCTGGCCGAACGCGGCCTCAGTGTAGTGTTGCTTGAAGCCCATCGAATCGGCTGGGGCGCCAGCGGTCGAAATGGCGGGCAACTGATCCGCGGCGTCGGCCACGGCCTCGATCAGTTCACCAACGTCATCGGTGTCGAAGGTGTTCGGCAAATGAAACTCATGGGCCTGGAAGCCGTGGAAATCGTCCGGCAACGGGTCGAGCACTTCCAGATCCCCTGCGACCTGACCTGGGGATATTGCGACCTCGCCAACAAGCCCCGTGACCTTGAAGGTTTCGCCGAGGATGCCGAAGAGCTGCGCAGCCTCGGTTATCGCTACGAGACCCGTTTGCTGCAAGCCAACGAGATGCACACCGTGGTCGGCTCCACGCGTTACGTCGGCGGCCTGATCGACATGGGCTCGGGGCACCTGCATCCACTGAACCTGGCCTTGGGCGAAGCATCCGCGGCACAACGATTGGGGGTCCAGTTGTTCGAGCACTCGGCCGTGACCCGCATCGACTATGGCCCAGAGGTCAAGGTCCATGCCGCCGAGGGCTCGGTGCGCGCCAAGACCCTGGTACTGGGTTGCAATGCCTACCTCAATGACCTCAACCCGGAACTCAGCGGCAAAGTCCTGCCTGCCGGCAGCTACATCATCGCCACCGAACCATTGAGCGAAGAACGGGCCCACGCCCTTCTGCCGCAGAACATGGCGGTCTGTGACCAGCGCGTGGCGCTGGACTACTACCGACTCTCGGCGGACCGGCGCCTGCTGTTTGGTGGTGCCTGCCATTACTCCGGCCGCGACCCCAAAGACATCGCTGCGTACATGCGTCCGAAAATGCTGGAGGTCTTCCCGCAACTGAGTGCGGTGAAGATCGATTACCAATGGGGCGGCATGATCGGTATCGGCGCCAACCGCCTGCCGCAGATCGGGCGACTCAAGGACCAGCCGAATGTGTATTACGCCCAGGCCTATTCCGGTCATGGCGTGAACGCCACGCACCTGGCCGGCAAGCTGTTGGCCGAAGCCATCAGCGGCCAGCACAGCGGCGGCTTCGATCTGTTTGCCAAGGTGCCGCACATCACATTCCCGGGTGGCAAGCATTTGCGTTCGCCGTTGCTGGCATTGGGAATGTTGTGGCATCGGTTTAAAGAGTTGGTCTGAAGGTTTAGCTGGGCCTGTACCGACGCCATCGCGCGTAAGCTCGCTCCCACAGTGTTTGGCGGTGTTCACAAAATTTGTGTTCACCACCGTTCCTTGTGGGAGCGAGCTTGCTCGCGATGAGGCCCTGAAGAACACCGCAAAACTCAGATCCGCCAGAAAGGCTTCAGCCCCTCCTCCCGCGCCTGCTCCCGCGTCAGCCCGATGTCCTTGAGCTGGTCAGCCGTCAGGGCCAGCAACGCCTTGCGCGTGTGCAGGCGACGCCAGAACCGGTCCCAGCGATTCAGGCCGGACGACGCATTGCCCATGCCCCCCTCCCGCGTGCCGTTGTTCTGCCCGGTCGCCAGCTCCTGACTGTGTAACGTCAGCCGCACATCGCTCAAACCGTTCATCTTGGATGCTCCTGTTTACTTGGGTAGCCAGAGGTTCCATGATGCGTGGGCGCGCAAGAGCATTACAGATTCAAAACAACTGTATTAACTCCATACAGTTTTGCCGATTCCGCCACTGAATCCCGATTTTTCGCCCGATCTGTACTGGTTAACCGAATCACCCTTATCGAGGCTGCACCATGACCCTTTACGTCAACCTCGCCGAATTGCTCGGCACACGTATCGAACAGGGCTTCTATCGCCCCGGTGACCGGCTGCCTTCGGTTCGGGCGCTGAGCGTCGAGCACGGCGTCAGCCTGAGCACAGTGCAGCAGGCCTATCGGGTGCTGGAGGACAGCGGGCTGGCCATGCCTCGGCCCAAGTCGGGGTACTTCGTCCCGGCCAGCCGCGAACTGCCGGATTTGCCGGCAGTCGGCCGCCCGGCCCAACGGCCGGTGGACATTTCCCAATGGGATCAAGTGCTGGAGTTGATTCGCGCCGTTCCGCGCAAAGACGTGGTGCAACTGGGTCGCGGCATGCCGGACATCACCAGTGCGACCATGAAACCGCTGCTGCGTGACCTGGCGCGAATCAGCCGTCGGCAGGACATGCCCGGCCTGTATTACGACAACATCCACGGCAACCTTGAACTGCGCGAACAGATCGCTCGCCTGATGCTCGATTCCGGCTGCCAGTTGAGTGCCAGCGAACTGGTGGTGACCACTGGATGCCATGAAGCGCTGTCCACCAGTATTCGCGCGATCTGCGAGCCCGGCGACATTGTCGCGGTGGACTCGCCGAGCTTTCACGGCGCGATGCAGACCCTCAAGGGCCTGGGCATGAAGGCCCTGGAAATCCCCACCGATCCACTGACCGGCATCAGCCTCGAAGCGCTGGAACTGGCCCTGGAACAGTGGCCGATCAAGGTCATACAGTTGACCCCCAACTGCAACAACCCGTTGGGCTACATCATGCCGGAGTCGCGCAAACGCGCGTTGTTGACGCTTGCGCAGCGCTATGACGTGGCGATCATCGAGGACGATGTGTATGGCGAACTGGCCTACACCTATCCGCGTCCGCGCACGATCAAATCCTTCGACGAGGACGGTCGTGTCCTGTTGTGCAGTTCGTTTTCCAAGACCCTGGCACCCGGCCTGCGCATCGGCTGGGTCGCGCCCGGCCGCTATCTGGAACGGGTACTGCACATGAAATACATCAGCACCGGATCCACCGCGCCACAACCGCAGATCGCCATCGCCGAATTCCTTAAAGGTGGCCACTTCGAACCGCATTTGCGGCGGATGCGTACGCAATACCAGCGCAATCGCGACATGATGATTGATTGGGTGACCCGCTACTTCCCGGCCGGCACCCGCGCCAGTCGCCCACAGGGCAGCTTCATGCTGTGGGTCGAACTACCGGAAGGTTTCGACACCCTGAAACTGAATCGCGCATTGCACGACCAGGGCGTACAGATTGCCGTGGGCAGTATTTTTTCCGCCTCGGGCAAGTACCGCAATTGCCTGCGCATGAACTACGCTGCCAAGCCAACACCGCAGATCGAAGACGCAGTACGCAAGGTCGGTACGACAGCGATCAGACTGCTGGCGGAAAACGATCAGCTCAGCGACTGACCTTTCTTCGGGAATCAGCGTCCATATGCCTATCTGCGCCGCCAAACGGAGTTGGCGGCGGCGTTTCAATGCCTGGCTGAGCAATTCGGTTGGCTGAGGAAGATGTTGTAAGACTCGACCGCCACAGTTCTGCGATGCTCATCAGGCTGGCTGAGCGGCGCCAAACGCCCCTTGCCGCGACACCACAATCAGCACGCCCAAGGCCCCCACTGCCATCAGCAACGGCAACGCATGGCCGTTGATCCACTGGCTGCCGGCACCCGCCAGCAGCGGCCCGACCAAGCAACCAATCCCCCACAGCTGTGCAATATGCGCGTTGGCCCGCACCAGTGCATCGTCGCGATAACGCTCGCCGATCAGGATCAGTGACAAGGTGAACAAGCCACCGGCACTGGCGCCAAACAAGACCCACAGCGGCCAGATCAGCAGCGTGTCGATCAGCATCGGAATCGCCAGGCTCGACACCAGCAAGACGACTGCGCAGCCGGTAAACAACGCCCGGCGCGACAAACGATCGGCCAACGCACCAATCGGCAATTGCAGCACCGCATCGCCGACGACCACCGTACTGACCATCGCCAGAGCGATCTCCGTGGTGAAGCCCTGGCGCAGGCAGTAGACCGGCAACAGCGTCAAAATCATCGCCTCGAACGCGGCGAACAGCGACACCGCCCAGGCAATCGCCGGCAGGCCACGACAAAACTCAAGCAAATCACGCAGGGTCACGCTGCTGGCTTCACTGCTCGGCGCGCCACCGCGGCCCAGCAACAGGAACGGAGCCCCCATCAGCAAACCGACGCCCACCCAAAAGCCATAGTCATGCTCGGTACCGAGGAAGCCCAACAACACCGGCCCCGCCAGCTGACTCAATGCGTAGCTGCTGCCATACAGCGCCACCAGCCGCCCGCGCCATTGCTCGACCACCAGTTGATTGATCCAGCTTTCACCGATGATGAATACAAGGGTCAGGATCACCCCGATCATTAGCCGCAGCACCAACCAGATCGGATAGCTCGGCAACAGCGCCAGCAAACCGATCGAAATCGCCCCGGCCCACAGGCACAGGCGCATCAGATTGGCCGTGCCGAATCGCGCCGCCAGATGGCTGGAGATTTTCGCCCCCAGCAGGACGCCGATGGCTGGCATCGCGGCCATCACGCCAATGGCAAACGAGCCGTAGCCCCAGCTTTCCAGACGAAACGACACCAGCGGCATGCTGACACCCAAGGCCAGGCCGACACTCAGGACAGATGCCAAAACGGCGAAATAAGTCGCCCAACGCATGTTCCACGCTCCTGTGGATATTTTTATGTACAACACAAAACATTGTGGGAGCGAGCTTGCTCGCGATGACGGAGCAACATTCAACATTGAAGTCGACTGTTACACCACTATCGCGAGCAAGCTCGCTCCCACAAGGGATCTGTGTCGTTCGGGAGGCCTGCTCTACAACAGACCTCCCTTAACGGCTTACAACTTGATCCAGGTCGCCTTCAGCTCGGTGTATTTGTCGAACGCGTGCAGGGATTTGTCGCGACCGTTGCCGGACTGCTTGAAGCCACCGAACGGAGCGGTCATGTCGCCGCCATCGTACTGGTTGACCCACACGCTACCGGCACGCAGTGCGCGGGCGGTGAGGTGGGCCTTGGAAATGTCGGCCGTCCAGACCGCAGCGGCCAGGCCGTACGGTGTGTCGTTGGCAATCGCGATGGCTTCTTCGGCGCTGTCGAATGCGATGACCGACAGTACCGGCCCGAAGATTTCTTCCTGGGCGATTTTCATCGCGTTGCTTACGCCATCGAAAATCGTCGGCTCAACGTAAGTGCCGCCAGTTTCCTGGAGCGTACGCTTGCCACCGGCCACCAGCTTGGCGCCGTCGGCATGACCGGACTCGATGTAGGACAGTACGGTGTTCATCTGCTGGGTATCGACCAGCGCGCCAACATTGGTCGCCGGATCCAGCGGATTGCCCGGCTTCCAGGCCTTCAGCGCCTCGATCACCAGCGGCAGGAATTTGTCCTTGATCGAACGCTCCACCAGCAGGCGCGAACCGGCGGTGCAGACTTCGCCCTGGTTGAAGGCGATGGCGCCAGCAGCGGCTTCGGCAGCATCCTGCAGATTCGGCGCATCGGCGAACACGATATTCGGGCTCTTGCCGCCGGCTTCGAGCCAGACGCGCTTCATGTTCGACTCGCCGGAGTAGATCAGCAATTGCTTGGCGATTTTGGTCGAGCCGGTGAATACCAGGGTGTCGACGTCGTTGTGCAGGGCCAAGGCCTTGCCGACGGTGTGACCGTAACCCGGCAGCACGTTCAGCACGCCTTTCGGGATGCCGGCTTCGACAGCCAGTTCAGCGATGCGAATGGCGGTCAGCGGGGATTTTTCGGACGGCTTGAGGATCACCGAGTTGCCGGTGGACAGCGCAGGACCGAGTTTCCAGCACGCCATCATCAGCGGGAAGTTCCACGGCACGATGGCGCCCACAACACCCACCGGCTCACGGGTCACAAGACCCAACTGATCGTGCGGAGTGGCTGCCACTTCGTCGTAGATCTTGTCGATGGCTTCGCCGCTCCAGCTCAAGGCTTGTGCCGCGCCGGGAACGTCGATGTACAGGGAATCGCTGATCGGCTTGCCCATGTCCAGGGTTTCAAGCAGGGCCAGCTCTTCGGCGTGCTGTTTGAGCAGGCCGGCAAAACGGATCATGGTGGACTTGCGTTTGGTCGGCGCCAGACGCGACCAGACACCGGAATTGAACGTGGCGCGAGCGTTTTCCACGGCGCGCTGGGCATCGGCGGCGTCACAACTGGCAATCTTGCCGAGCAGACGGCCATCGACCGGGCTGATGCACTCGAATGTCTCGCCGGAAACGGCGTCGGTGTATTCGCCATTGATATAGGCGCGGCCTTCGATTTTCAGGTCGCGGGCACGTTGTTCCCAGTCGGCACGGGTCAGGGTGGTCATGCGAGTGTCCTCCTCTTATTGATACGACACCCGCGTTCTTCGCGGGCGCTGTCAGGAATTCTGCCCGGCCAGCCTGCTTTTCGGCCCAAGGCATCCACCACCCTAAACCAGCGGCAGGTGAAGTTTCAATATATTTGACATAACACCGGCAAACGGCCTTGCGATGTTCATTTTAATAAACATAGACTTTGGCGATACCCGTGTCCGGTCTGACCGGACACCCACCACTCGCACCGCAATGACGGGGGAATACAACAATGAGCATCCAGAATATCGTCGACTTCAGCCAGGCCACCACCGCCGCCGAACGCTATCGCCCGGATCCGACCAAAGTACTGAAGGGTGATCCCGAGCAAGCGGTGTACAACCACTACAACAGCCCTTGCGGTCAATTGAACGCCGGCGTGTGGGAAGGGGCTGTCGGCCAGTGGACGGTGAACTTCACCGAACACGAATACTGCGAAATCGTGCAGGGGGTTTCCGTGATACGTGACCTCGACGGCAACGCCAAGACGCTGCGTGTGGGTGATCGCTTCGTGATCCCGGCAGGCTTTCGCGGCACCTGGGAAGTGCTGGAGCCATGCCGCAAGATCTATGTGGCGTTTGAACAGAAGGCTTGAAGCAAGATCATCGAAATACCCCAAAGCCCGTCCCCGGTGACGGGCTTTTTCACGGGCGGACCCCGGCAAACATCGCGACACAGTACAACAGGTGATAAATGACCGGAGCTGCTCCAGTATTTCTTCACGGCATCCAAGACGGATGACGGGAGCAATTTCGCTCACTCACCAATTGCAAGGAAGCGGTAAATGACCATTGATTTGAAACAACACCTGGATACAGCCATTCAGTACATCGGCCGACAATACTCCGAAGAGCTGCGTGGAGAGCTCGCCAACAAGACCGGGCTGGCGGTACGTCCGAGGGGCATCGGGTTCATCATGACCAAAGACTACAATCCCGCACGGATCAATCTGCTGGTTGAAAACGAAATCATCACCCATGTCACCATGGGCAATTGATTTGCGCCAAACCATGCATCGCTCTACTCAGCACTGAAGCGCAATGACTTGATCAGGCTGAAAAGCTGTCCGTTTTTTCAAGCACAACAAAAAAGGCCCGTATCTCGCGATACGGGCCTTTTTCGTAAGAGGGAAAAATCAATTACTTGATTTTGCCTTCTTTGTAGATCACGTGCTTGCGAACAACCGGATCATATTTCTTGATCTCGATTTTGTCCGGAGTAGTACGCTTGTTCTTGTCGGTAGTGTAAAAGTGACCAGTACCGGCGCTCGAAATCAAACGAATCAATTCACGCATGATTAGCTCCCTTAAACCTTGCCATCGCGGCGAAGTTCGGCCAGCACGACAGTGATGCCACGCTTGTCGATGATACGCATGCCTTTGGCAGATACGCGCAGACGCACAAAACGTTTCTCTTCTTCAACCCAGAAGCGGTGATGCTGCAGGTTCGGCAGGAAACGACGACGGGTTTTGTTGTTTGCGTGGGAAATGTTATTCCCAGTCACCGGACCCTTACCGGTAACTTGACAGACTCTAGACATGCCTCAGCCCTCTAAAACCACATGCCCAACCCGGCATGGGTTGGCCGCTTAATCTCTCAGTCATTTGGCGCCAGGCGCCGCGTTTCTTTAGAGGTCTTACCGGCTACACCTACAGTGAAGGAACCGGGCCCCTAGAAAAGAGCGCTGCTTTATACCAGAAAGACTAGAGAGCAACAACATTCAGTGTGCGTTGAATTCACAAAAACCCCGTTTTTCTGGCTCCGAGCGCCTTGGACAAAGGCTATCGTCGATGGCGACCGCTCGTCGCAGAAAATCGTTCAGCGAGCCATCCAGGGGGTTTGCTCAACCGCTGCACAGCAAAATCAGTCGCCTATAGTCCCCTTAAAATGAAAAAGGGGATAGTCATTTGCAAAAGAGCCCACTAGGGTAAGCCTTTTCCAGACTGCACTTGCAGATGGGCCTTCGACCTGTATAGGAAGCCGACCATGCGCCTTGCTGCCCTACCGCTGTTGCTCGCCCCGCTTCTGCTGAGCCCACAGGCATTTGCCGCCGCCCTGAGCGTCTGCACCGAGGCCAGCCCTGAAGGGTTCGACGTGGTGCAGTACAACTCGCTGACCACCACCAATGCCTCGGCCGATGTGTTGATGAATCGCCTGGTGGACTTTGACACGGCCAGTGGCAAAGTGGTCGCCAGCCTCGCCGACAGCTGGGAAGTCAGCCCCGATGGCCTGATCTACGTGTTCAAGTTGCACCCGCAGGTGAAATTCCATCGCACCGAGTACTTCACTCCAACGCGCGACTTGAACGCCGAAGACGTGATTTTCAGCTTCGACCGTATGCTCGACCCGGCCAATGCGTGGCACAAAGTCGCCCAGAGCGGCTTCCCGCATGCGCAATCGATGCAGTTGCCTGCATTGATCAAGAAAATCGACGCCCTCGATCCGCAGACCGTGCGCTTCACCCTCGACCACCCGGATTCGACCTTCCTGGCGACCCTGAGTATGGGTTTCGCCTCGATCTATTCGGCCGAATACGCCGACAAACTGATGAAGGCCGGCACACCCGAGAAGCTCAACAGCCAGCCGATCGGCACAGGGCCGTTCGTTTTCACTCGCTTCCAGAAGGACGCCTCGGTTCGCTACAAAGCCAACCCCGACTACTTCGGCGGCAAACCCTCTGTAGATCCGCTGATCTTTGCCATCACCCCGGACGCCAACGTGCGCCTGCAGAAATTGCGCCGCAACGAATGCCAGATCGCCCTGTCGCCCAAGCCTCTGGACGTACAGGAAGCGCTGAAAGAGCCGACGCTGAAAGTCGAAAAGACTGACGCGTTCATGACCGCATTCGTCGGCATCAACAGTCAGCATCCGCCACTGGACAAGCCTGAAGTCCGCCAGGCCATCAACCTTGCCTTCGACAAGGCCAACTATGTCAAAGCCGTGTTCGAAGACACTGCCGAGGCGGCCAACGGTCCGTATCCGCCCAACACCTGGAGCTACGCCAAAGGCCTGCCGGGTTACCCTCACGACATCGCCAAGGCCAAGGCCTTGATGGCCAAGGCCGGACTCAAGGACGGCTTCCAGACCACCATCTGGACCCGCCCTTCCGGCAGCCTGCTTAACCCCAATCCAAGCCTTGGTGCCCAACTGCTGCAGTCTGACCTCGCGGAAATCGGCATTCAGGCCGAAATCCGCGTGATCGAATGGGGCGAACTGATCCGCCGCGCCAAGGCCGGTGAGCACGACTTGCTGTTCATGGGCTGGGCCGGTGACAACGGTGACCCGGACAACTTCCTCACGCCGCAGTTTTCCTGCGCGGGGGTCAAGTCTGGCACCAACTTCGCCCGCTACTGCAATCAGGACCTGGACAAGCTGATCAGCGCCGGCAAGACCACCGGCGAGCAAGGTGTGCGTAGCAAACTCTACGAACAGGCCCAGGCACAGATCCAGCAGCAGGCGCTGTGGCTACCACTGGCTCACCCGACGGCCTTCGCGCTGACGCGCAAGGATGTCGAGGGGTATTCGGTCAGCCCGTTCGGCCGGCAGGATTACTCCAAGGTCAACCTCAAATAATCTGACACAACACAAAACCTGTGGGAGCGAGCTTGCTCGCGATAGCGGACTTTCAGGCAACATCAATGCTGAATGTGCCGACGCCATCGCGAGCAAGCTCGCTCCCACATGGAAAGCCTGCTTCTCACATCCTGCCTACATCCAGCCATACTCCGCCATCGACAACGGGTCGCCATCGCCGATGATGAAATGGTCGAGCACCCGCACGTCAATCAACTCCAGCGCCTTTTGCAGGCGCTTGGTCAGCACCCGGTCGGACTGACTTGGGTCGGTGTTGCCCGAGGGATGGTTGTGACAGAGGATCAATGCCGCTGCGTTGTTGGCCAGGGCGCGCTTGACCACCTCTCGCGGATGAACGCTGGTGTTGTCGATGGAGCCGCGGAACAGCGTCTCGAACGCCAGTACCTGATGCCTGGAATCGAGAAACAGGCAACCAAACACCTCGTGTGGCTCGTGGCGCAGCATCGATTTCAGATACTCGCGAACCGCGTGCGGACTCTCCAGTGCCGACTTATGGCGCGCACGCTCGGCCAGATGACGCCTGCTCATTTCTTGCGCAGCCTGCAACTGCGCAAATTTCGCCGGCCCAAGTCCCAACTGCTTGCTGAACGCTTCCTGATCGGCTTCAAGCAACAAACGCAGGCTGCCAAACTGATTCAACAGGTGTCGCGCCAGATCTACTGCACTTTTACCCACCACGCCGGTGCGTAAAAAGATCGCCAGCAATTCGGCATCCGAAAGGCTTCCCGCACCCCGCTCAAGCAACCTCTCCCGCGGCCGTTCCGCCGCCGGCCAATCGCGAATACTCATAGCACCTCCCTGTCTGTGGGCACCGCTGTTCCGTAGCGGTCGCTGTGATATCGTAGCCCATCTTTTTTGCGGGCGAATTCACCCTGGGGAGGGGGGTTCGCCACGTATGTCACCAACGAATTGAAAGGCAGGCCTATGCAGCGGCTGTATCGGAAACGCATTGTTCTGGGCGTCGGCGGCGGTATCGCTGCCTACAAGAGCGCCGACCTGGTTCGCCGCCTGATCGATCAGGGCGCCGAAGTGCGCGTGGTCATGACCCGTGGCGGCGCAGAGTTCATCACCCCGTTGACCATGCAGGCCCTGTCCGGGCACCCGGTCCACCTGGACCTGCTGGACCCGGCGGCCGAGGCGGCCATGGGCCACATCGAACTGGCCAAATGGGCCGATCTGGTGCTGATCGCCCCCGCCACGGCGGACCTGATCGCCCGCCTGGCCCAAGGCATCGCCGATGATCTGCTGACCACGCTAGTGCTGGCCACCGACGCAGTGGTCGCCGTCGCGCCGGCAATGAACCAGGCGATGTGGCGCGATCCGGCGACCCAAGCCAACCTGCAAACCCTCGAAAGCCGCGACATCAAGGCTTTCGGCCCGGCCTCCGGCAGCCAGGCCTGCGGCGACGTCGGCCTGGGACGCATGCTCGAAGCCCTTGAACTGGCCCAGTGCGCCGCCGACTGCTTCCAGCGTCAGGCACTGACCGGCAAACACGTGCTGATTACGGCCGGCCCGACCCAGGAAAACATCGACCCGGTGCGCTACATCACCAACCACAGCTCCGGAAAAATGGGCTTTGCCCTGGCCGAAGCCGCTGTGGAGGCCGGTGCCCGCGTGACCCTGATCACCGGCCCCGTGCACCTGCCGACTCCAGATCGCGTCAACCGCATCGACGTGGTCAGCGCCCGCGACATGCTGGCTGCCTGCGAAGCGGCGATCCCTTGCGACCTGTTCATCGCCTCGGCAGCGGTCGCGGATTACCGTCCGGAAGTCGTCGCCCCGCAGAAACTCAAGAAAGATCCTACGAACGGCGACGGCTTGTTGCTACAGATGGTGCGTAACCCGGACATCCTGGCCACCATCGCCACCCGCCCCGACCGCCCGTTCAGTGTCGGTTTTGCCGCCGAGACCGAACACCTGCTCGATTACGCTGCACGCAAGTTGAAAGACAAGAACCTCGATCTGATCGTCGCCAACGACGTCGCCAACCCGAGCATTGGCTTCAACAGCGAAGAAAACGCCTGCAGCGTCATCGACCGTGAGCTTCACGCCACACTTTTCGCCCAGACCAGCAAGAGCAAGATTGCTCGCCAGCTGATCACTTTTATCGCCGAACGTCTGAACCAGGTTTAATTTACATGCACGCTTTGCAAGCCAAGATTCTCGACCCCCGCATCGGTACCGAATTCCCGCTGCCACAATACGCCACACCGGGCTCCGCCGGCCTCGACCTGCGCGCCATGCTGGAACAGGACACCGTGATCAAGCCGGGTGAAACCGTGCTGATCCCCACCGGCCTTTCGGTCTATATCGGCGACCCGAACCTGGCGGCGCTGATTCTGCCGCGCTCGGGGATGGGCCATAAGCACGGCATCGTGCTGGGCAACCTGGTGGGGCTGATCGACTCCGACTACCAAGGCCCATTGATGGTTTCCTGCTGGAACCGTGGTCAGACCGAGTTCACCATGCCGGTTGGCGAGCGCCTGGCGCAGCTGGTGCTGGTACCAGTAGTGCAGGCTCACTTCGAGATGGTTGAAGAGTTTGTTGAAACCGAGCGCGGCACCGGCGGCTTCGGCCATACCGGCACCCGCTGATCCGATCTTGCTCTTCTTGTTGCGGGGGATCTGACTCCCTCGCCACAAAATTCAAATTGTCATCTGCAAGGTTTAGCTCCGAAAATCAAGGCATTGCCCGGTCAAACCCTTGTCGTCAGGGGCGTCATGGCCCTTTCACACCACGAACTCTCTGTGGAAAACGCCGTCATACCCTTCAGTTTGAACCTGCCACCGAATGAATCGGCGGCCTGTCCAGCCACTTTCGAGATGGAGCATTTCCACAGATGAACACCCCGGCCAAAATCGCACCCAAGTTCCCTGACAGCATCTTCCGCGCCTACGACATCCGCGGCACCGTCCCGGAATTCCTGAACGCCGAAACCGCTTACTGGATCGGCCGCGCCGTCGGCTCCCAAAGCCTGGCCCAGGGCGAGCCAAACGTTTCCGTCGGTCGCGATGGCCGTCTGTCCGGCCCGGAGCTGGTCGCGCAACTGATCAAAGGCATCGCCGACAGCGGCTGCCACGTCAGTGATGTCGGCCTGGTCCCGACTCCGGCGCTTTACTACGCCGCCAACGTACTGGCCGGCAAATCCGGCGTGATGCTCACCGGCAGCCACAACCCGTCGAACTACAACGGTTTCAAGATCGTCATCGCCGGTGACACCCTGGCCAACGAACAGATCCAGGCCCTGCACGACCGCCTCAAGACCAACAACCTGAGCAGCGGCCAGGGCAGCATCACCCAGGTCGAGATCCTCGACCGCTACACCACCGAAATCGTCCAAGACATCAAGCTGGCCCGTCGCCTGAAAGTGGTCGTCGATTGCGGTAACGGCGCGGCCGGTGTGATCGCTCCGCAACTGATCGAAGCGCTGAACTGCGAAGTCATCCCGCTGTTCTGCGAAGTGGACGGCAACTTCCCGAACCACCACCCGGACCCGGGCAAGCCTGAAAACCTCGTGGACCTGATCGCCAAGGTCAAGGAAACCAACGCTGACATCGGCCTGGCCTTCGACGGCGATGGCGACCGCGTCGGCGTGGTGACCAACACCGGCAGCATCGTCTACCCAGACCGGTTGCTGATGCTGTTCGCCCGCGACGTTGTGGCGCGCAACCCGGGCGCCGAAATCATCTTCGACGTCAAATGCACCCGCCGCCTGATTCCGCTGATCAAGGAATACGGTGGCCGGTCGTTAATGTGGAAGACCGGTCACTCGTTGATCAAAAAGAAAATGAAACAATCCGGCGCCCTGCTGGCTGGCGAAATGAGCGGGCACATCTTCTTCAAGGAGCGCTGGTTCGGTTTCGACGACGGCATTTACAGCGCCGCGCGGTTGCTGGAGATCCTCAGCAAGGAAAAATCCTCGGCCGAAGAGTTGTTCGCGACCTTCCCGAACGATATTTCTACGCCGGAAATCAATATCCATGTGACCGAAGAGAGCAAATTCAGCATCATTGATGCATTGCACGATGCGCAGTGGGGCGAAGGCGCCGACCTGACCACCATTGACGGCGTGCGAGTCGACTATGCCAAAGGCTGGGGCCTGGTACGCGCATCCAACACCACACCGGTGCTGGTGCTGCGTTTCGAGGCCGATGACGAGGCTGAATTGCAGCGCATCAAGGACGTTTTCCACGCCCAGTTGAAGCGTGTTGCACCTGATCTCCAACTACCGTTCTGATTCACCCGGAGCCCTGAATGACCCTCGAACGCGAAGCCGCCGCCAACACCGCCAAGGTCCTGTCCGAAGCGCTGCCTTACATCCGCCGTTATGTCGGCAAGACACTGGTGATCAAATACGGCGGCAACGCGATGGAAAGCGAGGAGCTGAAAACCGGCTTCGCCCGCGACATCGTGCTGATGAAGGCCGTGGGCATCAACCCGGTGGTGGTTCACGGTGGCGGCCCGCAAATCGGTGACCTGCTCAAGCGCCTGTCGATCGAGAGCCATTTCGTCGACGGCATGCGCGTCACCGACGCCGCGACCATGGACGTGGTTGAAATGGTCCTCGGCGGCCAGGTCAACAAGGACATCGTCAACCTGATCAACCGTCATGGCGGCAGCGCCATCGGCCTGACCGGTAAAGACGCCGAGCTGATTCGCGCGAAGAAGCTCACCGTTACCCGTCAGACGCCGGAAATGACCACCCCGGAAATCATCGACATCGGCCACGTGGGCGAAGTAGTCGGCATCAATACCGACCTGCTGAACCTGTTGGTCAAGGGCGATTTCATCCCGGTGATCGCGCCCATCGGCGTCGGCGCCAACGGCGAGTCGTACAACATCAACGCTGACCTGGTGGCCGGTAAAGTCGCCGAGGCATTGAAAGCCGAGAAGTTGATGCTGCTGACCAACATCGCCGGCCTGATGGACAAGTCGGGCACGGTCCTGACCGGCCTGACAACCCAGCAAGTCGACGACCTGATCGCCGACGGCACCATCTATGGCGGCATGCTGCCGAAGATCCGTTGCGCACTGGAAGCGGTCCAGGGCGGCGTGGGCAGCTCGCTGATCATCGACGGTCGCGTGCCGAACGCGATCCTGCTGGAAATTTTCACCGATACCGGCGTGGGCACCCTGATCAGCAATCGCAAGCGTCACTGATTCAAGAACGTCATAAAGATCGCAACCTTCAGCGGCACCTACGGAAGTATGAATTTTCCGTAGGTGCTGACGAAGTCTGCGATCTTTTTTATGCGTGCAGGAAATGCCTCACTTCAGATAACGAAACGTCCGACATCATTAAGGAATCAATCTGCATAGGATCTTCCCTGCATCCACAGGAGATCTACCCATGCAAAAAGACCATGTTCCATACGGCAGTGACATTTCAGCAGGCACCTACGCCTGCGTAGACTGCGGATTTGAGTATTCAGGCCCGTCGCAAACATCAATGCCACCCTGCCCTGATTTCAAAAAGACCCCTCACACGCGCAAAGCCTGGAAAGTATTGACCGGCCAGGGCGACGCCCCGAATGACCCGTATCCGGAAAAAACCGACAAATCCGTCGAGAACAAAAAGGCCGAGACAACCAGCCCTGCGAGCAAAAAATAGCCACGGAGGCACTGAGCCATGCAGATCTCGTTCACGATCGACGCCCAGGTTTTCGAGCAGGAGCAGAAGGAACCGGTCAAGAAAACCCTGAAGATTTCCGACACGGAAATTGCTCATGCCTTACAGCGTATAGCCAAGGCGAGCCTGACTGAATACTTGAAAATGCTGGTTGAGGGCGGCATGCCGAGCCGGGCCGATGAAGCAAAACAGGACCGTTTGCTGTATCTGATTCAAAGCTACTTCGGGCAGACCCTGCCAACCGAATCGCAGATATCGACGATTTTCCAGCTGACTCAGAGCCAAAGCAAAACCTTGCTGAAAAACACGGTTTCACGCTTCCGCAATCAATTGGACGAGATCCTGCAGCACAGCATGCGAGCCGTGATCGAGTCTGCGGAGCACGCGCAGACCGTGTATCTGGTGGTGATCAGCTCGGACGTCATCCGCGATGAACTGAACATGCTGATCACCCAGAACGAGCCGACTTTCAAACCCATCATCAAACGCAAAGGCAGTGCCGGGCAGTTCGAAATCAGCGAGGATTCCCACGCGCTGCTGTGCCGGACACTGGGCCTGAATGCCGTTCAGTGACATCGTCGCGGTCAGTGGTTTGCTGCTGACCCTGACCACCTTCATGTTCAACCTGGCATGGCCAAAATTGCATGAAGCGTTGGAACTGGATGAAAAACAACCAGGCCCACTGGCCAGAAAACGCAGCCGAGAGAAGGTTTCAGGCGTTCTGCTCGGTTGCGCCCTGCCCCTGACCTGCGCCTTCACAGCACTTTTTTACGTCAACCTGCCGGCCGCCGCTCGAATCATGCGTGGCAGCAGACTGGATCTGTGGGATTTCGATGTGGACCGCACGCTTTACGTTCTAGTCGTCGTGGCACTGCTGGTGTTCGCGCTATTCAATCTGGGATTGGCACTAAAACTGATAGGAAAATGGCGAAGACTGCACTGACAGCACAAACAAAAAGCCCCTTGTAGGAGCAGCCGGTCGACGCTCGATTGCTCGCGATGGGCGCCAGAGCAACGCGGGCTGCCAGGCACTCCGCATTATCGTTGACGTTTTTCGCGAGCAAGCTCGCTCCTACAGGGTCGGTGTGTCAGACGCCGAACTGGGCGCGGTAGGCTTCCACAGCTGGCAGATGCTGCTTGAGCTGCGGATCGTCCGCCAGGAATTCCAGCACCTGGTTCAGCGAAACGATGCTGATCACCGGGATGCCGAAGTCACGCTCGACTTCCTGGATCGCCGACAACTCGCCGTTGCCGCGTTCCTGACGGTTCAGAGCGATCAGCACGCCTGCCGCCTTGGCGCCGTCCTGGGAGGCGATGATCTGCATCACTTCTCGGATCGCGGTGCCAGCGGTGATCACGTCGTCGATGATCAGAACGTCGCCGGTCAGCGGTGCGCCAACCAGGCTGCCGCCTTCGCCGTGGGCCTTGGCTTCCTTGCGGTTGAAGCACCATGGCAGGTCACGGTTGTGATGCTCTGCCAGGGCCACGGCGGTGGTCGCCGCCAAAGGGATGCCCTTGTAGGCCGGACCAAACAGCACGTCGAACGAAATGCCGCTCTCGGCAATGGCGGCGGCGTAGAAACGACCCAGCTGCGCCAGGGCCGAACCCGAGTTGAACAGGCCGGCATTGAAGAAGTAAGGACTGGTGCGCCCGGACTTCAGGGTGAACTCACCGAAGCGCAAAACGCCGCGATCGATGGCAAAACGGATGAAATCGCGCTGATACGCTTGCATGAAAAAACCCCAAATACCACGGATTTAGCTAATTAGCTTGACGCCGTGTATCATACACGCACGCGATTTTTGGGGCCATTTATGCGGATCATCAGTGTGAACGTCAATGGTATTCAGGCTGCAGTCGAGCGTGGTTTGCTCAGTTGGCTGCAAGCACAGAATGCCGACGTCATCTGCCTGCAGGACACCCGTGCCTCCGCCTTTGAACTGGATGACCCAGCCTTCCAACTGGATGGCTACTTCCTTTATGCCTGCGATGCTGAAGTCCCTGCCCAAGGCGGCGTGGCTTTGTATTCGCGGCTGCAACCGAAGGCTGTCATCAGCGGTCTCGGTTTCGAGACGGCCGACCGCTACGGGCGCTACCTGCAAGCAGATTTCGACAAAGTCAGTATTGCCACCTTGCTGCTTCCTTCGGGGATGAACGGCGATGAGGACTTGAACCAGAAGTTCAAGCTCATGGACGACTTCGGCAAGTACCTGGACAAGCAGCGGCGCAAACGCCGCGAGTACATTTATTGTGGCTCGCTGTACGTGGCGCAGCAGAAGCTCGACATCAAGAACTGGCGCGACAGCCAGCAATCTCCGGGCTTCCTGGCACCTGAACGTGCCTGGATGGACGAGATTGTCGGCAACATGGGTTATGTCGACGCCCTGCGGGAAGTCAGCCGGGAAGGTGACCAGTACAGCTGGTGGCCGGACAACGAACAGGCGGAGATGCTCAACCTCGGTTGGCGCTTCGACTATCAGTTGCTGACCCCTGGCCTGCGCCGCTTCGTACGCAGCGCACGCCTGCCACGCCAGCCGCGGTTCTCGCAACACGCGCCGCTGATCGTGGACTACGACTGGACGCTGACGATCTAAGTGATTTTTCACTGAGCAGTATGACGGATGGTCGAAAAAATGCCCGTATCGCAAGATACGGGCATTTTTTTATGCACTCTATCCAGAGGTTCCCATCGACCAGAACTTCAAGCCGCGGCGAAAAACGGCAGAGCGAGATACAACTTGATCACAATGACATTAATGATGTCGATGAAGAAAGCGCCCACCATGGGCACCACCAGGAACGCTATCTGCGAAGGCCCGTAGCGCTGCGTCACCGCTTGCATGTTAGCGATGGCAGTTGGCGTGGCCCCCAGTCCAAAACCGCAGTGTCCTGCCGCCAGTACAGCCGCATCGTAGTTACTACCCATGACCCTGAACGTCACGAAAATCGCAAACAGCGCCATGACCAGCGTTTGCGCCGCCAGGATGATGAAGATCGGCAAAGCCAATGCGGCCAGATCCCAGAGCTTGAGTGACATGAGAGCAATTGCCAGAAACAGCGACAAGCTGACATTCCCAAGCACGGAGACTTCACGCTCAAACACTTGATACAAGCCAAGCGCTGAAAGCCCGTTTCGCAAAAGTACACCCACGAACAAGACACAAACGAACGTCGGCAACTCGAATGCGCTTCCGTGGAGCATCTCGCTCAGAAGAGTACCTGCCAGCAGGCTGACGGCGATCAGCGCGAGCGTCTCGATAAACGAAAAGGGTGTGATCGAGCGCTCTTTGTTTGGCTGTTCAAAGCCTTTTGGCACCCGTGGTTTTTCTTGATCAACGCAGCCGGGTACTTGTACGCGCTTGATGAGGTGGCGAGCAACTGGCCCACCGATCAATCCGCCCAGCACCAATCCAAACGTCGCAGAAGCCATCGCAAGCTCGGAGGCAGATGCCAGACCGTACTTCTCACTGAACGTAGCCCCCCATGCAGCACCCGTACCGTGACCGCCGGCCAACGTAACCGAGCCTGTCAGCAGGCCCATCAAGGGATCGAGCCCCAAGAGACTCGCAAGACCGATACCCATGGCATTCTGGACCAGTAAAAGCCCGGTGACCGCCAGTATGAAAACACCCACCACCCGCCCGCCCTTCTTCAGGCTGGCGAAATCTGCACTCAAGCCAATGGTGGCGAAAAACGCCAACATCAAGGGTGTCTGCAATGAAGTGTCGAACCGGACCTCAACATCAAAGCCGCGCAAAGCCAGGAGAACCAAGGCAACCACCAGGCCACCCGCTACAGGTTCGGGGATATTGTAGGCGCGTAAAAAACCGACACGCGTGACAAGTCCGCGCCCCAGCAAAAGTACTAAAGAGGCTGCTACTAATGTTCCATAAAAATCGAGCTGAAGCATTCTGGATATTCTTGCTTATATATTCAGGGGCGAACTTTTTACCTGGACACGCCTCTTGAACAGGTTGATGGATCTCAACACTGATTGGTATTAGATTCAGGAGCCGTCAATGGTCTGAATATATCGAAATATTTCTTGATAAATATTACTCGGGGCAACCTTATCAACCGCCAAGTCCAATTGCCAAGCATACAAGCGGCACTGAGCTTTGCAGTTTGTGTCTAAACGTGTAAAAAATATTATGCGCACGAATTAACTTAGTTTGAATAGCGAGCGACCAAGCACGCAATAATAGAGATTAATCTGATTGCAAAAAAACAAATGCCCCGACATGTCGGGGCATTTGTTTTGAATTACGCTGAAGTGTGCGTCAAACAACAGCAGTGTCTTGGCTTACTTGATCAACCGCCATGTGAACGGATACCGATAAGGCTGCCCTTCATTGGCCTTCACCCCGGCAATGATCGTTAGCACCAGCGCACCGATCGCGATCAGGCCAAACAGGAAGAACCCGATAATCACCAGCATCAGCAAGAAGCAGATAGCCGAAGCGATCGCCACGGTTATCTGAAAGTTCAGCGCTTCCTTGCCCTGGGCATCGATGAACGGGTCCATCTCGCGCTTGATCTGCCAGAGAATCAGCGGGCCGATGATCGTACCGAACGGAATCCAGATCCCCAGCAAGGCGGACAAGTGGCAAAACATGGCCCACTGACGCGCCTCTTGGCTCGGCGTGGGCAGCGGCAGTTGCTCGTCACTCATGGTGTCCTCCTTGTCTGGAGCAGCCCGGTCAGTCGGCCAGGGCGGCCTTTTGCAGTTCGAAGATCTCGTTCATGCCTTTCTTGGCCAGCTCGAGCATGGCGTTCAGCTCTTCAGGCTGGAACGGCGCGCCTTCGGCAGTGCCCTGGACTTCGATGAAGCCGCCAGCGCTGGTCATTACCACGTTCAGGTCAGTCTCGGCGGCCGAGTCTTCCAGGTAATCGAGGTCGAGCACCGGCTCCCCCTTGTACATGCCCACGGAAACCGCAGCGATCATCTGCTTGACCGGGTCGCCGCCTTTCAGGCCGCCACGCTTCTTGATCACTTTCAAGGCATCGATCAGCGCAACCATAGAACCGGTAATCGAAGCCGTGCGGGTGCCGCCATCGGCCTGAATCACATCGCAGTCGACGTACAGGGTGACGTCACCCAGCTTGGACATGTCCAGCGCAGCGCGCAGGGAGCGACCGATCAGACGCTGGATTTCCAGGGTGCGGCCGCCTTGCTTGCCACGGCTGGCTTCACGCTGGTTACGCTCGCCGGTAGCACGCGGCAGCATGCCGTACTCGGCAGTCAACCAACCCTGGCCCTGGCCTTTCAGGAAACGCGGTACGCCCGGTTCAACGCTGACGGTGCAGATGACCTTGGTATCACCGAACTCGACCAGCACAGAACCCTCGGCGTGCTTGGTGTAGTTGCGGGTGATGCGGATCGAGCGGAGCTGATCGGCAGCGCGACCACTTGGACGTATCATAGGGAGTACCTGTACTGGGGACGGAAAACTGCGAAGCATTATAGAGCCGACGGCCGCCACTGGGCACTTCTAAAAAATCCGCCGACGACCGAGGGCTCTGTACCGCGCGTCGGTGCAGGCCTGCCGCTCTTTGTCACACTGTGTGTTTGGGCGCATCCGCGCCACTGCGCTACAATCCTGCGCCTTTGCTGCCAGTCGGCTTTAATTCATTGATATCGGATTCCCGGAACCTCGGTTCTGTGCCGATCTGCCTTGCGAGGTACCTCCATGGTGCACAGCATGACCGCCTTCGCCCGCGTCGAGAAAGCCGGCGTCCAGGGCACCCTGAGCTGGGAACTGCGCTCGGTCAACAGCCGCTACCTGGAACCCCACCTGCGTCTGCCGGAGTCCTTTCGCGACCTCGAGGGCGCTGTTCGTGAAGCCCTGCGCCAGGGTGTATCGCGGGGCAAGCTTGAATGCACCCTGCGCTTCACCGAAGAAAACACCGGCAAAGCGCTGCAAATCGATCAGGAGCGCGCCGCGCAACTGGTCGCCGCCGCAGAGACCATCGCCAGCCTGATCAAGAACCCGGCAGCGCTGAACCCGCTGGAAGTCCTTGCCTGGCCCGGCGTACTGGTAGGCGACGCCACCGACCCGCAAGCCTTGAACGCCGAAGCGCTGGCACTGTTCAATCAGGGCCTCAAGGAACTGAAGGCCGGCCGCGAGCGCGAAGGCGCGGAGCTGGCGCGGCTGATCAGCGAGCGCCTGAGCGCCATCGAAGAAGACGTGGTGACCTTGCGCGAACTGGTCCCGCAAATGCTCGCCACCCAGCGCCAGAAAGTCCTCGACCGTTTCGCCGACATGAAGGCCGAGATGGATCCGCAGCGCCTGGAGCAGGAAATGGTCATGCTCGCGCAAAAAAGTGACGTCGCCGAAGAACTGGATCGCCTGAGCACTCACATCATCGAAGTTCGCCGGGTGCTCAAATCCGGCGGCGCCGCCGGTCGGCGCCTGGACTTCCTGATGCAGGAACTCAACCGCGAAGCCAATACACTGGGCTCCAAAGCCTTCGACCCGCGCAGCACCCAGGCTGCGGTCAACCTCAAGGTGTTGATCGAGCAGATGCGCGAACAAGTGCAGAATATTGAGTAAGGCTACCCCGACATGACACACAGCACCGGCACCCTGTACATCATTTCCGCTCCTTCGGGCGCGGGCAAGAGCAGTCTGGTCAAGGCTCTGACCGACGCAAATCCGGAGATCCGCGTCTCGGTCTCCCACACCACCCGCGCCATGCGCCCCGGTGAAGTGAATGGCGTGAACTATCACTTCGTCGACCGCAGCGAGTTCGTGAAGATGATCGAGCACGGGGACTTCCTCGAGCGCGCCGAAGTGTTCGGCAACCTCTACGGCACCTCGCAAAGCCACCTGCAGCAAACCCTGGACGAAGGCCACGACCTGATTCTGGAAATCGACTGGCAAGGTGCCGAGCAAGTGCGCAAGCTGATGCCTCAGGCCCGCTCGATCTTCATTCTGCCGCCGTCATTGCAGGCCCTGCACCAGCGCCTGACCAATCGCGGCCAGGACAGTGACGAAGTCATCGACGGCCGGATGCGTGAAGCCGTCAGCGAAATGAGCCACTACGTCGACTACGACTACCTGATCATCAACGACGATTTCGCCCACGCGCTGCACGACCTGAAGGCGATTTTCCGCGCCAATCAGCTGATTCAAAAGCGTCAGCAACAGCGTCACGGCAAATTGCTGGCTGAATTGCTCGGTTAATCAGCTCTTCCCAAAACCGCTGCAAGGGCTTTACATTGGTACTTGCAGCGCGTTGAAGGGCTTGGTCAAAAAATCAGCGCTTCCCTAAACGCTGGTGATTTTTTAAACTGTCGAGTCCGCTCGCCCATCCGGGCAGCGCGCATATTGCATTTGCTACGAGGAAGACCATGGCCCGCGTAACCGTTGAAGACTGCCTAGAACACGTGGATAACCGCTTTGAGCTGGTCATGCTCTCTACCAAGCGTGCCCGTCAACTGGCCACCGGCGGCAAAGAGCCGAAAGTAGCATGGGAAAACGACAAGCCTACCGTCGTTGCCCTGCGCGAAATCGCTGAAGGCCTGATCGACTACGCAGCTATCGCCGAAGCCGAAATCGTTGAAGATGAACCGCTTTTTGCTGCATTCGAGGACGAGTCCAACGAGGCCGTCTAAGCCTATGCCTGGTCGACGTAGCACGGCGCGGGATAAAAGCTTACGGCAGGAGACATCATGCCGAGCATAGACGCCCTCGCCGATCGCTTATCGACCTACCTCGGCAAGGACCAGGTCAACCTGGTCCGCCGGGCGTATTTCTACGCCGAACAAGCCCACGACGGCCAACGCCGCCGTAGCGGCGAGGCGTACGTCACGCACCCACTCGCGGTTGCGAATATTCTTGCCGACATGCACATGGACCATCAGAGCCTGATGGCCGCGATGCTGCATGACGTGATCGAAGACACCGGTATTGCCAAGGAAGCGCTGCAAGCGCAGTTCGGCGAAACCGTGGCCGAACTCGTCGACGGGGTCAGCAAACTGACCCAGATGAATTTCGAGACCAAGGCCGAGGCCCAAGCCGAAAACTTCCAGAAAATGGCCATGGCCATGGCCCGCGACATTCGCGTGATCCTGGTCAAGCTGGCCGACCGCCTGCACAACATGCGCACGCTGGAAGTGCTGTCCGGCGAAAAACGCCGGCGCATCGCCAAGGAAACCCTGGAAATCTATGCGCCCATCGCCAACCGGCTGGGCATGCACGCCATCCGCATAGAGTTCGAAGACCTCGGTTTCAAGGCCATGCACCCGATGCGTTCCGCGCGGATCTACCAGGCCGTCAAACGCGCCCGGGGCAACCGCAAGGAAATCGTCAACAAGATCGAAGAATCCTTAAGCCACTGCCTGGCCATCGATGGCATCCAGGGCGAGGTCAGCGGTCGCCAGAAACACCTCTACGGCATCTACAAGAAAATGCGCGGCAAGCGTCGGGCCTTCAACGAGATCATGGACGTCTACGCGTTCCGGATCATCGTCGACAAGGTCGATACCTGCTACCGCGTGCTGGGTGCTGTACATAACTTGTATAAACCGCTGCCGGGGCGCTTCAAGGATTACATCGCGATCCCCAAGGCCAACGGCTATCAGTCACTGCACACCACGCTGTTCGGCATGCACGGTGTTCCGATCGAGATCCAGATCCGAACCCGTGAAATGGAAGAGATGGCCAACAACGGCATCGCCGCCCATTGGCTGTACAAATCCAGCGGCGACGAGCAGCCAAAAGGCACCCATGCCCGCGCCCGCCAGTGGGTCAAGGGCGTGCTGGAAATGCAGCAACGCGCCGGCAACTCGCTGGAATTCATCGAAAGCGTGAAGATCGACCTGTTCCCGGACGAGGTCTACGTGTTCACGCCCAAAGGCCGGATCATGGAGCTGCCCAAGGGCTCCACGGCGGTCGACTTCGCTTATGCGGTGCACACCGACGTCGGCAACAGCTGCATCGCCTGCCGGATCAACCGTCGACTCGCGCCGCTGTCCGAACCGCTGCAAAGCGGCTCCACGGTCGAGATCGTCAGCGCTCCCGGCGCACGGCCGAACCCGGCCTGGCTCAACTTCGTGGTCACCGGCAAGGCGCGCACGCACATACGCCACGCACTGAAGCTGCAACGCCGCTCCGAATCCATCAGCCTCGGCGAGCGCCTGCTGAACAAGGTCCTCAACGGCTTCGACAGCTCGCTGGAGAAAATCCCGGCCGAGCGCGTCAAGGCCATGCTGGTCGAGTACCGCCTGGAACTGATCGAAGACCTGCTGGAAGATATCGGCCTGGGCAATCGCATGGCCTATGTAGTGGCCCGCCGGTTGCTGGGCGAAGGCGAACAGTTGCCAAGCCCTGAAGGCCCGCTGGCGATTCGCGGCACCGAAGGCCTGGTGCTCAGCTACGCCAAGTGTTGCACCCCGATCCCGGGCGACCCGATTGTCGGCCACCTGTCCGCCGGCAAGGGCATGGTCGTGCACCTGGACAACTGCCGCAATATCAGCGAAATCCGCCACAACCCGGAAAAATGCATCCAGCTCTCGTGGGCCAAGGATGTCACCGGCGAATTCAACGTCGAGCTGCGCGTCGAGCTGGAGCACCAGCGCGGCCTGATCGCCCTGCTGGCCAGCAGCGTCAACGCCGCCGACGGCAACATCGAGAAAATCAGCATGGATGAACGCGATGGTCGCATCAGCGTGGTCCAGTTGGTGGTCAGCGTGCACGACCGCGTGCACCTGGCCCGCGTGATCAAGAAACTGCGCGCCTTGACCGGGGTGATTCGCATCACCCGCATGCGCGCCTAAGCCCCTAATTACAAGGAGTCCTACATGACCAAGACTGTTATCACCAGCGACAAGGCCCCGGCCGCCATCGGTACTTACTCCCAGGCGATCAAGGCTGGCAACACCGTTTACATGTCGGGTCAGATTCCCCTGGACCCAAAAACCATGGAACTGGTTGAAGGCTTCGAAGCCCAGACCGTCCAGGTATTCGAGAACCTCAAGGCCGTGGCTGAAGCTGCCGGCGGTTCGTTCAAGGACATCGTCAAGCTGAACATCTTCCTCACCGACCTGAGCCACTTCGCCAAGGTCAACGAGATCATGGGCAAGTACTTCGACCAGCCTTACCCTGCACGCGCCGCCATCGGCGTAGCCGCCCTGCCAAAGGGTTCGCAGGTCGAAATGGATGCCATCCTGGTCATCGAGTAATGCGTACGGCGCAGCCTCGGGCTGCGCCGACTGCTCTGCTGTAAAGAAAGCTTGAAAGGATTCCACCATGCGCAACGCGCTTGTTCTCTCGCTGCTTGCCCTGTTCCTGGGCGGATGTGCCAGCAACCCTGCCGACCGCGACATCAGCGGCACCTGGATCAACCAGGTGGCGATCGATGCTGCCGCCAAAGGCGTCCCCCTGCGTGAAGCGCTCCAGGCCTATGGCCCGAACCTGGAATGGGACATCAACACCAAGGCCGGTCAGGCCCGCTACACCAACGGTTTTGAAAATGTCGATGGCAAGCTGCTGGGTGAAGAGTCCGGCGCCTGGAAAGTCGACTTTTATGGCAGCTCGGCCAGTGAACTGAAGCGTGACGGCAAGCAACTGAGCCAGTCCGCCAGCGACAATGAGCCTGAGCAAGTCTTCGACCGCGTACAGATCCAGGTACCGGATGGCGCACCGATGGGTGCCACCTTCGAACGCGCCCTGTATTCAGCCTACATGGGCGGCGGCTGGACAATCGTCAACGGCCCGGGCGAAGGCAACACAGTTCAATTCCAGGCCGACGGCCAGGTGACCGGCCTGCCGGGCAGCGACCGTTATGCGCTGTGCCTGGCCGGCGATTGCGCATCCATGAGCGGCGGCAATGACAACATGTGGCTGCAACTCAATGGCCAGGGCAACGCCTGGATCTTTGCGCGCAAGGGCAAAGAGCTGGAGATTTTCCAGACCGTGAACACGGCGCAGGCGGACGAGATGCCTCAATACACGCCGGGTGATCGCAAGTGGTTGCTGGAGAAGCAATAAGCGTCCCTTGAAAGCACCACGAAACACTGTGGGAGCGAGCTTGCTCGCGATGAGGCCATAACATCCAACATTATCGTTGACTGTTATGCCGCCATCGCGAGCAAGCTCGCTCCCACAGGTGTTTACGGTGCCTGGAAGTCAGCAGCGCCCTTCAATGATCGCCGCATACCCCTCGCGAAAACTCGGATACTTCGGCGTCCAGCCCAACGCTTTGGCCCGCGCATTGCTGCAGCGCTTGCTGCCAGTGCGACGCACGCTGTCGTCATCGGCCCATTCGGTCACACCCAGATATTCGCGCAACCAGCCCACCACATCGGCCAGCGCTGCCGGCGCGTCATCGACGCCGATGTAGACATCATCCAGCGCCACGCCTCGCCGATCCGCCTCAAGCAGGCACGCGATCAACCCTGCGGCATCGTCGGCATGAATCCGATTGGCATACAACGGTGGCTCGACCGCCACGCGATAACCCCGGCGCACCTGGGTCAGCAGCCATTCACGGCCGGGACCGTAAATGCCGGTCAGGCGCACGATACTGGCCGGAATGCCGCTCTTGAGGGCAAGTTGCTCGGCTTCGAGCATCACACGTCCGGAGTAGCCCGCTGCCACGGCCGGTGAAGCCTCGTCGACCCATTCGCCATTCTGCTGACCGTAGACACTGCTGCTGGAAACGAACAACAGGCGATTGGGCATCTGCCCGTAGTCGTCCAGCCACTCCAGCACATGCTCCAGACCCTGAACATACGCAGCGCGGTAACCGGCTTCGTCGTGATCGGTGGCCGCCGCGCAATACACCAGGTAATCCACGGCGCCGATTGGCCAAGTGTCCGGGCAGTCTTTGTTGAACAGGTCACCGGCCACGCCGATGACGCCCTTGGGCAGGCGTGAAACGTCGCGTCGCAGACCATGGACCTCCCATCCCGCCGCCAGCAATTGTGTGGCCAGGCGGCTGCCGACATCACCGCAGCCGGCGATCAAAACAGTAGGCGCAGACATCAGAAAACTCCCATCGGAAAGCCACAGACTAGCGCCGGCAACAGACAGGCGGCTAGTAATGCAGGAAAAAAAGAGACGCTATTACTTCTGTTAACAAGAATTACTTGCAATAATGCCTCCCCACTTTTGTTCTCGGCCTTCGAGGCCTGGAAGAACATCACCCGTTTTTTCTCTCAGGTCCGGCCAGCATGACACGCAATCAATTCTCCGCTTCGCCAACCAAACGACCTCGCGCCTGGAGCGCGGTGGCCGCCCTGTTCTTCAGCCTGATGCTCGCGCCAGTCGCCGCTTTCGCCGATGCCCAGGCACCAGCCACACCA
Source organism: Pseudomonas sp. 2725 (assembly GCF_050434585.1). NCBI lineage: Bacteria > Pseudomonadati > Pseudomonadota > Gammaproteobacteria > Pseudomonadales > Pseudomonadaceae > Pseudomonas > Pseudomonas sp. 2725. The sequence continues at coordinate 227,836 of NZ_JBNDIV010000006.1, read as the reverse complement.
GCCGCCACCGCCACCGCGCCCGCTCCGGCCGATCACGCCGCCCCGGCCGTTGCTCCGATCGCGACCGATCCTGCCCAGGCCGCACCGACAGAAGCGTTGGGTGAAGACGTCCCTGAAGTCCTCGAAGCCGACAACACCCTGGGCATGGCCCACGACCTGTCGCCGTGGGGCATGTACAAGAACGCCGACATCATCGTGAAAATCGTGATGATCGGCCTGGCCATCGCCTCGATCATCACCTGGACCATCTGGATCGCCAAGGGCCTTGAGCTGATGGGCGCCAAGCGTCGTCTGCGCGGTGAAATCGCCCAACTGAAAAAATCCGCCTCCCTCAAGGAAGCCAGCGCCACCGCGGCGAAGGAAGGCACACTGGCCAACCTGCTGGTACATGACGCCCTTGAAGAGATGCGCCTGTCGGTCAATAGCCGTGAGAAAGAAGGCATCAAGGAACGCGTCAGCTTCCGTCTTGAGCGCCTGGTCGCGGCCTGCGGTCGCAACATGAGCAGCGGCACCGGCGTGCTGGCCACCATCGGTTCCACCGCGCCGTTCGTCGGCCTGTTCGGTACCGTGTGGGGCATCATGAACAGCTTCATCGGCATCGCCAAGACCCAGACCACCAACCTCGCCGTCGTCGCCCCCGGTATCGCCGAAGCCCTGCTGGCTACCGCGCTGGGCCTGGTTGCAGCTATCCCTGCGGTCGTGATCTACAACGTCTTTGCCCGCTCCATCGCCGGTTACAAGGCTCAGGTGTCCGATGCGTCGGCACAGGTCCTGCTGTTGGTCAGCCGCGACCTCGACCACCAGCCTGAGCGCAGCTCGCAACCGCACATGGTGAAAGTGGGGTAATCGGCCATGGGCCTGCATTTGAAAGAAGGGGCAGACGACGATCTGTCCGAAAACCACGAAATCAACGTTACGCCGTTCATTGACGTGATGTTGGTGCTGTTGATCATTTTCATGGTGGCGGCCCCGCTGGCCACCGTGGACATCAAGGTCGACCTGCCCGCCTCAACCGCCAAGCCGGCTCCGCGGCCAGAGAAACCGGTGTTCCTCAGTGTCAAGGCTGACCAGCGCCTGTTCCTTGGTGAAGACGAAGTGAAGGCCGAAGCACTCGGCGCCACCCTCGACGCCAAGACCCAGGGCAAGAAAGACACGACAATCTTCTTCCAGGCCGACAAAGGCGTGGATTACGGCGATCTGATGAGCGTGATGGACAACCTGCGTTCCGCCGGTTACCTGAAGGTAGGTCTGGTCGGACTCGAGACGGCAGCCAAGAAATGATCACGACGCGCCATAAGCTGACGCGTTACAGCGGTAGCCTGGCCGTGGTGCTGGGCGTTCACGCGCTGGCCATCGCGCTGGCGTTGAACTGGTCCGCCCGTCCGCCCATCGAATTGCCCCCTCAGGCAATGATGGTCGAACTGGCACCGGTTCCTGCCCCGCCACCGCCTGCTCCGCCGAAGGTCGTCACCCCGCCGCAGCCACCGGCTCCGGTTGAAGAACTGCCGATACCCAAGCTCGCTGAAGCGCCGAAAGCTGAAATTGCCGTGCCCAAGCCGGTCAAACCCAAGCCGAAGCCGCAGCCACCCAAGCCGGTAGAGAAAAAACCCGAACCGCCGAAGGAAAAACCGGCCGAGGAAAAGCCTGCCGAAACGCAACAGACTCAGGCACCAACGGAGAAATCCGCCCAGCCTGCGCCGGGCCCATCGCCTGCTCAATTGGCAGCCAAGGCCAGTTGGCAAGGCACGCTGTTGGCACACCTGCAGAAGTACAAAAAGTATCCTGCAAGTGCCCAGGCGCGGGGCAAGGAAGGCATGAACCGTCTGCGTTTCGTCGTGGATGCCGAAGGCAATGTGTTGTCGTTTGAGCTGGTAGGCGCCTCGGGCACTGCCGATCTGGACCGGGCCACTCTGGAAATGATCCGCCGCGCCCAACCGCTGCCCAAGCCACCGGCCGACATGCTGACCAATGGCTCCATCGAAATCGTTGCACCGTTTGTTTATTCGCTGGAAAAACGCCGCCGTTAAAACAGTACTGCCCCTGTGGGAGCGAGCTTGCTCGCGATAGCGGTCTAACATTCAACGCAGATGTCGAATGCTGGGCCCTCATCGCGAGCAAGCTCGCTCCCACAGAGATTTCTGCCAGCAGGAAGCTCGCGCTCCAAGCCCAAAAGGCACCGAAAGGTGCCTTTTGCATATCTGCCAGCGGCAAACCGGTATAACCCGGTGTCACGCGACAGTCTCAGTCTGATAACGTGCGTCTATCGATTGCAGCCGGTATGCTTGGCCCGCAACTACATGGACGCTTGCTATGACCCTCACAGAATTACGCTACATCGTTACCCTCGCCCAAGAGCAGCACTTCGGCCACGCGGCCGAGCGTTGCCACGTCAGCCAGCCGACCCTGTCGGTGGGTGTGAAAAAGCTTGAAGACGAACTCGGTGTGCTGATTTTCGAGCGCAGCAAAAGCGCCGTGCGCCTGACGCCGGTCGGCGAAGGCATCGTGGCCCAAGCCCAAAAGGTATTGGAACAAGCCCAAGGCATCCGCGAACTGGCCCAGGCCGGCAAGAACCAGCTGACCGCCCCACTCAAAGTCGGCGCGATCTACACCGTCGGGCCGTACCTGTTTCCGCACCTGATTCCACAACTGCACCGGGTCGCCCCGCAGATGCCGTTGTACATCGAAGAAAACTTCACCCACGTGCTGCGCGACAAACTGCGCAACGGCGAGCTCGACGCGATCATCATCGCCCTGCCGTTCAATGAAGCCGACGTGCTGACCCTGCAGCTCTACGACGAGCCGTTCTACGTGCTGATGCCGGCGCAGCACCCGTGGACACAAAAGGAGTCCATCGACGCCAGCCTGCTCAATGACAAGAGCCTGTTGCTGCTCGGCGAAGGCCACTGCTTCCGCGATCAGGTATTGGAAGCCTGCCCGACCCTGACCAAAGGCAACGACGGCGCCAAGCACACCACGGTGGAATCCAGCTCCCTGGAAACCATTCGCCACATGGTCGCCTCGGGTCTCGGGATTTCGATCCTGCCGTTGTCGGCGGTCGACAGCCATCACTACGCCCCCGGCGTGATCGAGGTGCGTCCGTTGTCGGCACCCGTACCGTTCCGCACCGTGGCCATTGCCTGGCGCGCCAGCTTCCCGCGCCCGAAAGCGATTGAAATCCTCGCTGACTCCATTCGCCTGTGCTCGGTGGCCAAGCCAGCGGCGCAAGTCGCTGCGGGCTAAGCAACGGTCATGAGCGAGTTGTCGCAAGTGTCGGTGACGGCACTCAAGGGTGTCGGTGAAGCCATGGCCGAGAAACTGGCCAAGGTCGGCCTGGAAAACCTCCAGGACGTGTTGTTTCACCTGCCCCTGCGTTATCAGGACCGCACTCGCGTGGTGCCGATCGGCGCGCTGCGGCCCGGTCAGGATGCGGTCATCGAAGGCACTGTCAGCGGTGCCGATGTGGTCATGGGGCGTCGGCGCAGCCTGGTAGTCCGGTTGCAGGATGGCACCGGGGGCTTGAGCCTGCGCTTCTACCATTTCAGCAACGCGCAAAAGGAAGGCCTCAAACGCGGCACGCGGATTCGCTGCTACGGCGAAGCGCGGCCCGGTGCTTCGGGGCTGGAGATCTACCACCCGGAATACCGCGCCATCACCGGCGACGAACCGCCGCCGGTGGATGAAACCCTGACCCCGGTCTACCCGCTCACCGAGGGCCTGACCCAACAGCGCTTGCGCCAGTTGTGCATGCAGACCCTCACCCTGCTCGGCCCCAGCAGCCTGCCCGACTGGCTGCCGAGCGAACTGGCCCGCGACTACCAACTGGCACCGCTGGCCGATGCGATCCGCTACCTGCACAACCCGCCCGCCGATGCCGACGTCGATGAACTGGCTCTCGGTCACCACTGGGCGCAGCACCGTCTGGCTTTCGAAGAACTGCTGACCCATCAACTGTCGCAACAGCGCCTTCGTGAAAGCATGCGCGCCCTGCGCGCGCCCGCGATGCCCAAAGCGACCAAGCTGCCGGCCAAATACCTGGCCAACCTCGGCTTCAGCCCGACCGGTGCCCAGCAGCGGGTCGGCAACGAAATCGCCTATGACCTCAGCCAGCACGAACCGATGCTACGGCTGATCCAGGGCGATGTCGGCGCCGGCAAAACCGTGGTCGCCGCCCTTGCCGCACTGCAAGCGCTGGAGGCCGGTTATCAGGTCGCGCTGATGGCGCCCACCGAGATTCTCGCCGAGCAGCACTTCATCACCTTCAAGCGCTGGCTCGAACCGCTGGGCATCGAAGTTGCGTGGCTGGCCGGCAAGCTCAAGGGCAAGAACCGCGTCGCCGCACTGGAGCAAATCGCCAGCGGCACGCCGATGGTGGTCGGCACCCACGCGCTGTTCCAGGACGAAGTGCAATTCAAGAACCTGGCACTGGTGATCATCGACGAACAGCACCGTTTCGGCGTACAGCAGCGTCTGGCCCTGCGGCAGAAAGGCGTCGGCGGGCGCATGTGCCCGCATCAGCTGATCATGACCGCCACGCCGATTCCGCGCACGCTGGCCATGAGTGCCTACGCCGACCTCGACACCTCGATCCTCGACGAACTGCCCCCCGGCCGAACCCCGGTCAACACCGTGCTGATCACCGACACCCGGCGGGTCGAAGTCATCGAGCGAGTGCGCAGCGCTTGCGCCGAAGGGCGTCAGGCCTATTGGGTGTGCACACTGATCGAGGAGTCGGAAGAGCTGACCTGCCAGGCCGCCGAAACCACTTTTGAGGACCTCACCGCCGCCCTCGGCGAACTGAAGGTCGGGCTGATCCACGGCCGCATGAAGCCTGCGGAAAAAGCCGCGGTGATGGCCGAATTCAAGGCCGGCAACCTGCAATTGCTAGTCGCGACCACGGTGATCGAAGTCGGCGTGGACGTGCCCAACGCCAGCCTGATGATCATCGAGAACCCTGAACGCCTGGGCCTGGCGCAATTGCACCAGTTGCGCGGCCGCGTCGGCCGGGGCAGCGCCGTCAGCCATTGCGTGCTGCTCTACCATCCGCCGCTGTCGCAGATCGGCCGTCAGCGCCTGGGCATCATGCGTGAAACCAACGATGGTTTCGTCATCGCCGAAAAGGATCTGGAACTGCGCGGCCCCGGCGAAATGCTCGGCACCCGGCAGACAGGTTTACTTCAGTTCAAGGTCGCCGACCTGATGCGCGATTCCGATTTGCTGCCCGCCGTGCGGGATGCCGCCCAGGCATTGCTCGAGCGCTGGCCGACCCACGTCAGCCCGCTACTCGATCGATGGCTGCGTCATGGCCAACAATACGGCCAAGTGTGACAACCGTCACGGTTTCTGAGGCGTGGCCCCAAGCAAGCTGGTTATACTCCTGCAATTGTTTAAGTCCGGATACAGACCATGACCGACGTTGCCTTCGCACCCGACACCCCGCACGCTCCGTCGGTTATTCGGCTGATGCTGGGCAAGCTGGGCATTGCCTACGAAGAAGTGCTGGACCGTCACGGTCTCAATGCCGCGCGCAAAGTGCAGGCTGTTCTCCTGGATGACAGCATTGGCGTATTGATGGTGCTGTTCCCGCAGAGCCAATTGCTGGACCTCAATCGCCTGACCGAGCTCACCGGTCGCCGCCTCGCCGCCGTACCCACCGAACGCCTGACAAAAATGCTCGGCAAGCACAATCTCAGCTTGCTGCCGGGCTTGCCGGCGCTGACCAGTTCACCGTGCCTGTATGACGAAAGCCTGCTGCGCGAGCCGAAGTTGCTGATCAACTCCGGTGAGCCGGGCGTGCTGCTGGAAATCACCAGTGAAGACTTCAAGGCGACCATGCTGACCAAGGCCAGCGCCGCCAACTTCGGCGAAAACCTGACCAGCATCCGTCCCAACCTCGACCGCCCCGATGACGACCGCGAGGAAATCACCCAGGCCGTCCAGGCGTTCACCGCACGGCGTATCCAGCAGCGTCTGGAAGCGACCATCGAAATTCCGCCGCTGGCCGAAACCGCGCAAAAAATCATCAAGCTGCGCGTCGACCCCAACGCCACCATCGACGACATCACCGGCGTGGTCGAAACCGACCCGGCGCTGGCCGCACAAGTGGTGAGCTGGGCGGCATCGCCCTACTACGCGTCGCCGGGAAAGATCCGCTCCGTTGAAGACGCCATCGTGCGCGTGCTGGGCTTCGACCTGGTGATCAACCTGGCGCTGGGCCTGGCCCTGGGCAAAACCCTGAGCCTGCCCAAGGACCACCCGCAACACTCCACCCCGTACTGGCAGCAATCGATCTACACCGCCGCCGTCATCGAAGGCCTGACCCGCGCCATGCCGCGCGCCCAGCGTCCGGAAGCCGGCCTGACCTACCTCGCCGGCCTGCTGCACAACTTCGGCTACCTGCTGCTGGCCCATGTGTTCCCGCCGCACTTCTCGCTGATCTGCCGTCACCTGGAGGTCAACCCGCACCTGTGCCACAGCTACATCGAGCAACACCTGCTGGGCATCAGCCGCGAACAGATCGGCGCATGGCTGATGCGCCACTGGGACATGCCCGAAGAACTGTCCACAGCGCTGCGCTTCCAGCACGACCCAGCCTACGACGGCGCCTACGCCGAGTACCCGAACCTGGTCTGCCTGGCCGTGCGCCTGCTGCGCAGCCGTAACATCGGCTCCGGTCCCGACGAAGACATCCCCGACGCCCTGCTCGAACGCCTAGGCCTGAGCCGCGCCAAGGCCGAAGATGTGGTCAGCAAAGTCCTCGAGGCCGAAGTGCTGCTGCGCGAACTGGCTTCGCAATTCACTCAAGGCTGAAAAGCATCGCGAGCAAGCTCGCTCCCACAAGGATCACCAAAACCTTGTAGGAGCGAGCTTGCTCGCGAAAGTCGTCAACGATGACGCGTGCATCCTGGATAACCGCGGGGGCCTTGAGTTTCTCGCGAGCAAGCTCGCTCCTACACCTTCTTCGGCTTCAAATACTTCGTCAGCCCCTGGAACCAGATCACCAGCGCCGGGTTGCCCTTGATCTGAATCGACTTGTCCTGGATCCCCGTCATGAACGCCAGCTGCTTGTTCTTCGCCTGCATCGTGGCAAAGCCATACGCAGCGTCTTTAAAGGCAATCGCAAACGCAGGCTCGGCATGCACACCCGATTGACTGGTGATGCGCTGGTCCTTCACGCGGAAATGCCGCGCCACTTTCCCGTCCAGGGTCTGCAGCTGAAACACCAGGTCCTTGTCACCCAACTGCTGCTGAAACGCCGGATTGGTCCGGCTGGCCTTACCCATCAACAAACCCAGCATCCACAGCAGAAAACGAAATTTCATGCGCACAGCCTCAGAAGGAAAATGAACGGCTGGGGCAGTTTAACGGCTTCGAACGAGAACGCCACTATTGTGTATCGTTAGCGGGAGATGATGTTATTTTTGACGCTGATGACTACCAAGTCACGGAACAAATAGAGTGATGCCGTCACTCCCGGCAGGATGCTTCTACCGGCAGAAATTGGCCGATTGCTGCCTGCCACGCAGGGCAGCAAATGACCATAGCGGACATGCTGAACGGCCATTACGGTGTCGGCAATCCTAGTCGATGTGCTTCTTCGCGCACATTCATCCTTGCGCCCTTGAGCGCCGGCTGATGGCCGAGCAGGCGGGTGGCAGGTTCCAGACTATCATCCGCAGGCACGAGCAACGCCTGCAAGCTCTCTGGATCGATAACACCCCAGTTTGTTAAATCGAAACAACCGCTACCGCTGCATACCGCTTGGTAAACGATTCGTGGGGCGCTGCTCGCGTCTGTGTCACACGTGCCTCCAATGAAATCGACGTTGCTGTACCGTAGAAGTGTCGAACGCGGACCTCGCTCTACACGCAGTATGACGTCAGCGCCTTCAGTCGATCGTAATGGCAGGGTCGTGTCGACGCTCATAGTGACTGTGGCTTCACCACACTGGAAAACCTGTTCGGCCAAAACCGATTGAGAAGTCATTGTGAGCAGGAGGGAACAGGCGGCGATCCGTAGCATGCTGGTAGCTCAGAAATAGACAAAAAACTGGATGCTAGCAGACCTGTCTGCGAACCAGACGGAATCCACACACGCCCGGGGTTTCAGGTCCGCTCCGGGCCGTTTGCTGCCTGTTTATATCACTGCAGCAGTGTGAAGTTCATTGTCGAACAAGAATACGGAGCATGACGGTCGAACTCGATTTGATTCCCAGCGATGGGTGTTTAAGGAAAGTGCGACTTCGCCCTTAATCCCCTCAACCTTCTCAGACATTTCCTTCGAAATGCCGAGCCCTCCATGAACCGGGCACCCTCCACAGGATCATCTGGATGAGCCGGAAATGGCGGCGATTCTCGCCAAGCAACAAAGCGGGCTCGGCTGATTCGTCACCCACAAAAAATGGGCACCCAACCCTGGTTGGCGTGCCCATTTTTTATTCCACTCCCCCGCTACGCGGGAGGTGAAAACGGATTACGGATTAACGCTGTCTTTCAACGATTTCCCAGGCTTGAAAGCAACGGTGTTGCTGGCCTTGATTTTGACGGGTTCACCGGTTTGCGGGTTTTTGCCGGTGCGGGCACCGCGATGGCGTTGCAGGAAGGTGCCGAAGCCCACCAGCGTCACGCTGTCTTTGCGGTGCAGGGCACCGGTGATTTCTTCAAGAACGGCGTTGAGAACGCGGTTGGCTTGTTCTTTGGTGAGGTCTGCTTTTTCAGCAATGGCTGCAGCGAGGTCTGGTTTACGCATGTGAGTGAAGCCCCTTTGACGGTTTGTTGTTGTTATGTCCGTGCTGCTCTCTACGGAGCAGCGCCCAAAGCGCCGCAGATGCTCTACTCTGCGGCAGACGGGAGTGAGGATGGCACGCAGTGAGGCCCCGCGCCAGTATCGGCGCGGCCATTGTTAGGGCAAAAGGGGGGTGATTCCGACAGAACGACCGGTATTTATGCCAACAGGGCCGGAAGCTCTTTGTTCAGGGCCAGTTTTTCCATCACGGCGGCACCGGTGAGGGCGTAACCGAGCAGCTTGCCCGCGGCATCGCGGCATAAAACCTTGATGTCGGCGCCCTGCCCTTCGACTGTCCAGATGCCCTCTGCGCCCCGTGGCGGCGGGGACACCACCAACGGGCAAACCGGGGTCTTGACGGTGATCGGCATCGGGCCATAGGTGACGGCGGTCGGGTTGCCGGCCAGGGTTTGCGCCAGCGCTCGCGCACAGCTCATCAGGGGCATCACGTACAGCAGGTTCAGCCCGTCGACCTCGGCGCAGTCGCCCAGGGCGTAGATGTTGGCGTGGGAAGTCTTCAGGTGCCGGTCGACCATGATGCCGCGGTTGACCTGCAGACCGGCCGCAGCCGCCAGGTCGACGCGCGGGCGCAGGCCAATGGCCGAGACCACCACGTCGCACGGGATCACCTGGCCATCGGACAGGTGCGCTTCCAGGCCGTCAGCCACGCGTTGCAGGCGGTTGAGCACCGGCCCGAGGTGGAAGCGAGCGCCAAGGCTTTCGAGGCCTGCCTGCACCGCAGCGGCGGCGGCCGGGTGCAAAAGGGTCGGCATGACCTGTTCGCACGGCGCAACCAGCTGCACTTCGTAGCCACCCAAGGTCAGGTCGTTGGCGAACTCGCAGCCGATCAGGCCGGCGCCGAGCAGCAGCACGCGGCGCTTGCCGGCTGCCGCCGCACGGAAGCGTGCGTAGTCTTCCAGGTCGTTGATCGGGAACACGCAGTCTGCCGCGTCGCCTTCAATGGGGACACGCACGGTTTCGGCGCCCCAGGCCAGGATCAGGTCGCGGTAGATCACCGCTTCTTCACCGATCCACAAGCGCTTGTGGCCCGGGTCGATGCCGCTGATGCGCGTGTGGGTGCGTATTTCAGCCTTAAGCTGTTCGGCCATGGCGCCGGGTTCGGCCATGCTCAGGCCGTCGGCATCCTTGTTTTTGCCGAAGCCGGTGGAGAGCATCGGCTTGGAGTAGGAGCGCCCGTCATCGGCGGTAATCAGCAGCAGCGGGGTTTCGCTATCGAGTTTGCGAAACTCGCGGGCCACGTTGTAGCCAGCCAGGCCGGTGCCAATGATTACGACAGGTGCGTTCATTCCTTACTCCTCAATTATTCAGGCAGCGATTTCGATCATTTCAAAATCCATTTTGCCCACACCGCAGTCCGGGCACAGCCAATCTGCCGGGACGTCTTCCCAACGGGTGCCCGGCGCAATGCCGTCATCCGGCCAACCGTCGGCTTCGTTGTAGATCAGGCCGCAGACGATACATTGCCACTTTTTCATCAGGTACTTCCTCAGGGTTCAGGCGTTTTGCCGGCCGGACGGTCGATGGTTGTAGCACTGCCGTCCAACTCAGCGCGTTTTGTACTGATCGGAGCCATCGGATGCAAGCCTGTTCGGCGCAACGGCAGGCCATTTCAATCGATATCGGCGGCTGACATGTTAAGCTCGCCGCCTCATTTGCTGCCAATAATGACTCATTGTGCATCACACAGAATCCCCCTCTCCAGCTCCTCTCTGGCTCTCGCGCAGCGAACTGGCGCCCCTCCCCGATGCCTCCACCCTCGACTGGCTGTTCGACGAAGGCTCGCTGACCAGACGTCTGATTCATCTGTCGAATGACGCCTTCAGCGTCTCGCCGATGTTCGAAGGCTGGCAGCCCCTGCGTGCCGACGAATGCGCAGCACTGGACCTGGCCGATGGCAGTGAGGGCTGGGTCCGCGAGGTGTATTTGCGTGGTCATGGCCAGGCGTGGGTGTTTGCGCGCAGCGTGGCGTCACGCAGTGCATTGCAAGGCGACGGCTTGCACATGGACGAACTGGGCAGCCGCTCGCTGGGCGAATTGCTGTTTTGCGATCAGGCCTTCCAGCGCCGGGCCATCGAGGTTTGCCATTATCCGCAAGCGTGGCTGCCCGCCGAGGTGCAATCGCCTGGACTGTGGGGCCGCCGCTCGCGCTTCGACCGCGGTGCCTTGAGCGTTTTGGTGGCCGAAATTTTCCTGCCTTCCCTGTGGGACGCCGCCTGCGCCCAATCGGAGAACCGTTGATGTACCAAAGCCTGCTCAAGTCCTTGAACCGCTTGAACCCTCGGGCCTGGGATTTCATTCAGCTGACCCGCATGGACAAGCCGATCGGCATTTACCTGCTGCTCTGGCCAACGCTGTGGGCGCTGTGGATTGCCGGCAAGGGTTCGCCCTCCCTGGCCAATATTGTGATTTTCGTCCTTGGCGTGGTGCTGACTCGCGCTGGCGGCTGCGTGATCAACGACTGGGCGGACCGCAAGGTCGATGGTCATGTGAAGCGTACCGAGCAGCGGCCGCTGGTGAGCGGCAAGATCAGCTCCAAAGAGGCACTGGTATTCTTCGCGCTGCTGATGGGCGTGAGTTTCCTGCTGGTGCTGTGCACCAATGCCGCGACCATTTGGCTGTCGTTGGGCGGCCTGGCACTGGCGTTCAGTTACCCGTTCATGAAGCGCTACACCTATTACCCGCAAGTGGTGCTGGGCGCTGCATTTTCGTGGGGGATGCCGATGGCGTTCACCGCAGAAACCGGTGAACTGCCGGCTGTCGCTTGGCTGCTGTGGATCGCCAACCTGATGTGGACCGTGGGTTACGACACGTATTACGCGATGACCGACCGCGATGACGATCTGAAGATCGGCGTGAAATCCACGGCGATTCTGTTCGGCGACGCGGACCGGGCGATCATCCTGACCCTGCAAGGGCTGGCGCTGGGTTGCCTGTTGCTCGCGGGTTCGAAGTTCGACCTCGGTGGCTGGTTCCACCTTGGATTACTGGCGGCGGCGGGCTGCTTTGCCTGGGAGTTCTGGTACACCCGCGACAGGGACCGCATGCGTTGCTTCAAGGCGTTTTTACACAACCATTGGGCAGGGTTGGCAATTTTTGTGGGGATTGTTTTGGATTACGCGGTGCGTTGACGCCATATCGTGTGTAGGGGCGAGCCCGCTCGCGATGAATTTGAAAGCGACGCGGTTATCCAGACGGCCCGCATAATCGTTCACGCTCATCGCGAGCAAGCTCGCTCCTACATGAGAGGTCTTACATCTTCGGCCCTTGGAGGACGTGCCAGACCTTGTTCTTCATGTCGCCCGTCTTGTCTCCGGGTTTCTTGTCGTCGTCGTAGTAGTACAGCGGCTTGCCGTCGTAGGCCCATTGCATCGTGCCATCGTCACGCTGGACGACTGTCCATTTACCTTCAGCCTTGGCACCCGCTTCAGCCTTGAGCGGCGGCCAGTGTTTTGCACACTCACCGGTGCATACCGACGTGCCGCCAGTGTCCTTGTCGAACGTGTACAAGGTCATGCCCTTATGGTCGACCATCATGCCGTCTTTCATCATCGCCGGCTCAGCTGCGAAGGCCATGGTCGGCAAGGAAAACGCCGCAACCAGTAGCAGAGCCTTGAAGGATTGCGAGATTTGCTTCATGGAAACCTTCCTTTTGTGGTTGTCAGGATTCGGACTTAAAGCTTAGCCCAGGATCCAGCCAATCGCCGACCGACTAAAATACTGTCACACGACTGCAATAATTCCGTTATCTAATGCGGCGCAAGACAGTTAAATGACAAGAGGATTAAGGGCATGGTTGGCAGGAGCATTCTGATCGTCGACGACGAAGCGCCTATTCGCGAAATGATCGCCGTTGCGTTGGAAATGGCCGGCTATGACTGCCTGGAGGCTGAAAACTCCCAGCAGGCCCACGCCATTATCGTCGACCGCAAACCGGACCTGATCCTGCTCGACTGGATGCTGCCCGGCACGTCCGGCATCGAGCTGGCCCGTCGTCTCAAGCGTGATGAATTGACCGGGGACATCCCGATCATCATGCTCACCGCCAAAGGTGAAGAGGACAACAAGATCCAGGGCCTGGAAGTCGGCGCCGACGACTACATCACCAAGCCGTTTTCCCCCCGTGAGCTGGTAGCGCGCCTGAAGGCCGTGCTGCGCCGTGCCGGCCCGACCGATGGCGAGGCGCCAATCGAAGTCGGCGGCCTGCTGCTGGACCCGATCAGCCACCGCGTGACCATCGACGGCCGTCCTGCCGAGATGGGCCCGACCGAATACCGCCTGCTGCAATTTTTCATGACCCACCAGGAGCGCGCCTACACGCGTGGCCAGTTGCTGGATCAGGTCTGGGGCGGCAACGTCTACGTTGAAGAGCGTACCGTCGACGTGCACATTCGTCGCCTGCGCAAAGCCCTCGGCGATGCTTACGAAAATCTGGTACAAACCGTGCGCGGCACCGGTTACCGCTTTTCTACCAAAGCCTGACCCGGACCTTTACCGCCCGACAAGCTGACAAGGACGCGCGTCAAGTGAACCAAAACTGGCATGGCACCCTGATTCGCCACATGCTGCTGCTGGTCACCGCCTGCCTGGTGATCGGCCTGATTACCGGCTATTACGGCTGGAGCCTCGCCGCAGGCCTGGGTCTTTACCTGGCCTGGACCCTCAAGCAATTGCTGCGTCTGCACGAGTGGCTGCGCCTGCACAAACCCGATGAAGCACCACCCGACGGCTACGGCCTGTGGGGCGAGGTGTTCGACAGCATCTACCACCTGCAACGCCGCGACCAACGGGTACGCGGGCGCCTGCAAGCGGTGATCGACCGGGTTCAGGAGTCCACCGCCGCGCTCAAGGATGCGGTGATCATGCTCGACACCGACGGCAACCTGGAATGGTGGAACCGCGCCGCCGAAACTCTGCTGGGCCTCAAGACGCCACAGGACAGCGGCCAACCAGTGACCAACCTGGTGCGCCATCCGCGCTTCAAGGAATACTTCGAGCAAGACAGCTACGCTGAGCCGCTGGAAATCCCTTCGCCAACCAACGACCGCGTGCGCATTCAGCTGTACATCACCCGTTACGGCAACAACGAACACTTGATGCTGGTGCGCGATGTGACGCGCATCCATCAGCTTGAGCAAATGCGCAAAGACTTCATCGCCAACGTTTCCCATGAACTGCGCACACCGTTGACGGTGATCTGCGGCTACCTGGAAACCTTGCTCGATAACGTCGACGAGGTGAACCCGCGCTGGGGCCGTGCCTTGCAGCAGATGCAGCAACAAGGCGGACGCATGCAGACCCTGCTCAACGACCTGTTGTTGCTGGCCAAGCTGGAAGCCACCGATTATCCGTCGGACAACCAGCCGGTACCGATCGACGGCTTGCTGCAATCGATCAAGAGTGACGCGCAGCAGTTGTCCGGCCAGAAAAACCAGAACATCACCCTGGAAGCCGACCCGACGATTCTGCTCAAGGGCAGCGAAGCGGAGTTGCGCAGCGCATTTTCCAACCTGGTGTTCAACGCGGTGAAATACACCCCGGCCGAAGGCAATATCCGTATTCGCTGGTGGGGCGATGACCAGGGGGCGCACCTGAGCGTGCAGGATTCCGGGATCGGCATCGATAACAAACACCTGCCGCGCCTGACCGAACGCTTCTATCGCGTCGACTCCAGCCGCAACTCCAACACCGGGGGCACCGGCCTGGGGCTGGCGATCGTCAAACACGTCTTGTTACGACATCGGGCACGCATGGAAATCAGCAGCGTGCCGGGCCACGGCAGTACCTTTACCTGCCACTTTGCCCCGGCCCAGGTCACCAAATCACGGGTTATCAGCACCGCTGACTGATACCGGCCAGCACGCGCCACTAGGCAACTGGCCGGTCAGCCGCTACATTGGCTGACTTGTGCCTGCCTTTCAGGCGCGGTTTTTTACTTCCCACTCGAATATACGGAACCCGCAAAACTCCATCATGGACCCTTCCCCTGGCTTGACCCTCGCTACAATTTTCGCCGACTTCGGCATGATTCTTTTTGCTCTGATCCTGGTTTTGCTCAACGGATTTTTCGTTGCGGCGGAATTTGCCATGGTCAAATTGCGCTCGACCCGGGTCGAGGCCATCGCTGACAAAAACGGCTGGCGCGGGCACATCCTGCGCACCGTGCACAGTCAGCTCGATGCTTACCTGTCGGCTTGCCAATTGGGTATCACCCTCGCCTCCCTGGGCCTGGGTTGGGTCGGTGAACCCGCGTTTGCCCACATTCTTGAGCCGGTGTTGAGCGCAGTCGGCGTCGAGTCGGCCGAAGTGGTCAAAGGCATCTCGTTCTTCACCGCCTTCTTCATCATTTCGTACCTGCACATCGTGGTCGGCGAACTGGCCCCCAAATCCTGGGCCATCCGCAAACCCGAGTTGCTGTCGCTGTGGACCGCCGTGCCGCTGTACCTGTTCTATTGGGCCATGTACCCGGCCATCTACCTGCTCAACGCCAGCGCCAACACTATCCTGCGCATTGCGGGGCAAGGTGA
Source organism: Pseudomonas sp. 2725 (assembly GCF_050434585.1). Taxonomy (NCBI): domain Bacteria; kingdom Pseudomonadati; phylum Pseudomonadota; class Gammaproteobacteria; order Pseudomonadales; family Pseudomonadaceae; genus Pseudomonas; species Pseudomonas sp. 2725. The sequence continues at coordinate 212,510 of NZ_JBNDIV010000006.1, read as the reverse complement.
ACCCGGCCCGCATCACGAGCATCACTACAGCCGTGAAGAACTGAAACTGATCCTGCACTCCAGCCGCGGCCAGGACCCGAGCGACCAAGGCATGCGCGTGCTGGCCTCGGCAGTGGAAATGGGTGAACTGGAAGTGGTCGACTGGGCCAACTCCCGCGAAGACCTGGTGACCCTGGAGTTCAACGCGCCGCTCAAACAGATCCTGGCGATGTTCCGTCGCCACAAGTTCAGCCGCTACCCGGTGTACGACAGCGAGCGCCAGGAGTTCGTCGGCCTGCTGCACATCAAGGATCTGCTGCTGGAACTGGCGGCGCTGGACCACATTCCCGAGTCGTTCAACCTGGCCGAACTGACCCGCCCGCTGGAGCGCGTGTCGCGGCACATGCCGCTGTCGCAGTTGCTGGAACAGTTCCGCAAGGGCGGCTCGCACTTCGCCGTGGTCGAAGAGGCCGACGGCAACATCATCGGCTACCTGACCATGGAAGACGTGCTGGAAGTGCTGGTCGGCGACATCCAGGACGAACACCGCAAGGCCGAACGCGGGATCCTCGCGTATCAGCCGGGCAAGCTGCTGGTGCGGGGCGATACGCCACTTTTCAAGGTTGAAAGGTTGCTGGGCATCGACCTCGACCACGTCGAAGCCGAAACCCTTGCCGGGCTGGTCTATGAGAGCCTCAAGCGCGTTCCGGAAGAGGAAGAAGTGCTGGAAGTCGAAGGCCTGCGGATCATCATCAAGAAGATGAAAGGGCCGAAGATCGTTCTGGCCAAGGTGTTGATGCTGGATTGATCTGCGGCTGAAGGGCATTTTGTGGCGAGGGGGCTTGCCCCCTCGCCACAGTTGATCACCGAAAACTTCACTTCCCGCCCAACGCAAAGTTGGGCAGCGCACCCACCGGCTGGTTGAACTGGTACGGAATCGAGACCAGCCCCAGCCCGGTATTGCGCTGCACCACAAAGTGCAAGTGCGGCCCGGTACTGTTGCCGGTGTTGCCGGACAACGCCAACGCACTACCTACCGTTACTCGCTGACCTTCCCGAACGCAGACCGAACCTTTCTTGAGGTGCAGGTAAACACCCATGGTCCCGTCATCGTGCAGCACCCGCACGAAATTGCCGGAAGCGTCGGTGCCGCGCCCGCTCTGCCTGTTCTCGGTTTTCACCACCACCCCGCCTCGCGCGGCAATGATCGGCGTGCCCTCAGGCATTGCGATGTCTATGGCATATCGGCTCTTGGGCCCGAAGTGGCTGTAGGGGCCATTGGCGCCCTGACTGATCCGGAATGGTCCACCACGCCAGGGCAACGGGTACCGATAGCCCACCGTGGGCCCAGAGGGGTCGCCCAGGGAGTATTTGAACTTCGGGACGTATGCGAGGGGCCTCCCGCCTTTAGTCGCCGTGAGCCGCGCCAGACGAACGCTGCTGCGTAGCGGTATCACCCGCCGAATCGTCCCGCCCGGTACGCCGCTGGCGTTCTTCACCCCGGCAAAACTCAATTCGACTTCTACCGGCGCATACAGGTCATTGCGCACGTACACGCTGTGCACGCCGTTCTTCTTCATGATGATGAGGCGCACCTGACGCTCAAGGTGCTCGACCATGCCATCGCGAAATACGAACACATGGGCGCCCTTGCTGGGGCGGTCGCTGTAGGAAACCACGCCATAGGCGTCCTTGGACTTGTAGATGGTCATGGCCACGGCCGAGGTGGCGACCATGAACAAGCCACATAAAAACAGCAGGCGCGTGAACATGAGCAAGGATTCTGTCGAGTGAGATCTGGGATTGAGCCTAGCAGCTGCAATGGACCCGGGTAGTCGGCAGTTGTTTCAGAAAAGGTGTTCAGCAGATGTGCGGTAACAGTGATGGCCCCTTCGTCGGATCGCCGCCCGGAGCAAGCTCGCTCCCACAAGAGAACGCATTACAAATGTGGGAGCGAGCCTGCTCGCGAAAGCGGACTGTCAGGCGGCCCTATATCAAGCGCCAGGAATAAAGTGCTTCTGCGCCGTACCACGTGCAATCAGGCGGGAGATGTAATCGAGCTTCTGCGCATCCTGGTCGACAAAGCGGAAGGTCAGTTGCAGCCAGTCGCTGTCGGGCTTCGGTTCGTGGGCCACGACGGCGTGCAGGTAACCGTTGAGGCGGGCGATTTCGGCGTTGTCGCCCTGCTCAAGGTCCAGCACGGCGCTGTCGAGGATCTGCGGCAGGGTCTCGGTGCGTTTGACCACCAACAGGGCTTCCTTGAGGCTCAAGGCCTTGATCACACATTGCGCGATGCCGTTAGGCAAACGCAGTTGACCCTGGCCACGGCCACTGGTGGGTGCCGAGGAGGTCGCAGGCGTCTTGACCGGTGGACTGTTGAGCAAGCCTTTGGACGGTGCGGGTGCGACCGTTGGGGTCGCTACGGGTGCCTTGCCACCGGTCAAGGCGGCAAGGGAGTCGTTACCGAAGGCAGGGCTGGTTTTGGTTGCGGCTACGTTGATCAAGGCTTCGAGTTTGCCGACCTTGTGCAGCGCCTGCTTGACCTTGGTGATCAGTTGCTCGTTGGTGAACGGCTTGCTGACGTAACCGGAAACTCCGGCCTGGATCGCCTGGACAACGTTCTCCTTGTCGCCACGGCTGGTGACCATCACGAAGGGCATTGTTTTGAGGGTGTCTTGCTCGCGGCACCAGGTCAGCAGTTCCAGGCCGGACATTTCCGGCATTTCCCAGTCGCACAGGACCAGGTCGAAGGCTTCCTTGGCCAGCATGGCCTGGGCCTTTCTGCCGTTGATCGCGTCTTCAATCCGCATGCCCGGGAAATAGTTGCGCAGGCACTTCTTCACCAGGTCACGAATGAACGACGCGTCGTCCACGACCAACACATTGACCTTACTCATCCAAAACCCCTTTAAAAAATCCCGGCCAGCATACCGCCTTGCTGATGGCACATTGCCAAAAACCTTCAGTCACGCCGGACTTTTCGTTCGCGGGGTGCTGCTTTTCGAATTCGTGAAGCTCAAACAAAAACGCCCGGCCAAAAGGCCGGGCGCTTTACTTGGGCAACCTTACTTATCGTCAGTTTTGCCCGGAACATTAGCGCTTTCGCCGGTTGTTCCTTCGACTTCTTCCTTCATGCGCTTGAGACCCAGGTGCCGCACGTCGGTGCCGCGTACCAGGTAGATCACCAGCTCCGAGATATTGCGCGCGTGGTCGCCGATTCGCTCCAGCGAACGCAGCACCCAGATAATGCTCAGAACCCGCGAAATGGAACGCGGATCTTCCATCATGTAGGTAGCCAGCTCACGCAGGGCAGTCTTGTATTCGCGGTCGATGATCTTGTCGTACTGCGCCACCGACAAGGCCAGTTCGGCGTCGAAACGGGCAAAGGCGTCCAGTGCATCGCGGACCATGTTGCGCACCTGGTCGCCGATGTGACGCACTTCGACGTAACCGCGCGGCGCTTCGCCTTCTTCGCACAGCTGGATGGCACGACGGGCGATCTTGGTCGCTTCGTCACCGATGCGCTCCAGGTCGATCACCGACTTGGAAATGCTGATGATCAGGCGCAGGTCGGACGCTGCCGGCTGACGACGGGCCAGAATGCGCAGGCATTCTTCGTCGATGTTGCGTTCCATCTGGTTGATCTGGTCGTCGATCTCGCGCACCTGCTGGGCCAGGCCGGAGTCGGCCTCGATCAGCGCGGTCACCGCGTCGTTGACTTGCTTTTCCACCAGCCCGCCCATGGCCAGGAGGTGGCTGCGCACTTCCTCAAGCTCGGCGTTGAATTGCGCGGAAATGTGGTGGGTAAGGCCTTCTTTACTAATCATCTTTTTCGCTCCGCGAAAGTTGCAAGCTTCAAGCTGCAAGCTTCAAGCAGTTATGTACAAGTCCTGGAATCGCACCGCTTCTTTCTTGCCGCTTGCAGCTTGTAGCTCGCGGCCGCCTCAACTAGCCATACCGACCAGTGATGTAGTCTTCGGTCTGCTTCTTCGCCGGATTGGTGAACAGGGTATCGGTGTCGCCAAACTCGACCAGCTTGCCCATGTACATGAAGGCGGTGTAGTCGGACACCCGCGCCGCCTGTTGCATGTTGTGGGTCACGATCACGATGGTGAACTTGGATTTCAGTTCGTAGATCAGCTCTTCGACTTTCAGCGTGGAGATCGGGTCGAGTGCCGAGCACGGTTCGTCGAGCAACAGTACTTCCGGTTCCACGGCAATGGTGCGGGCGATCACCAGACGTTGCTGCTGACCACCGGACAGACCCAGTGCCGACTCGTGCAGACGGTCCTTGACCTCGTCCCACAGTGCCGCGCCTTTCAAAGCCCACTCGACGGCTTCGTCGAGGACGCGCTTCTTGTTGATGCCCTGGATACGCAGGCCGTAAACCACGTTTTCGTAGATGGTTTTCGGGAACGGGTTGGGCTTCTGGAACACCATGCCGACGCGACGACGCAGTTCGGCCACGTCTTCGCCCTTGCGATAGATGTTGTTGCCGTACAGGTTGATCTCGCCTTCAACGCGGCAGCCGTCAACCAGATCGTTCATGCGGTTGAAGGTACGCAGCAGCGTGGACTTGCCACAGCCGGACGGGCCGATGAAGGCGGTCACGCGCTGTTTCGGGATGTTCATGCTGACGTCGTACAGCGCTTGTTTTTCGCCGTAGAACAGGCTCAGGCCCGGCACTTCGATGGCTACGGTTTCCTGCTCGAGGTTCAGGCTCTGTTTGTCGCGACCCAGCGCCGACATGTTGATGCCGTGGGTATGTGCTTCGTGCTGCATGGGAGGCTCCCTGTGCTAACAAATTCGGTTCGATTGCCACTGGCCAAGGCCCGCGGTTACACAATTCTTTCTGTAGGAGCGAGCCTGCTCGCGATGGTCGTTCAGACACAGAAAATGTGTCGGATGTACCTTCTTCGCGAGCAGGCTCGCTCCTACAGGGTGTTATCAGCTATCCAGCGCCTTGTACTTCTCGCGCAGGTGGTTACGGATGTACACCGCCGACAGGTTCAATGTCGCGATCACCAGCACCAACAGCAACGCCGTGGCGTACACCAGCGGTCGCGCGGCTTCGACGTTCGGGCTCTGGAAGCCGACGTCATAGATGTGGAAGCCAAGGTGCATGATCTTCTGGTCCAGGTGCAGGTACGGGTAGTTACCGTCCACCGGCAGCGACGGCGCCAGCTTCACCACACCCACCAGCATCAGCGGTGCCACTTCACCTGCGGCGCGAGCCACGGCGAGGATCATGCCGGTCATCATCGCCGGGCTGGCCATCGGCAGCACGATCTTCCACAAGGTTTCAGCCTTGGTCGCGCCGAGGGCCAACGAGCCTTCACGCACGGTGCGAGGAATCCGCGCCAGGCCTTCTTCGGTGGCCACGATCACCACAGGCACCGCCAGCAGCGCCAAGGTCAGCGAGGCCCAGAGCAGACCCGGCGTACCGAAGGTCGGTGCCGGCAGTGCTTCCGGGAAGAACAGACGGTCGAGCGAGCCGCCCAGCACATAGACGAAGAAGCCCAGGCCGAACACGCCGTAAACGATCGCCGGAACACCCGCCAGGTTGTTCACCGCGATGCGGATGATTCGGGTCAGCGCGTTCTGCTTGGCGTATTCACGCAAGTAAACCGCTGCCAACACGCCGAACGGAGTCACGATCATCGCCATGATCAGGGTCATCATCACGGTGCCGAAAATCGCCGGGAAAATCCCGCCTTCTGTGTTTGCTTCACGCGGGTCGTCGGACAGGAACTCCCAGATCTTGCTGAAATAGAAACCGATCTTGGTGAAGGTGCTCATGGCGTTCGGCTGGTAGGCGTGAACCACTTTGCCCAGACCGATTTCGATTTCTTTGCCATTGGCGTCGCGGGCTGTCAAAGCGTCGCGGTTGAACTGTGCATGCAAGTCAGTCAGACGTGCTTCGATATCCTGATAGCGGGCGTTCAGCTCAGCGCGCTCGGATTCCATGTCCGCTTGTGCGGTTGCGTCGAGTTTACCTTCCAGCTCCAGCTTGCGGCCGTGCAGACGGATGCGCTCCAGACCTGCGTTGATCGCACCAATATCACTCTTTTCCAGTGACTTCAGTTGCGCAGCAAGCTTGTTGACGCGGTCGACACGGGCCTGCAACTCAGGCCATGCAGCTTCGCCTTCAGCGACGACTTTGCCATCCTGTTTGACGTTGACCAGGTAACCGTAGAAGTTACCCCACTCACGACGCTCGATGGCCATCAACTCCGGCGGCGTCGTTTGCTGGGTCAGCCACTCGCCGACGATCCAGGTGAAGTCGTTGCCGTTCAGATCACGGTTGCCGACCTTGATCAGCTCGCGGGTCATGAACTCCGGGCCTTCGTCAGGCACCGGCAGGCCGGCGCTCTTCAGTCGGGCACGTGGCACTTCTTCTTTCTGCACCACTTCGCCAATGACCAGGTGTTGGCCCTGGCCCGGCACGTCATAGCTGGCGTGGATCAGATCCGCCGGCCAGAAGTGACCCAGGCCACGCACGGCAATCACTGCCAGCAGGCCAATGGTCATGATGACCGCGATGGACACCGCGCCACCGCTGATCCAGACGCCGGGGGCGCCGCTCTTGAACCATCCTTTCAGGGAGTTCTGTTTCACAGACTTCTACCTTTCTTAAAGCGACGAGTATTTCTTGCGCAGACGCTGACGAATCAGTTCTGCGAGGGTGTTCATGACGAAGGTGAACAACAGCAGCACCAGCGCCGAGAGGAACAGCACGCGGTAGTGGCTGCCGCCGACTTCCGATTCGGGCATTTCCACTGCAACGTTGGCTGCCAGGGTGCGCAGGCCTTCGAACAGGTTCATTTCCATGACCGGGGTGTTACCGGTGGCCATCAACACGATCATGGTTTCACCGACCGCACGGCCCATGCCGATCATCAGCGCCGAGAAGATGCCCGGGCTCGCGGTGAGGATCACCACGCGGGTCATGGTCTGCCACGGCGTGGCACCGAGGGCCAGGGAACCGAGGGTCAGGCCGCGAGGCACGCTGAACACGGCGTCTTCGGCGATCGAGTAGATGTTCGGGATGACCGCGAAGCCCATGGCCAGGCCGACCACCAGGGCGTTGCGCTGGTCGTAGGTGATGCCCAGGTCGTGGGAAATCCACATGCGCATGTCGCCACCGAAGAACCAGTTTTCCATGAACGGGCTCATGTACAGCGAGAGCCAGCCCACAAACAGGATCACCGGAATCAGCAGCGCACTTTCCCAGCCATCCGGGACTTTCAGGCGGATCGACTCAGGCAGGCGGCTGAAGGTGAAACCGGCAACCAGGATACCGATCGGCAGCAGCATCAGCAGGCTGAAGATGCCCGGCAAATGCCCTTCCACATAAGGTGCGAGGAACAGACCGGCGAAGAAGCCGAGGATCACCGTCGGCATCGCTTCCATCAGCTCGATCACCGGCTTGACCTTGCGGCGCATGCCGGGAGCCATGAAGTACGCGGTGTAGATCGCAGCGGCAACGGCCAGTGGAGCGGCCAGCAGCATGGCGTAGAACGCGGCTTTCAGGGTACCGAAGGTCAGCGGTGACAGGCTCAGCTTGGGTTCGAAGTCGGTGTTGGCGGCGGTCGATTGCCAGACGTATTTAGGCTCGTCGTAGTTCTCGTACCAGACCTTGCTCCACAGCGCGCTCCACGAGACTTCCGGGTGCGGGTTGTCGAGCAGCAGCGGGTGCAACTTGCCACCGGCTTCCACGATCACGCGGTTGGCGCGCGGCGACAGACCGAAAACGCCTTGGCCTTCTGCGACCGGCTCCACCAGCAAGGTGCGGTGGGCAGTGCTGTGGAACACGCCAAGCTTGCCGGAAGCGTCGAGGGCAACGAAGCCCTTGCGGCGCTCTTCAGCGGTGATTTCAACGATAGGCGTGGTGCCCATCTGGAAGGTGCGGATCTGCTTCAGGCGTTGCTCGCCATCGGGGTCGCGCGCCATGAACCACTGGGCCAGGCCGCCTTTGGAGTCACCGATGATCAGCGAGATGCCGCCCACCAGTTGGGTGCTAGCGGTGACTTGAGCCTCACCGTCTTCAAGCAGTTTGTAGCGACCGTTGAGGCTCTTGTCGCGCAGGCTGAACACGTCGGCCTGGGCACGCCCGTTGACCACGTAAAGCCACTGCTGACGCGGGTCGACGAAAATATTCTTCACCGGCTCGGTCATTTGCGGCAGTTCGATGCGCTTCTGCTCGTTGGTGACTTCGCCGGTCATCATGTTCTCTTCGCTGGTCAGCGACAGAACATTGAGTTGCGAACCGGTGGAGCCGACCAGCATCAGGGTCGAATCATTGGCGTTGAGGCTGACGTGTTCCAGCGCACCGCCGGCTTCGTTGACCGCGATTGGCGTTTCGCCGTACGGGTACTCGACGGCCGGGGTGATGGTTTTCTTGCCTTCCGGGTAGCTGACTTTATAGGTGTGACGGAACACCAGGGCCTGACCGTTGGACAGACCTACGGCCACCAGCGGGTGACCTGGCTGGTCTTCACCGATGGAGGTCACGGTGGTGCCGGCCGGGATCGACAGATCGACGCGCTTCAATTCAGCGCCACTGTCGATATCGAAGAACAACGCCTGGCCCTTGTCGGAAACGCGCATGGCCACCTGATTCTGCTCTTCGAGCGAGATCATCAGTGGCTTGCCAGCGTCCTGCATCCAGGCCGGGGTAATGGACTCTTTCGCGGTCAGGTCGGCACCCTGGAACAGCGGCGCAACAACATAGGCGAGGAAGAAGAAGATCAGGGTGATGGCTGCCAGCACCGCCAGGCCGCCGATGAGGACGTACCAACGGGTGAAGCGATCTTTGAGCGCGCGAATGCGGCGCTTGCGTTGCAGCTCAGGCGTATTGAAGTCAATTCGCTTGGGGGGATTAGTAGTCATGTTGGAATTGGCCAGATCATTCATGCGCTCACCCTAGCGATCCTGTATGACAGAAAGATGACAATGCAGTGACGCACCAAATCCACCGCCAGCGGGACTGGCAGAGGATCGAAAATTTGAGGTGTGTAAAAGGCCGGCCTGCAAGCAGATCCGGCCTTTTACTTGAGTCCGGAAGGATTCACCCCGGACTCAATTTGTTACTTTTTTACGACTGCAGTGCCGCCTTCCGCCAGACCCAGGTCAGCCAGTGCTTTTGCAGCAACCTTGGCTGGCAGTGGGATGTAGCCGTCTTTCACCACAACTTCCTGGCCCTGTTTGGACAGAACCAGCTTCACGAACTCAGCTTCCAGCGGAGCCAAAGGCTTGTTCGGGGCTTTGTTGACGTACACGTACAGGAAGCGCGACAGCGGGTACTTGCCGTTCAGGGCGTTTTCTTCAGTGTCTTCAACAAACTCGGTGCTGCCTTTCTTGGCCAGGGCCACCGTCTTCACGCTGGCAGTCTTGTAACCGATACCCGAGTAACCGATGCCGTTCAGCGAGGAGCTGATCGACTGCACAACCGAAGCCGAGCCTGGCTGTTCGTTGACGTTTGCCTTGAAGTCACCTTTGCACAGGGCTTCTTCCTTGAAGTAGCCATAAGTGCCGGATACCGAGTTACGACCGAACAGCTGAACCGGCTTGTTGGCCAGGTCGCCGGTCACACCCAGGTCACCCCAGGTTTTGACGTCGGCTTTGCCGCCGCACAGACGGGTGGACGAGAAGACCGCATCGACCTGTTCCATGGTCATATGCTTGATCGGGTTGTCCTTGTGCACGAATACGGCCAAGGCATCCACGGCAACCGGAATAGCGGTTGGCTTGTAACCGTATTTGGTTTCGAAGGCCTGCAGCTCGTTGTCCTTCATTTTGCGGCTCATCGGACCCAGGTTAGCGGTGCCTTCGGTCAGCGCAGGTGGCGCGGTAGAAGAACCGGCGGCCTGAATCTGGATGTTTACGTTCGGATATTCTTTTTTGTAGTTCTCAGCCCAGAGGGTCATGAGGTTGGCCAGGGTATCGGAGCCGACGCTGGACAGGTTGCCCGACACACCAGTGGTCTTGGTGTAGCTCGGGATAGCAGGGTCAACAGCGGCAACCGCGTTGGCAGTCGCAACGCCAGCAGCGACAAAAGTCATTGCCGCCATCAAACGCTTCAGTTTCATGCCTTACTCCTAGCAGATAGGGTGTGTTAAGTCGGGGCCAAGTATCAGCAGGCCGTGTGAACACTCTATGGCTGAAATATGACAATTGGATGAAAGGCCAGCATTCCGCTCGGAAGGCTGGCCTTTCAGTTGTAACTGTAAATGTTGGAATTGGCTGGATTTAGCCGAGAGAGCAGCGCCCGCCGTTGCCACTACTAACGGATCAACGGCCTTTCTTCCATAGCCAGGCGCCGACCAGGATCCCCACCCCGCACAGCACTGCCACATAATAGGCAGGCCCCATCGCACTTTCCTTGAGCAACAGGCTGACGATCATCGGCGTCAGACCACCGAAAATCGCGTAGGCGACGTTGTAGGAGAACGACAGGCCGCTGAAACGCACCACCGGCGGGAACGCCTTGACCATCACATACGGCACCGCGCCGATGGTGCCGACCAGCAGACCGGTCAGGGCATACATCGGGAATAGCCAGTCGGGATGATCGGCCAGGCTGTGGTAGAAGGTCCAGGAACTGGCCAGCAATGCGGTACAGCCGATCACGAAGACTCGTCCCGCACCGAAGCGATCGGCCAGTGCGCCGGCAATGATGCAACCAAAACTCAGGAACACGATCGCCACGCTGTTCGCCTGCAGGGACGTGGTTGGCGAGAAGTGATAGACCGTCTGCAACACAGTCGGTGTCATCAGGATCAACACCACGATGGCGGCCGACAGCAGCCAGGTCAGCAGCATCGAAATGGCGATGGCTCCACGATGGTCACGCAACACCGCACGCAGCGGCACTTCTTCGGCCAGGGCCTTGCGCTGTTGCAGCTCGGCGAACACCGGGGTTTCGTGCAGCCAGCGGCGCAGGTACACCGAGAACAGACCGAACACGCCACCCAGCAGGAACGGAATTCGCCAGGCGTAATCCGCTACTTCCACCGGGGTGTAGATACTGTTGATCGCCGTGGCGACCAGCGAACCGAGCAGGATGCCCGCCGTCAGGCCGCTGGTCAGGGTCCCGCAGGCATAGCCGATATGCCGTTGCGGCACGTGTTCGGAAACGAAGACCCATGCACCCGGCACTTCACCGCCAATGGCCGCGCCCTGGATCACCCGCATCAGCAGCAACAGGATCGGCGCCCACATGCCGATCTGTGCATAAGTCGGCAGCAAACCCATGATCAAGGTCGGCACCGCCATCATGAAAATGCTCAGAGTGAACATTTTCTTGCGGCCCAGCAGGTCACCGAAGTGCGCCATCACGATGCCGCCCAGCGGCCGCGCCAGGTAGCCGGCGGCGAAGATGCCGAAGGTCTGCATCAGGCGTAGCCATTCAGGCATGTCCGCCGGGAAGAACAACTTGCCCACCACCGTAGCGAAAAACACGAAGATGATGAAATCGTAGAACTCCAGCGCGCCGCCCAGGGCAGACAGCGATAGAGTCTTGTAGTCGTTGCGGGTCAGCGGACGTGCGGGTTGGTCTGGCTGCGCGATGCTCGAGGGCGCTGTGGTCATGGCAAGGGCTTCTCTTATAGTCGGATCTGCTACCTCAACAACGCTGGCTGAGGTTTGGGCAGGTCCGGCACGATAGCAAATTGTTCGAAAAAGCACATAGAGGTGCGTTTTTGACAGTCAAAATGAGAACCGGACGGTCGTCGCGGAGTCTACCGACCGATATACTCAAAGCCTGCTCCGGTTTTTGAGGGGTTGCTGTGCGAAAGCGCCTGTCAGGTTCATAGGCGATTTCGCAGAGTTTCCCTTTAGGCGCCTGATGGAAAACGTGACGAACGTAGTATGTTCGGTGCTGAATCGTTTTTCCCGAAGACGGCTACCACCAGCAATACCAACGAAGAGTCACGGGTCAGAGGCCCCCCGGCATGATAGAACTCGAACAAGAAGATCCGATCCCGCAAGGCGACCTGGCCTTGCAAATCACCGCGCTCCCACGCGAAACCAACGGCTTTGGCGATATTTTCGGCGGCTGGCTGGTGGCGCAGATGGATTTGGCAGGCACCGCGATGGCCAGCAAGGTCGCCGGCGGACGCGTTGCCACCGTTGCAATCGACCGCATGGCGTTTCTGGTTCCGGTGGCGGTGGGCGCTCAGCTCTCCTTTTATACCCAGGCCCTGGAAATCGGCCGCAGCTCGATCAAGATGATGGTCGAGGTCTGGAGCGACGACCCACTGTCCAGCGAGTGGCGTAAAGTAACCGAAGCGGTGTTTGTGTTCGTTGCCATCGACGGCAGCGGTCGCACCCGTTCGGTTCCACCCCGGGCTCGCTGAAAGAACTTCTAAACCTGGTAGCCGTTTTGCGGTCGATAGTCGTCCACGTTACTGATCGAGAGCTGTCCCATGAGCACGCCCAATGTTGAAGCCGTAAAACTGGATGAACTGAACTGCTGGCGAATTCGCCACGGTCAGGCTGAATTACTGGTGGCCCAGCAAGGCGCGCACATCCTCAGCTATCAACTGGCCGGCCAGCCGCCGCTGATCTGGCTCAATGACGAGGCCGTATTCAAGACCGGCAAGAGCATACGTGCCGGCGTGCCGGTGTGCTGGCCGTGGTTCGGCGTCTTCGACCGTAACCCGCAAAGCGTGCAGGCGATGCGCGTCAGCAATGAAGCGCCATCGGCTCACGGCTTCGTGCGAGCGATGGATTGGGAGCTGGGCGGCATCGAAGCCGAAGGCGAAAGCCTGAAAGTCGAATTCCTCCTGCCCTACCCCGACGGCGGCTTTCCTGGTTGGCCGCACCAGGTGGACTTGACGCTGAGCATTCGCCTCGACGAGCAGTTGCACATCCACCTGACCAGCCATAACCGGGGCGCTGAAACCGTCAGCATCAGCCAGGCGCTGCACAGCTATTTTGCCGTCAGCGATGTGCGCGAGGTGCATGTCGAAGGTGTGGGCGGTCTCAAATACATCGAAACCCTGGATAACTGGAAAACCGTAACCCAGAGCGGTGATCTGCGTTTTACCGGCGAAACCGACCGCATCTATCTCGATGCCCCGCCACTGCTGAGCATCGTCGATCCGGCCTGGGAGCGACGCATCGAACTGACCAGCACGGGCTCACGCACCGCAGTGATCTGGAACCCATGGATCGACCGCGCCGCCGCGTTCAGCGACATAGCCGACGACGGTTGGCAGCGCATGCTGTGCATCGAGACGGCGAACGTGATGGACGATGTGGTGAACCTGAAACCAGGGGCCAGCCATACCCTGGGTGTGAGCGTCGGTAGCAAGCCGCTCTAAGCAACACCACAAAACCAATGTGGGAGCGAGCTTGCTCGCGATGGCGGCGTAACAGGCAACATGAATGTTGAATGTTATGGCCTCATCGCGAGCAATCTCGCTCCCACAGTTTTTTGTGCCATGCCATCTGACGGCGCGTTACAAATCCGACTCTTTCACCACCCGTACCGTCGCCGCATCCAGCGCATACGCCGCATCCGCCAAGTCATTGCTGACCTTCTCGACCTTCAGCGTGCCGGTGACCCACAGCGGCGTGTAGATATCGTTCAGTTTCAGGCCCTTTGGATAGCGCACCAGCACCAGTTGGTTGGGCGGCGGCGGCGGCACGTGGATGCACGCGCCCGGGTACGGCACCAGGAAGAACAACGTACTGCGGCCCTTGGCATCGGACTCCAGCGGCACGGGGTAACCGCCAATGCGGATGTTCTTGTCGTTCATCGACGCAACGGTCTTGGTCGAGTACATCACCGCCGGCAAGCCTTTGGCCTGCTTCATCCCACCCTTGTCGGTGAAAGTGCCATTGGCTTCAGGGGAGTTGTGGTCGATTTCAGGCATGGCCTCGAGGGCCTTCTGGTCCGACTTGGGCATCAATTCGAGCCAGTCGGTTTCCGGCAGTTCACCGGCATGGGCAAGGCCCGTTCCCAATAAAAGTAGAGTCAGCAGAAGACGGCGCATGAAGGTGCTCGGTATAGGAAGGATCAGGAAACGCCGAGCATTCTAGCCCTCCCGGCTTGTGCGGCCGAGAGGACTTTGTCGTCTGGATCAGTTCTTTTTGACCAGGCCGTAGATCACCAGCAACACAACGGCGCCCACCAGCGCACCGATGAAACCTGCGCCTTGGCCGGCCTGATAGATGCCCAGGGCTTGACCGCCGTAAGTGGCCGCCAGCGAACCGCCGATGCCGAGCAGGATCGTCATGATCCAGCCCATGCTGTCATCGCCCGGTTTCAGGAACCGTGCCAGCAGACCGACGATCAAGCCGATAAAGATGGTTCCGATAATTCCCATGGCATTCCCCTCTCAATGAAGTCGCTATTGGAAAGCCTAGTCAGACTTTCGTGACCTGCCATGAGAGAACGGTGCAACCTGAAGGTTCCACCGTTGCACATAAATACTATTCGGCTATCAGTGCTTCAACCTTGAGAATCTGGGCCGTCAGCGTCTCTCGGTCTGCACAACGAAGGTTGGCGTGACCGACCTTGCGACCGACCTTGAACGCCTTGCCATAGTGATGCAGATGGCAATCGGCGATGCTCAGGACCTTCTCGGTCTCAGGCACTTTGCCGATGAAGTTGAGCATCGCGCTTTCGCCGACCTTGGCCGTCGAACCCAACGGCAGACCGGCAACGGCCCGCAGGTGGTTTTCGAACTGGCTGCACTCGGCGCCTTCGGTGGTCCAGTGCCCGGAGTTGTGCACTCGCGGGGCGATTTCGTTGGCCTTGAGGCCACCGTCGACTTCAAAGAACTCGAACGCCATCACGCCCACGTAATCCAGTTGCTTGAGTACACGGCTGGAGTAGTCTTCGGCCAAGGCTTGCAGCGGGTGATCGGTGCTGGCCACGGACAACTTGAGGATGCCGCTGTCGTGGGTGTTGTGTACCAGCGGATAGAAGCGGGTTTCACCGTCGCGGGCACGCACGGCGATCAGCGAGACTTCACCGGTGAACGGCACGAAGCCTTCCAGCAGACAGGCCACGCTGCCCAGCTCGGCAAAGGTGCCAACCACATCTTCTGGCGTGCGCAGGACTTTCTGACCCTTGCCGTCGTAACCCAAAGTACGGGTCTTCAGCACTGCCGGCAGGCCGATGGAAGCCACGGCGGCGTCCAGGTCAGCCTGGGACTGAATGTCGGCGAACGCCGGGGTAGGAATCCCCAGGTCCTTGAACATGCTCTTCTCGAACCAACGATCGCGGGCGATGCGCAGCGCTTCGGCGCTCGGATAGACCGGGACGAATTGCGACAGGAAAGCCACGGTCTCGGCCGGAACGCTTTCGAACTCGAAGGTCACCAGATCGACTTCATCGGCCAGCTGGCGCAGGTGATCCTGATCGCCGTAATCGGCTCGCAGGTGTTCGCCCAACGCGGCTGCGCAAGCATCCGGAGCCGGGTCCAGGAAAGCGAAGTTCATGCCCAGCGGAGTGCCCGCCAGCGCCAACATGCGACCCAACTGGCCGCCACCGATTACACCGATCTTCATCGTCAACAACCTCAGGCGATGCGTGGGTCTGGATTGTCCAGGACGCTGTCTGTCTGCTCAGCACGGAAGGTTTTCAGCACCGCGTGGAACTGCGGGTACTTGGCGCCAAGGATACTCGCCGACAGCAGCGCCGCGTTGATCGCGCCCGCCTTGCCAATGGCCAGGGTGGCGACCGGAATGCCCGCCGGCATCTGCACAATGGAAAGCAGCGAATCAACGCCGGACAGCATTGCCGATTGTACTGGTACGCCCAGCACCGGCAGGTGGGTCTTGGCTGCACACATGCCTGGCAAGTGGGCTGCGCCACCGGCACCGGCGATGATCACCTCGATGCCACGCGCCTCGGCTTCTTCAGCGTACTGGAACAGCAGGTCCGGGGTGCGGTGGGCAGAAACCACTTTCACCTCGTAGGGGATGCCGAGCTTTTCCAGCATATCGGCGGTGTGGCTAAGGGTGGACCAATCGGACTTGGAGCCCATGATCACGCCAACCAGTGCACTCATCGTCGTGCCTCTTCTCTCTGGGCGCCCGCAGGCGCATCAAAAAACAACAAGCCACGCAGGATGCGTGGCTTGATTGTACGAATTATGGCCGGTCGTAACCGGCCGAAGGCCGCGCAGTATACCGCAATACGACAGATAAACAGCCCCTGTCGCGACCATCTGTCATCTGGGGCCAAACAGCGGTTTATTGATTTTAAGGTCAAGAATTTTAGTTAGTAATGAAGCCTCGAAGATCACTAACAACCTCAAACCAATAAACTTCAATCACTGCCCTGCGCAATACTATTTAAAACACTATCAAAAGCAAACCCATGCGCCGGATGATATATAACTGCACGACAGTTATTTTTAATAATCGCCCCAACCTATTTATAGATGCGTCAATTCCCCTCACATAGTTTGAAGGCGGATTCACAATGAGATATCGAAATGCAAAACCCACTGATGAAATTCATGACTTTTATAGCTGCATTACTTTTGAGCCTCAATATTCACGCTAACGACAGCCCGCCGTTGAAAGACGACCGTCTCGATCCAATTCGGATTTACTTCATCTTCCATGACGACATACCGAAGTCGAAAAGAGACAGCATACATGGTGATTACATTCATCCTTTCATTGAAGAGTTTCAAAGCATCACCGGCCGCAAGGCCCATGTGGTTTTTGATGAACACATAGCCCCATACAGTAACTTCAAATACAGAAGTTCCGACCGGGAGAAAGTAATAAAGGAATGGAGAGAACTTGCCTGGCAATACAGAAAGAAAAGAAATGATGATAAGGAATTTCGAATATCTCGCAACGACAGAGTGCTTTTGATCACTAACGATATGATTAACGGCCATCCCTTATTCGGAGGCGTTGGAGGTATCGCGGATGCACAACCGGGAAGAGCCGCCATTGCGTCTCTTGATTTCAAGCAAGGGGTCGGCCATGAACTGGGGCACACCTTCAACGCCGATCATGAAGATGGCGAAGTTTTGTATAACGGTTGGTGGTGCGAAACCTTCATGCTCCCAGCCCTGCAGCTCAGGTCGAATTGCATGGTATTTAGCGATGCAAATCGAAAGCGCATCAAGGACTATGTAGACAGCCTGTATTGAAACTTCAACGCATCCCCCAATTTCAACTCGAGCCATTTATGACTTGAAAAACCAATGGATTATATTATGTCAAAACGACCGATCAGGCTTAACGTCTTCCTGCACGAAGATCTGAAAGGCATTAACGAAGACTTGCTCCACCAAGATTATTTCGACTGGCTGGCAGATACGGTCTCCCGAATCTCAGGCCGCACAATGGACGTTATTTTAATACAACCTTCAGACGCCCCAACATTAAGCAGCTTCAACTATAAATCCGAAAATATGGAGCTCTTGATAAGTCAATTTCAAGACACTCTCCTTACCCATCTGGAAAATCAAGAGAGCGACACTAACGATGCCACTATCAACAAGTATTTGCTATTAACGCGCGACGACATCAATAAAAGTACGCTGGGTGTTGCTCGAAGACAAGGTGCGCTAGGAATTGCCTCGATCACATCGAAATTAACGGCATCCCATGAGGTTGGGCATATGCTCGATGCCGTTCATGAAGATAGCGATGAAAACGTTTCCACCTACTACGGAACCTACAAATCGATAATGTACAAAACCACAGGAAAGTCGGCGTTTGTCTTCAGCAAGAAAAACCAAGAGAACATTCGCAATTACCTCAATCAGTACCCTTGATCTGATTGACGCCGTTTTCGACAGATCAAGGCCAACTCGATTGGCCTTGATCACGCTTCGCCCTCAGGAAGCAGAACCCGCCGCTCCGCCTTCCAGTTTGCGCCACAACAACCGCACATTGGCCTTGCGCACAAGGGCGCAGCGGTAGAGACGAATTTCCAGCGGCACATGCCATTGCGGCCCTCCGCAGACCACCAGTTCACCGCGCGCCAGTTCGGCACGCACGCTCAGTTGTGGCACCCAGGCAATGCCCAGGCCTTCAAGAGCCATGCTTTTCAGGCTGTCGGCCATCGCAGTTTCGTAGATGGTGGTGAAGCGCAGCGCCCGTTGGCGCAGCAACATGTTCACCGAACGACCGAGGAACGCACCGGCGCTGTAGGCCAACAGCGGCACGCTGCCCTCGCCTTCCAGATCGAACAGCGGCTTGCCCTCGGCGTCTGCCGCGCAGACCGGCAGCATCTCGGTGTGGCCAAGGTGTAGTGAGGGGAAGATTTCGGGGTCCATTTGCATGGCCGCGTCCGGATCATAGAACGCCAGCATCAGATCGCAGCCGCCTTCGCGCAAGGCATGCACGGCGTCACCGACGTTGGTCGCCACCAGCCGCGTGGCGATGTTCAAACCTTCGTTGCGCAACTGCGCGATCCAGCGCGGAAAGAAACCGAGCGCCAGGGAGTGCGCGGCAGCGACCTGCATCACTTCGCCCTGCCCGCCCTCCAAGTGATGCAGATGGCGCAATACTTCGCCCAGCTGTTCGACCACGGTGCGCGCGGTGACCAGAAACAATTGCCCTGCCGCCGTCAGCTCCACCGGCGTGCGCGAACGGTTGACCAGGGTCAGCCCCAACGCGGCTTCAAGGCTGCGGATTCGCCGACTGAACGCCGGCTGCGTCACAAAACGCCGCTCGGCGGCCTGGGAGAAACTGCGGGTGGCGGCCAGGGCACTGAAGTCCTCCAGCCATTTGCTTTCCAGATTCATCACGTCCTCCCGGACACGCACCAATTTAGGTCACACGTTCGCCGTCAAGCCGGCGTCACACGGGCATTATGCCGAATATGCATAGCCTAGTGTTTAACAGCATTGGCCCAAAATTCTACACAAGCCTAGCATTCACAGCGTTCCGGCACAGACCGGGTCCATATTGAGATGATTTCTATCATGTCCTCCGCTGCATCATTCCGCACAGAAAATGACCTGCTTGGCGCCCTCGAAGTACCGGCTCAAGCGTATTACGGTATCCAGACCCTGCGAGCGGTGAATAACTTCCGCCTTTCGGGCGTTCCGATTTCGCACTACCCGAAACTGGTTGTCGGTCTGGCCATGGTTAAACAGGCCGCTGCTGACGCCAACCGTGAGTTGGGTCACCTGAGCGAAGCCAAGCACGCCGCCATCAGCGAAGCCTGTGCCCGATTGATCCGCGGTGATTTCCACGAAGAGTTCGTGGTCGACATGATTCAAGGTGGCGCCGGTACCTCCACCAACATGAACGCCAACGAAGTGATCGCCAACGTTGCTCTGGAAGCAATGGGTCACCAGAAAGGCGAGTACCAGTACCTGCACCCGAACGACGACGTCAACATGGCGCAGTCGACCAACGACGCTTACCCAACGGCGATCCGCCTGGGTCTGCTGCTCGGTCACGACACTCTGCTGGCCAGCCTCGACAGCCTGATTCAGGCGTTTGCGGCCAAGGGCAAAGAATTCGATCACGTCCTGAAAATGGGCCGTACTCAACTGCAAGACGCCGTGCCAATGACCCTCGGCCAGGAATTCCGTGCCTTCGCCACCACCATGGGCGAAGACCTGGCCCGTCTGAAGACGCTGGCCCCGGAACTGCTGACTGAAGTGAACCTGGGTGGCACCGCGATCGGTACCGGCATCAACGCCGACCCACGTTATCAAGCACTGGCGGTACAGCGCCTGGCACTGATCAGCGGTCAACCGCTGGTGCCAGCGGCCGACCTGATCGAAGCGACTTCCGACATGGGCGCCTTCGTGCTGTTCTCCGGCATGCTCAAGCGCACCGCGGTCAAGCTGTCGAAGATCTGTAACGACCTGCGCCTGCTGTCCAGCGGCCCACGCACCGGCATCAACGAAATCAACCTGCCGGCGCGTCAGCCAGGCAGCTCGATCATGCCCGGCAAGGTCAACCCGGTCATCCCGGAAGCTGTGAACCAGGTAGCGTTCCAGGTCATCGGTAACGACTTGGCACTGACCATGGCAGCCGAAGGCGGCCAACTGCAGTTGAACGTGATGGAGCCGCTGATCGCCTTCAAGATCTTCGACTCGATCCGCCTGCTGCAACGTGCCATGGACATGCTGCGCGAGCACTGCATCGTCGGCATCACCGCCAACGAAGCACGCTGCCGTGAACTGGTCGAGCACTCGATCGGCCTGGTCACCGCGCTGAACCCGTACATCGGCTACAAAAATGCCACCCGTATCGCCGGCCTCGCCCTCGAAAGCGGCCGTGGCGTGCTGGAACTGGTGCGCGAAGAAGGTCTGCTCGACGAAGCCATGCTCGCCGACATCCTGCGCCCGGAAAACATGATTGCGCCGCGTCTGGTGCCTCTGAAGGCATAACCCGACGCGTTACTTGTAGCACCGCTCACCAGGTCGAGGGACTAGACACCTCTCACCTTTTGAGGGCTTGGAGATCAATCTCCAGGCCCTTTTTTTTAACCATTTGCCAGTGAAAACCGTATGTCTGGGGACTGACCAATGTGGGAGCGGGCTTGCTCGCGAAGGCGGTGGCACATTCAACAATGACGTGTCTGATACACCGCTTTCGCGAGCAAGCCCGCTCCCACCAAGAGCAGTTCCCACATAGCCTGACAGCAAAAATGTCAGGTGTTTCAAAGGCTTCGTTTCACCGCACGCACCACAACCGTGCAGACGGACGGCACTGTCATCGGTATAGTGCCGCCCCTCTTCGCATGAGCGGTCGTCGGTAGCGAGGCCACAACCCATGCGAAACCCGAACTAATAACAAACCCGCGATATGAAACCGGGACGAACTTCGTACCGCCCATTGTGCCGTGCGCCAAGGGGTGTAACTCGATGTGTCTGTCCGGCCAGCATTGTTGCCTACACAAAAAACAGCGAGGAATAATCCATGCTCGAAGTCATTAACGACTTCCTCTCAGGGAAAGTACTGATCGTGCTCATTGTCGGGCTCGGTAGTTACTTCACGATCCGCTCGCGTTTCGTTCAATTGCGTCACTTCTTCCACATGTTCGCGGTGTTCCGCGACAGCCTCAAAAGCAGCGCCGGGCAACTGAGCTCGTTCCAGGCCCTGATGCTCAGCCTCGCCGGCCGCGTCGGTGCGGGCAACATCGCCGGTGTCGGCATTGCCGTGACCCTCGGTGGCCCAGGTGCGGTGTTCTGGATGTGGGTGACCGCGCTGGTCGGCATGTCCAGCAGCTTCTTCGAATGCTCCCTCGGCCAGCTCTACAAGCGCTGCGATTCCGAGGGCCAGTTCCGCGGTGGCCCGTCCTATTACATCCAGCACGGTTTGCAAAAACGCTGGTTGGGCATGCTGATGGCGTTCCTGTTGCTGGTGACGTTCGGCTTCGCCTTCAACGGCCTGCAAGCTCACGCTGTGACGCACTCGCTGAACAACGCGTTCGGCCTCGACACCACTTACACCGGCATCGGCCTGGCCGTACTGCTGGGCCTGGTGTTCATCGGCGGGATCAAGCGCATCGCCAAGGTCGCCGACCTGTTGGTGCCGGTGAAAACCCTGGCGTACATCGGCGTGACCATCTACGTGATCGTGCTGCAGTTCGACCAGGTGCCGGACATGCTGATGACCATCGTCAAGAGCGCCTTCGGTCTGGACCAGGCTTTCGGTGGCCTGATCGGCAGCGCCATTATCATGGGCGTGAAGCGTGGCGTGTTCGCCAACGAAGCAGGTCTGGGCAGTGCACCTAACGTGGCGGCGGTTGCAGCGGTCGAACACCCGGTGGCGCAAGGCGTGGTCCAGGCGTTCAGCGTGTTCCTCGATACCTTCGTGATCTGCACCTGCACCGCGTTGCTGATTCTGCTCTCCGGTTTCTACACCCCTGGCTTCGAAGGCGACGGCATTGCCCTGACCCAGAACTCACTGGCCGCCGTGGTCGGTGACTGGGGCCGGATGTTCATCTCCGTAGCCCTGGCGTTGTTCGTGTTCACCTCGATCCTCTACAACTACTACCTGGGTGAGAACAACCTGCGCTTTTTGATCGGTGAAAACCGCAAAGCGCTGATGGGCTATCGCGCGCTGGTACTGGTGCTGATTTTCTGGGGAGCCATCGAAAACCTCGGCACCGTGTTCGCTTTCGCCGACATCACCATGACCATGCTCGCGTTCGTCAACCTGATCGCGCTCTTCCTGCTGTTCAAGGTCGGCATGCGCATCCTGCGTGACTACGATGACCAACGCGCCGCCGGGATCAAGACTCCGGTGTTCGACTCCGCCAAGTTCCCGGATCTGGATCTGGATCGCCAGGCGTGGCCGGCCAACCCGCCTGCCGCTGTCGGCAAGACTGAAGTTGAGCCGCAAGGCGTACCCGCAGCGCAACGCTGACAGGTAAATGACGGGCGCATCGCGTGCGCCCGTCAGTTAAAGTTCGAAAAACTGTGGGAGCGAGCTTGCTCGCGATGGCGCACTGTCAGTCAACATAGCGATGTCTGACATACCGCTATCGCGAGCAAGCTCGCTCCCACAGGAACTCTTCCTTTCGGAGAATCTTCATGAATTCGTCGACCTACCCCGCCGCCCAGCACGTCATGGTGCTCTACACCGGTGGCACCATCGGCATGCAGGCGAGCGCCAACGGCCTGGCCCCGGCGTCCGGTTTCGAAGCGCGGATGCGCGACTATCTGCACAGCCAGCCTGAACTGGTGGTACCGCAATGGCGTTTCCGTGAAATGTCGCCGCTGATCGACAGTGCCAACATGACCCCGACGTACTGGCAGCAGTTGCGTGAAGCGGTGGTCGATGCGGTGGATGTTCAGGGCTGCGACAGCGTGCTGATCCTGCATGGCACCGACACCCTGGCCTACAGCGCGGCCGCGATGAGTTTCCAGTTGCTCGGCCTGCATGCCCGCGTGTGTTTCACCGGCTCGATGCTGCCGGCAGGTGTAACGGACAGCGACGCCTGGGAAAACCTCGGCGGCGCGCTGGTTGCGCTGGGCCAAGGCCTGGCGCCGGGCGTGCATCTGTACTTCCATGGCGAACTGCTGGACCCGACCCGTTGCGCCAAGGTGCGCAGTTTTGGCCGTCATCCCTTCAAGCGACTGGTGCGTCAGGGCGGCGGTGTGAAAGCGGCCTCGATTCCGGCACAACTGAACTACAACCAGCCGAAGCAATTGGCGAAGGTCGCGGTATTGCCGCTGTTTCCCGGCATTAGCGCCGAGGTGCTGGATGGTTTGCTCGACAGCGGTATTCAAGGTCTGGTGCTGGAGTGCTACGGCAGCGGCACCGGGCCGAGCGACAATCCAGAGTTCCTCGCCAGCCTCGGCCGTGCACGGGACAACGGCGTGGTGGTGGTTGCCGTTACCCAATGCCATGAAGGTGGCGTGAAGCTCGATGTGTATGAGGCAGGCAGCCGCCTGCGTGGGGTTGGCGTGCTGTCCGGTGGCGGCATGACCCGTGAGGCGGCGTTTGGCAAGTTGCATGGCTTGCTGGGAGCCGGACTCGAAGCGGCCGAGGTTCGCCGTCTCGTTGAACTCGACCTCTGCGGCGAATTGAGCTGACACACCACACCACGTGTAGGAGCGAGCTCGCTCGCGATGGTCGTTAACGATAACGCCGGGAGCCTGACACCCCGCGGCGCTCTCAGGCTTTTCGCGAGCGGGCTCGCTCCTACAGTTTCCAGCGCTCGGCATATAACTTGCTGTGTTCCAGCTATCCCAAGGCTGGAAGTCCTTATGCTCCACTCCCACCTCACCACCCTCAATGCCGTCTCCCTGGTACTCGATGCCTTCAAGGCACAAGGCTTGTCCAGCGAAGCACTGCTGGCCGGAAGCGGCATCAGTGCGGCAGATCTGAACCGTGCCGACACGCGCATCACCACCAATCAGGAAATGCAGGTCTGTGCCAACGCCGTCGCGCTCAAGCGTGACATCGGCCTGGAACTGGGCCGGCGGATGCACGTCTCCTGCTACGGCATGCTCGGTTACGCCCTGCTCACCAGTGCCACCTTCGGTGACGCTTTGCGTCTGGCGATGCGTTATCCGGCGCTGCTGGGAACACTTTTCGAACTGAGCCTTGAAGACGATGGAGAACGCATCTGGTTCGCCGCCGCCGATTACCGCGAGAGCCCGACCATGGCGGTGTTCAACGCCGAGTTCTGCCTGGTGTCGCTGAAAGTCACCTGCGACGACCTGCTCGGCCATCCTTTGCCCTTGCTCGGCGCACGCTTCGAACATGCCGCGCCCGACTACGAGACAAGCTACGCCGAACACTTCGATTGCCCTGTGCACTTCGGCGCGCGCAACAATGCCTTCGCCTTTGACAAGCGCTGGCTCGACCAGCCATTGCCGCTGGCCGATGTCATCACCCATCAAGCCATGGCCGAACGCTGCCGCAAACAGAACATCGAGTTCACCGGGCGACAGGCCTGGTTGGGACGGATCCGCCAATTGCTCAGCGCGCAACTGAATGCCGCGCCCGGGCTGGAGGGGCTGGCCGAGCAAATGAACTGTTCGGCGCGGACCTTGCGCCGGCATCTCAAGGACATGGGTTGCAGCTACCAGGAGCTGCTCGACGAACTGCGCTTCGAGCAGGCCAAGCAAATGCTTTGCGAGGATCAATTGCCGATCTATCAGATTGCCGAAGCGTTGGGCTTCAGCGAGACCGCGAGTTTTCGCCATGCCTTTGTGCGCTGGAGTGGTGTGGCGCCGAGTCAGTTCCGGCCCTGAGGGCTGTAGTGACCGATCTGCCGCCATCGCGAGCAAGCTCGCTCCCACAAGGGGTATGCGTCTTACAAAAAATCGCGGACGCTGAGGCTCACCTGTGGGAGCGAGCTTGCTCGCGAAGGCGGCCGCGAGAGCTCCGCATTATCAAGGGGCGAATTTCGGTCAAATGTTTTGGCCATATTGATCCCCTTTTGGCCTTTCCTGCCGTTCTCCGATTCGCCGTGCGCCGCAACACTGGGGGCAACCGAATCAGCCCTGCGGAGAACAACAAATGCTGACGATCTACTCTGACGATCACCACCTGCACCATGGCCGCTGCGAACTCATCGACGGCCAGCTCAAGCCGTGCTTCGAGATGCCATCGCGCGCCGATCATGTGCTGCAACGCGTGCAGAACCAGAACCTTGGCCCAGTCGAAGCGCCAAAGGATTTCGGTCTTGAGCCTATCGCCCGCATTCACAGCCGCGACTACCTCGACTTCTTCAAAGGTGCCTGGGCACGCTGGACCGAGTTCAACACCGACGGTGACCTGCTGCCCTACACCTGGCCTGCACGCACCTTGCGCCCGATCAAACCGACCAGCCTGCACGGCCAACTCGGCTATTACAGCTTCGACGGCGGCGCCCCGATCACCGCCGGCACCTGGCAAGCGGCGTACAGCGCAGCACAAGTCGCGCTCACCGCCCAAGCTGAAATCCAGCGCGGCGCCCGTTCTGCTTTCGCCCTGTGCCGTCCACCGGGACACCACGCCGCCAGCGATTTGATGGGTGGTTATTGCTACCTCAACAACGCCGCCATCGCGGCCCAGGCGTTCCTCGATCAGGGCCACAAAAAAGTCGCGATCCTCGACGTCGATTACCACCACGGCAACGGCACCCAGTCGATTTTCTACGAGCGAAGCGATGTGCTGTTCACCTCGATCCACGGTCACCCGGAAGCCGAGTTTCCGTTCTTCCTCGGCTATGAAGACGAGCTGGGCGAAGGTGCCGGCGAAGGCTTCAACTTCAACTATCCGCTGGCCGCTGGCTCGGGCTGGGACACCTGGAGTGCGGCGCTGGAGCAGGCCTGCAAAGAGATCGACAACTACGGTGCCGACATCATCGTCGTGTCCCTGGGCGTCGACACCTTCAAGGACGATCCGATCTCGCAATTCAAACTCGACAGCCCGGACTATCTGGCCATGGGCAAGCGCATCGCCGGCCTCGGCAAGCCAACGCTGTTCGTGATGGAAGGCGGTTATGCGGTGGAAGAAATCGGCATCAACGCCGTGAACGTACTCGAAGGCTTTGAAAGCGCTCAGTGAGGAAAACAACAATGAACAGACTCAAGCGCTTTATCGCTCCCGCGCTGTGCGCCACGCTGCTCGGTGGTGCCGTGCACGCTGAAGAACGCACGCTGCGCGTCTACAACTGGTTCGACTACATCACCCCCAAGGCCCTGGAAGACTTCAAGGCTCAGAACGCCCAGACCAAACTGGTCTACGACATCTTCGACACCAACGAAGCACTGGAAGCCAAGCTGCTGACCGGCAACTCCGGCTACGACGTGGTGGTGCCGTCCAACGTGTTCCTCGCCAAGCAAATCGAAGCCGGCGTATTCCAGCCCCTGGACCGCAGCAAGCTGCCGAACTGGAACCACCTCGATCCCAAGCTGATGAAGCTGATCGAAGCCAACGACCCGGGCAACAAATTTGCCGTGCCGTACATGTACGGGACCATCCTGATCGGCTTCAACCCGGACAAGGTCAAGGCAGCCCTGGGCGCCGACGCGCCGGTAGACAGCTGGGACCTGATCTTCAAGGAAGAGAACATCAGCAAGCTCAAGCAGTGCGGTGTCGCCCTGCTCGACTCGCCCTCGGAGATCCTGCCGCTGGCCCTGCAACACCTCGGCCTGGCCCCCAACAGCAAGAAGCCTGCGGACTATGACAAGGCTGAAGCACTGCTGATGAAGATCCGTCCGTACATCACCTACTTCCACTCGTCCAAGTACATGGCTGACATTGCCAACGGTGACATCTGTGTCGCAGTCGGCTATTCCGGCAGCTTCTCGCAAGCCGCCAATCGCGCCAAGGAAGCCAAGAATGGGGTGGTCGTCGACATGCGTTTGCCGAAGGAAGGCGCGCCGATCTGGTTCGACATGCTGGCGATTCCGAAGGGGGCGAAAAACCCCGAAGACGCCTACACCTTCATCAACTACCTGCTACAGCCGCAGGTGATTGCACCGGTCAGTGACTTTGTCGGTTACCCGAACCCGAACAAGGACGCCACGGAGCTGGTCGACCCGGCGATCCGCAACAACCCGAACCTGTACCCGACCGATGCGGCGATGGGTACGCTCTACACCCTGCAACCGCTGCCGCGCGATGCCGAGCGCGCGCGGACCCGGGCCTGGACCAAGATCAAGTCGGGCACCTGATAGCCGACGCGGGTTTATCCTGACCTGCGCTTGCGCAGGTCTTTTTTTTTGCCCGCGATATTTATTTACCGCCAACGCCGCTATACCCGTCGCTACTTTGCAATGGACCGCGCACCGAACCTTCCACGGTGCCTGCTACCCTCACAAAGGATGTGACCATGACAAGTACCTCCAGCCCTTCGTCTGAAACCAGCCTCCCCTCTGATCAAGATGCCCTTCTCACCCAATTGGTAACCGGCCCCTCGATCAGGGAAGTCGCCACACATGCGCTGCAACCAGCCCTGAAAGCGCTGTACCCGAATTTGCAAATCGATCCCCGCCTGGCCATGGTGGTGACGCCGACCTGGATCTTGCACAATGGCAGTGTCGAGCCTGGGTCAAGGCGCTTCGAGTCGCTGACAGACGCACTGGTGCGCCATGGCGTAGCGCGAACGCCCGTGGTCTACCTCGACGGCGAGCACTACCTAACGTTGCAACCCCAGGTGCAGACACCGGCGCAACTGCCCGTCAGCATCGATGCCATTGGGCGCCTGCTCAATGAGTTGGCGCCACTGCTGTTTGTCGCGTTTCAAGAGCAACAAGTCGATTATTGGAACCAGTTCACCCCCGCATCGGCTCCACGCTGGCAGGCACTGTCCAAATCCTTGCGCGACCTATGGAACATCGAAGCCAACCCGGACTGGGACAGCGACCAGCACGCCATGGCCGGCAAGCTTTTCGCCTACCCGGACAAAAACGCACGTCGTGCGCATGACCTTTATCAGTCACGCGCCTGCCTGATTGACCTGGACGGCCAAAGCGGCGCGGCTTCGACGCACATTAACATCGTCGACACGGCAGTACTGATCGGGACGCTGGGTAGCCGTACCCTTGTTCTCACTCACACCATCACCCGTGGCTTCCAGGCGTTTGACTCCTTGCAGGAACTGGGCGCGTCGTTGCTGGCGGACACCGATGGGCAAGTACCGGGAAATGTCCTGCATTGGCGCCTGACCGAACCGCCGGGCAATTATTTCGACCGCCTGGCGTGCAACCTGATAGCCCTGCAGGCCGATGCAATCGGTGCGCTGGCCAACGAACCCGCGGCGGCAAACCCGGACCTGGCGCCCCACGTCAGCCATACGACCAACGAGCTCGACCCGACGGACAAACAGTCATCCTCGCGATTCAATCAGGTCGAGCAATCGCTGCCAGACTGGATGGCCGATGCGTCATCCACCGATCTCACCGCTTACAGCCGTCATCTGATGGATCTGGTGACGGTGCGCAATCAGAACGCCGGGAAGTCCTTTCTGGACGGGCTCAAACCGATCCGCGAATTTGCGCTGGATCGACTGCGCGAAGCCATGCTCGCGCAACATGCCGATGCCGCACATCTGAACCTGGCGGACATCGAAATCGTGGTCGACAGCGTGGTGGTCTGGGGCAGCTTTGTGCCAACGGTGGACCCTGAGCGCACCACCCTGAGCCTGGTCGACCTGGCGCTGCAAAACCTGATTGCCCTGCCGCAAGGCAACAAATTCGTACGCAGTTCCAGCGCCGCCGCGCTGCCGCAGTGGATGACGGTGAGCTATCTGGAGGAGCTGATTACACGCGTCGACATCGGCCAGCACTACCCGGCGCTGATCAAAAGCAAGCTGCTCGCCGAACCCGTGGACAGCCTGCGGCGTCAGAACCTGTTCACCAGCCATTTGCGCGTCGAGTTACCGCTGCTGGCCTTACAGCTGAAGATTCGCAAGCAGCACGGCATCGACGAGACCGGTTACCGCTATGTCGCCGCCGTGGTGCAAGTGCTCGACGCCAATCGCTGGGTGGATGGCCAGGAGATCGTGATTCGCCCACTGGCATTCGCGCCCGGCTGGCGCATCGGTGGCGCCACCGATGAAGTGACCAACATGTTCGTGATCGGGCCCCGCCAGATGGACAAGGGGCCTTGCCTGCTTTACCGGCCAATGCTTGAACAACCGCTGAGCCAGTATCCAACGCCGGCCAACTTGGTCTACACCATCAAACACTCGCCGACGTTGCGCCAGTCCGTACTCGCCTGGCTGCCGGACGGTGCCCGCGCCAACTATGCCAACTATGTGTTCACCGGTGACCGACCTTCGGTCTGGAGCATTTCTCAACTGTTGGCCGACCCGCTGACCTCCCTGCAAATGAGCGGCCCGATTTCCCTCGGCTCTCGGGTTCTCAGCGGCAATTACCTGGCCGTCCTGTACAAGGCCAACGTCAATGCGCTGGTCGAACTGGCGCAACGGCAATCGCTGTCCAACGCGCAAAATCGCTGGGCGACTTTCAAGCGTACAGCCTGGACGCTGCTCAATGCCGCATTGCCCTTTCTCGGTCGAACCGTCGGGACGGCCGCCTGGATCTGGCAAGTGCTGGATGACTTGCAGCAAACCCTCGACGCGGCCGACCGTGGCGACCATCAGCAGCAGAAGTCAGCCATGACCGACCTGTTGCTGACCCTTGCCATGGTGCTTGCCCATCACGCCAGTACGCGTAATCCGCCTGCGCGCAGGGTCCAGGAAAAGCCCATTGCAAAAGCGATCGAGCAACAGGAAAAACCGGCCCGACAACCTGTGACCGTCGTGCAATTACCCGACATCGTCAGCGAGCCCCCTCCTGTGCAACATCGCCAGACAGTGGCAACCGATGCGGCCTTGGACCTGACAAAAACCCTGGATCAGTTCAAGGTCACTCCACCCGAACAGCTCACACCGCCCGATAGTGGCAACGGCGTCTATCGCCACCTCTACCGAAAAGAAAAGAGCTTTTATGCGCCGGTGGGCGAGCGCTGGTTCGAGGTGGCCGTCGAGGACACGGGCGAAGTGTCGATCATCGACTCTCGACAGCAGCCCGTGCGCAGCGGTCCGGCACTGATCAGCAACCAACGCGGTGACTGGTTCGTCGACACGCGCCTGCGCCTGCGCGGCGGCGGTCTGTCGAGCCGACGCAAGGCACTGAAGCAACAAAACCGTGCACGCATCGCCGAACTCAAGAAGCAACTGGCCGAGTTTGACAATGAACGCGAGCGGGCACGTACAGAGCTGACGGACGCCCACAACGCCATGAAAAAATCAGTCGGTGACGAAGCACTGTCGGCCGCGCAAACGCAGTTCCTCGAGAAGCTCGAGCACCGCACCCAGGAATACGCCGCCCCTATCGAGCAGTTGAAGTCGCTGAACCTGCTCGAAACGGTGCCCAACTACCGAACCGCCATGGTCGAGATGCTCGGCACTCAATTGTTCTTCAACCAGACGTGGCTCGATCAGCACAATGCAACGTTTACGCAGACCTTGAGGGAAACCCTGGCGCTGCTCGATGCCGAGGAAACGACAGGCGGGACCGGTAATTCTGCAACCTACCGGAAAATGGTCGACCTGACCGAGGGTGTGATCGGCAAAATAGAGTTTGCCCAATCGCGGCTCCATGACTTGAGTCGACTCGGTAGAAATGCTGCTGAAGTGGCCAGTACCTACCGGGCAAAACTGCCCGCTTTCAGTGTTAACGATCTCAAGGCGCTCCAGGTTTCGCTGGCTCGCGACGTCTGCTTGAAAGAAGGAAACAGTGCCGCGCTGATCGACGCCCGGGGCGCATTCGAGCGCTTGCTCGATACCACCAACCTGGTCATACAGACCTCGCAAGAACTGATGCTGCAAAACAGTGCCTGGGCGGCAGGCGAACGTATCGAAGGCCTCAACGGCATGCTCGAACAGTTTGCCGCTATCGACCAGGCCTTTGAAGACTTCAGCCTCACCCACAAGGACGCGGTTCTGGAGCAACCGTTCAAACACGTACGTACACGGATCAGTGAATTCCAGCAGGACACCGAAGCCAATCTGGCGCAACTGCTGCGCGAACAACGGCCGGTAGAACCCCGGCCCGGTCCGTCAAAGCCCGCATCGGCATCGCGTAAACGAGTGGTCAAGACACGCTTCAAGGGTACGGTTGTGGGCGAAGTGCGTCCCTCGGCATCGGGAGAGCCGGTTCTGCTGGATGTGAAATCGCCCTTGACCGGCAAAGTGATCGCCACCTTTCACGAAAAAACACCCGGCGTCTGGATTGAGCGCGTGCAACCCAGACGTCGCCGCCCAGCGGTACAACTACCGGACCTCGCCACACAAATCACTCAAGGTCAGGAGCTGCTCGATGGCGTGGAAAGCTTCATCCAGAAAACCGAAGCGAGTGCAAAAAAACCCGGCCGCATCCCGGTGGAAATCGAAGAGTTGTTCCAGCACAAAGCCGAACAGCTCGACAAAAGCGCGAAGACACTCGAGCAAACTCTGACCGCTTCGAATACGACCGTCGCTGCGACAACACTGGGCGCGGCCTTGAACACGGCACGTGTTCGACTGTACGCCGAGGGCTACCGGATTCGCGTCCAGATGATCAAGCAACAGCCGCCCACGGCCGCCCGCATCGAATGGCTATCAAGCAAAAATGAAATCGATGTCGTGCGCAGTGGTGAACGACGCCGACTCAAAGGCCCGCGCAAGGATTACCTGCAGGAGTACGAAATTCGCGAGCGAGGCACCGGGCAACCGTTGTGGTACGCCCATTTTCACTACGCCGCTTCTGATACGCCTGTCGAGGCGTTTACCGCCGCCCATTTGAAACTGCGTGATCAACGGATGATGGCCGGAGGGAGCGACCTTAATTCCGCTTCCAGCAGCCAGGTGATCGCCATCTATCGCAGCGCGATCAGCCCGCAACTGGCGCGCTCACTGTTCTTTTCGTAAGCCGCCACGTCAAAAAGGAAAATGACGATGACAGACCACCCAGAGAATACCCAAACCCCCGGCTTGCTAAAAAAGAGCCAAGTGAGTTACCAGACCAACAGGGGTCCCACTGTCGATAGCGTCGCCGCGCTGTTACTGCGCCAAGCGCTGAAGGTGCTGCAACCCGAGCGCGAGATCGGCCCCCGACCAAACCATGATCGGCACGCCTCAATGGCGGGTCCGCGACGGCACGCTCGTAGCCATGCCCACACAGTTCGAGTCGCTGACCCAGGCGCTGGTCCGAGCTCGGAGCTCAATGGTGCCGCCGTCCAGCTACGCGCTCAAGGCATTGGTATTCGCGCCAGCCTGCTCAAGGATCGACAGCCCCGACAGGCGTACTTGCAGTGGCTGCTGGACAACGACCAGGTCCGTATCGTCCGCAACGAACAGGGACGAATCAAGACCAAAAAGCGCAGGGATTATTTCCAGGAGTACCAGGTGCTAGACACCACCAACAAGGATCAGCCTCTGCGGCTTGCGCACTTTCACTACGATTCGCTTGATGCGTCGATGGAGCAGTTCACGACCGAACGCCGCCAGGTACTCACGACTCTGGCGCCAATCGACTACGTGCTGCGGCGTATCAGCGACCCGAATCTGTTCCTCAAACTCGAAACTCAACCCTGATGAACGACTGCGGGCGGACTGCTGGTCCGCCCGCTTCATCGACCGCGCCACGCCTCTCGCAATCGCTCCAGCGCCGCCTCGACCGACTTTTCGGGCACCGCCGCAAAGCCCAGTACCAACCCGGCGCGTTGATCGAAGGGCGTGGTGGATTCCGGCAGCCAATAGCTGCTCAAACCGTTGATCTCGACATCGACACTGCGCGCCAATTCGATCAGTTCCTGTTCGCGCGCCACGCTTTCGACTGACACGGTCATGTGCAGCCCGGCAGCGACTGTGGGCAACGGGCCAACGCCGGGGATATCCAGCGGCCAACCACTGAGCAGCGTATTGCGCCGACTCAGTGCCGCACGGCGCATGCGGCGGATATGCCGCTGGAAGTGTCCGGCCGCCATGAACTCGGCCATGACTGCCTGCGTGCTGACCTCGGAGTGGCGCACATCCACGGCACGACGCTGGGAAAACGCGTCCACCAGCCCCATTGGCAACACCAGATAACCCAGGCGCAACGCCGGAAACGCGACCTTGCCGAACGTGCCGACATACAACACTCGCCCGTGACGATCGAGTGCCGCCAAAGGCGCCAAT
The DNA here is from genome assembly GCF_050434585.1 of Pseudomonas sp. 2725. NCBI lineage: Bacteria > Pseudomonadati > Pseudomonadota > Gammaproteobacteria > Pseudomonadales > Pseudomonadaceae > Pseudomonas > Pseudomonas sp. 2725. Next base: position 179,461 of record NZ_JBNDIV010000006.1, on the reverse strand, counting down.
GGCGCACCGCTGTAGCGGTACTCGCCGTCGTAATCATCCTCGACGATCCAGCCTTGGGTGCGCTCGGCCCAGGCCAGCAACTCCAGACGGCGAGCGAGGCTCATCACCACGCCAGTCGGGTATTGATGTGACGGCGTGACATAGGTCAGGCGGCAATCACTGAGCCCCGCCAGCTCACCGCAGTCGATGCCCTCGCTATCCACCGCTACCCCGTGCAAGCGCGCCCCGGCCACGGCGAAGGCATGACCCGCCGCGCGGTAGCCCGGATTTTCGATCGCCACCCCATCGCCCGGCTCCACCAGCAGCTGTGCACAAAGGCTGATTCCCTGTTGCGCGCCACTGGTGATCACAATTTGTTCAGCCGTGCACTGCATGCCCCGCGAGCTGCGTAGATACGCCGCGATCATCCCCCGCAAGCGCGCATCACCTGCAGGGTCGCCGTAGCACAGTTGCTGGAAATCCGGTTTACGCCAGAAAGCCGCATTCAGCTTGGCCCAGACCTCGAACGGAAACAGATCGAACGCCGGAACACCAACCCGAAAAGCCTTGGGCGGACCACTGGGCGGCATGGGTAAATGGTTCTTTTCGACGCGAGTCAATGCACCACTGTGGATAACTTTGCTGGATGAATCCACAGGTAAATCGAGCCGATTTGTGGATAAGGTTGTGGGTAACCCTGTTGAAAACCCTGTGGATACTTTTGTGGATAGTTTTTTTGCCGGCACGGTTGCCTGGGGCAGTTGCGCGACATAAGTCCCATCGCCTACCCGCCCTTCGATAAACCCTTCGGCGTACAACTGATCGTAGGCGCGCACCACGCTGTTACGGGAAATCGCCAGCGCGGCTGCCAGATCACGACTGGCAGGCAGACGCGTACCGCTGGCCAGTCGCCCGTCCAACACACGCGTGCGCAATGCCTGGTAGAGCTGACGACTCAGCCCCTGGCGACGATCAAGTTCGATACCTGCCGGGTTGAAGGTCAGGGACAGTGGTTCGCTAGTCATCACAATGGACCTATGAAATTGGTCATTAATGGCTCTTACAACAGACCAATAGCCTGCCTAGGATGCAGACATTCGCCAAGGAAAATATCTCCATGTACACGCCACGTGCTTTTGCCATCGACGAGTTGTCCCAACTGCATGAACTGATCCTCGCCACCCGTCTCGCCATATTGGTGACCCACGGTGAAAGCGGCCTGCAAGCCAGCCATGTACCAGTGCTGCTGCATTGCGAGCAAGGCTCGAACGGCACGTTGTACGGGCATCTGGCCAAAGCCAATCCACAGTGGAAAGACCTGCGCGACGGCGCCGAAGCCCTGCTGATTTTTGCCGGTGCCGACGCCTACGTCAGCCCTGGCTTCTACCCGAGCAAGGCCGAACACGGCAAAGTCGTACCAACCTGGAATTACGTCGCCGTACACGCCTATGGCCGAGCCGAAACCTTCAGTGATGGCGGGCGGCTGCTCGACATCGTCAGCACCCTCACCGATCGTCATGAAGCTGGCCGCGCCCAACCGTGGTCAGTGGCCGATGCCCCCGCCGATTACATCGACGGCATGCTCAAGGCCATCGTCGGTTTCGCCATTCCCATCGACCGTCTGGAAGGCAAGCGCAAGCTCAGCCAGAACCGCAGCCCCGCCGACATCGCCGGCGTGCGCAAAGGCCTGGCCGCCAGCCCCGACGTCAACGACCAAACCCTCGCCCAATTGATGCGCTAAGGAAATCACCATGAGTCAGATCGACGTTCGCCAAGTCACCGCCGGTGATCACGCGGCATGGTTGCCGCTGTGGCAAGCCTACCTGCGCTTCTACAACACCGAACTTGCGGATACCGTCACTCAAAGCACCTGGCAGCGCATGCTTGACCCGAGCGAACCGACCCACGCCGCCCTCGCCTGGGCCGATGACAAAGCGGTGGGGATGGTGCACTTCATCTACCATCGTTCGAACTGGGCCATCGAAAACTCCTGCTACCTGCAAGACTTGTTGGTGGTCCCGCAAACCCGTGGTACCGGCGTCGGCCGCCAGTTGATCGAGTTCGTCTACACCACAGCCAAGGCCGACGGTTGCAACAAGGTCCACTGGCTGACCCACGAAACCAATGCCACCGCGATCCAGCTCTACGAGCGCATCGCCGAACGCCCCGGTTTCATCCAGTTTCGCAAAGCCATCTAGGTTCAAGGAGAACAGCATGTCGATTTCACTCGCCGACTGGAAAGGCGTTCCGCCCCCCACGACTCAACTGATCGAAGGGCGTTACATCCGCCTGGAAAGACTCGACCCGGCGCGCCACGGCGACGACCTGTTCAAGGCCCTGCAAGGCCCGGGCGCTGACCCGAAGTTGTGGGACTACCTGCCTTACGGCCCCTTCCCGGAGCGCAGCGTCTTCAACGACTGGCTGAACAACCACGCGACCAGCAGCGATCCGTATTTCTTCAGCGTGATCGACCGCGTCAGCGGCGAGGTCCAGGGCATTCTCAGCCTGATGTCCATCGTCCCGGCCCAGGGCCGCATCGAAATCGGCCACGTCACCTTCGGCGCCCCGATGCAGCGGTCGCCGAAAAGCACCGAGGCGGTTTATCTGCTGGCCAGGGAATCCTTCGCCCTCGGCTACCGTCGCCTGGAATGGAAGTGCAACAACGGCAACGCCCGCTCCAAATACGCGGCTGAGCGACTGGGTTTCAGTTTTGAGGGGGTGTTCCGCCAGCACATGGTGGTCAAGGGGCAGAACCGGGATACGGCGTGGTATTCGATCCTGGATTCGGAGTGGCCGGCGATTGGTGCGGGGTTTGAAAAGTGGCTGAGCGATGAGAACCAGACCGGTTCGGGGCAGGTGAAGTCGTTGGTGGAGTGTCGCGGGTAATCGTCAGCGCCTGGAATTACGCCATCGCGAGCGAGCTCTTGATCAATTAACACCCGCTTCACTGATGGGACACAGTACCTGTGGGAGCGAGCTTGCTCGCGATGGCGGCATCACATTCAGCAATTGTTGAGACTGATGCTCCGCTATCGCGAGCAAGCTCGCTCCCACAGGGTTTTCAGGCACGGATTTTCAGGCATAAAAAAAGGGGAGCACATGCCCCCCCGAGGTATAAAGCGTTGTATCGAGGCTGTTAACTCAGCCTTCGATCTCGATCAGGATCTCGCCCGGGTTCACCCGGTCGCCCTTGGCCACGTGAATGGCGGTGACTTTACCGGCGATGGCTGCCTGGACTTCTGTTTCCATCTTCATCGCTTCGGTGATCAACACGGCCTGGCCTGCCTTGACGGTGTCGCCCTCCTTGACCAGCACGTCGACGATGTTGCCCGGCATGGTGGTGCTGACGTGACCCGGTGCAGTGGCTTGCTTGCGCTTGCTGCTGCCGCCGCCGACAAATTCGTTGAGCGGCTCGAACACCACTTCTTCCGGCATGCCGTCGATGGACAGGTAGAAGTGACGCTTGCCTTCGGCCTTGACGCCAACACCGGTGATGTCGACGCGGTAGGTTTCACCGTGCACGTCGATGACGAACTCGGTCGGCACACCTTCGCCACCGGCAGAGGCCACGCCACCCGCTTCAGGAATCGGCAGCAGAACCTCTGGCGTGAGGGTGCCAGCGGCGCGCTCCTCGAGGAACTTGCGACCGATGTCCGGGAACATGGCGTAGGTCAGTACGTCTTCTTCAGACTTGGCCAGTGCGCCGATGTCGGCACGCAGCTTGGCCATTTCCGGCTTGAGCAGGTCGGCCGGGCGAACGTCGATCACTTCTTCGCTGCCGATGGCCTGGCGACGCAGTTGTTCGTTCACAGTGCCCGGCGCCTTGCCGTAGCCGCCTTGCAGGTACAGCTTCACTTCGTTGGTGATGGTCTTGTAGCGCTCGCCGGCCAGCACGTTGAAGAACGCCTGGGTCCCGACGATCTGCGAAGTCGGGGTCACCAGCGGCGGGAAGCCGAGGTCTTCACGAACGCGCGGGATTTCGGCCAGCACTTCGCTCATGCGGTTGAGTGCGCCCTGCTCTTTCAACTGGTTGGCCAGGTTGGAAATCATCCCGCCCGGTACCTGGTTGACTTGCACACGGGTGTCGACGGCGGTGAACTCGCTTTCGAACTGGTGGTACTTCTTGCGCACCGCGTAGAAGTACAGACCGATCTCTTGCAGCAGTTCCAGGTTCAGGCCGGTGTCGAACTCGCTGCCTTTAAGGGCGGCGACCATCGACTCGGTACCCGGGTGGCTGGTGCCCCAGGCGAAACTGGAGATCGCGGTGTCGATGTGATCGGCGCCGTTTTCGATGGCCTTCATTTGGCACATCGCGGCCAGGCCAGCAGTGTCGTGGGAGTGAATGAACACTGGCAACGATTGCTCGGCTTTCAGAGCCTTGACCAGTTCGCCGGTGGCGTACGGGGTCAGCAGGCCGGCCATGTCCTTGATCGCCACCGAGTCGCAACCCATGGCTTCCATTTGCTTGGCCTGGTTCACGAACGCCTCGATGGTGTGCACCGGGCTGGTGGTGTAGGCGATGGTGCCCTGGGCGTGTTTGCCGGCGGCTTTCACCGCTTCGATGGCCACGCGCAGGTTACGCACGTCGTTCATGGCGTCGAAGATGCGGAACACGTCGATACCGTTGACCGCTGCCTTGGCCACGAAGGCTTTGACCACGTCGTCGCTGTAGTGGCGGTAGCCCAGCAGGTTCTGGCCGCGCAACAACATTTGCAGGCGGGTGTTAGGCAGCGCGGCGCGCAGCTGGCGCAGACGCTCCCACGGATCTTCTTTCAGGAAACGTACGCAGGCGTCGAACGTCGCGCCGCCCCAGCACTCCAGCGACCAGTAGCCGACTTTGTCGAGCTTGTCGCAGATCGGCAGCATGTCTTCGGTGCGCATGCGGGTGGCGAGCAGCGATTGGTGGGCGTCGCGCAGGATAGTGTCGGTAACGTGGATTTGTTTGCTCATTGTTCTATTCCTCACAGGCCTGCGTGGGCGGCGATGGCGGCGGCGATGGCCAGGGCCAGCTCTTCGGGTTTGCGCTTGATCGAGTAGTTGGTCAGTTCAGGGTGGCTTTCAACGAAGCTGGTGTTGAACTGACCGCTACGGAATTCCGGGTTACGCAGGATTTCCTGGTAGTACGCGGCGGTGGTCTTGACCCCTTGCAGACGCATGTCATCCAAGGCGCGCAAGCCACGGTCCATCGCCTCTTCCCAGGTCAGCGCCCACACCACCAGTTTCAGGCACATGGAGTCGTAGAACGGTGGAATGGTGTAGCCGGTGTAGATCGCCGTGTCGGTTCGCACGCCGGGGCCGCCGGGAGCGTAGTAACGAGTGATCTTGCCGAAGCTCGGCAGGAAGTTGTTCTTCGGGTCTTCGGCGTTGATCCGGAATTGCAGGGCGAAGCCGCGGTGCTGGATGTCTTCCTGTTTCACCGAAAGCGGCAGACCGGAGGCAATGCGAATCTGCTCGCGGACAATGTCGATGCCGGTGATTTCTTCGGTGATGGTGTGTTCCACCTGCACCCGGGTATTCATCTCCATGAAGTACACTTCGCCCTCGGCGAGCAGGAACTCCACGGTGCCGGCGTTCTCGTATCCCACGGCCTTGGCTGCGCGCACCGACAGGTCGCCGATATAGGCGCGCTGTTCCGGGGTCAGCTGTGGGCTTGGGGCGATTTCGATCAGCTTCTGGTTGCGGCGCTGGATCGAGCAGTCACGTTCGAACAGGTGCACCACGTTGCCGAAGCTGTCGCCAAGAATTTGCGCTTCAATGTGCTTCGGATTGACGATACATTTTTCCAGGAACACTTCCGCCGAACCAAATGCCTTGGTGGCTTCGGAAATGACCCGCGGGAAAGCCTGTTCGAGCTCTTCACGGCTGTTGCAGCGACGAATGCCGCGACCGCCACCACCGGAAGTGGCCTTGAGCATCACCGGGTAACCGATGCGATCGCCTTCGGTCAGGGCTTCTTCGATGCCCGACACGTTGCCTTCAGTGCCCGGGGTCACTGGTACACCGGCCTTGATCATGCTGCGACGGGCTTCGGTCTTGTCGCCCATGCGGCGAATCACTTCAGCCGACGGGCCAATGAACTTGATCCCGCGTTCGGCGCAGATCTCCGCCAGCTCGGCGTTTTCCGAAAGGAAGCCGTAGCCTGGGTGCAGTGCATCGCAACCGGTTTCCACAGCCAGGTTCACCAGCTTGCGCGGGTTCAGGTAACCGGCCAGTGGCTCGGCACCAATGCTGTGGGCCTCGTCCGCTCGCTTGACGTGCAAGGCATGACGGTCGGCATCGGAGTAGATCGCGACCGAGCGAATGCCCATTTCGGCGCAGGCACGTACGATTCGTACGGCAATCTCACCACGGTTGGCGATCAGGATCTTTGTTATCACTTGGAAATTCCCTTGAGCCGGTGGTACCCACGACCTGCTAGACCAGGTCGACGCGTGACCAAATGTTTCAATTTGGTCGCAGGTCCACACTAGCGCTCACAAGGGATTAACAAAAATGAATAATTATTGGGTCATGCATAAGTAAAGACTTATAGTTGATTCACCTGTTAGCGACGAGAGTGATCACATTATGCGTAAGTCATTGATGCGTATGACTTTACGGCAATTGCAGATCTTCAACGAGGTCTGTGATTTGCGGTCGTACAGTCGCGCGGCCGAGGAAATGTCGCTCACACAACCTGCCGTCAGCCTGCAGATTCGTCAACTTGAGGAGCTGATTGGCCAGCCTTTGTTCGATTACGTCGGCAAAAAACTCTACATGACCGAAGCGGCTGAAGCGTTACAGCGGGCCAGCCGGGATATTTTCGGACGCCTGGAAAACCTCGACATGCAGCTGTCGGACATGCAGGGTTCGTTGCAGGGGCAGCTGAAACTGGCGGTGGAATCCAGCGCCAAATATTTCGTGCCGCACTTGTTTGCCGCCTTCAAACGCCAGCACCCGGAGGTGAACCTGCAACTGACGGTGGTCAATCGCGGCCAGGTCATTCGGCGTTTGTCGGACAACCGCGACGACCTGGTGATCATGTCCATGGTGCCTCAGGACATGGGCCTGGAATTCCTGCCGTTCCTGAACAACCCGATCGTCGCCGTGGCGCCACCGGATCACCCGCTGTGTCATATGGGGCCGCTGCGCTTGCAGGATCTCGAACCCTACACACTGCTGCTGCGTGAACCAGGCTCCGGGACGCGGCTGGCGTGCGAAGAATACTTCAAAGAGAAACGCGTGCACTTCAACCAGACTCAGGAAGTCTCGTCTGCCGAAGCCCAGCGAGAATGTGTACTGGCAGGCCTGGGCGTTGCGCTGTTGACGCGCCACGCCCTGAACCTTGAGCTGGCAACCGGTGGGCTGATCGAATTGCCGGTCGAAGAACTGCCGCTATTCCGTAGCTGGTGCCTGGTGCAGGCCAAGGCAAAGCGCCTGTCACCGGTGGCTCATGCCTTCCTGGCGTTTATCCGCAGCGAACGGATTCAGATCAGCGCGCTGGTTGAGCGTTTCGACGGGAAGCTACGGGAGACGTCTGCCAGAAGTTAAGTTCCAGCTCTGGAAAATCGCCAATCTCGGCCAGAAGCTGACGGCGTTCGCAGCGATCTTCGATGGCGCGACGGAATTCCATGCGGCGCTGATCTTCTTGCTGACGACGGGTTTTGACAGCGCTGTTGCGTTCTTCGTAGGGCATGGCCATTTCGAGTCTCCCAAGGCGAGTACGGGAGTTTCAAGATAGGCGCGGGGGATGACGGTTTGGCGGCTTGGGGGTTACAAACTGATGAAAATTGCGGTGCATTCGAGGCCGCCATCGCGAGCGACCTCGCTCCCACAGGTTCTGCGGCGTGCATGATCAAATGTGGGAGCGAGCTTGCTCGCGATAAGGTCGGAACAACCTTCATGCAATCTCAGGCCTGGCTCAATCGTCCAGCGCTTTCACCGACTTGGGCGACAACCGCAAGCTGCGCAGGCTGCGCTTGACGCTCTTGAGGTGGTTGACCAGGCTCGGGCCACGCGCCATGGCCACGCCCATCGCCAGCACGTCGATCACCACCAGGTGGGCAATACGCGAAGTCAGCGGCGTATAGATTTCAGTGTCTTCATGCACATCGATCGCCAGATTGACCGTAGACAGTTCGGCCAACGGCGTCTGGCTCGGGCACAGGGTGATCAACGAGGCACCGCTTTCACGCACCAGGTTGGCAGTGATCAGCAGGTCCTTGGAACGCCCGGACTGGGAAATGCAGATCGCCACGTCGGTTGGCTTGAGCGTCACGGCCGACATCGCCTGCATGTGCGGGTCGGAATACGCCGCAGCGGTGAGCAGCAAGCGGAAGAACTTGTGCTGGGCGTCCGCCGCGACCGCACCCGAGGCACCAAAGCCATAGAACTCGACACGCTGGGCCTGGGACATCAGCGTCACCGCCCGCTGCAATTCCAGCGGATCGAGTTTCTCGCGAACCTCCATCAGCGTATGCAGGGTGGTGTCGAAGATTTTCAGGCTGTAGTCAGCGACCGAATCATCCTCATGGATCGCAAACTGGCCAAAACTTGCACCTGCCGCCAGGCTCTGGGCCAGCTTCAGCTTCAGGTCCTGAAAGCCGGAACAACCGATGGCACGGCAAAAACGCACGATGGTCGGTTCGCTGATGCCCACGCTGTGGGCCAGGTCGGCCATGGAACTGTGCATCACGGCCGCAGGATCAAGCAGCACGTGGTCGGCGACCTTGAGCTCCGACTTGCGTAACAGGTGGCGAGACTGGGCGATGTGTTGCAGCAGATTCAAAGGGCTGGACTCTTTGTTATTGGCAGGTGCCGGGGATGTAGCACGCTTGTAGTTATACTACATGAATCGGCTTTTTGCCTGCTCAATGCGTTACCGAATCCCTCGATTTCAGGTGCCCGCGCTTCATGTAGCACTCATGGCGCCTGTCCAGGTGTGCCGGGTGCACGTTTTAAAGGACAAAAGCTACTTACGTATCCTCGTCAGCTTGCGGCTTGCGCGTGCAGCAAACCTGCCAACGTCTCAGCCTCAACCGGGCGGCTGATCAAATAGCCCTGAACCTCATCGCAGCGCTCGGCTTTCAGGAACTCAAGCTGTTCTCCGCGCTCCACTCCTTCCGCCACGACCTTAAGCTTCAGGCCGTGGGCCATGGCAATGATTGCCCGGGTAATCGCCGCGTCTTCGCTGCCCTCACCCAAGCCACGGATAAATGCCTGATCAATCTTCACGTAATCCACCGGGATCCGCTTGAGATAGCTCAGGGATGAGTAACCAGTGCCAAAATCGTCAATGGCCAGTTTCACCCCGAGATCACGCAACTGCTGGAAGGTTGCGATGATGTGTTCGACGCTGTCCAGCAACTGGCTTTCAGTGAGTTCCAGCTCCAGCAGTTGCGGCGCCAGCCCGGTCTCTTCCAGCACCTGCCGCACCAGACTGACCAGCTTGCCTTGGCGCAATTGATGCACCGACAGATTGACCGACACCCGAATTGCTTCGAGTCCCTGCCGTTGCCACTCACAGGCTTGCCAGCAGGCCTGACGCAGCACGAACTCACCGATCGGGCCGATCAATCCGGTTTCTTCAGCCAGGCCAATGAAATCCCCCGGCGGCACGCGGCCCATGGTCGGATGATCCCAACGCACCAAGGCTTCGGCGGCATTCAACCTGCCAGTGGCCAGGCACAGTTTCGGTTGGTAAAACACCTTCAGTTGTTTGTCTTCGATGGCTTTGCGCAAGTGGTTTTCCAGCTGTAAACGCTCCAACGTGCTGGCTTGCAAGCTGTCGGTGTAAAACTGGAAATTATCGCCACCCAGGTGTTTGGCGTGCTGCATTGCCATGTTCGACTGACTGACCAGTGCCGATATTTCCCGCGCGCTGTCCGGCAACAAGCTGATGCCCATCGACGCGCTGAGCACCAGCTCATGCCCGTCAATGGTCACCGGCAAACGCAACTTGTTCGCCAGACGAGTCGCCACCCTCGCCAGGCTCGAAAGGTTGCCGTAGGAATTGAACAGCACGGCAAACTCATCACCGGAAAGGCGCGCGATGGTGTCTGCTTCAGGCAATGCATTCACCAGTCGCCGGGCCATTTTCTGCAATAACTGATCGGCGACTTCATGCCCCAGGCTGTCGTTGAGTTGCTTGAACCGATCGAGATTGATGTGCAGCAACGCCAGGCTGCGATAACCGCCCTGCCGCACTCGTTGATGAGCCTCGTTGAGTCGTTCGCGAAACATCGCGCGGTTGGCCAGACCGGTAAGTTCGTCGTAATGGGTCAGATAGCGCATACGCTGTTCGGACTCTCGACGAGCCGAGAGATCAGCGAAGAAGCCCACAATATGGCTCACATTTCCCCGGGCATCGCGCACGGCATTCAGTTGCAGCCATTGCGGATACATCTCGCCGTTCTTGCGGGTTTCCACCAATTCGCCCTGCCAGCTGCCTTGCTGCTCCAGCGCCTGATGTATCGCGGCGTAATGCCTACGCGCATCGCGACTGCATGGCAACTCAACGACATTGCGTCCGATCATGTCGTCAATGTCATAACCGGTCACCCGACTGAAGGCTTGATTGATCGCGATCAGAACGTAGTTCGGATCGAAAATCACGATCCCTTCGCTGGCCGCCTCGAACACGGTCGCCGCCAATTGCCGCTGCTCTTCCAGACTTTTGCTGGCGCTGATGTCGCGGCGAGTGCCGACCATGCGAATCACCCGGCCGTTGTCGGCACGCTCGACTGCCCGCCCGCGGTCCTCGATCCAGACCCAGTGGCCGTCGCCATGCCGCACGCGATACTCGATTTGATAGTCCTCGGTGCGGCCCTTCAAATGCTCGACCAGCGCCCTTTTCAGCGCAGGAAGATCCTCGGGGTGAAGGCGCGGCTTGAGGTGACGCAATATCGCCGTGACCTGTTCCGGCTCCAGGCCGAACAATTCCTGAATTTGTGTGTGATGGACTTCGTCGGTTTGCAGATTCCAGTCCCACAACCCCAACTCGCTGGCCTTCAATGCCAGCGCCAGGCGCGCCTCACTCTTGCTCAGTGCCTGGTTGGCGGCGTCCAGTTCCAGGCTGCGCTGAGCGACTCGGTTTTCCAGGTCGACCTGGATCTCTCGCAATTCGTCCTCGGCACGTCGGCGCTGTTCTATCTCCTTGGCCAGCTTCTGATTGAGCTGATCACTGCAGCTTTGCGCCTGCTGCAAATGCTCGATCAGTGCCTGGTTCTGAAAGCGTCGCATCAAGCCCCGATCGATCAATCGATTGACTTGCCAGGCAACCACGCTCAACGCACCGAGCAGGATCAGCCCGAACCAGCCCCAACCTTGCTGCTGTTCGTCAGCCCCCCAAAACATATAGGCGATGGCCGGCAACAGGCAGGGCAAGGTGAATGACAGGAAGGCCGGCAAGCTGACCGCATAAGCCACGCTGGCCGAGAGCGCTGCGGCACCGATGAGGCCGAAGACCCAGGCTTGCTGAATGAAGTTATCGGCCGGAACCAGGGCGATGCCGGCACCGGCCAGGGTCAGACCGGTGAGGCCGGAGCCCAGCAAAAACATCCGCCGCCAGATGGGATGGGCCTGACGGTTGGGAATGGCCGAATCAAAGGCTGCGACCTGAATCACCCGCAATGCCACCAATGACAACAACCACACCAGCCAGACACTGACCAGGAAATAGCGCTGCGGGCTCCAGAGCAAACCGGCACAGACCAGGCCATTGATCAGCATGAACAACGTGGGCAGCAGCGAGCCTTGATACAACAGGCGCGTGCGTTCGACCGCCATTTCCATGGCGTACTGTTTACGGATCACCCGGGGTTCCACAGTGGGGCCCGACAGGTCGAAGCTGAGGGTCATAGGCGATGTTCTTGTTCTTATAATGATGAGCATGTGCCCGAAACTGCTCGGAGCATACACAAGCAATTGCCCGGACCAAACTGCTGCTGATCAATAAATCGCCAAATTTTTCGGACGCCGATGCCACTGAAAATGCTGAAGGCACGCCCCGCCAATGCCTGCAGCCGATGACTGACCGGTCGTCCTTCGCATAACTTTCATCGGTTAAAGCGAAGCGGGGTTTGCCCGGTGTGTCGCGGCCCCCTAGAATGCCCCGATGCGCGATGATCTCTCCCTTCTGCTGAACTCCCTCAACGATGCCCAACGCCAGGCCGTAGCGGCCCCCGTGGGTCGTCAGTTGGTCCTGGCCGGTGCTGGTTCCGGTAAAACCCGAGTGCTGGTGCACCGTATCGCCTGGTTGATCCAGGTCGAAAACGCCTCGCCCCACTCCATCCTGTCGGTGACCTTCACCAACAAGGCCGCTGCCGAGATGCGCCAGCGCATCGAGCAGCTGATGGGCATCAACCCGGCCGGCATGTGGGTTGGCACCTTCCACGGCCTGGCGCACCGCCTTTTGCGGGCACACTGGCAGGAAGCGGGCTTAAGCCAGACCTTCCAGATTCTCGACAGCGATGACCAGCAGCGGTTGGTCAAGCGGGTGATCCGCGAGCTCGGCCTGGACGAACAGCGTTGGCCGGCCCGTCAGGCCCAATGGTTCATCAACGGCCAGAAAGACGAAGGCCTGCGCCCGCAACACATTCAAGCCAGCGGCGACCTGTTCCTGGCAACCATGCGCGGTATCTATGAGGCCTACGAGGCCGCCTGCCTGCGTGCCGGTGTCATCGACTTCTCCGAATTGCTGCTGCGCGCACTCGATCTGTGGCGCGATCACCCAGGCCTGCTCGCTCACTATCAAAAGCGCTTCCGGCACATTCTGGTGGACGAGTTCCAGGACACCAACGCCGTGCAATACGCCTGGTTGCGCCTGCTGGCCAAGGGTGGCGACAGCCTGATGGTGGTGGGCGACGACGACCAGTCGATCTACGGCTGGCGTGGCGCCAAAATCGAGAACATCTACCAGTATTCCGAAGACTTCCCGGACGCCGAAACCATTCGCCTGGAGCAGAACTATCGCTCCACCGCCGGCATCCTGAAGGCTGCCAACGCCTTGATCGCCAACAACACCGGGCGCTTGGGCAAAGAGCTGTGGACTGACGGCGGCGACGGCGAAGCGATCAACCTGTACGCCGCCTTCAACGAGCACGATGAAGCACGCTACGTTGTCGAAACTATCGAAAGCGCGCTGAAAACCGGCTTGTCTCGCAGCGATATCGCGATTCTGTACCGCTCCAACGCCCAGTCGCGAGTTCTGGAAGAAGCCTTGCTGCGCGAGCGCATTCCCTACCGCATCTATGGTGGTCAGCGCTTCTTCGAACGCGCCGAAATCAAGAACGCCATGGCCTACATGCGCTTGCTCGAAGGCCGCGGTAACGATGCTGCGCTGGAACGGGTCATCAACGTGCCGGCCCGTGGCATCGGTGAGAAAACCGTCGAAGCGATCCGCGACCATGCGCGCCACAGCGATGTGTCGATGTGGGAAGCGATGCGCCAACTGGTGGCCAACAAAGGCCTGACCGGTCGTGCGGCCGGCGCTCTGGGCGCGTTTATCGAGCTGATCGAGAACCTCGCCGCCAAGTGCATGGAAATGCCACTGCACCTGATGACCCAGACCGTCATCGAGCAGTCGGGGCTGATCGCCTATCACGAAGCGGAAAAAGGCGAGAAAGGCCAGGCCCGGGTAGAAAACCTTGAGGAACTGGTCAGCGCCGCGCGCAACTTCGAAAACAGCGAAGAAGACGAAGACCTGACGCCATTGGCAGCATTCCTTGGTCATGCGTCGCTGGAAGCCGGTGATACCCAGGCCGACGAGCACGAAGACAGCATTCAACTGATGACCCTGCACAGCGCCAAAGGCCTGGAGTTCCCTTACGTGTTCCTGGTGGGCATGGAAGAAGGCCTGTTCCCGCACAAGATGAGCCTGGAAGAACCCGGCCGCCTGGAGGAAGAGCGTCGTCTGGCCTACGTAGGCATCACCCGGGCCATGCAGAACCTGGTGATGACCTTCGCCGAAACCCGGCGCCTTTATGGCAGCGAGACCTACAACAAGGTGTCGCGCTTCGTACGCGAAGTTCCGAAAGGCCTGATTCAGGAGGTGCGGCTGTCCAACAGCGTCAGCCGTCCGTTCGGTGGCAACCAGTCGATGAGTGGCAGCAACCTGTTCAGCGGCAGCGAGATTCCGCAGACCGGCTTCAGCCTGGGCCAGACTGTGCGTCACTCGATCTTCGGTGACGGCGTGATCCTCAACTTCGAAGGCGCCGGGGCTCAGGCCCGGGTGCAGGTGAACTTCAGCGAAGGCAGCAAGTGGCTGATGCTGGGGTATGCCAAACTGGAAGCAATCTAGCCTTTCTGTGGGAGCGAGCTTGCTCGCGATAGCGGTAGATCAGTCGACATTATTTCTGGCTGTCAGTCCGTCATCGCGAGCAAGCTCGCTCCCACAGGGTTCTGTGCTGGCCTTGACTGATCCGGGAGACGCAAACACATGGGCTCAGGCTTTTTTTCCTCCTGGACATTCTGGGCCCTGTTATCCGCGGCATTCGCGGCAATGACCGCCATTTTCGCGAAAGTCGGCATCGAAAACGTCAACTCCGACTTTGCCACCCTGCTGCGTACGATGGTGGTATTGGTCAGCCTGGCCTTGATTTTGTACGCCACGGGCCAATATCAGTCTTTGGGATCGATCTCTGCGAAGAGCTACCTGTTCCTGCTGTTGTCGGGCCTTGCCACCGGTGCATCGTGGATCTGCTATTTCCGCGCACTCAAGGTCGGTCCGGCGTCACTGGTTGCTCCAGTGGACAAACTCAGCGTGGTGCTGGTGGCTGTCCTTGGCGTTGTCCTGCTGGGTGAAAAACTCGACTTGCGCCAATGGGGCGGAATAGGCCTGATCACGGCCGGGGTGGTCATGCTTGCCCTGCGACGCTAGGCAAGCGTCCTACAAGCCCTGTCCACTCATCTGACAGATCAAAGTCAAAAGGCCTTATTGCACGGACTGGAGCTGAACACGACCTGTCAGGCAAAAGCCCGAAACACTCTGCCGCTAGCCAGCAACACTTCACCTGTGCAACATGGCGCGCGTGCCTTCCACAAATGGGAATTCCCTTTATGAAACGTTTTCTTAGCATCGCCATGGCGTTGTGCATCGGCCTGACGATGAGTCTCGACGTCAATGCCGCCAAGCGCTTCGGTGGTGGCAAAAGCGCAGGCGCTGCGCCGACTCACCAGACCAGCCAGATGGCTCCTTCTTCTCCAGGCATGGGCGGCGCTGCGGCGACCGCTGGTGCTGCCGGTGCCGCTGGCGCTGCTGCCAAGGCCGGTGGCGCTTCGCGCTGGCTCGGCCCACTGGCCGGTATCGCGGCCGGTGGCCTGCTCGCATCCATGTTCATGGGTGACGGCTTCCAGGGCATGCAGATCTTCGACATCCTGATCATGGCCGTCATTGCGTTCCTGGTCTTCCGCTTTATCGCCGCCCGTCGTCGCAAGCAGCAGGAGCAGTACGCTCCGGCCGGCCACGCGCCGATGCAACGTGAGGCGTTCGAACAAAAGCCTGCCGGCGGTTCGATCTTCGGTGGCTCGGCAGCGCCTGTTGCCGCTCGCCCGGTGATCAACGCGCCAGCCTGGTTCAACGAAGGAAACTTCGTCGAAGCGGCACGCAATCACTTCCAGTCCCTGCAACAGCACTGGGACGCCAACGAAATGGACAAGATCGCCGAGTTCGTGACCCCGCAAATGCTGGAGTTCCTCAAGCGTGAACGTGCTGACCTGGGCGACGGCTTCCAGTCCACCTACATCGATAACCTCAATGTACAGCTGGACGGTGTGGACGATCGCGCCGACAAGACCATCGCCACCCTGACCTTCACTGGCCTGTCGAAAACCTCGCGTTTCGACCAGGGCGAAGTCTTCAGCGAAAGCTGGAACATGGAACGTGCACAGGGCGAAAACCAGCCTTGGCTGGTGGCAGGTATCCGCCAGAACGGCTGATTACCCTCCGCGTTTCACTTGTTGTAAACAAAACCCCGGCCCAGGCCGGGGTTTTCTATTTCGCGGTTGCATCTATAGCAAGCTACTGTATAAACCGCCCCATATAAACCGCGCCATACAAGCAAGAGGATCCCGGACGTGGAAGAAATCATCGAACAACTGCGTGAAGCCAACGAACCGGTACCGGTCCCCTTGGAGTTGCCCGACGAAGACCTGCTGGTCGAAATCGAAGAACAACTGTTCATCGACATTCCGTTCGTCTTCAGAGAATTTCTGCTGACCGTCAGCGATGTGGTCTACGGCAGCCTGGAACCGGTCACCGTGACCGACCCGCAATCCCACACCTACCTGCCCGACGTTGCCGCCAACGCCTGGGACGCCGGCGTCGATCGCAGCCTGATCCCGATCTGCCAGGACGGTGATGACTACTATTGTGTCGAAGAAGACGGCACCGTGGTGCTTTGGCAGGCCGAAGAAGAACTGATCGCCGAAGAGACCTGGGAGTCGGTTTGGCACTGGGCACGGGACGTCTGGCTGGAAAGCTGATCCAGTCAACGCCGCGGGGTGGTCAATGCCCGGACGACTCCTTGTGATTGTCGAGGGTTTCCAGCAACGCCACCTGCATCCGCGTATGCACACGAATGAACCAGCGCCACAACAGCGCCGCCACGGCGGCCGCGACCACGGCGATCAGTACCAGCAACTTGTTGGTCGGCAGAATACTGGCCGACAAGGCTGCCAGCAGAAAAAAGATCACCAGCAGCGACAGGATCGGGATCACTTCGGCGATCACCCGGCGCACTCGCTGCGTGTGGCGCCCGGCCATCTCCGGCTTCACGCCCATTTCCGCGAGCAACATCGACAGCGCCTTTAGCTTGCGGTACGCCGCAATCAAAAACGGCAGCGATAACAACAGCGCCCCGCCCCAGATCAACGCCTTTTGCCAGCTCGGATCGCTGATCCAGCCTTGCAGGTAAGCCGACATGCGTTCGGCGAAGTAAGCGCCCGAAAAGAAGATCGCGATCACCAGCGCCAGATTGACGCCCACCTGCAGCAAGATCCTGCGAATCATGGATGCCAGTAACGCACCCTCACCCTGCGGCTGGATGCTGCGCAGCCATTCGCCATACATCCCCAGCACCCGCCCCAAGCGTTCTGGCATCGCGCTGGCGAGCTTGATCGACAATGGATCGGCCGCACGGATCAGATAAGGCGTCAGCAGGGTCGTGATCACCGAAACCGCCACAGCCACGGGGTATAAAAAGTTACTGGTGACCTGCAATGTCATGCCCAGTGCCGCGATGATGAAAGAGAATTCGCCAATCTGTGAAAGACCCATCCCGACTCGCAGCGAGGTACGTCCGTCATTGCCGGCGATAAATGCACCAAGGCCGCAGGACAATATCTTGCCGAGCACCACGGCTACGGTGATTACCGCGATTGGCCAGGCGTACTGAAGCAGGATCGCCGGATCGAGCATCAGCCCGATGGCCACAAAGAAAATCGCACTGAAAAGATCGCGAACCGGTTCAATCAAGCGCTCGATTTTCAGCAGTTGCCGGGATTCCGCCATGATCGCGCCGATCAGGAATGCACCGAGGACCATGCTGTATTCAAGCTTGACCACCAGCAGGCAGAAACCAAAACACAGGCCCAGCACCGTGATCAGCAGCATTTCGTTGCTTTCGAATCTGGCGACGTAGGCCAGCAACCGCGGCACCATCAGGATGCCAATGACCAAGGCGACGATCATGAACAGCGACAGTTTGCCGACCGTGGAAAACACTTCGCCGGAGCTGACCGTACCGCTGACTGCGATGCTGGACAGCAGCGCGATGATGCCGATGCCCAGAATGTCTTCGACGATCAGCACTCCGAATATCAACTGGGCAAACCGCTCGTTCTTCAGCTTCAGATCATTGAGCGCCTTGACGATGATGGTGGTCGAGGAAATCGCCAGGATCGCGCCGAGGAATAGTGAATCCATGGTGTTCCAGTCGAACCAGCGACCGATCTCGTAGCCGATCCAGATCATCAGCACGATTTCCAGGAATGCCGCGATGAATGCCGTGGCACCGACCTTGAACAACTTGCGCAGGCTGAACTCCAGGCCCAGGCAGAACATCAGGAATATCACACCGAGCTCGGCCAGGGTCTTGATGGTTTCTTCGTCGTGGATCAGGCCGAATGGCGGGGTGTGCGGGCCAATGATGAAACCGGCGACGATGTATCCCAGTACCACCGGTTGCTTCAGGCGATGAAAGACCACGGTGACCACGCCTGCGATCAACATGATCACTGCCAGATCCTGAATGAAACTGATGGCATGCATGGCGTGAGACTCCCTGGGTGGTATTGCTCGATCCCCGGACGCAGGAAAAGTCTGATCGAGCAGAACAAAAATCGGAATTGCACGTAGGAAATGCCCTTGAGGCGGGGCTTTTTTGCAGGGTAACACCGCGACTTCTGGCAGAAAGGCGGTGCAATATATGGAAACAGATCGATCCGGCGTGACGGCGACCCGGCACCCGGCGTCCCGATAACTGTTGGTTTGAAAAAAACCGCCGAGGCACCCGCAGAGGTGCATCCCTCAAACCTGGCCTTGACCCGTGAGAATGCTATGGAACCCGGAAACGCCCAGCTGTCGATGACGGTATTGATGACCCCCGACATGGCCAATTTCTCTGGCAATGTTCACGGCGGCACCCTGCTCAAATACCTCGACGAAGTGGCCTACGCCTGCGCCAGCCGTTATGCCGGCCGCTATGTGGTGACCTTGTCGGTGGATCAGGTCATTTTCCGTGAGCCGATCCATGTCGGCGAACTGGTGACCTTCCTGGCCTCGGTCAACTACACCGGCAACACCTCCATGGAGGTGGGCATCAAAGTGGTGACCGAGAACATCCGCGAACGCTCGGTGCGCCATACCAACAGTTGCTTCTTCACCATGGTCGCGGTGGATGAGCAGCGTAAACCTGCATCGGTACCACCGCTGCAACCGCAGAACAGCGAAGACAAGCGCCGCTATATGCAGGCCCAGCAGCGTCGGCAGATTCGTCAGGAGCTGGAAAAGCGCTATCAGGAAATCAAGGGCGACGCCTGAGCTGGTCTGTCAGGCTGACGGTGTTCGTTAGATAGCCATTCGCGAGCAAGCCCGCTCCCACACTGGATCTATGCAATACCGAAGATCAAATGTGGGAGCCTGCTCGCGAATGGGGGCAACGCAGAATCAAAGGCTGATCGAGGTCGCCTCGAACCGCACCCGCGGATGGGCAATCCGGTCCTGAGCCCGAACCAGTTCCAACTCGTAGCTGGCACAAGCCTGGGTTTCCAGCAGCACTTCATGCACCGCCGATGCCGTGAACTCGAACGCGGCCACCAGGCTGTCGCCCAGCAGCACACGCGCCAGGAACAGGCCGGACGTCAAATCGCCCACGCCCACCGGCTGACGCGGGAACGCCAGCAACGGGCGCTGCAAATGCCAGCTGCCTTCGGCCGTCACCAGCAGCATCTCGAAGACCTCAGCAGACTTGCCTGGGTAGTCCAGATGCTTGACCAGCACCGCTTTCGGACCGCGCACCAACAATGCACGCGCCATTGCCAGGCAATCGAACAGCGACTGCGGCTTGCGTCCGGAGAAGCTGTCCAGCTCCAGCTGGTTCGGGCACATGAAGTCCGCCACGGCGGCGGCCTCCTCCAGCAGAAAATCACTGACCTCCGCCGGAACACTGCAGCCCTTCTCCGGATGCCCCATGACCGGGTCACACAGGTACAGCGCCTTGGGATTCATCGACTTGATCCGCTCCACCCCCGTCAGGATCGCCCGGCCCTGGGCCGCACTGCCGAGGTAACCTGAGAGCACCGCATCGCAGTTGCCCAGCTCGCCAATCGCCGCGATGCCTTCGACCAGGTCAGGTATCTGGTGCGGCGCCAACACTTCACCGGCCCACTGACCGTACTGGGTGTGATTGGAGAACTGCACGGTGTTGAGCGGCCAGACATTCACCCCGACCCGTTGCATCGGGAAAACCGCGGCACTGTTGCCGG
This sequence comes from Pseudomonas sp. 2725, assembly GCF_050434585.1. Lineage (NCBI taxonomy): Bacteria > Pseudomonadati > Pseudomonadota > Gammaproteobacteria > Pseudomonadales > Pseudomonadaceae > Pseudomonas > Pseudomonas sp. 2725. The sequence continues at coordinate 159,520 of NZ_JBNDIV010000006.1, read as the reverse complement.
CGTGACCGAATACCACGTGGGACTGGATAGCGAGCAAATGCGGTGTACGTTTCATGCGGTGGATTTCCGTAAAACGATTGAAATTCTAGCCGCGCAGTATGCGACTAAACGCAGCCTGTACGACAGACCAGCGACACAGTTAAGCTGACACTATCTTGTTGGAGCACCCTGTTGATGCTGACCCTTGGAAATATATTCGTGCTGATGCTGTTCGCCACTGCCGGCGCATGGCTATGGCACAACCACGGCTTGCGCGAGCGCGCGCTGGAGCGGGTCAAGCAGCATTGCGGCAAACTCGGGATCGAATTGCTCGACGGCAACGTGGCCTTGAAAAGAATCGCGTTCATCAGGGATGCCAGTGGTCGGCGACGCCTGGCCCGTGTGTATAACTTCGAGTTCACCGTGACGGGCGAAACCCGCCACAACGGTACCATCACCCAGTTCGGCGCTCACAGCGCACAGATTGAGCTGGCGCCCTACCCGGTCCCGTTCGACGAAACCGAACCGGTGGTCGAAGTGGCGAAACCTCGCGCGGAAGTGATCGAGCTGAGCCAGTGGCGTCAGGAACACACCAAGTGGCGACCTTGAGTCATTAACCCGATCCGGATCGACATGCTGCCAGCTCACGCTGCAGTCGTTCTGCGTTCTGCGTTTCACTGAAAATCAGCTCGATACGCGAATCCTGCCGCCATTCACTGGGCTGCCAGTCCAGCACCGAGTTATCCACAGCGTTCGCCGAGACCCACCCGTGGGCGCTGTGGATAACCAGCTTCGCCCGCTTCCAGCCAAGGCAGTCAAGCCACCGGCCAACCAGAGCGGCATCAAACACCTGGCTTGGGTGCCAACGCCATCCGATGCTCCAGCCTCCGTCCTGTTCCTGACTCAAGCAAATGGGCAACGCGGGATCACTCCAGACCGCCGGCAGCTGCGCCAATCCCTTGGGCAAGACGAAGTTATCCACACCTGCCAGCGCTTTGGCATGCAGCCCCGGCAACTCGCTCAAGGGTAAAGCCGCCTGTTGCGTCCAGCGCAGAGGGAGCGGCGGCAATTGCCCGGTGATTCGCTGGCGGCTTTCTTCTTCGAGCCCTTCAGACTTGTTCAACAGTAACAATCCCGCATGGCCCAGCGCTTGCTGTTGAACATCCGGCAGCGGTTTGCCCGCGGCGAGCGACTGGGCATCCAACACCAGCACACAAGGCTGGACAGCCAACACGCCTTGCCACGGCGCTTCGCTCAATTGCCTGAGCAGCTGCGCCGGATGCCCCAGCCCCGAGGGTTCGATGAACAGCCGATCCGGTTGTGCCTTGCGCAACAAGCGCCCAAGACCAATCTGAAACGGCGCACCGTTGACGCAACACAAGCAGCCCCCGGCCACCTCCCCCAGTGCGATACCATCGGCGTCCTGGGTCAGTAGCGCAGCGTCGAGACCGATCTGGCCAAACTCGTTGATCAACACCGCCCACCGCTCGCCAGCCGGGCGCTGGGCCAGCAGGTGCTTGATCAGGCTGGTCTTGCCGGCACCCAAGGGGCCGGCAATGACATGAGTGGGGATATTCTGCAGCATGGTTGATGATTTCTGAGGAGGTGATGGATGCGGTTGATTGGCTTAGCGTTGCTCCTGGCACTCGTTTCAGGCGAAGCGCTGGCCCAGGCTTGTGTGGTTCATAGCCAAGGCGAGCGGCTTGATGTCCAGGTTTGCCAGCAGAACCGCAACATCCCGCCAAAACTCTTCGCCGATGGTTTCTGCCAACCGAACCTGGCTGGGCAGAAAGTCGATGTGCAGTATGTCGATCAATGTCCCGGCGGCGCATTTGGTATCTGCAGCAACGCCCAAGTCGCCAATATGCCCTACCGACAGGATATTCACTATTACGACGTTGCCACCGACGCGGCGTATTTGCAGCCGTACTGCGAGGCCCAGAACCAGGGCACCTGGATCAGGCCCTGAAGCGCCAGCAGAGGATCAGGCAGCTTCTTCGTACCAAGGGCCGAATGGATCAGGCAGCAAATGCCAGCCCTCTACGCCCAGCGCCATTTCCTCATCGGTCAGCAGACATGCGTCCAGCTCGGCCGCAAGCTGCGTGAAGTCGATGTTCTGGCCGATGAAAACCAGTTCCTGACGACAGTCCCCGCTGTCAGCGGTCCAGTTTTTCATGATCCCGGCGGTACTTTCTTCGTCTTGCGGCCATTGGTTTTTCGGTACGAAACGCCACCAGCGTCCGGCGAAGCCATAGCGCATCAAACCACCGGCCTGAGACCAGCTGCCGGCATCCATGTGCTTGCTCGCCAGCCAGAAAAAGCCCTTGGAGCGCAGCAGTTTGCCGTTGTCCCAAGGGCCGTCGATGAAGTTGAAGAAACGCTGTGGATGGAACGGTCGGCGAGCCCGGTAAGCACTGGAAGCAATGCCGTATTCTTCGGTTTCCGGCACATGTTCGCCGCGCAGCTCCTGCAACCATCCCGGTGCCTGGGCAGCCTTTTCGAAGTCAAAACGACCGGTGTTGAGAATCTTGTTCAAGGGGATTTCGCCCATCGACATCGCAATGATTTCCGCCCTGGCGTTGAGCCGTTCAAGTATGACGATCAACTCCTCACGCTGGTGGCTGCTGATCAAGTCGATCTTGCTGAGCAAAATCACATCGGCGAACTCGACCTGCTCAATCAACAGATCGGTAATCGAACGTTCGTCTTCCTCCCCTAGTGTTTCTCCTCGGGAAGCCAGGCTTTCGGCAGCCTGGTAATCGAGCAGGAAGTTCATGCCATCGACCACCGTGACCATGGTGTCCAGACGTGCGATGTCATTGAGGCTTTGGCCGTTTTCATCGCGGAAGGTGAAGGTTTCCGCCACCGGCAGCGGTTCGGAAATACCGGTGGACTCGATCAGCAGATAGTCGAAGCGACCCTCCCTGGCGAGTTGGCTCACCTCCTCCAGCAAATCTTCACGTAACGTACAGCAAATACACCCGTTACTCATTTCCACCAACCGTTCTTCAGCCCGATTAAGGCTGACATCGCGCTGGACTTCGGTGCCATCAACGTTGATTTCGCTCATATCGTTGACGATGACTGCAACCCGCAAGCCATCGCGATTACGTAGTATGTAATTAAGAAGTGTACTTTTTCCGGCACCAAGAAAGCCGGAGAGAACGGTCACGGGGAGTCGATTGGACATCTGCATATTCCTCACAGGGATGCCCGGTCGCTGTGTCGGGCTTACATAATGTTATACTGTAACAACATCAACAAGCCATCCCCTCTTGCTCAGCAGGGCAAACGACAGGATGCTGAACGCCGCTACCCTCGTGAGAAAGCCCATGTGCAACGCCCTTAAACCCGTATTGATCATGCTGTCCCTGCTGGTGGCTGCCGACGCGATGGCACAGGTCCCGAGCCTGGCCAAGTGCACTCGCAGCGCCAACCTGCTGGCCTGCGTGGATGCGGATGGCAACGCCTACAGCGTCAATACCGCCGGAAGCACGATCTATTTGCGGGGTTTCGAAGTGGCCGGAAAACGCTATTGGGCACAGACCAACAGCCGCTACGGCCAGCTTACGTTTTTCACCGGTATCGCTTCCGACGGCGAGACCTGGGTTGGCTACAACCGGCGCGTCGGCTGGACCACGATCAACCGGTTTTCCAGCTCCGGCGGCAGCAGCGCCAGGTTCACCTGCAGCCGGATCGCTGGCTGTTAGGCCGGCTTGTTTTTCTGCTCTTGCTGCCTGGCAAATGACGTCTGTGCATGATGAAGACCTGTTCATGAAAAAGGCATCGTCGATTTGATTGCAATACTATAACATTGCAAATCAACTCCCACGATGGACCTGCTCATGAATGCGCTGACTCTGCCGGATATCGCCGCGCAGGCCTCACGCCAAGCCCTGCCACTGGAGTGGGTGGGCATGTGCGGCATTGCTCTTCCCGTTTTGTTTGAGGGCCAACGACTGAATGCAAAGGCCGATGCCGGCGTGAGCCTCGACGATGGCAACGCGCGTGGCATTCACATGTCACGGCTCTATCTGGCGCTTGAATTGTTGGAACAGGAAAGCCTTTCAGCGGCTTTATTGCGGCGGGTTTTGCAGCGTTTTCTTGAGAGCCATGAAGGGCTTTCCAGCAGCGCCCACTTGACCCTTCACGCCGATTTGTTGCTGAAAAGGCCCGCACTAATCAGTCCATTGGCTGGCTGGAAAAGCTATCCGGTCAGCATCGAAGCACGTTTGAAAAACGCAATGTTCCACGTGGAACTAAAAATCGAGGTGCCTTATTCCTCAACCTGCCCGTGTTCTGCTGCTCTTTCTCGACAGTTGATTCAGCAGCGGTTCGTCGATGATTTCGCCAACAAGCCACTGCAACACGCCGACGTTTTAGCGTGGCTCGGCTCCACGAATGGCATCGTCGCCACACCTCACAGCCAACGCAGCAGCGCAAAGTTGCGCGTACGGCTGGCTGATTTTTTAGACGAGTTGCCTCTGATCGCCGTCATCAATGACGCCGAAGCCGCACTCGGCACAGCCGTTCAAACAGCGGTAAAACGCGCCGACGAACAGGCCTTCGCCCTCGCCAATGGTCAGAACCTGATGTTCTGCGAGGACGCCGCACGCCGCTTGAATCTGGCCCTGAAGCGCTCCACGGGCATTAACGCCTTCCACATTCGTGTGATCCACGCCGAAAGCCTGCACGCCCACGACGCCGTAGCCGAAAGCCGTTTCAACTGGGAGGTCGCATGATCGGTTGCCACGCCTTGCGCTGGGGCGCACCGGGGCAGCCACTGACGCCAGCGCTGGACTTCGAACTGTCGAAGGGCAGCCTGACCGCCATCATCGGTGCGAACGGCTCCGGGAAAAGCAGCCTGCTGAAGGTCATCGCCGGCTTGCAAAAACCGTTGGCCGGAAAGGTTCGACTGGATGTTCCACTCAAGGGCGGTGTGTCGTTCCTGCCCCAGCAACAACACTTGGACAGGCAATTTCCGATCAGCCTTCAGGCATTGGTCGCCGCCGGTTTCTGGGGCAACAAACAATCACCGGTTATCCGTAGCCAACGACTGGCAACCGTCCTCGAAAACTGGTGCCTGAATGGCCTGGAAGATCGACCCTTGATGGCCCTTTCCGGCGGCGAATTGCAACGCGCCCTGCTCGCCCGATTGAGCCTGACAGACGCACCCGTGCTGTTGCTCGATGAACCCCACGCGGCCCTCGATGAACTCGGTCAGGCATTACTCTGGAAACACATACACGATTGGCACCTCGACGGCCGGACACTGGTGGTCGTGTGCCATGACCTCGCCGCTGTTCGCGAGCACATCCCACATACATTGCTGATCAAAAGCAACGGTTGTGTATTCGGTCCGAGCGCCGAACTGATCCGCCAACAACCTCAATCGCAGGTGGCCTGATGATCGCTGCCGCGCATCTCTGGCAACCATTCCACGAATTCGTATTCATGCGCCGAGCGCTTCTCGGTGGATTGGTCCTGGCATGCAGCACGGCGCCCCTGGGGGTATTTCTGATCCTCAGACGCATGAGCCTGATCGGTGATGCCGTCGCCCACGGCATCCTCCCCGGTGCGGCGTTAGGTTTCTGGTTTGCCGGGTTGAGCCTCCCGGCGTTGACCATCGGTGGCCTCGGCGCGGGCCTGAGCATGGCAGGCCTCGCAGCCTGGATTACGCGACGCACCGGCCTGCGAGAGGACGCCAGCCTCGCGGCGATCTACCCGATTTCCCTGGCCGGTGGCGTGCTGATTCTCGGCATCGCCGGCAAACGCCTGGACCTGTTGCACCTGCTGTTTGGTTCCGCGCTGGCAGTCGACGGCCCGACCTTGACCGGCATGCTTTGGGTCTCAGGCCTGAGCCTGATGGCCATGGCACTGATCTACAAACCACTGCTGCTCGACACCCTCGACCCGCTTTTTCTGCAAACCGTCAGCCGACTCGGCCCACTGGCCCACGGCGTATTCCTGACGCTGGTGGTGTTGAATCTGGTCATCGGCTTCCAGGCGATCGGCGCGTTGATGGTAGTCGGCCTGATGATGTTGCCTGCCGCCGCGGCACGTTTCTGGAGTCGCCGCCTGCCAATACTGATCGTCGTCGCCGCCGTGCTCGGCAGCCTCTCGGTATGGCTCGGTTTATTGATCTCGTTCTATTACTCGCTGCCCAGTGGCCCGGCAATCGTGCTGGTGGCCGGCGGTGGATATCTGTTGTCCGTGGTGTTTGGGCCGGTGCACGGCTTGCTGCGCCACCCGCCTTTGCTCACATCCCAATGAGGTGTTAACCGATGCGCGCTTTACTTATGCTGTTCAGCTTGATGGTGTCGATGTCGCTGTCCGCCGCCGAAAAACTTCAGGTGGTCACCAGCTTCAGCATCCTCGCCGACATGACCCGGCAGGTCGGCAAGGATCACATCCAGATCACCAACATGGTCGGCCCGGACGCGGATGCGCACACGTACGAGCCGACACCGGACGATGCCAAAGCGCTGCTCAAGGCCAGGCTCATCATCAAGAACGGCCTGGGTTTCGAGCCCTGGCTGGATCGCCTGGTGACAAGCACAGAGACTCGGGCGCCGGTCATCAGCGCAAGCCACGGTGTCATACCCCGTAGCCTGGATGAAGACGGTAAAACCGTTCCCGACCCGCACGCCTGGCATAACCTGGCGAATACCGAGCTGTACATCACCAACATCACCAAAGCGCTGATCGCCGCTGACCCGGCGAACACCGCCGACTATGAGCGCAACAGCCAGCTGTACCTGAAACAGGTCTACGCCCTGCTCGCCGAAGCCAAGGCCAAACTCGGCTCACTGCCACCGGGCAACCGCAAGGTCGTGACGTCCCATGATGCCTTCGGTTATCTCGGCCAAGCCTACGGCATCGAGTTCATGGCACCTCAAGGACTCTCAACCGAGCGCGAGCCTTCAGCCGCCGAAGTGGCCGCACTGATTACCCAGATTCGTCAGGCCAAGGTCAAGGCGGTGTTCATGGAAAACATCAAGGACGCCCGCCTGCTCAAGCAGATCGCGGATGAAAGCGGCGCTCAGATCGGCGGCACGCTGTACTCCGATGCCCTGGCGGCGAGCGGACCGGCCAGCACCTTCACCGGGTTGTTCGAGTACAACCTCAACACCCTGTACAACGCATTGAGCAAGCCATGATCCGCAAGAATCCTTCCGGCGATTTACCGCTGATTGCCGAGTCTGCCTACGTCGACAAAACGGCAATCATCTGCGGCAAAGTGGTGATCGGGGAGAACGTGTTCGTCGGCCCCTACGCGGTGATACGTGCTGACGAAGTCGATGACTCGGGCGACATGCAGCCGATCACCATCGGCGCCAACTCGAACATCCAGGACGGCGTGGTGATCCATTCCAAATCCGGTGCGGCGGTGACCATCGGCGAATTCAGTTCCATCGCCCACCGCTCGATCGTTCATGGGCCCTGCACCGTCGGCAATCGAGTGTTCATCGGCTTCAACAGCGTGCTGTTCAACTGCGTAGTCGGTGACGGTTGCGTGGTGCGGCACAACTCGGTGGTCGATGGTCGTGACCTGCCTGAAGCTTTCTACGTACCTTCCACCACGCGGATCGGCCCAAACACCGACCTCTCGCAATACCCGCCGGTGAGCGTCAGTGCTTCGGAATTTTCCGAAGATGTGGCGCGCACCAACGTCGACCTGGTACGCGGCTACAAAGCCCTGCAAAACGAGTTCTGAGCATGAGTAGCGTGCTGATTCGCAATGCCCGCGTTGCAGGAACCGGTCGCGGAACAGATTTTGCCGATCAGCACACTGGTGGCCAGAACCAGCCATCGTGTCAGGACAAATTGCCTGGCACGACAAACGTCTTAATGAAGCACCCCTACGGTTTATGCGATAACGCTCGTTAGAAGCACCAGAGTACGCCGACCATGATCCAGATCACCCTGCCCGATGGTTCATTGCGTGAGTACGACCAGCCGCTGTCCGTGCACGAGGTGGCCGCCAGCATCGGCCCCGAACTGGCCATCGCGGCCGTAGCGGGAAGGGTCAATGGTGTACTGGTGGACTGCGAATACCTGATCGAGGCGGATGCCCGGGTCAGCATTGTCACCCCCCGGGAGCCGGACGGCCTGGAGATCCTGCGTCGCTCCTGTGCATTGATGCTGGCCATGGCGGTCAAGCAACTCCACCCTCATGCGCAATTACGTGCGGGAAAGGAGCTGGGTGACGGTTTCTATTACGAGTTTGCAGTCGAGCAACCGCTGACCCCCGCAGACCTGCCTCTAATCGAAGCGCGCATGCAGTCATTGGCAGCAACCAATCACTCGATCCGTCGTCGGCCGGCGCACGAAGCCGTGTCGCTGTACCGTCTGGGGGACGCCGAGTACCAGAGCCATGGACCGCACGTCCCAACCACCAAAGTCTTGCAGGCGTTTGCCCTCGATCACATCAGCGGCACGTTGCAACAACGGATCTACGGCACCTGCTGGTCCAGCCATCAGGAGCTGCAACACTGGCGCGTTCCACCCCATGTGGTCGTCGTGAGCATGGATGAACGCCAGGCGACTTATGCACAAGCGGTGACCGAGTCCTTGCGCCAAAAAGGCGTGCATGCAAAGGCCGACCTGCGAAACGAAAAGGTCCGCTACAAGATTCGCCAGCACAGCCAGACCGTGCCGTTCCTGGTCGTGGTTGGCGAAATGGAACAGGCTGGGGGGTTCGTCAGTGTGCGCAGTCGCACGGGGGAGGATTTTGGCCGGATGGCTGTCGAGGCGGCGTGTGAGTGGTTAAGTCGGCCGGGGATTCAGGGCGGCTGAACGGACGCTTTCGCGAGCAGGCTCGCTCCCACAGGGGATTTGTGTGCGACACATAACCAAGGTGGGAGCGAGCCTGTTCGCGAAGCTTTTTAAGCTCTTGGCTTCACCGTGCCACAATCCTGCCCCAACCAGACGGCGCGGGATTCGAGGCTGCCCTTCTGCTGAATGCCGGTGGCGTTGAACGTCCCGTTAACCTTGGTGGTGAATTCGCGATCACTGAGGAACGTCGCCACGCCGGCTCCCTGGGCTTTCGGGCAGCTGAAACGGAATTTCCACTGATTGCCGGAGCGGTCGGTGATTTCCTGTTTGCAGCCCGACTGCGGATCGGTCAGCGGAATGTTGTCGGTCTTGACCTGTTCAGGGGTCAGGCACGCCCGGATCCCTTTACCGCCCATGGTGATGCCCTGCTTTTCCAGCTGCGCACGTTGCTCGGGGGTCATCTGGTTCTGGATCTGGCCGAGGATCAATTGCAGGTCCGGCATATTCTGCTCGTCGACCTTCATATTGCTCGTGGTCAGCTCCCACAATCCTGGTTGCAGCATTTGCGCGTGAGCCGCCACAGGAAGTGCCAAACCCAGTGCCATGGCCAAACCCAGCAGACGAACGTTCATCGAGTAACTCCTGATCAGTAGTGGCCGTTAGACGTCAGCCGCGGGCTTCGGTTCATGGTCGAATTAATTAGCGACATTCTGCACGGAACATGGTCTGTTAAGCACTGAATCTTCAGGAGCAAGGCAGCCCCCATGGATTACTTCGGACCACATATTTTCGGTTATACCATCGCCCTGTTGCACTCGCTGGGCATGATTGCGGCCATACACGCCGTGTTGACCGTCCGTACCGCCCAAGGCTCGATCGCCTGGGCCCTGTCGCTGTTTTTCATCCCTTACCTGACGCTGATCCCTTACCTGATGTTCGGCCGCAGCACCTTTGATGGCTACATCAAGGCCCGGCGGCAGGCCAACGACGAGATGCGCAAGGCTGTTTCCGAACTCAACTGGCGACCCTGGGTAGAAGAAGCCCTCACCGCCCGCGCTTCGTCTGCCTACGCCTCACTCAGAGCGATGCCCAAGCTCGGACACATGCCCTGCCTGGCCAATAACCAGATGCGGTTGCTGATCAACGGCCAGTCGACGTTCGAGGCCATTTTCGATGCCATCGGCCAGGCGAAAGAGGCCGTGCTGATCCAGTTTTTCATCGTCCACGACGACCGTCTCGGTCAACGCCTGCAGACTTTGCTGTTGAAGAAAGCCGCCGAAGGCGTAGCGATCTATCTGTTGTATGACCGAATCGGCAGCCATTCCCTACCCAACGGCTACGTGCAGGCCTTGCGTGATGGCGGGGTCGAGGTCAAGGCTTTTGGCCCTCGTAATGGCTGGTTCAATCGCTTTCAGGTGAACTTCCGTAACCATCGCAAAATTGTGGTGGTGGACGGCATTCTCGGCTTCGTTGGCGGGCACAACGTCGGTGATGAATACATGGGCGAGAAACCGCCCCTGGCCCCTTGGCGCGATACCCACGTGCAAGTGCGCGGGCCAGTGGTGGCGTGCATGCAGGAGTCTTTCGCTGAAGACTGGTTCTGGGTGGCTCATGCCCTGCCGCCACTGATCCTGCCCGAGGTTTATCCGGAAGACGGCGTGCTGTGCCAGTTGCTCGCCAGCGGGCCGGCAGACGCCTACGAAACCTGTTCTCTGTTCTTTGTCGAAGCGATCCATGCAGCGACGGAACGAATCTGGATCACCAGCCCGTACTTCATCCCCGATGAAGCCGTATTCGCAGCGTTGCGTCTGGCGGTCCTGCGGGGTGTGGATGTGCGGCTGCTGTTGCCGTCTCGACCCGACCATCGAATCGTCTACGCCGCCTCCAGCCTCTACGCCTTCGAAGCCGTGCGCGCCGGTGTTCGGGTGTTCCGTTACGAGCCCGGTTTCCTGCACCAGAAAGTGGTGTTGATCGACTACGAAATCAGCGCCATCGGCAGCGCCAACCTGGACAACCGTTCGTTCCGGCTGAATTTCGAAGTGATGTTGCTGACCGTCGACAGCGCCTTTGCCGCAGAGGTGGAACAGATGCTCAACGATGATTTCGCCAACGCCCACGAAATCGCCAAAGGAGAAGGCCGGGAGACTCACCGCCTGCAGCAGGTCGGCATGCGGGTCGCCCGGCTTATTTCGCCGGTTCTCTAGAGGTAGATATCGTCACGGGTCCATGGCAGTTCATGACTGCCATCGGCGTGGGCCTTCACCGCGAGAATCTGGTGCAGGTTGATCCAGCCCCGGGCAAACGCGTAAGCGCAACCGGCCAGGTACAGTCGCCAGATACGCAGGGCTTGTTCCGGTACGAGTCTGGAGGCCGCTTCGAGGTTGTCTTCCAGGCGTTCGCTCCAGTGATCGAGCGTACGTGCGTAGTGCAGACGCAAGCTCTCGACGTCGACGATTTCCAGCCCTGCCTCACTGATCTCGGCAGAGATCATCGACAGGTGCGGCAGCTCGCCGTTGGGGAACACATATTTTCCAATGAATTCACCGGCACCGCGTCCCACCGGACGGCCATCGGTGTATTTGGCGGTGATCCCGTGGTTCATCACCAGGCCACCGTCTTTCACCGCGCCGAACAGGGTCTTGCAGTACTCGGCAAGATTGGCGTGACCGACGTGTTCGAACATGCCGACGCTGACAACCTTGTCGAAACGGCCATCCTGCGGCAGATCGCGATAGTCGAGCAGTTGCAGTTCGACCAGGTCCTCCAGGCCCTCCGCTTTTACGCGCTCCCGGGCCAGGGCCAACTGCTCCTTGCTGAGGGTGATACCGAACACTTTCGCGCCAAATTCTCGCGCAGCAAAACGCGCCAATCCGCCCCAACCACAACCCACATCCAGCAGATACTCGCCGGGCTGCAGGCGCAGCTTGCGGCACAAATGACGGAACTTGGCTTGCTGGGCCTGTTCCAGGGATTCGCTGCCGGTCTCGAAATAGGCGCAGGAATATGCCATGTCGCTGTCGAGCCACAGCTGATAGAACGCGTTGGAAAGGTCGTAGTGGTAGGAAATCGCCTTGGCGTCCATCTCTTTGTCGTGGGCGTTACGAACCGGCTGATTGTCGTCGCCTTCATCCAGCAACGCCTGGCTCCATTCATCGCAGACGCGGATCACATCGCTGATGGAGCCTTCAAGCTCAAGTTTGCCTTCGACAAATGCAGCACCAAGGGCGTCCAGGCTTGGATGGGTAAACTGGGTGACCATTTGTGGGTCCTTGACCACAATCGTGACACTGGGCGTCGGCCCCAGATTGAATTCATGGCCATCCCAGAGTCTCAGGCGAAGCGGCAATTGCAGATTCTGTAAGGCCGGTGGAAGATGCGCGAGCATGGAGAAGCCCCCTTGTTTCAGACGTCTAAACAGAGGGTAGACCATCTTTGAAAAATAGCTGGCTATCGAATTAATAGCCGTTTTCAATGATTCGCGACGCCAGAACCGGCCGCCGCGAACGCACAAAATGATGTGCCCTCATCTTCAAAGACTACGAACCGGGCGCACAGTTCTAAAAAGTTGAAGCCCACCGTGATTGCCCGGTTTAGAGCATTCGCCTTCAGGCTTCATCCTTGAGCTTGAGCAGTGGCTCCTGGAACCGCAGCAAACGACCGGCATTGCCCAACACCAGCAAGGTGCTGAGGTTGTGCAGCAACGCCGCAATCATCGCCCCGGCAGCGCCAAGCCAGCCGAACGCGGCGAAGGCCACGATCGCCAGGGTCCAGCCTAGCCCGATGATCACATTCACCTGTAACGTTTGGCGGCACTGACGACTCAGGCGCACGCAAGTACCGAGGCGGCGCAGGTCACTGCCGATCAGCACGATATCCGCCGATGCCAGGGCGATGTCCGCACCGCCCGCGCCCATGGCGACACCCACCACGCCAGCCTTGAGGGCCAGGGAATCGTTGATCCCATCGCCGACCACCATCGGCCGGAAACCGCTGTCGATTTCCTTGAGCACACGCTTCAGTTTGTCTTCGGGCAGGGCCTGCGCTTCGACATCACTGATCCCGACATCCCGGGCGAGCGTTTGTGCGACGCTGTGCCGGTCACCGGTGAGCAACAACTGGCGACCCAACCCGAGGTCGCGCAACTCACCCAAGGCAAATTGCGCCTCGGGTTTGACGCTGTCGGCCAACAACAACCAGGCGAGAAATTCACCGTTGAGCGCCAGCCCGGCAATCGGACCGTCGTGATCGGGAACCTCCGTTGTACTGATGCCCAATTGCGCGAACAGCTCCGGCCGGCCGAGCGCCGCTTCGCCCTGCCCGGTCATCGCCACCACGCCCAGGCCCTGGCGCTCATGGATGTCAGTAAGCAGCAGGAAATGCTCCTGGGTCACCAACCCCGCGAGAGCACGACTGACCGGATGACTGCTGGCCGAGCCAAGGCTGGCGGCGAGCTTCAATACATGACTGCGATCCTCCAGCGGACTGTCGATGGATTGCAGCCGCAAGGTGCCGAAGGTCAGCGTCCCGGTCTTGTCGACCACCAGCGAAGTCAGGTCCGCCAACTCTTCAAGGAACGCAGAACTGCGAATCAGAATCCCGTGGCGTGCCGCTACCGCCACCCCGGCAATCGCCGTGGCCGGCGCCGACAACACCAGCGCACAAGGACAGGCCGCCACCAACACCGCGAGCATCGCTTGAGCGTTGTTGGTGATGAACCAGGTCACCGCCGCCAGCAGCAACACCAGCACCATATAGCTGCCCGCGCAACGCTCCAGCAGACGAGTGATCGGCGGTTTCGAGCGCTCGGCGTTTTGCATCAGGGCGATGACTTTGCCGAGGGTCGATTCCTGGCCGGTGCGGGTCACTTCGATCCGTAGCAGACCGTCGAGGTTGATCGCGCCGCCGAACACCGACATGCCGACGCCCGCCTCCATCGGTACCGATTCGCCGGTAATGGAGGCGGTGTCCAGGCTGGCCTGGCCGGATAACACCCGGCCATCCGCGGGCACCCTGTCCCCGGCGCGTACCTCGACCAAGTCGCCCGCCTTGAGCGTACCGTTGTCGACTTCGATGATGGAGCCGTCCGCCTGAACCTTGCGCGCGTGGCTGCGGGTCAGTTTGCCGAGGGCGTGAATCGCCTCCTGGGAACCGATCACGCTGCGCTCCTCCAGCACGTGCCCGAAGATCATGATGATCGGCAACAGAGCCGCCGTCAGCAGATCCCCGGTGGCCCAGGCACCCAGCATGGCCAGGGCGATCAATTGATCGGTGATGCCGTGCAGGCTTGGATAGCGCAGGCTGTACCAGGCTGAACGCATGACCGGAACGGCGACCAGCAACGAGGCAAAACCCAGTAGCAGTTGACTGACACCAGTCTGCTCCGGCGCCAGCCAACGCCAGATCAAGCCCAGCGCGAGCAGGCCCAACGCGAGCATGGCCAGGGTCAACTGGCGCGCGGCGCGGCGCTGTTCGGCCGATGACAACAGGCTCGGTACGGCGGCGGTTTGAGCGGTCATTGTGCAGCTCCCTGAATGATCAGGCGGGAATCGTCTTTAGGGTCGACCGTCGTGACGGAGCCGGCCTGGCCGAGGATCTTCGGCATCCGCTCGCGATAGATGCGCAGCAGCATTTGCGGGTCAGTCCCCTGCTGCTGTGCCTTGGCCAGGCTCAACACTGTGGCGGTATCTGCCGAGGCTTTGGCCAGTCGCTCGCTCGCCTGGGCATGGGCCACTTGCAGCGTACGGTCGGCTTGCTCGTTGGCGGTCTGCGTCAACTTCTCGGCTTCGGTTTGCGCATTGGCGACGGCCTTATCGGCTTGCTGGCTGGCCGTCAGTACCGCGTTGAAAGCGTTCACCGCAGGGCTGGGCAAACTCGATTGCACATCCACTCGCGCCACTTCGATCCCCAAGCCTTGCCCTGTTGCCGTGAGTTCGGCCAGCCGTTGATTGATGCCCTGCACCAGATCGCCTCGCAAGCGCTCGCGCCGTTCCGCCGCCTGGCTATCAGCGCCGATCAATTCCGGGCGAGCGACCAGGATAGTGTCCAGATCCCGTGCGGCCGTGAGCGCGACCGCACTGCGGGTCACCAGACGATCCAGTGCCGGCAACACGTGTTCGCCTTGAAGCACGAATGCATAGGGCTCGGTGACTTTGTAGAAAACCCGCACATCCAGTTGCACCACACCGGCATCACCCGTTAACAGATAGCCGGAGCCTGCGAGGGCATCGCTGATGGGCGTGGCAAAACTGGCCACGCGATCTGCCTGCATCGCGGCACCACTGCGCAACAAGCCCTCCACTCGGCGCTCGATCACCCGATCCGCCGCCGGCAACAAAATCACCTGCTCGAACGGTTGTGGCCAGGCCAATAACAGCCCGGCATTCTGAATGCGATCCAGCGCGCCGAAATGCAAAACCACTGCGCGATTCTGCGGATCAATCTGCCGCACATTGGAAAACGCCCACGCCAATGCCGCCAACACCGTCACCGCGTAAAGGGCGAGAAACGCCAAGCGCCCGGCCTGAATCCAGGGGCTGCTCAACTCATTTGTTCCACGTGGAACCAAACTCATGGCTGCGATCCGGATTTGTTGTCGAGGCTCGGCGGACCGTCAACCAAGACCCGGAACGGTGCGGCGTCGGTACGCAGAATCAGCTTGGTTCCTGGCGTCACCACCGTCCCCAAGGTGTCGAGCGAGCGCAGCAGGTTGTAGAGCTGCGGCGATTGCGCGTAGGCGCGGCCATAAATCTGCGCCGCTTCGACGCGCGATTGCGCTTCGATATCTGCTGCTTTCACCGTGGCATCGGCCTGCAAAATTCGCGCATCACGCTCGGCGGCGGAACGAATTTGCGCGGCTTCACGCTTGCCGATGGCCGTGCGCTCAGTAGCGATGGTTTCGCGCTCGGCACGCATCCGGTCGACTGTCGCGGTGAGCGTCACCGAAGGCAGCGTCAATCGCTCGATACCGACCTGCAACACGCGCACACCATAAGTGGTGAGCAGCTGCTGATCTATTTGCTTGCGCAGTTGTGTTTCGAAATCGGCGATGCGTACCTGGCTGGCATCTGTATTGACCAGGTTCGCCAGATCAAAACTGCTGGCGGTGGTTTCCAGCGCGGAGCCGACAAAGGTGCGAATCTGCCGCGCGGCTTCATCGGGCTGGTTCTGCACCGCCCGCATGAAACGTTGCACATTGTCCGGATCGCCCTGCACCTGCCACACCACATAGGCCTGAATGATGATGCGCAGACCGTCCCGTGTGCCGACATCCTGCAAACCGCTGGACGTGGTACGCAACCGCAGATCCACAGGGATCGCTGCTTCGAACGGTGCCGGCCAGCGCCAGCCCAGTCCCGGCTCCAGCAAGACCCGTGAGGGGTTGCCGAAGCGCGTGATCACCGTGGCCTCACCCGAGCGCACCTGCACCAGGCTCGCGGCGGCGACCGCAAACGCCACCAGCAATGCCGCCCACCCCATCCGACGCCATGGGAATGGACCGGCCTCCTGCGGATCGCCGTGATGATGATGGCCGTGGTGATGGTGCCCGCCATGGCCGTGATCGTGGCCGGCGTGGTCATCGTGATCGTGAGTATGGGACTGGCTCAATTGGCAGCTCCTGGCTGAGCGGTTTTACGCGACGGCGCAGGGTCAACCGGCAGCGTGAACGTACGGAGGTCGATAGTCGGCGCATTGCTGCTGCCGCCCAGACGATGATCGAGAACCAGCAATCTGGCATTGGCCAAACCCTGGGATAGCTGGCTGAAATACTGTTCCAGCACAAAGGCCTGACCGGCGCTGGCATAGGCTTTCTGTTCGGCGTTGAATTTCAGGTCCGCTGCCTGGGCGCCAGCATTGATTTCGCGGGCGCTGGCCGTCGCCTGATCGCGGGCGATGCTGGCTTGCAACTGCGCCTGATTGGTAGCTTCGGCAGCGGCGCCACGTTCACGGGCGATCAAGGCTTGCGCGCCAATCTGCGCCGCTTGCACGCCGTGATAGGCATTGGCTGCACCGGCCGGAGGGTGAATCGCCTCGACCACCGTGGCGAGAATTTCCACGCCGCTGTCGAGTTTTTGCAGGTCCGCCTGAACCGCGCGGCCGATCTCTTCAGCCAGCCCTACCCTGTCCTCGCCAAGCAATCCGTCGAGGGTGCGCGAGGCGAAGTCGTGAACCAGGATTCGGCTGGCGGTGCTGCGAATCAACATCGGTACATCGGCACTGTTATAGGTCGCAGCCAACGCCGCCTCATCGCTCAAACCAATGCGATAGACGAAGCGCACGTCCATGTTGACGATCTGAAAGCTCTGCTTGTCGGCTCGGCTGCTGGCGATCACCTGGGATTTGTCGTTCACGTGGCTGGCGTCCCACAGACGATTGGCAACTGCCGGGGCCGGGCCTTCAGCGGGGTCTGCCTGATCAGGGGCCGTGGTTTCGCCAACACTGGTGGCCAACTCGTGTACCACGCCATTCTCGACGCTCAACACCCGGCCCAATGGCCAAGGCAACCCCATATGCAAACCTGGGCCAAACACCTCCACTGGCTTACCGAATCGTTCGTAGATGCCACGCTCTTGCAGGGCAATTTCGTGAATGCCGGTCAGCGACCAGCCAACAAGTGCAACCACCGCCAACACCGGCAGGAAGGCCCGACGCATGTAACTGAAGGCCCAGATCTGCCGCAGATCGATGCCGAAGCGGTTATGCAATTCGTGCTGCAACGCCAGCAATGGCTGTGGCGGCCAGCGCAACATGTCAGCGATAAAACTGCGCGCCAGTAGCTCTGGCTCAAGACGTTCACGGCGCGGGCTGAACAATGACAACACCGCGCGCAGCAACAGTTCTGCCGCCACCAGCCCCGGCAGCAGTCCAATCAACACCGCCAGGCGTACGGGCCATACCGAGGTTTCATCGGCAAACAACAGACAAAAAGCACCGAGCGCCAGGCTGATGATCGCCACACGGATCAATTGCGCCAACGTGGCGGCTTCAGGCCATTGCGCGGTGTTTTCCTGCGCCAGATGACGCTCCATCACCAACAGGCCGAACGCCAACAGCAAGAAGCACGCTGCCCCGACATTGGCTGCCAGCCCCAGTGCTGCCGGGGGCAATGTGAGGTTCCAGGCCTGTTCGACGCCCAATACCGCCAACAATGCCCAGCTAACAAGCCACAGCGTTGGCGCGCCGATTTGCCCAAGCAGGTGCTGCGATTGCAGGCTGATCCGGTCCAGCAAACGCTCATACCACCCCGAAGGCGCGACAGATTCGTCGACAGCAATCACCTTCCCCACGGGGTTCATGGCGCGAGCACGCCACTGGGCCACCCACCAGGCCGATTGCAAACCGGCCATCAACACCACAGACGCCGCGCTCAGGTTCAGCAGCAACGCCGGCCACAGTGTTTGCGATGCAAACAGCCCGGCAAAAAACGCCAGCAGCACACCTACCGTCGCGAGCACGCCCGCACCGATGGCGAACTGGCGCAAACGCCGCCCTTGAATGAACGCCTGCTGAAAGCGCGGCAACCCGGCTAACGGCGTTTCATCAACATCGAGATCGACTTGCATACCACCCCAGAGTGTCTTCGCTTGCATGGCAATTCGTTACGATATAACGAAAATGGTGAAATTTTCGTACTCGAGCGCGCTATCTAAAGATGCCCAACCTGTCGCTTGGCTGAAGCCTTGACCGAAATGCGGCAGAACGCACATATTACGTTCGTAATTTTACTCAGGAACTACTTTTACCCATCCCTTCCCCATTCGATCCAGGAGTACATCCATGAGCACTTATGACGTCGTGATACTCGGCGGTGGCCCCGGCGGTTACAACGCGGCGATCCGCGCCGGACAACTGGGTCTGAAAGCTGCCTGCGTGGAAGGACGCGCCACACTTGGCGGCACCTGCCTGAACGTCGGTTGCATGCCATCCAAGGCGTTGCTGCATGCCTCCGAACTGTACGACGCGGCCACGGGCGCGGAATTCGCCAATCTGGGGATCGAAGTCAAACCCGTGCTCAACCTCAACCAGATGATGAAGCAAAAGGATGAAAGCGTTACCGGGCTGACCAAAGGCATCGAGTTTCTTTTCCGTAAGAACAAGGTCGACTGGATCAGAGGATGGGGCCACATCGACGGGCCGGGCAAAGTCACGGTGACCGATAGCGCCGGCGGCAAGACCGAACTAAGTGCCAGGGACATCATCATCGCCACCGGTTCCGAGCCCACTCCCCTGCCCGGCGTGGATATCGATAACAAACGCATCCTCGACTCCACCGGTGCCCTGGCGCTGACCGAGGTGCCCAAGCATCTGGTGGTGATCGGCGCTGGCGTGATCGGCCTGGAGCTGGGTTCGGTCTGGCGACGCCTTGGGGCACAGGTAACGGTGGTCGAGTTTCTCGACCGGATCTGCCCCGGTGTGGACATCGAAGCCGGCAAAACCCTGCAGCGCTCCCTGAGCAAACAAGGCTTGAGTTTCAAATTGAGTTCAAAAGTGACCAGCGCCACCTCCTCCGCCACCGGCGTGCAGCTCAGCATCGAGCCTGCCGCAGGCGGTGCCGCCGAGCTACTGGAAGCGGATTACGTATTGGTGGCCATCGGGCGCCGACCTTATACACAGGGCCTGGGCCTGGAGAACGTCGGCCTCGCCACGGACAAGCACGGCATGCTCGCCAACAAAGGACATCGCACCGAAGCCGCCGGGATCTGGGTGATTGGTGACGTGACCTCCGGCCCCATGCTCGCCCACAAGGCCGAGGACGAAGCCATGGCCTGCGTCGAGCAGATGGTCGGCAAGGCTGGCGAGGTCAATTACAACCTGATCCCCAGTGTGGTCTACACCAAACCGGAGCTGGCCAGCGTCGGCAAAACCGAAGAGCAGCTCAAGGCTGAAGGTCGGGCGTACAAGGTCGGCAAGTTTCCCTTTACCGCCAACAGCCGGGCGAAGATCAACCACGAGACCGAAGGCTTCGCCAAAGTGCTGGCCGATGAACGCACGGACGAAGTCCTCGGCGTGCATCTGGTTGGTCCGAGCGTCAGTGAAATGATTGGCGAGTATTGCGTGGCCATGGAGTTCAGCGCCTCGGCCGAGGACATCGCCCTGACCTGCCATCCACACCCGACTCGCTCCGAGGCCTTGCGCCAGGCGGCGATGAATGTGGAGGGGATGGCGACGCAGATGTAAGACCCAGAGGACTTGGGTGACAGATCGATCGCCTTCGCGAGCAGGCTCGCTCC
Source organism: Pseudomonas sp. 2725 (assembly GCF_050434585.1). Lineage (NCBI taxonomy): Bacteria > Pseudomonadati > Pseudomonadota > Gammaproteobacteria > Pseudomonadales > Pseudomonadaceae > Pseudomonas > Pseudomonas sp. 2725. The sequence goes on along the minus strand of NZ_JBNDIV010000006.1, from coordinate 139,535 downwards.
CACATGGTTTGCGCTGTACCTGTGGGAGCGAGCTTGCTCGCGATGGCAGGCAACTCGGTCTACAGCGGCAAATGCTCCAACGGCAACGCCCCCGGCGCCTTCACCGTGTGAATCGCAAAGTTGCTGCGGATGTCGCTCACACCCGGCAACTTCAGCAAACGCCCGGTGAGAAACCGGTCATAGGCACGCAAGTCCGGCACCACTACCTGCAGCAGAAAATCCGACTCTCCCGACACCAGAAACGCCGAAATCACCTCCGGCAATGCCGTCACCGCCAGGCGGAAGGCTTCTGCTTGCTCATCGTTATGACGCTCGACCTTGACCCCGACAAACACCGTCAGCCCCAACCCCACTTCGTCGCGATCCAGATTGGCCTGGTAGCCGCGAATCACCCCCGCCTCTTCAAGCATCCGAACCCGGCGCAAGCAAGGCGATGCCGACAGGCCGATCTCGTCTGCCAGTTGCACATTGCTCAAGCGGCCATCCCGTTGCAGTGCGGCGAGAATCTTGCGGTCGTAGGCGTCGAGTTTCATGGTTTGGCAGATCCTGATGGTTCAATCTTGATTAAGTGGCAGATTATGCCAATACATGACCCGATAGAAGCTGACAACGCAAGCACCTGCCCCGCCCTTCAGCCCTAGACTGGCACGACCAAATCGACAACGAATGGGGTGCAACATGCAAGGTCTCTGGCTGTTTTTCATGGCACTAGCGGTGGTCTACCTGTTGCCGGGGCCCGACATGATCCTGCTGTTGCAGACCGGTGCCCGCCAAGGCAAAGGCGCTGCGCTGGCCACGGCCGTGGGCCTGGGCATTGCCCGGGGTTGCCATGTGGCATTGGCGGCGCTGGGGCTGGCGGCACTGTTCAAGGCAGCACCCTGGACCTTCGACGTGGTACGCCTGGCCGGTGCCGCGTACCTGCTGTGGATCGGCATTCAGTGCCTGCGAACCACGATGCTGCCGAGCCTCACCAGCGCCGACACAACCGGCGAAAAACCGCGCTGGGGCGCAGCCATCCGACGCGGACTGCTGACCAACCTGCTCAATCCCAAGGCACTGCTGTTCTGCTCGGTGCTGCTACCGCAATTCATCGACCCACAGTCTGGGCCGGTGCTCGGGCAATTTGCGACCTTGGGCGTGGTGCTGGTTAGTGTCGGGTTGCTGTTCGACAGCGCATACGCCCTGGTCGGCGCCGCACTCGGCCGTTGGCTGCAAAGCAGCCCCTCAGCCCAGCGCCTGCAACAATGGTTGTTCGGCAGCCTGTTGATCGGTTTCGCTGTGCGGCTGACCTTTGTGCAACAGGCTTGAACCTCACTGCGCCTTGCGGCGGCGGCGTTTGAACATCAACAGCGCCGCTGCCGCGAACACCACTACGCTACCAACCTGTAAAGGCATCTTGTACGGTCGCAAGGCCGAACGCGCAGCGTCGGTCACTTGGGTCACGTAGCGTTTGTCGGCGTTTTCGAAGTCGGGGTACGGGCACTGGTGGCCGAAATCGGCGGCCCATTCCACGTAAGGCCCTTCTTTGACATAACGCTGATATATCGCACTTTGCTCTTCGAGGCTGCTGTTCCACCCCGACGCCTCGCACAGCACCGCCGCAAACGCCTGACTGGTGTGAGGCAAGTTATCCGCCGCCTTGCTCGCCAGCGCGGTGGCCACGAAGCGATAGTGATAACGCTGATCAGGCTGGGCAGCGCTGGCCTGCTGGCGCTTCACTTCGTCCTCGGCCACCAAAGGACCGACCTTGAGTTCGGTGTTTTCGAGAATGTAGTTACCGCCGAACGTGGCGTAATCCGGCGCCATTTCATAGCCCAGAATGTCCATGCCCCACTCGCGTGCCGTCCAGGCCGCATTGAACAGAGCAGCGGCGCGACGGGTCGGCCACCAGGCTGAATCAGCCGCCAGACGTTGCTCGCTATACAGCTTTGCCTTGTGCCGCAAGCCGTCATTGTCGAAGTACGCCGGCGCCTGCTCGTAATGTCCCTCGCGCAACAGCCGACGGCCCAGCAGATTGCGCAGGCTCGCCGCCACCGGCAAGGGCACGTAGTTGTCGCGGTCCTGTTGGCTGAGCAGCGGCGGGGCCGGCACTTGAGTGTCTACGTAGTGCTTGAGTTCTTCGAGGGTCAACACGCGCTCGGCAACGGTGGCGGCGTCGAACCAGTAGATGCTCTGGCTGCGATACAGCTGATCGAAGGCTTGCAGGTAATCCCCGCGTTGCAGGGCCAGGATCGCACTTTCACCCTCGACCCGGCATTTGGGCTGGAGCGTTTCGTAATCGAAGTCCGGTGTGCGGCGCTCGCCCCAGGATTCATTCTGCGGGAAGGCCTGCGCCGCTTTGGCATAGGCTGCGGCGGCCGCGCTCTTATCGCCCTCGCGCACCGCCAGTTTCGCCCGCAACCACCAGGCCAACCCACCATCGCCAGCCTGTTCGAGGAAAGCCTTGGCGCTGGCGTAATCACCCTGTTGATAATTCATCGCCGCCAGGCGGTCGGCGTTTTCGAGACTGCCACGGGTACTGTTTTGCAGCAGCTTGATCATTTTCTGTTCGTTGGGCGGTTGATCACCGAACGACCACCCCAACCGACTGATCAGCGATGCTGTCACCAATTGCTGCACTGGCTGGCCCTTGAGCAATTCGGCCACTTGATCATCCGGCAGCGTCATCAGGTCCGCCATCAACAGCTTCAACGAGGTGTAGCCCACCGCGGAGCCGTGCAGATTCTGCGTGGCGTACAACTCGATGGCGCGGTTCCAGTCGCCAGCGGTGCGCACCACCCGGGCTTCTTCACCGAGGCTCGCGACACCCAGTTCCAGTGGATCACTGAAGCCGTCGATGCTCAGTTGCCGGGTTTGCTCGAAGGCGTCGCGGGATTGTTCGAGCAGATCCGGAGCCGCATTGGCTTCGGCGCTCATGACGAACAACGCTCGACCCAACGAGTAAGCCGCCCAGGTACTGCGCGAGGCCCGTTGCTCTGCGGGCAGGGCCAGCACTTTCTTGAAATACCCGGCGGCCAAGGCAGGATCACCCGCGGCAAATGCCACAGCGCCGGCCAGGTACAACCTGAGCTCAGGCGGCAGTTGCGCGCCCTCGCTTTCAACCTGGCGGGCATCGGTCAGGCTGCGCAAGTGTTTCACCAGCACCTGTTGCTCGGCGGAAAGTCCCGCCTGCTCGGCTTGATCGCGCAGCGCTACAGCGTCAGGTACATCCGTGTAGTCAACGCCAGCGGTGACGTTCTTCAACCCGTTGATGGCGTGGCCGAGGCGGCTGATTTCGAAGCTGAAGTTGCCTTCCGGCAGTTCCGCCAGCGACTGGCCGCGGTTATCCAGCAGGCGCATGGGGAAGTCCGGGCCGCAGGCCAGTGCCGAACCCAGCGGCAGGCTGAGGCTCAGGCAAAGCAAATGACGCGGCCAGTTACGGGTGAACATTCGAACCTCCTTGATCAATGTGTGCGCAGCGAGCCCAACCAACGGCACGCTGCCCGCCGGCCGGTATTCGGCCATCACGCAGGCGGGTGAAGGTAAGCAGATCCGGACGCTGTTGCAACGCGTAACCGGCCAAGGCATCGGCCCCCTCACAACCGCTGACCGCCAGTGTCAGGCGTTCGGGCCAGGCGCTGTCGAGATTGCCCTGGTTGCTGATGCCGATGTCATAGAGGCCATTGTCGGCCGAGAGTTTCAGTTTCAATTGACTGTCGAGGACATCACCACGCGCCACGGCGAGCAAAGTGGTCAAGCTCCAGGCCCGACGGTCGTTGGCCAATGGCAGGCGAAACCAGATCAGGCCCGCCAGATGTTTCGGTGGATCGGCACGCAACTCGGTGCCGAGGGTGTGCAATGACTGAGGGTCGGCAAGTAATTCCCGACGCAGTCCTTCACGCTCCACCGTCACTTCGCTTTCCACAACGGGCGCGCCACCCGCCGAGGGCAGCAACGCCACGCCATAGGCCGGCAGCGCCAGATAGAACGGTTTCGTCGTGATACGGCTCCAGGCCTTCGCCCATTGCCGAGCCTGATCCGCATCGAACAAGCCACGACGCGGATCGCTCACCGCGTGCACCTGCAACACACTGCTGTCGACTGTGGATAACAGCGCCGGCAGTTCGCGGCTGTCGAGCCAGGATGGCAACGCGGTGATGCTCAGTACCAGCGAAGTCGGCAATGCTCCGCGCAACTGCGCGAGAAATTGGCGGTAGGCCGGTAGTCGGGCATTACCGGCATCGTGGTCGATTTCCACCCCGGCGAGGTTCAGCCCCTGTCCCTGCCAGTCGCCGATCACCTGCCGGATTTGCGCTGTGATCTCATCCTGATCCAGCGCCTTGAGCTGCCCATCCAGGCGAATCACCGCAATCACCGGCCGGCCATCGCGCTTGAGCAGTGCCGGGTCAATCCGGGCCCGACTCCAGCCCGCGTTTGGAAAGGCCTGCAAGGCCAGCACCCGCAACGTCGAAAAGTCGGCGCGGCTATCCCTGAGGGCAGCGTCGTGGGCCGGCGTCCACTGCCGCTGCCAGACGTAAAGCTGTTGATCCAGCGGCGGTGCATCCTGTCTTTCGCAACCGGTGGTGAGCGCCAGCGCCATCAGCAAGACCATCGAGCGAGTGAAAAAAACCATTGAAACGCCTGTTCCTGAAATGCAGAAAGGGCCTCTGCGGCCCTTTTTCGTTCTGCTCACTACCCTACCCAGCCATCGACCGGCGGGCAATGTTCGCCTGAAATGATATTCAGATATCGAGTACCAGCGGTTGCGCGCCCTGCGCCGGAATCGCACAGCAAATCAGCACCTGTCCATCATCCGGCACCTCCGCTGGCGGCAGTGGGTAATGCACCTGACCGCTGATCAAGCGCGTTTTGCAGGTGCCGCAGGAGCCGCCGCGACAACTGAATTCCGGGCGCAGGCCACGGCTTTCCGCCAACTCCAGCAAACTGCCGCCGTCTGGCTGCCAGCGCGCCTCCTTGGCCGAACGCTGGAACACCACGGGCACGGACGTGGTGGCGGCTGGCGGTTGTTCGATGACCACCGCATCGGGGTCCGGTCGCCGGCGCAAGGTGGACGGGCCGAAGGTTTCGGCGTGAATCCGCGAATCGCGAATGTCCAACTCGCGCAAGCCGTCGTACAACGCCTGGGTAAAACTCCCGGGACCGCAGACCACAAAATCCGGCTGATCGTAGTCCTCGACTGTCAGCAGATCCTTGAGCAGCGCGACGTCGATCCGTCCACTGAGGTCGAAGTCCTCTCCTTGTATCGCCTCGGCTTCCGGTTGACTGAGCAAACGCACTACCCGCACCGCGTCACCGGCATCCTCGAGCAAGCGATCCAGTTCGCGGCGAAATGGCTGGTCAGCCAGCGTGCGCGAACTCTGGATGAACCATATCGGCCGGATACGGCGGGTGCGTAACCCTTGGTAAACCACTTCCCGCAGCATCGATAACAGCGGCGTGATGCCGACCCCGGCCGCCAACAACACCAAGGGTCGACGCTCATGGGGCGCCACGGTGAGATGCCCTTGCGGCGCCCGCGCCTCCAGCAGGTCGCCGACACGAATCTGCTCATGCAAATGCGTAGACACCCGTCCGTCACGCTTCACGCTGATGCGGAAAAAATCATCGGACGGTGCGCTCGATAAACTGTACGTGCGGATATGCACATCGCCATCAATGTTGAAGCGCAAAGGCAAATGCTGCCCGGCCTGGAACAGTGGCAACCCCGCTCCGTCGGCGGGCTCCAGGTAAAGCGAGCGAATGCTGTGGCTTTGCGCTTCAATCCGCGTCACCCGCAACGGCCGCCACTGATCGCCCAGGGCCTTGGCCTGCAAACGCGCCTTGGCCTGCTCCCAGGTACCGGTGAGCAAACTGGTGGGTGAAACGCCGTCGAAGCGCCAGCGCAACGACAGGGCAGCCGGACGACGTACCACTTGCTCGACATCGATCGTCCACAGGCGCTCGGCCCCCTGGAACGCCTCGACCTGAGGACCGTCCAGGATGATTTCGGTGCGCCCACTGAGTTGCAGCAAATCACCGGTATTGAAATCGATGAACAACAACCCGGCCCGGGGATTGAGCAGCAGGTTGCCCAAGGTGTTGAAATGCAGGTTGCCGGCGAAATCCGGAATGGTCAGGCGATTGCCTTCCACCTGTACGAAACCGGCCTGACCGCCGCGGTGAGAAACATCCACCGAACGTTCACCGTCGACGTCCACATAACTGGCAACGAAAAAGGTGTCCGCCTCGGCGATCATGGCTTTGCTCGCGTCATCCAGTTCGCCGAAATGCTGGGCGGCACGGGTCGCAGGATAGGTCAGCGGCACCGAGCGAAACTGGCGCAACTGAATGTACTGCGGGCAATTGCCGAAGGACTGGTCCACCGTCACCGCGAAACCATCCATGGTCATGGCACTGACATGCCCATTGATGCGGTTGCGGCGGCGGGTGTGCAACTCGATGCCCAGCAGTCCGATGGCCGAGCCTTCGCTCAACTGCGCGGGATCATCAAAGGCCGGCAGACTGCGAAATTGCAGCAAACCAGGTTCTGGCGAGTGTGCGAAACCGGGCTGGCCTTCAAGGACACTGGCCCAGGGATGACCGTCGGCATCCACCGCTGCGTACAGCATGAACGGCAATTGTTGATAGAAGGTGCGGTGCTGGTCCGGCATCTCGCTGCGAATCACCTTACGACCGAACGCCTCCATTCGTTCGGCAACGCCCACATGCGCCTGCAATTGTTTCTCGCCGGCATGCCAGGGTGAACGGTCCATACGGCTGCTCCCTTGCGCCTGTGGCGCAGAACGGGGCGGCCCGGCAACACCGGGCCACCAGCATCAGGCGGTTTTTTGCAGGCCGGCGACGGTGCGCGGCATGCCGACAAAACCCGGCAAGGCTTCGATGCGGGCCAGCCAGGCACGAATGTTGGTGTACTCGTCCAGCGACACATTGCCCTCAGGCGCATGGGCGATGTAGCTGTAGGCGGCGACGTCGGCAATCGTCGGATCAGTGCCGGCAAGATACGGCGTATCGGCCAATTCGTGATCGATTACCTTGAGTACGGTATGGGCATAGGCAATCACTTCTGCAGCGTTGTAAGGCGCGCCGAACACAGTAATCAATCTTGCCCGGGCAGGGCCGAAGGCAATCGGACCGGCAGCCACCGACAACCAGCGTTGGACCTTGGCGGCCCCTACCGGATCAGCCGGTAGCCAGCGACCGTTGCCGTACTTTTGCGCCAGGTAAACCAGAATCGCGTTGGAATCGGCCAACACCACGCCCTGATCATCAATCACCGGCACCTGACCGAAAGCATTGAGCGCGAGGAACGCCGGTTGCTTGTGTTCGCCTTTGGCGAGGTCAACGAAGATCAATTCGGTCGGCAGTTTCAGCAGGGACAGCATCAATTCGACACGATGAGCGTGGCCGGAACGTGGGAAGTTGTAGAGTTTGATCGCTTGCATGGTCGACACCTCGGGTGAGTGGTGCTGTTCAGGGGAGAGATGGGTCGTATCTTCTACCCTCGACCAAAACAACAGAATCACCAGCAAACGCAATCAATTATTTCACCGGATGAAATAACTCAACGCCTGAGCGCCGGATGCTCGCGCAGCGTGTTCACCGCGAAATCAACAAAACTGCGCACCCGGGCCGGTGCTTTACGTCCGCCCTGATAGACCACATGGATGGGCAACGGCGGCAGTTCGAAGTCCGCCAGAATGATTTCCAGCTCTCCGGCAGCCACCTTGTTCGCGACTTGATAAGACAGCACCCGCGTGAAGCCTAACCCCAAACTGGCCGCCGTGATGGCTGCCTGATTCGCCGTCACCACCAGTCGCGGTTCAGCCCGCACGCTCAAGGTTTCGCCGTCTTCGATGAATGGCCAACTCCGCAACTGGCCTATGGCCGATGTCGCAATGATTGGCGCCTGGGCCAGTTCCCGGGGATGTCGGGGCCGACCATGGCTGGCGAGAAACTGTGGCGAGGCGCAGATCACCCGCCGCACGTCCCCCACGCGGATCGCATGCTGGTTGCTGTCAGGGAGTTCGCCAATGCGGATGGCCACATCGACGCCCTCCTCGACCACGCTCACCACCCGGTCCACCAACAGCGCGTTGATGCAGACCTCGGGGAATTGCGTCAGATAATTCACCATCAACGGCGTGACAAACAGCTCGCCAAACAAGACCGGTGCGGTGATGGTCAGTTGCCCACGGGGATGGATATGGCTGCCCGCTGCCGAGTCCTCGGCTTCCTGCACCTCGGCGAGAATTCTCCGACAATCCTCCAGATATCGCTGACCAGCCTCGCTCAAATAAACGCTGCGCGTCGTACGCGTGAGCAGTTGTGTGCCTATTCGCTTCTCCAGCGCCGCGACCGCTCGGGTGACGCTGGCCGCCGACAGACCCAAACCCCGCGCCGCCGCCGAAAAACCCTGCTCCTTGGCGACAGCAGCGAAGACCTGCATTTCCTGGAAGCGGTCCATGGGACTGTCCTCATTTCAGATAGATAAACCGCAACCGAAGGCCGGAATGTTAAGCGCAAATGTTCAACAACATAGTTGGGCGCCAGACCATCAGGTAAATCAATGGGCTACTGCACTGTAGCGCCTGCACCGTAAAAACCAAGCGTGTCACAAACCTCAAAAAGCGGACCGGGGATTATTGATAATTAATGACGATTATTTTCTTGCGAGGGGTGCGACTGTTGGCAATTATTCTGATCAGCCCGCTGCAACGGCAAATGCCCGGTAGAGAAAAAGGAGCCATTGGCTCAGCTTCCAAACCGCTTCAGTCAAGGGCTCGCAGCGGACTCCATCAACTGCAGCAGGATTCCAGCCTGTATAAACAGGCGGAATATACGACTGCTCCTATACTACAAACCACCTGTTACCTATTGGGTTTTTGGTAGGTACCTCATTGAAGTTTTCTCTACTTAAAGTAAGGCGTTATCGGTTTTTAACGCTTTGACGGCTGCCCGTCGATCCTGCTTTATGGATTCACTTAGTAGGGAAGAGTTGAACTTCAACGGCCTGGCTAACCTGTGTGACACAGCAAGGAGTTCGACAATGTTGCGCACTAACATTTCCGCTAGAGCACTGTCCGGTGGTTTGCTCGATGTACTGATTCGCGCCGGGTTGATTACGGTGCTGGTACTGTTCTGCTTCCAGATCTTCCACCCCTTCCTCAACCTGATGCTCTGGGCAATGATTCTGGCCATCACCCTGTATCCACTGCATGCGCTCATCAAGCGCAAGCTGGTCAACAAGGACGGTCGTGCCGCCACCCTGATCGTGGTGGTCGCCCTGGCTTTGCTGATGGTACCGATCTACCTGCTGGGCACCTCGATCAGTGAATCGGTCCAGGGCACCCTGGCGGTTCTCAAGTCCGATACGTTGCAGATTCCGCTCCCCAGCGAAAAAATCGCTTCCCTGCCGCTCATAGGCGAGCCGCTCTATGGCTACTGGATGCAGGCCGCCACCGACATGAGCAGCGTGCTCATGAAGCTGATGCCTTATATCAAGTCCGTCGGCCTGACCTTGTTGGGCAAAATGGCCGATGTTGGCGTGGGCTTTCTGTTGTTCATCGGCGCCCTGATCATTGCCGGCGTGTTCATGGCCTATGGCGAAAACGGCGAAAGAAGCGCCCTGGCCATCACCTCGCGTCTTTCCGGACCAGAGCGTGGGCCACGCATTACCGTGCTCTGCACTGCAACCATCCGCGCAGTCGCCCAGGGCGTAGTGGGCATCGCGTTCATTCAGATGTTGCTGGTCGGCGTGGGCTTCGTGCTCATGGGTGTCCCCGGTGCCGGGCTACTGGCCATGGTGGCGCTGTTGATGGGGATCATGCAATTGCCGGTACTGCTGGTGACCCTTCCGGTGATCGCTTTTGTCTTCGCCACCGAAGGGACCAGCCTGGCCACCGTCGTGTTTGGCATCTACAGCCTGATTGCCGGGATGGCCGACAACGTCCTCAAACCGTTGATGCTGGGTCGTGGCGTCGATGTTCCGATGCCGGTGATTCTGATTGGCGCCCTGGGCGGCATGGTAAGCGGCGGCTTCATCGGTTTGTTCATCGGGCCGGTGGCGCTGGCGGTGGGCTACCAATTGTTCTGGCAATGGGTCCAGGACCAACCGTCTGCCGAGCTAATGAATGAGACACCCGAGATCGAGGCGTTGAACGATCAGCGTCCTGTCTGAGGAGTTTGCGCTTGATGCCACGCCCTGCTCGCATCAGCCGGCTTCTGCTCTGTGGCACCGTCGTCCTGGGGGGCTGTGTACAACTGGGCCCGGATTTCCAGTCGCCGGCCCAGCCCTGGGTCGACCACTGGAACAGCCCGGCCCTGGAGGTCGCCGGCCAACAACACGCGCAACCTGACAGCCGCCAATGGTGGCGCGTGTTCAACGACCCGGTGCTGGACCATTTGATGGCCGAAGCCGATGCCCACAACGCCGACCTGCACCTCGCTGGCCTGCGGGTCATGGAGTCCCGGGCGCAATTGGGTATCGCCCTGAGTGGACGCTACCCGCAATTGCAGCAGGCCAGCGCCGACAGCCTGTACCTGAACCGTCGACAATCGGGCGGCGCCAACCCTCAGGACACGCATTTCTGGCAATACAGCGCCGGTTTCGATATCGGCTGGGAGCTGGATTTCTGGGGGCGTTTCAGCCGTGCCATCGAGTCGGCGGACGCATCCTGGTTTGCCGCCCAGGCCAACTATGAAAATGCCTTGGTGCTGTTGCACGCGCAACTGGCGCAAAACTACTACGCCTTGCGAACCGCCGAGGCGCGCCTGGCCATCGCCCGCAGTAACGCCAAATTGCAAAAACGCAGCTACGAGATCACCGAGCGCCTGTTCAACAGCGGGGCCGAAGCCGAACTTGATCTGCAACAAGCCAAGACCCAGTACCTGGGCACCCTCAGTACCATCCCGGATTTCGAGAGCCAGGTGGCGAGCTTGCGCAATGCGTTGTCCACCCTGATCGGCCAGCCACCCGGCTCGATCCCTGACCTCAATCGCAACACCGGCTTAGTGCCGCTGCTCGATACTGCGATCTTGCAGGATGTGCCGGCCAACCTGCTGGTGCGGCGCCCCGATGTTCGTGCTGCCGAGTTGCAAGTGGCGGCGCAGTCGGCGTTGATCGGTGTGGCCGAGACTGACCTGTACCCCTCCATCAGCCTGCTGGGCAGCATCGTCTGGTCTGCCAGCTCACTCAGCGGTGCATCCAACACCCTGGACATGGTGGCCGGCCCCAGTTTGCGCTGGGACATCTTCGACCACGGCCGGATCACCAACAACGTCCGCGTGCAGGATGCGCGCTTGCAGCAACTGATCGTTATCTACCAGGACAGCGTGCGCCAGGCGGCACGCGAGGCGGACGACGCCGCGACCGGCTTGATCAAGGCACTGGAGCGCGACCGGATCCTCAGCGATGCATCGGTGGCCGCCGAACGTTCGGTGACCCTGGCCAATGCCCAATACCGCGAAGGCTATTCCGATTTCCAGCGCGTGCTGGATGCCCAGCGGGCTCTGTTTGCCCAACAGGATATCTACCTGGTCAACCGTGGCACCGCGGTCAACAGCCTGATCGCCCTATACAAGGCTCTGGGCGGAGGCTGGTACAGCGACCAGCCGATGATCGACCCGGCCACCCGCAAACAAATGCAAGAACGGACCGATTGGGGCGATCTGCTCGACGAACCGAAGGAAAGTGCCAATGACTGACAGCCAACAACCGGCCGCCGAGAAAGCCCCGACACCTGCCGCCGACCCTGCGAAAAAAGCGATCAACTGGGTGGTGCTGCTGATCATCCTGAGTCTGGTCTGGTACCTGATGGCCGACCGTTACACCCCCTACACGCAACAGGCACGGGTGCAGGCCTTCATTGTACCGGTGGCCGCCGAGGTATCCGGCCGGGTGACCAAGGTGCATGTACGCAACAACCAGGACGTAAAGGCTGGCGAATTGCTGTTTGAAGTCAACCCGGAGCAGTACCAGATTGCCGTCGATCGCGCTCGCGCCGACCTTGAGTCGACCCGTCGCCAGGTGGGCGCCAACACCGCCGGTGTCGACTCCAAGCAAGCATCACTGCGTGCATCCCAGGCCAACGAGCTCAAGGCACGCCAGGACATCCAGCGGCTTGAACGCCTGTACAGAGAAGACCCGGGCACCATCTCGCTGCGACGCCTAGAGATATCCCGCGCCACCCTGGAAGAATCCATCAGCCAGGTCGCCGCGGCCAAGGCCGAAGTGCAACGTGCGCGCGAACAACAGGGCGGTAACGAAGACGAAAACGCCCAGTTGCTCAGTGCCGCCAGCAACCTTGAAAAAGCCGAGCTGGACTTGAGCAATACGAAGGTCCACGCGCGCTCGGCCGGCCTGATCACCGATCTGCGCACCGATGTCGGCCAGTTTGCTTCCGCCGGTGCGCCGGTGATGACCCTGATCGCCATCCACGATGTGTGGATCAGCGCCGACATGACCGAAAACAATCTGGGAAGTGTCCAGCCCGGGACGCCAGTGTCCATCGTCCTCGACGCCCTGCCGGGGAGAATTTTCAAAGGCCATGTGCGCAGCGTCGGCTATGGCGTCGATATCGGCCAGACCACCCAGCCGGGCAGCCTGCCGAAAGTGGAGAACAGCCGCGACTGGCTACGCCCTGCCCAGCGCTTTCCGGTGATCATCGAGTTCGAGCCCGGTGAGTTGACCAGCCCGCAAGGCATCCGGTCCGGCGGGCAGGCCGAAGTCATGGCATTTCCGAGTGAAAGTAACCCACTGAATATCCTGGGTCGCCTGTTCCTGCGCCTGATGAGCTGGATGTCCTATGCGTATTGAGCGCCCGCCCCGGGTTCAGCGCGCCCTGCGCCTGAGCTTCGGCACGGCGCTGTGCCTGGCGGCGAGCTTTGGTCTGGCCCTGCCCATCCCGTTCCTCTCTCCGATGCTGGCGCTGATGATGCTGGCAGCGATGAACCGACCATTGCCGTTCAAGGCCAGCCTGGGCCTGATCCTGATCCTTATGCTGACCACCGGGACCGGCCTGTTGCTCATTCCCCTGCTGCGTTACTACCCGTTCAGCGGTGTGCTGCTGGTAGGGCTATGCCTGTTCCTGGCCTTCGGTTATGGCTTGCGCGGCGGCAACCCGCTGGTGGCGACGTTTCTGGTGGTGGGCCTGACCTTGATCAGTTCGGCCGGAACCGCTGAATTCGCCCTGGCGCTTGAGGTGATCGTGGCCCTGGTCAAGGGGCTGTTCCTTGCCGTCACCACGCTGACCATAAGCCATTGGCTGTTTCCCGACCCCGCCAGTGCCCCCGCGGCCAAACCCGGCCCGAGCCTTACTCCAACCGAAAGCAGTTGGCTGGCGCTACGTGCCACGCTGGTGGTACTGCCGACTTTCCTGCTGGCCATGATCGACCCGGCCAGCTACCTGCCGATCATCATGAAAGCCGTCAGCCTCGGCCAACAAAGCTGCGCGACCAGTGCCCGCACCGCCGGCCAGGAGTTGCTCGGCTCGACCCTGCTCGGTGGCCTGATGGCAATTCTTTTCTGGTGCGCACTCAGCCTGTTCGTCAACCTGTGGATGTTCTTTCTGTGGATGCTGCTGTTCGGTTTGCTGGTGGCCAGAAAACTCTACGGTGTGGCCATGACTCGACAACCACCGAGTTTCTGGCTCAACAGCCTGGCGACCCTGATCATTCTGCTCGGCCAATCGGTACAGGACAGTGCAGCGGGCAAGGACGTCTACACCGCCTTCGCCATCCGCATGGGCCTGTTCATACTGGTGACCTTGTACGCCTGTGTCATGGTCCATCTGCTGGACATGCGGCGGGAGCGTCGAATTACGACCGCCTAGAAACAGAAAAACCCCCTGAGAAGGGGGTTTTTCACCTGTGGATAACTTATTCCACAGTGACCGACTTCGCCAGGTTGCGCGGCTGGTCAACGTCGGTGCCCTTGAGTACGGCAACGTAGTACGACAGCAGTTGCAGCGGGATGGTGTAGAGAATCGGCGACAGGATGTCGTGGATGTGCGGCATGTGCACAACGTGAGTGCCTTCACCGTTGGTCATGCCGGCCTTCTCGTCAGCGAAGACGATCAACTGGCCACCGCGGGCGCGGACTTCCTGAAGGTTGGACTTCAACTTCTCCAGCAGTTCGTTGTTCGGCGCCACGGTCACCACTGGCATGTCGTTATCCACAAGCGCCAACGGGCCGTGTTTCAGCTCGCCGGCCGGATAGGCTTCAGCGTGGATGTAGGAGATTTCCTTGAGCTTGAGTGCCCCTTCCATCGCGACCGGGAACTGCGCGCCACGGCCGAGGAACAGCGTGTGGTGTTTCTCGGCGAACAGCTCGGAGATTTTTTCCACGGTGCTGTCCATGGCCAGCGCCTCGCCCAGACGGGTCGGCAAACGACGCAACTCTTCGACCAACGTCGCTTCGACACCTTTGGCCAAGGTGCCACGAACCTGACCCAGGGAAAGCGTCAGCAACAACAGGCCAACCAATTGCGTGGTGAAGGCTTTGGTCGAAGCCACACCGATTTCGCGTCCGGCCTGGGTCAACAGGGTCAGATCGGACTCACGCACCAAGGAGCTGATGCCGACGTTGCAGATCGCCAGGCTGGCCAGGAAGCCCAGTTCCTTGGCGTTGCGCAGCGCGGCCAGGGTGTCGGCGGTTTCGCCGGACTGAGAAATGGTCACGAACAAGGTGTCCGGCTGCACCACCACCTTGCGGTAGCGGAATTCGCTGGCGACTTCGACCTGGCAAGGAATGCCGGCCAACTCTTCGAGCCAGTAACGCGCGACCATGCCGGCGTGGTAACTGGTGCCACACGCGACGATCTGTACGTTACGCACTTTGGCGAACAGTTCGGCAGCCTGTGGGCCGAATGCCTGTACCAGTACCTGGTTCTGGCTCAGGCGACCTTCCAGGGTGCGCTGCACCACGGACGGTTGCTCGTGGATTTCCTTGAGCATGAAGTGGCGGAACTCGCCCTTTTCAGCGGCTTCGGCGCCGTCGCGATACTGCACGGCTTCGCGCTCGACGACCTTGCCGTCAACGTCCCAGATCTGCACGCTGTCGCGGCGGATTTCAGCGATATCGCCTTCTTCCAGATACATGAAACGGTCAGTAACCTGACGCAGGGCCAACTGGTCGGATGCCAGGAAGTTTTCCCCAAGGCCCAGGCCGATTACCAGCGGGCTGCCGCTGCGGGCTGCGACCAGACGATCCGGTTGCTGCGCGCTGATCACTGCCAGGCCGTAAGCACCGTGCAACTCTTTGACGGTCGCCTTGAGGGCGACGGTCAGATCGCGCAGATCCTTGAGTTTGTGGTTCAGCAGGTGGGAGATGACTTCAGTGTCGGTGTCCGAGGTGAACACATAGCCCAAGGCTTTGAGTTGTTCACGCAGGGCTTCGTGGTTTTCGATGATGCCGTTGTGCACCACCGCCAGGTCACCGGAGAAATGCGGGTGGGCATTGCGCTCGCACGGCGCACCGTGGGTGGCCCAGCGCGTGTGGGCAATGCCCAGGCGACCGACCAGCGGCTCGGTGGTCAACGCCTGCTCCAGCTCACTGACCTTGCCCGGACGACGCACGCGCTCGAGTTTTTCATCGTTGGTGTAGACCGCCACGCCAGCGCTGTCATACCCACGGTATTCGAGGCGTTTCAGGCCTTCGACGAGGATGGCGGTGATGTTACGTTCTGCGACTGCGCCGACAATTCCACACATGCTATTTCTCCTGACTGACAGCCGCGCAAATCAAAGTGATGCCGCGGGCCTGAATCTGATCGCGAGCCTCAAGGGGCAGGCGTTCATCGGTAATAATGGTATGGACACTGCTCCATGGCAGCTCCAGGTTTGGAATCTTGCGGCCGATCTTGTCGGCCTCCACCATCACGACTACTTCGCGGGCGACTTCAGCCATGACCCGGCTCAGCCCGAGCAGCTCGTTGAAGGTGGTTGTACCGCGAACCAGATCGATGCCATCAGCGCCGATAAACAGCTGGTCGAAGTCGTAGGAGCGCAGTACCTGCTCGGCAACCTGCCCCTGAAAGGACTCGGAATGCGGGTCCCAGGTGCCACCGGTCATCAACAGCACCGGTTCGTGCTCAAGTTCGCTCAGGGCATTGGCGACATGCAGCGAGTTGGTCATCACCACCAGACCGGGTTGCTGTCCGAGTTCCGGGATCATGGAAGCGGTGGTACTGCCACTGTCGATAATGATGCGCGCATGCTCGCGAATTCGCGCGACGGCGGCGCGGGCGATGGCTTGTTTGTATTTGGAAACCGGCTGACCAATGTCGGCCACCAGTTCCTGAGGCAGGGTGATCGCCCCGCCGTAACGACGCAGCAACAGGCCATTGCTTTCAAGTGCCGCCAGATCCTTGCGAATCGTAACTTCCGACGTTTCGAAGCGCTTGGCCAACTCATCCACACTGACTTCGCCCTGCTGATTGAGCAAGGCGAGGATGTTGTGACGACGCTGAGGTGTGTTGCGCTTTGACATGAGCTGGTAAGTTTCGTTTCGAAAGATAGCGGAAGCAATCAAAACCTATCAGCGAAACTTCGTCAAGCACCATGCGATAAAAAGAGCTGTGGATAACCCTGTGTAGGAGCGAGCTCGCTCGCGATGGACTTAAGGGCGCTGCTTTTATTCAGACTGACCTCGTCATCATTGACGTCCATCGCGAGCAAGCTCGCTCCTACAAGGGAGTTGTGGATAACTCAGCCCTTCTTGATCTTCTCCGGCCGCTTCCAGCCGTCGATGTTCTTCTGACGAGCACGCCCGATGGCCAACTGGGATTTATCCACAGTCGAAGTAATAGTCGAGCCAGCCGCCGTGGTCGCACCGGCCAGGATATCCACAGGCGCTACCAACGAGTTGTTGGAACCAATGAACACATCTTCGCCCAACACGGTTTTCCACTTGTTGGCGCCGTCGTAGTTGCAAGTGATGGTGCCGGCACCAATGTTGGTGCGCGCCCCGACTTCGGCATCGCCCAGGTAAGTCAGATGACCGGCCTTGGCACCTTCGCCCAGGTGAGCATTTTTCAACTCGACGAAGTTACCCACATGCGCCCGGGCTTCCAGCACGGTACCTGGACGCAGACGCGCAAACGGGCCGGCATCGCTGCCTTCACCCAGAATGGCACCTTCGATATGACTGTTGGCCTTGATGACCACGCCTTTGCGCAGGGTGCTGTCCTTGATCACGCAGTTCGGGCCAATCACCACGTCATCTTCAATGACCACCTTGCCTTCAAGGATCACGTTGATGTCGATCAGCACGTCGCGCCCGACCGTCACTACGCCACGAACATCGAAACGAGCCGGGTCGCGCAGCGTCACACCTTGAGCCATCAAACGACGACCGGCGCGCAATTGATAATGCCGCTCAAGTTCGGAAAGCTGCTTGCGGTCATTGGCGCCCTGCACTTCCATGGCGTCGTGCGGTTGCTCGGTGGCCACAACCAGACCATCGCTCACTGCCATGGCAATGATGTCGGTCAGGTAGTACTCGCCCTGGGCGTTGTTGTTGGAGAGACGGCTCATCCAGTCGCCGAGACGGGCAAAAGGCAGCGCCAGAATGCCGGTATTGCCTTCGGTGATCTGGCGTTGGGCTTCATCGGCATCTTTCTGCTCGACAATGGCGGCAACCTTGCCAGCGCCATCACGAACGATGCGGCCGTAACCGGTCGGATCGTCCAGTTCGACGGTCAGCAGGCCCAATTGCTCTGGACCCACCTGCTTGAGCAGGCGCTGCAGTGTTTCGACCTCAATCAACGGCACATCACCGTAGAGCACCAGCACGGTGTCGGACTGAATGAACGGAACGGCTTGAGCAACGGCGTGGCCGGTACCCAACTGTTTATCCTGCAGGACGAAGTTCAGGTCATCCGCCGCCAGGCGTTCGCGCACCGCATCGGCACCATGACCGATCACGACGTGAATGCGCTGTGGATCAAGTTGCCGGGCGCTGTGGATAACATGGCCGAGCATGGAGTTGCCGGCAATCGGGTGCAAAACTTTCGGCAAAGCAGAACGCATACGCGTGCCTTGGCCAGCAGCGAGAATAACGATTTCAAGAGACATGACTGGCTACCAATCCTGGGTGGTCAGCGGCTGCGACCGGGTTGTAAAAATCGGAAAAGAAAAAAGGGTAGCCGAGGCTACCCTTTTTAATCAATCACACAACAAGTGCAGCCTTAGTGGCCGAACTTCTTGCGGATCTGCTGGACGGTGCGCAGCTGAGCTGCAGCCTCGGCCAGACGTGCGGCAGCAGAACCGTAATCGAATTCCGCGCCACGTTCATGCAAGGCCTTCTCGGCTGCCTTAACGGCTTCCTGAGCGGAGGCTTCATCCAGGTCGGCAGCACGTTGCACGGTGTCGGCAAGAACCTTGACCATGTTCGGCTGAACCTCGAGGAAACCACCGGAGATGTAATACACCTCCTCTTCCCCGCCCTGCTTGACCAGGCGGATCGGACCTGGCTTCAGATTAGTGATCAGCGGCGCGTGACCCAGAGCGATACCAAGATCACCCAGTGCACCGTGCGCAATCACCATCTCGACCAGACCGGAAAAGATTTCTCCTTCCGCGCTGACGATATCGCAATGGACTGTCATAGCCATCTGATTGCCTCAACCTAAATTAGCGCCCGTTGCCGGGCGCCGGGATTACAGTTTCTTGGCTTTCTCGATCGCTTCTTCGATGCCGCCAACCATGTAGAACGCTTGTTCTGGCAGGTGGTCGTAGTCACCGTTGAGGATGCCTTTGAAGCCAGCAATGGTGTCTTTCAGGGAAACGTATTTACCCGATGCACCGGTGAAGACTTCAGCCACGAAGAACGGCTGCGACAAGAAGCGCTGGATCTTACGAGCACGGTTTACCAACTGCTTGTCGGCTTCCGACAGCTCGTCCATACCCAGGATCGCAATGATGTCCTTCAGTTCTTTGTAACGCTGCAGAACGTACTGAACGCCGCGAGCGGTGTCGTAGTGGTCCTGGCCGATTACGTTCGGGTCCAGCTGGCGCGAAGTCGAGTCGAGTGGATCGACCGCTGGGTAGATACCCAGGGAAGCGATGTCACGGGACAGAACGACGGTAGCGTCCAAGTGGGCGAAGGTGGTCGCTGGCGACGGGTCGGTCAAGTCATCCGCAGGTACGTATACCGCTTGGATCGAAGTGATCGAACCTTCCTTGGTCGAAGTGATACGTTCTTGCAGAACGCCCATCTCTTCAGCCAGGGTCGGCTGGTAACCTACTGCCGAAGGCATACGGCCCAGCAGTGCGGATACTTCAGTACCGGCCAGGGTGTAACGGTAGATGTTGTCGACGAACAGCAGTACGTCGTTACCTTCGTCACGGAACTTCTCGGCCATGGTCAGGCCGGTCAGTGCTACGCGCAGACGGTTACCCGGCGGCTCGTTCATCTGACCGTAAACCAGTGCCACTTTGTCCAGAACGTTGGAGTCCTTCATCTCGTGGTAGAAGTCGTTACCCTCACGAGTACGCTCACCCACACCGGCGAACACGGAATAACCGCTGTGCTCGATGGCGATGTTACGGATCAGTTCCATCATGTTTACGGTTTTGCCTACACCGGCACCACCGAACAGACCGACTTTACCGCCTTTGGCGAACGGGCAAACCAGGTCGATAACCTTGATGCCGGTTTCCAGCAGGTCGTTGCCGCCTGCTTGTTCAGCGAACGAAGGCGCTGGACGGTGAATGCCCCAACGCTCTTCAGTGGCGATAGGGCCAGCTTCGTCGATCGGGTTGCCCAGAACGTCCATGATCCGGCCCAGAGTCGCTTTACCGACCGGTACGGAGATGGCTGCGCCAGAGTCGGTAACTTCCAGACCGCGCTTCAGGCCTTCGGTGGAACCCATCGCAATGGTACGAACCACGCCGTCGCCCAGCTGCTGCTGAACTTCCAGAGTGGTCCCGGCCGCGCTTTGTACTGTCAGCGCGTTGTAGATGCTCGGTACGCTGTCGCGTGGAAATTCCACGTCGATAACGGCGCCGATGATTTGAACGATACGTCCGCTACTCATAGCTGGATCCTCTGAATATTTGAACCGTTAAACCGCGGCAGCGCCGCCGACGATTTCCGAGATCTCTTGGGTGATCGCAGCCTGACGCGCCTTGTTGTAGACCAGCTGCAAATCGCTGATCAAATCACCGGCGTTGTCGGTAGCGTTCTTCATCGCGATCATCCGCGCAGCTTGTTCAGCCGCGTTGTTCTCGACCACCGCCTGGTAGACCTGCGACTCCACGTAACGGACCATCAAGCCGTCGAGCAGCTCCTTGGCATCCGGTTCGTAGAGATAGTCCCAGTGGTGCTTGAGGTCTTGATCCGGGGTTGCCACCAGTGGAATCAACTGCTCCACGGTAGGCTGTTGCGTCATGGTGTTGATGAACTTGTTGGACACCACGGACAGGCGGTCAATACGGCCGTCCAGGTAGGCATCCAGCATCACCTTGACGCTGCCGATCAGATCATTGATCGACGGCTCTTCACCCAGGTGGCTGATAGCTGCAACGACGTTACCGCCGAAGTTGCGGAAAAAGGCCGCACCCTTGCTACCAACGACACACAGATCGATCTCGACGCCGTTTTCGCGGTTTACCGCCATGTCCTTGACCAGGGCCTTGAACAGGTTGGTGTTCAAGCCGCCGCACAGACCACGGTCACTGCTCACTACGACATAACCAACACGCTTGATTTCGCGGTCGATCATGAACGGGTGGCGGTATTCCGGGTTGGCGTTGGCCAGATGCCCAATTACCTGGCGGATACGCTCCGCATAAGGACGGCTAGCAGCCATGCGCATTTGTGCCTTGCGCATTTTGCTGACCGCCACTTTTTCCATGGCGCTGGTAATCTTTTGCGTGCTTTTGATGCTCGCAATCTTACTGCGAATCTCTTTTGCGCCTGCCATGTAACACCTATCAGGTTAGCAAGCGGGAGCCTTGCGGCTCCCGCTGCGGCTTACCAGGTTTGGGTGGCCTTGAACTTCTCGATACCGGCTTTCATGCCAGCGTCGATTTCGTCATTGAAGTCACCTTTCACGTTGATCTTCGCCATCAAATCGGCGTGATCGCGGTTGAAGAAAGCAATCAGCGCTTGCTCGAAGCTGCCGATCTTGGCGATTTCAACGTCAGTCAGGAACCCACGCTCAGCGGCATACAGCGACAGCGCCATGTCAGCGATCGACATTGGTGCGTATTGCTTCTGCTTCATCAGCTCGGTAACGCGCTGACCATGCTCAAGTTGCTTACGGGTCGCTTCGTCCAGGTCAGAAGCGAACTGGGCGAATGCCGCCAGTTCACGGTACTGAGCCAGAGCGGTACGGATACCACCGGACAGCTTCTTGATGATCTTGGTCTGAGCGGCACCACCCACACGGGATACCGAAACACCGGCGTTCACTGCAGGACGGATGCCCGAGTTGAACATGGCCGATTCCAGGAAGATCTGACCGTCGGTGATGGAAATCACGTTGGTCGGAACGAACGCGGAAACGTCGCCAGCCTGGGTTTCGATGATCGGCAGTGCGGTCAGGGAACCGGTTTTGCCGGTCACTGCGCCGTTGGTGAACTTCTCTACGTATTCTTCCGAAACGCGGGATGCGCGCTCCAGCAGACGGGAGTGGAGATAGAACACGTCGCCTGGGTAAGCTTCACGGCCTGGTGGACGGCGCAGCAGCAGGGAAATCTGGCGGTAAGCCACTGCTTGCTTGGACAGATCGTCATAAACGATCAGCGCGTCTTCACCGCGGTCGCGGAAGAATTCACCCATGGTGCAACCGGAGTACGGTGCCAGGAATTGCAGCGCAGGAGATTCCGAAGCACTGGCAGCCACGATGATCGTGTTGGCCAGGGCGCCGTTTTCTTCCAGCTTGCGAACCACGTTGGCGATGGTCGATTGTTTCTGACCGATTGCTACGTAGACGCAGAAAATGCCGCTGTTCTTCTGGTTGATGATCGCGTCGATCGCCAGAGCGGTTTTACCGATCTGACGGTCACCGATGATCAGCTCACGCTGGCCACGGCCGACAGGGATCATGGCATCGACAGCCTTGTAGCCAGTCTGTACAGGCTGGTCTACCGACTTACGCCAGATCACGCCTGGAGCAACTTTCTCGACCGCGTCGGTCTCGGTGTTGCCCAGTGGACCTTTGCCGTCAACAGGGTTACCCAGTGCGTCGACTACGCGACCCAGCAGTTCCTTACCAACCGGAACTTCCAGGATGCGGCCAGTGCACTTGGCGCTCATGCCTTCAGCCAGAGACTGGTATGCGCCCAATACAACGGCACCTACGGAGTCTTGCTCCAGGTTGAGGGCCATACCGAAGACGCCGCCCGGAAACTCGATCATCTCGCCGTACATTACGTCGGCCAGACCGTGAATCCGCACGATACCGTCAGATACGCTGACGACAGTGCCTTCGTTACGGGCTTGGGAGGTCACATCGAGCTTGTCGATGCGGCCCTTGATAATTTCACTTATTTCGGAAGGATTGAG
This sequence comes from Pseudomonas sp. 2725, assembly GCF_050434585.1. Taxonomy (NCBI): domain Bacteria; kingdom Pseudomonadati; phylum Pseudomonadota; class Gammaproteobacteria; order Pseudomonadales; family Pseudomonadaceae; genus Pseudomonas; species Pseudomonas sp. 2725. Next base: position 117,025 of record NZ_JBNDIV010000006.1, on the reverse strand, counting down.
TTGCTGCATTGCTCTGCTGCCCCTTCAAACTCAAGATTTCAATGCTTCGGCAAGTTTCGCGATTTTGCCGCGAATCGAGCCATCGATAACCAGGTCGCCGGCGCGGATGACGACACCACCAATAAGGGCAGCGTCCTCCGCAACTTGCAGGCGCACTTCCCGGTTGAGTCGTGCACTGAGAACCTTGGCGAGTTTGTCTTGCTGTTCTTGGTTCAATGCGAAAGCACTGGTGACTTCAACGTCTACCGATTTCTCTTGTTCGGCCTTGTACAGGTCGAACAGAGCGGCGATCTCCGGCAACAGCGGGAGACGGTCGTTTTCGGCAACGACGTGGATGAAGTTCTGTGCCTTGGCATCAAACTTGTCGCCGCACACGTCAATAAACGTGGCGGCCTTTTCTGCGCTCGTCAGTCGCGGGGCCTTGAGCACGCGCTGCATGGTGTCGTCTTCCGACACCGCTGCAGCCAGGCCGAGCATGGCTGACCAATTGGCCAGTTGCTGGTGGGCCTGAGCGTGCTCGAAGGCCGCCTTAGCGTAAGGTCGGGCCAACGTGGTCAGTTCTGCCATGATCGCCCTCGCTTAGATTTCAGCAGCCAGTTGGTTAACCAGCTCTGCGTGCGCGTTTTGATCGATTGTGGCACCCAGGATCTTCTCGGCGCCGCCGACTGCCAGCAAGCCCACTTGGGCACGCAGCGCGTCTTTGACACTGTTCAGTTCCTGTTCGATCTCGGCCTGAGCCTGAACCTTCACACGGTCAGCGTCGACACGGGCCTTTTCAACAGCCTCTTCGACAATCTGGTTACCGCGTTTCTTGGCTTGCTCGATGATTTCAGCTGCCTGAGCTTTCGCTTCGCGCAGTTGGTGACCCGCTTTTTCTTGGGCCAACTCCAGGTCGCGAGCTGCACGGCTGGCAGCGTCCAGACCATCAGCGATCTTCTTTTGACGTTCGTGCAGTGCCGCAATGACCGGAGGCCATACGAACTTCATGCAGAACAGTACAAAAATCAGGAACGCAACGGACTGGCCAATCAGGGTCGCATTAATGTTCACGCCAACACCTCGCAGTTACGTTGTCCATCACACCAAATTACCCGGAAGATCCGAGTAATTAGCCAGCGATTTGACCAACGAACGGGTTCGCAAAGGTGAAGAACAGAGCGATACCAACACCGATCATGGTTACGGCGTCGAGCAGACCGGCAACGATGAACATTTTAACTTGCAGCATTGGAACCATTTCTGGCTGACGCGCTGCGCCTTCCAGGAACTTGCCGCCCAGCAGGCCGAAACCAATTGCGGTACCCAGTGCGCCCAGGCCGATCAACAGTGCAACAGCGATAGCGGTTAGACCAACTACAGTTTCCATCTTTCCTCCCGACTTTTACGTCGTATGGTTTAGGTTTTTTAGATTAAAGCGGTAAAACAAATCGTTTCAGATGCCCCGTAAGGAGCACCTTCCCGTTTTACCGGGAAGGACATCAGACTAGTCGAGACTGGCCTTAATGGTTTTCTTCGTGCGCCATCGACAGGTAGACGATGGTCAACATCATGAAGATGAACGCCTGCAGGGTGATGATCAGGATGTGGAACACAGCCCACGCCCACTGCAGAACAACGCCCAGGCCACTAAGCCAGAGCAGACCGCTGCCGAACATCACAGCAATCAGAATGAAGACCAGCTCGCCGGCGTACATGTTGCCGAACAGACGCAGAGCCAGGGAGATCGGCTTGGCGATCAGGGTCACGAATTCCAGCAGGAAGTTCACCGGAATCAGCAGGGCCTGAACGAAGATGTTCTTGCTGCCGAACGGGTGCAGGGTCAGCTCGCCGATGAAGCCGCCGAGGCCCTTGACCTTGATGCTGTAGAAAATGATCAGAGCGAAAACCGAGAACGCCATGCCCAAGGTCGCGTTCGGGTCGGTGGTCGACACGGCGCGGAACGGGATGTGTGCATCGCCGGAGATCCACATGGCTACTTGAGGAATCCAGTCGACCGGTACCAGGTCGACGGCGTTCATCAGGAACACCCAGACGAAGATGGTCAGTGCCAGCGGTGCAATCACCGGGCTACGGCCATGGAAGCTGTCTTTCACGCTGCCATCGACGAATTCGACCAATACTTCAACGAAGTTCTGCAAAGCACCAGGCTGACCGGAAGTCGCTTTCTTGGCCGCCATGCGGAAAAGAAGAACGAAGATCAGACCCAATGCGACCGACCAGCCGAGAGTATCGACGTGGAAAGCCCAGAAGCCCATTTCTTTGGCTTCTGCTGCGGTGTGGGCAAAGCCCCAGCCGCCGGTAGGGTGCTGACCGAAGGTCAGGTTCTGCAAGTGGTGCTGGATATAGCCCGAAGCGGTTGTTTCTGCCATGGTTGCCTCAAACGCCCTAAGGTCTCGAAAGTCTTGTTCTCATCAGCAGGGGAGCGAACCAGCTGACCGACTGAGTCAGCACGAAGGCACCGAATACTGCAATCGGCGCCAGTGGCTTCACACCTGCAAACACCAGTGCAAACAGCACTGCCGTCAAAATCAGTTTGCCTGCCTCGCCGGCATAAAAAGACCGGACGATGGACTGGGCTGCTCGGGCGCCGGAAAACCGAAATGCCCTGTGAGCGAAATAAATATTGGGTAGCAAGGCTATCAGGCCTCCGCAGAGTCCCGAGTACCCGGCAACGACTCCATATCGGTACCAGAGCGCCAAAGCGGCGATCAGCAACACGACAAATTGAGCCATTAACACCGGAAAAACTGCCAGGCGATGGAAGGGCAGGCGGTTTGGCGTGCGGGTTTCCATCACTTTTACTCCCCAATGGTCGGCTGCCGAAATTCAATAACTTGGCATAATTTGTGCCGACAAAATGCGCGCAGAGTATAGGGGCGGTTCTGCCCCTATTCAACTGTCAGGTAGTGATTTCCGACTGCGCGCTACATGAGGAAATGTTTCAGCGGATATGTGCAAGTACGCCTTGAAGCTCATCCAGTGAGTTGTAGCCAATCACCAACTGCCCTTTACCCTTCTTACCGTGGCGGATCTGCACCGCAGAGCCTAGGCGCTCGGCCAGGCGCTGTTCGAGACGGGCGATATCCGGGTCCGGTTTTGCCGCTTCCACAGGCTCCGGTTTACCACTCAACCACTGGCGAACCAGTGCCTCGGTTTGGCGCACGGTCAGCCCGCGTGCGACAACATGTCGCGCCCCTTCAACCTGTTGAATTTCCGGCAAACCGAGCAAAGCACGGGCATGACCCATTTCCAGGTCGCCGTGGGACAACATGGTCTTGATGACTTCCGGCAAGGAAATCAGGCGCAACAGGTTGGCCACTGTCACTCGGGACTTGCCCACAGCCTCGGCCACCTGTTGCTGGGTCAGCTGGAACTCCTGCTGCAACCGCTGCAGGGCCACCGCTTCTTCAATCGGGTTCAGGTCTTCGCGCTGAATGTTCTCGATCAGCGCGATGGCGATCGCGGTTTCATCAGGTACATCGCGAACCATCGCCGGGATGGTTTCCTGCCCGGCCTGCTGGCTGGCGCGCCAGCGGCGTTCGCCGGCAATGATTTCAAAGCGGCCGCTGCCGATCGGGCGAACCACGATGGGCTGCATGACGCCCTGGGCCTTGATCGATTGCGCCAGCTCTTCGAGCGCCTGCGGATCCATGTCACGACGCGGCTGGTACTTGCCGCGCTGGAGCAGGTCCAGGGGGAGATGTTGCAGCTCACGCTGATCGGCTTGCGCCGCTTGTTCTTCCAGCGAGCTGACAGTCGGACCACTCAACAGAGCATCCAGTCCACGTCCGAGACCTCGTTTCTTGACGGCCATGGGGATTCCTTAAGTTGCCTGAGCAGCGGCGATGCGTGAGTTTTTGCGTTGACGACGAACCATTTCGCCCGCCAATGCCAGGTAGGCAACGGCGCCTCGCGAAGCTTTGTCGTACGCCAGCGCCGGCATGCCGTAGCTTGGCGCTTCGGCCAGACGGATATTGCGCGGAATGACGGTGTCGTAGAGCTGCTCGCCGAAGTGTTCCTTGAGCTGCGCCGAGACATCGTTCATCAGGCTCAGGCGTGGGTCGTACATCGTACGCAGCAGGCCTTCGACCTTGAGGTTCGGGTTGAGCAGTTCAGAGATACGCTTGATGTTATCCACAAGGTCGCTCAAGCCTTCGAGTGCGAAGTACTCGCACTGCATGGGGATAATGACCCCGTCAGCGGCAACCAATGCGTTCAAGGTCAGCATCGACAGCGACGGCGGGCAGTCGATCAGGATGTAATCGTAGTTTTCCCGGATCGGCGCCAGCGCGCTGCGCAGACGGCTTTCCTTCATCTGCATTTCCAGCAGCACCACTTCGGCCGCGGTGAGATCGCGGTTGGCCGGCAACAGCTGGTAACCACCGTGTTCGGAGAAGTGCATGGCCTGGGCCAGATCACATTCTCCGATCAGCAGGTCGTAGACCGAGTTTTCCAGGCCATGTTTATCCACACCGCTACCCATGGTGGCGTTGCCCTGTGGATCAAGATCGATCAACAGCACCCGGCGCTTGGTCGCGACCAGGGATGCTGCGAGGTTGATACAGGTGGTGGTTTTGCCCACGCCACCCTTTTGGTTCGCAATCGCGAATACCTTAGCCATTCTTGCTTGTGTTCCCAATCATGCCGTGCGGCGCAGTATCAGCAGATGGCGTTGGCCTTGGCAACCAGGTACGGCCAGGGCGTGTTCGCTATCGAGGTGGAAGTCTGCCGGCAATGCTACCAGCTCATCGGCCGGATGAACGCCCTTCATTGCCAGCCAGCGTGTTTCGCTATCGCCGAGGTGGCGCGTCCAGTTACTGAAGTTCTCCATGCTGCTGAACGCCCGGGAAATGATTCCGTTGAAGGGCTGTGCAGGCTGGAAGGCTTCGACGCGACTGTGGATAACTTGCAGGTTATCCAGTTTGAGTTCGAGTTTGACCTGGGTCAGGAAGCGGGTTTTCTTGCCGTTGCTGTCCAGGCAAGTCACTTGCGACTCTGGAAACAGGATGGCCAACGGAATGCCCGGCATACCACCGCCGCTGCCAACGTCCAGCCACCGGCCGTTTTCGACGAACGACATCACGCTCAAACTATCGAGCAAGTGGCGGGAGACCATCTCGTCCGGATCGCGTACCGCGGTCAGGTTGTAAGCCTTGTTCCATTTTATCAACAGGGACAGATAACCCAGCAGCTGCGCGTGCTGGGTTTCTGTCAGCGTGACACCGAGCTGGCGAGCACCTGTGGATAACTCTTCTGCGTGTTGCGGAGTGACCAACGAACTCAAGCGCTTTGCTCCAACTGACGGCCCGCGCCGCGTTTTTTCAAATGAATCATCAACAGCGAAATGGCTGCCGGCGTAACGCCCGGTATACGCGAGGCCTGGCCCAAGGTTTCTGGACGGGTCGCGCCGAGCTTGCTCTGGATCTCCTTGGAGAGACCGGAAATATTCGTGTAATCGATATCCACAGGCAGTTTGGTGTCTTCGCTGGCGCGCAAGCGGGCGATTTCATCCTGTTGACGATCGATGTAACCGGCGTATTTGGTCTTGATTTCGACCTGTTCGGCGACCTGTGGATCGTCTGCCCCGCCACCGGTCACTTCGATCAGACCAGCGTAGTCGATTTCCGGACGGCTCAAGAGATTGAGCAGGTTGTATTCGTGAGTCAGCGGTGTGCCGAATTTTTCGGCAATCGCATCGCCCTGTTCGGTGCCTGGGCGGACCCAGGTACTTTTCAGGCGCTGCTCTTCCAGTTCGATGCTTTCGCGTTTTTTGCAGAAAGCCGCCCAGCGCATGTCATCCACCAGACCCAGTTCGCGACCTTTTTCGGTCAAACGCAGGTCGGCGTTGTCCTCGCGCAGAATCAGGCGGTACTCGGCACGGGAAGTGAACATGCGGTACGGCTCTTGGGTACCGAGGGTGATCAGGTCGTCGACCAGCACGCCGATATAGGCCTCGTCGCGACGCGGGCACCAAGCCTCTTTGCCTTGCGCACGCAGTGCAGCGTTGGTCCCGGCGAGCAAACCCTGGGCACCGGCTTCTTCGTAACCGGTTGTGCCGTTGATTTGCCCGGCGAAGAACAAGCCGCCGATGACTTTGGTCTCCAGGCTGTATTTCAAATCGCGTGGATCGAAGTAGTCGTACTCGATCGCGTAGCCCGGACGCACGATGTGCGCGTTTTCCATGCCGCGGATCGATTGCACGATCTGCAATTGCACGTCGAACGGCAAGCTTGTGGATATCCCGTTCGGATACAGCTCATGGGTGGTCAAACCTTCCGGTTCGATAAACACCTGATGGCTTTCCTTGTCGGCGAAGCGATGGATCTTGTCTTCGATCGACGGGCAATAACGCGGGCCGATCCCTTCGATCTCACCGGCAGCGGAATACATCGGCGAACGGTCGAGGTTCGCGGCAATGATTTCGTGGGTGCGCGCATTCGTGTGGGTAATCCAGCAGCTGACTTGCTTCGGATGCTGCTCTTTTGACCCCATGAACGACATCACCGGGATAGGCGTATCACCCGGTTGCTCGGACATCACCGAGAAATCCACAGACCGACCGTCGATACGTGGCGGAGTACCGGTTTTCAAACGCCCCACGCGCAATGGCAGTTCACGCAGACGGTGAGCCAGCGCGATCGATGGCGGATCACCGGCGCGACCGCCGGAAAAATTCTGCAAACCGATGTGGATAAGTCCACCGAGGAACGTACCGGTGGTCAACACCACGGAATCAGCGAAGAAACGCAGACCCATTTGGGTGACAACACCACGGACTTGTTCCTGCTCGACGATCAGATCGTCAGCGGCCTGTTGAAATATCCACAGGTTCGGCTGGTTCTCCAGGATTTCGCGGACAGCTGCTTTGTACAGAACCCGGTCTGCCTGCGCGCGGGTTGCTCGCACGGCCGGGCCTTTGCGGCTGTTCAACACGCGAAACTGGATACCGCCTTTATCGGTAGCCATGGCCATCGCGCCGCCGAGGGCGTCGATTTCCTTGACCAGGTGGCTTTTGCCGATCCCGCCAATGGCCGGATTGCAACTCATGGCACCGAGGGTTTCCACGTTATGCGTCAGCAATAGGGTTTTAACTCCCATACGTGCTGAGGCCAGTGCTGCCTCGGTACCGGCATGACCGCCGCCGATGACGATCACTTCAAAACGGGAAGGGAAATCCACCACGCACCTCGTGCCTGCTTAAGTAGGTAATTCAGGAATAGTTTGAGCTCAGGTTTTTGGACCTGGTCGACAAGTATAGGGACTTCGCCCTTCCTAAAGAACCCTTTGCACAAAATTTAACCAGCTGTGGAAAAGTCGGAGTTATAGAAATTAAAAAGAAAGAAATTTATTAAATCTTTGTTTTTATGTTTATTTCTATGCACCTACCTTTCTGTGGATAGATTGCTATAGCCCTTTATTTTCAATGTGTACAGAGATTCAAAACCCTGTGTTCATGTGCCAATGAGGCCCTTGGATAACCGGTTTAAGCCTGTGGATGAAAGGGGTGGTTATCCACAGAGGTGGTTATGTCCAGTTTTCGAGCCCTGTTATCAACTGACCTTAGCCGCGGTTATTCACAGGGCTTAATCCACAGAAAAGTGCCGTTCGCTCGAAATTCGGGTGCAGGAATTCCGCTCAAGCAGACGAAGTCCGCTCGGCACTGGGAGTTTTTTTCAGAAAAGGAGAGAACAGACAGGCACGAATGGCCTGTCTGTGAATAACAGGAGGGCTATTTACCGATACAGAAGCTGGAAAAAATCCGCCCCAGCAGGTCATCGGAACTGAAAGCACCGGTGATTTCACCCAGCGACTGCTGAGTCTGGCGCAAATCCTCGGCTAACAACTCGCCAGCACCGGCCAGGGTCAATTGGGCACGGCCATGCTCGAGGGCAGCACTGGCATGACGTAGCGCCTCAAGGTGTCGCCGGCGAGCGCTGAAGCTGCTTTCGGACGTTTGTTCATAGCCCATGCAGGCCTTGAGGTGATCACGCAGCAGCTCCAGCCCGACACCACCCGACCTGGCGCTCAGGCTGATGGTGACATGGCCGTCCTGGCTGACCTCCAGCGCAATGGCTTCGCCCGTAAGATCGGCTTTGTTGCGGATCAGGGTGACTTTCGCGGGATCGGGACGGATTTCGAGAAACTCCGGCCAGAGTGCGAAAGGATCGAGGGCTTCCGGTGCAGTGGCATCAACCACCAACAGTACCCGATCGGCTTCGCCGATAGCTTTCAAGGCACGCTCGACGCCGATTTTTTCCACATGATCATCGGTATCGCGCAGACCGGCGGTATCCACGACGTGCAGCGGCATGCCATCGATGTGGATATGTTCGCGAAGCACGTCACGGGTGGTGCCGGCAATTTCGGTCACGATCGCCGCTTCACGCCCGGCCAGGGCATTGAGCAGGCTGGATTTACCGGCATTCGGACGACCGGCAATGACCACGGTCATACCGTCACGCAGCAAGGCGCCCTGCCCGGCTTCGCGCATGACGGTGGATAACTCGTCGCGCACCTTGTCGAGCATGCTCAGGACGTGGCCATCGGCGAGGAAGTCGATTTCCTCTTCCGGAAAATCGATGGCCGCTTCGACATAGATGCGCAAGCCGATCAATTGCTCGGTGAGGTTATGCACACGTGACGAGAAAGCACCTTGCAGGGAGCGCAATGCGTTTCGCGCAGCCTGGGCAGAACTGGCTTCAATCAGGTCGGCAATGGCTTCGGCCTGGGCGAGGTCCAGTTTGTCGTTGAGGAAGGCGCGCTCACTGAATTCCCCCGGCCGGGCGAGACGGCAACCCAGTTCCAGGCAGCGCTTGAGCAACATATCCAGAACAATCGGACCGCCATGGCCTTGCAGCTCCAGCACATCTTCGCCTGTGAACGAGTTCGGGCCGGGGAAATACAAGGCAATGCCCTGGTCCAGCACCTCGTCGTTTTCACTGAAAAACGGACCGTAGTGGGCAAATCGCGGCTTGAGCTCGCGACCGCTGAAGGCCTTGGCCGCAACGCTGGCCAACGGCCCGGAAATACGCACGATGCCTACACCGCCGCGACCTTGAGCGGTGGCGACGGCTGCGATGGTTTCGCGAGGAACGCTCATAAACCGGTATCCAGACAAAAGTGACAGATAGCAAAACGCCCCACTAGGGGGCGTTTTGAGTGGTTATCCACAGTGTAAATCAGGCGGCTGCTTTAGCGGCCGCTTCGATTTTACGCGTGATGTACCACTGTTGTGCGATGGACAGCACGTTGTTTACAACCCAGTACAGCACCAGACCGGCCGGGAACCACAGGAAGAAGAAGGTGAAGATGATTGGCATCAGCTTCATTACCTTGGCCTGCATCGGATCCGGAGGAGTCGGGTTCAACTGCTGCTGAATGAACATGGTTGCGCCCATGATGATCGGCAGAATGAAGAACGGATCCTTGATCGACAGGTCAGTAATCCACAGCATGAACGGCGCTTGGCGCATTTCAACGCTTTCCAGCAGAACCCAGTACAGCGAGAGGAAAACCGGCATCTGCACGAGGATTGGCAAGCAACCACCCAGCGGATTGATCTTCTCTTTCTTGTACAGTTCCATCATGGCTTGCGACATTTTCTGCCGGTCATCGCCATGTTGCTCTTTCAGCGCGGCCAGTTTCGGCGCCACTGCACGCATGCGCGCCATGGATTTGTAGCTGGCAGCCGACAGCGGGAAGAAGATCCCTTTGATCAGCATGGTCAGGAAGATGATCGACCAGCCCCAGTTACCCACAATGGCGTGGATGTGTTGCAGCAACCAGAAGATCGGTTGGGCGATGAACCACAGAATGCCGTAGTCGACCGTCAGTTCCAGACCTGGGGACAACTCTTTGAGCACGGCCTGGCTTTTCGGACCGGCGTACAGAACAGCGCTGGTCTCGGCCTTGGCACCCGGCGCAACACTCATCGATGGGCCGGTGTAGCCGATGATGTAGTTGCCTTTGCTGTCTTTACGGGTCTGGACGACGTTGTTTTCGCCCTTGGCCGGAATCCATGCGGTCACGAAGTAGTGCTGCAACCAGGCAACCCAACCGCCTGTGACGGTTTCTTTCAGCGGCGCCTTGTCCATGTCCTTCATGGACACTTTCTTGTACGGCTCGGAACTTGTCCACAGGGCGGCGCCCAGGTAAGTCGCGGTGCCGGTAGCCGTAGTCGATGAAGGATCGGCGCTGGCGTCGCGCTTCAACTGGGCGAACATCGCACCATTCCAGGGCTGGGCGCTCTGGTTGTCGACCAGGTAGGAAACGGTTACGTCATACAGGCCGCGTTTCAGGGTGAAACGCTTGATGTAGTTGACGCCGTCTTTGCTGAACTTCAGGTCTACGACCAATTGGTCCTGACCGTCAGCCAGCTGATAAATCTTCTTCTCCGAGGAATAAACCGGACGACCGGCCGGATTTGCATCCGGACCGTTGGTGCCGATCAGACCGCTTTGCGCCAGATAAGTACGTTCGCCGCCGTTATCGAACAGCTGGAACGGAATTTCCGGGTGATCCTGACGACGCGGATACAGCGGCAGGGTCAACTGGGCAACATCGCCACCTTGTGGGTCGACAGCCAGGTCCAGTACATCCGTTTTGATCTGGATGAGGTCCTTGCTCACAGCCACCGGCGTTTCGGCAGGTGCGCTGGTGTCGCTTGCAGCACGTGGAATGTCGTCACTGGCAGAAGCGTTGGAGCCAGATGCCGTATCCGGCAGGCCCGATGCAGTCGTATTGGTGGCAACATTCTGAGTCGGCAGGGCAGCCTGGCCATAGTCCTGGTTCCATTTAAGAACCATAACGTAGGACACGATTGCCAGGGCGACGATCAGGATCGTGCGTTTGATATCCATGATTACTCGGCCATCGAAGAAGAACGGGAGGTAGGGATAGGTGGAACCGGGTCATAACCACCGGGATTCCACGGATGACAGCGACCTAAACGACGAAAGGTCAGCCAGCCACCGCGAAGAAGGCCATGATTTTCGATGGCTTCTAACGCGTAGCAGGAACAACTGGGGTAGAAACGACAGTGACTGGCCATCATGGGACTAATGGCATAGCGATAAAACTGGATCGGAACGAGTGCCAGTTTACGCATCTGGACTGTCTACCCCTACAGTTTCGGTTTTGACTGCTGGTACTGGCGAACTGCGAGCCAGTCGTTTCCAGAGTTTGCCGAAATGCTGAATCAATTCGGGGTTTTCTACGTCGCCCAAACCTTTGCGCGCGACGATAACAATGTCCCAGCCGACCAGAGAATCCTGGTTCAGGCGAAACGATTCGCGCATCAGACGTTTGAGGCGATTGCGCTCGACGGAGAGCTTTACGCTCTTTTTCCCGATTACCAACCCGAGACGGGGGTGATCAAGATCGTTGTTGCGCGCAAGGAGCAGGAGATTTTTCCCCGGAACCTTGCCGGTAGGGGAGTCAAAGACTGCCTTGAATTGCCGGGGGGTAAGCAGACGCTTTTCCCGACTGAAGTCCTGACTCACCTCCAGTGCCGGATTATCAAACTGCCAGACGCGCACGACCTTTGGCGCGACGACGCGACAGGACGGCACGACCGTTCTTGGTAGCCATGCGAGCACGGAAACCGTGGGTACGAGCGCGTTTGATAGTGCTTGGTTGGAAAGTACGTTTCATTGTCGTGTTACCTGGTTCGTCCACAACGGGCCGGAATGGCCCCCGTTTTAAGAGACCGGGGATTCTAGAGAAAGCAAGCCTTCAGGTCAATTTCCAACCAACGTTTCCTTATAAATAGATCTCCAGAGGTTTTTCAGCACTTGCACCTTGCGTAGATATAAAAATAAGAAAGGAAAGTATTTAAAGCTTTTCTGTAAAGCTTATAAAAGCTAGGCTCGCCATCTTCTGTGGATAACTCGATTCAGCCCTTGTTTTACCTGCTGTACAGAGAATGACAACTACGGTGGAAAACAGTGTTCAGCCTGTGCTGCGCTGTCGGATAACCTGTGTGTGAAAGGTCGCTTTATCCACAGGCCGGTTATCCACCGAGTTTCGCCCCCACTTGTGCAATGACCTTAACCCCGGTTATCCACAAAGCTTATGCACAGACCACTGGTCGCCTTTTTTGCGTATGAAACGGTGATTCTTCTTGGTCGATGAACCACCTTCGTGTGGATAAGTCGGCGTCTGGTCGCTACAATGGCCGCTTGTTTTTGCCTCACCGGCTTTCAACTTAGGGGATATCCGTGTCAGTGGAACTTTGGCAGCAGTGCGTGGAACTTCTGCGCGATGAGCTGCCTGCCCAACAATTCAACACTTGGATCCGTCCACTACAGGTCGAAGCCGAAGGCGACGAGTTGCGTGTCTATGCGCCCAATCGTTTTGTTCTGGACTGGGTCAACGAAAAGTACCTGGGGCGTGTTCTCGAATTGCTCGATGAGCACGGCAATGGCATGGCGCCTGCGCTTTCCTTATTAATAGGCAGCAAACGCAGTTCGGCACCCCGTGCCGCGCCAAACGCTCCCCTGGCTGCTGCGGCTTCCCAGGCCCAGGCTGCTCAAGCACCCGTCAGTCCGCCGCCGGCACCTGCCGCCGTGTCGACCAAGCGTGCGACGCAAAAAGTGGCTGAAGTCTCCGAGGAAGAACCTTCCCGTGACAGCTTCGACCCGATGGCCGGAGCCAGTTCGCAACAGGCACCTGTGCGCGCCGAGCAACGTACCGTGCAGGTCGAAGGTGCGCTCAAGCACACCAGTTACCTGAACCGCACCTTTACCTTCGAGAATTTCGTTGAAGGTAAATCCAACCAGCTGGCGCGCGCCGCCGCCTGGCAGGTGGCAGACAACCCCAAGCACGGTTACAACCCACTCTTCCTTTATGGTGGTGTCGGCCTGGGTAAAACCCACTTGATGCACGCTGTGGGTAACCATCTATTAAAGAAGAACCCGAATGCCAAGGTGGTGTACCTGCATTCCGAGCGTTTCGTGGCGGACATGGTCAAGGCCCTGCAACTGAACGCGATCAACGAGTTCAAACGCTTCTACCGTTCGGTGGATGCGTTGCTGATCGATGACATTCAGTTCTTCGCCCGCAAGGAGCGTTCCCAGGAAGAGTTTTTCCACACCTTCAACGCCTTGCTCGAAGGTGGGCAGCAGGTCATTCTCACCAGTGACCGCTACCCGAAGGAAATCGAAGGCCTTGAAGAACGCCTCAAATCCCGTTTTGGCTGGGGCCTGACCGTAGCGGTCGAGCCGCCGGAGCTGGAAACCCGCGTGGCGATCCTGATGAAGAAGGCCGATCAGGCCAAAGTCGAGTTGCCTCACGACGCCGCGTTCTTCATTGCCCAACGCATTCGCTCCAACGTCCGTGAGCTGGAAGGCGCGCTCAAGCGCGTGATCGCCCACTCGCACTTCATGGGCCGCGATATCACCATCGAGCTGATTCGCGAATCCCTTAAGGACTTGTTGGCGTTGCAGGATAAACTGGTCTCTGTGGATAACATTCAGCGCACTGTCGCCGAGTACTACAAGATCAAGATCTCCGACTTGCTGTCCAAACGCCGTTCGCGTTCGGTCGCTCGTCCGCGTCAGGTCGCCATGGCGTTGTCCAAGGAACTGACCAACCACAGCCTGCCGGAAATCGGCGATGTGTTTGGCGGCCGCGACCATACGACGGTCTTGCACGCGTGCCGCAAGATCAACGAACTTAAGGAATCCGACGCGGACATCCGCGAGGACTACAAGAACCTGCTGCGTACACTGACCACTTGATGAACACCAGCGCAGCTAATTAAGGCAAGGGACTAGACCATGCATTTCACCATTCAACGCGAAGCCCTGTTGAAACCCCTGCAACTGGTCGCAGGCGTCGTCGAACGCCGACAGACCTTGCCGGTACTTTCCAACGTGCTGCTGGTTGTCGAAGGCCAGCAATTGTCGCTGACCGGTACCGACCTGGAAGTCGAGCTGGTCGGTCGTGTTCAACTCGAAGAGCCGGCGGATCCGGGCTCCATCACCGTGCCGGCGCGCAAGCTGATGGACATCTGCAAAAGCCTGCCGAACGATGCGCTGATCGACATCAAGGTCGACGAGCAGAAGCTTGTGGTCAAGGCTGGCCGTAGCCGCTTCACCCTGTCGACACTGCCGGCCAACGACTTCCCTACCGTTGAAGAAGGCCCGGGTTCGCTGACCTGCAGCCTGGAGCAAAGCAAGCTGCGTCGTCTGATCGAACGCACCAGCTTCGCCATGGCCCAGCAGGACGTGCGTTACTACCTCAACGGCATGCTGCTGGAAGTTTCCGCGGGTGTGATCCGCGCGGTAGCCACCGACGGCCACCGTCTGGCCATGTGCTCGATGCAGGCCGACATCGGCCAGCCGGATCGTCACCAGGTCATCGTGCCGCGCAAAGGTATCCTCGAACTGGCTCGCCTGCTCACCGAGCCGGACGGCAATGTCAGCATCGTGCTGGGTCAGCATCACATCCGCGCCACCACCGGTGAGTTCACCTTCACCTCGAAGCTGGTTGACGGAAAATTCCCGGACTACGAGCGAGTTCTGCCTAAGGGTGGCGACAAGCTGGTTCTTGGTGATCGTCAGGCTCTGCGCGAAGCGTTCAGCCGTACCGCCATTCTGTCCAACGAGAAGTACCGTGGTATCCGTCTGCAACTGGCCAGCGGTCAGCTGAAGATCCAGGCGAACAACCCGGAGCAGGAAGAAGCGGAAGAAGAAGTGGGCGTTGAATACAACGGCGGCTCTCTGGAAATCGGCTTCAACGTGAGCTACCTGCTCGACGTACTGGGCGTGATGACCACCGAGCAGGTTCGTCTGATCCTGTCCGACTCCAACAGCAGCGCGCTGGTGCAGGAATCGGATAACGACGACTCGGCCTACGTTGTCATGCCGATGCGTCTGTAATCATGTTCAGCAGAAGCTAGATGTCCTTAAGTCGCGTCTCGGTCACCGCGGTGCGCAATCTGCACCCGGTGACCTTCTCCCCCTCCCCCCGCATCAATATTCTTTACGGCGCCAACGGCAGCGGCAAAACCAGTGTTCTGGAAGCCATCCATCTGCTGGGGCTTGCCCGTTCGTTTCGCAGCACCCGTCTGTTGCCGGTCATTCAATACGAACAGCTTGCCTGTACGGTATTTGGCCAGGTTGAACTGGCGGAGGGCGGGCATAGCGCCTTGGGTATTTCCCGGGATCGCCAAGGGGAATTCCAGATCCGTATCGATGGGCAGAACGCTCGCAGCGCCGCGCAACTGGCCGAGATCTTGCCACTGCAACTGATCAATCCGGATAGCTTTCGATTGCTGGAAGGCGCGCCGAAGATTCGCCGACAGTTTCTCGACTGGGGTGTGTTCCACGTGGAACCGCGCTTCATGTCAACCTGGCAGCGCTTGCAGAAGGCCCTGCGCCAGAGAAACTCTTGGCTGCGGCATGGTACACTTGACGCCGTTTCGCAAGCGGTTTGGGACAGGGAACTGTGCCAGGCCAGCGCTGAAATCGATGAATACCGCCGCGCTTATATCAAAGCCTTGAAACCAGTCTTTGAACAAACCTTGAGCGAACTGGTTGAGCTTGAAGGCTTGACGCTCAGCTATTACCGCGGCTGGGACAAGGACCGTGAACTGAGTGCTGTGCTCGCCGGGTCTCTTCAGCGGGACCAGCAAATGGGACATACCCAGGCCGGACCACAACGCGCTGATTTGCGGCTCAGACTGGGCGCGCACAACGCCGCGGACATCTTGTCCCGAGGCCAGCAGAAGTTGGTGGTTTGCGCATTACGGATTGCCCAAGGGCACTTGGTCAGCCAGGCTCGACGCGGTCAGTGTATTTATCTGGTGGATGACTTGCCGTCCGAACTGGACGAGCACCACCGTCGCGCCCTTTGCCGCTTGTTGGAAGACTTACGCTGCCAGGTATTTATCACCTGTGTAGATCACGAATTATTGAGGGAAGGCTGGCAGACGGAAACGCCAGTCGCTCTGTTCCACGTGGAACAGGGCCGTATCACCCAGACCCACGACCATCGGGAGTGAAGGCATTGAGCGAAGAAAATACGTACGACTCAACGAGCATTAAAGTGCTGAAAGGCCTGGATGCCGTACGCAAACGTCCCGGTATGTATATTGGCGACACCGACGATGGCAGCGGTCTGCACCACATGGTGTTCGAGGTGGTCGACAACTCGATCGACGAAGCGCTCGCCGGCTACTGCGACGACATCAGCATCATCATCCACCCGGATGAGTCCATCACCGTTCGCGACAACGGCCGTGGCATCCCGGTAGACGTACACAAGGAAGAAGGCGTTTCGGCAGCCGAGGTCATCATGACCGTGCTGCACGCCGGCGGTAAATTCGACGACAACTCCTACAAGGTTTCCGGCGGTCTGCACGGTGTGGGTGTGTCGGTAGTTAACGCCCTGTCGGAAGAGCTGGTCCTGACCGTTCGCCGTAGCGGCAAGATCTGGGAACAGACTTACGTCCACGGTGTTCCGCAAGAGCCGATGAAAATCGTTGGCGACAGTGAAACCACCGGTACACAGATCCACTTCAAGGCTTCCAGCGAAACCTTCAAGAACATCCACTTCAGCTGGGACATCCTGGCCAAGCGGATTCGTGAACTGTCCTTCCTCAACTCCGGTGTCGGTATCGTCCTCAAGGACGAGCGCAGCGGCAAGGAAGAACTGTTCAAATACGAAGGCGGCCTGCGTGCGTTCGTTGAATACCTGAACACCAACAAGACCCCGGTCAATCAGGTGTTCCACTTCAACGTCCAGCGTGAAGACGGCATCGGTGTGGAAATTGCCCTGCAGTGGAACGACAGCTTCAACGAGAACCTGTTGTGCTTCACCAACAACATTCCACAGCGCGACGGCGGTACTCACCTGGTGGGTTTCCGTTCCGCATTGACGCGTAACCTGAACACCTACATCGAAGCAGAAGGCCTGGCGAAGAAGCACAAAGTCGCCACCACCGGTGACGATGCCCGTGAAGGCCTGACCGCGATCATTTCGGTGAAGGTGCCGGATCCGAAGTTCAGCTCCCAGACCAAAGACAAGTTGGTGTCTTCCGAAGTGAAGACCGCGGTCGAACAGGAAATGGGCAAGTACTTCTCCGACTTCCTGCTGGAAAACCCGAACGAAGCCAAGCTGGTCGTCGGCAAGATGATCGACGCGGCCCGTGCCCGTGAAGCGGCACGTAAAGCCCGTGAGATGACCCGCCGCAAAGGCGCGCTGGACATCGCCGGCCTGCCGGGCAAACTGGCCGACTGCCAGGAAAAAGACCCTGCCCTGTCTGAACTGTACCTCGTGGAAGGTGACTCCGCGGGCGGCTCTGCCAAGCAGGGACGTAACCGCAAGACCCAGGCGATTCTGCCCCTCAAGGGTAAAATCCTGAACGTCGAGAAGGCACGCTTCGACAAGATGATCTCTTCCCAGGAAGTGGGCACCTTGATCACTGCGCTGGGCTGCGGCATCGGTCGCGAAGAGTACAACATCGACAAGTTGCGCTATCACAACATCATCATCATGACCGATGCTGACGTCGACGGTTCGCACATCCGTACCCTGCTGCTGACCTTCTTCTTCCGTCAGCTGCCGGAGCTGATCGAGCGTGGCTACATCTACATCGCTCAGCCGCCGTTGTACAAAGTGAAGAAAGGCAAGCAAGAGCAATACATCAAAGACGACGACGCCATGGAAGAGTACATGACGCAGTCGGCCCTGGAAGATGCGAGCCTGCACTTGAACGAGGATGCACCGGGTATCTCCGGCGAAGCCCTCGAGCGTCTGGTGAATGACTTCCGTCTGGTGATGAAGACCCTCAAGCGTCTGTCGCGCCTGTACCCACAGGAACTGACCGAGCACTTCATCTACCTGCCGGCTGTCAGCATGGATCAGTTGTCCGATCATGCAGCGATGCAGGACTGGCTGGCCCAGTATGAAGTGCGTCTGCGTACTGTCGAGAAGTCGGGTCTGGTCTACAAGGCAAGCCTGCGTGAAGACCGTGAGCGTGGCGTGTGGCTGCCAGAGGTCGAACTGATCTCCCACGGCCTGTCGAACTACGTCACGTTCAACCGCGACTTCTTCGGCAGCAACGACTACAAGACCGTTGTTTCCCTGGGCGCTCAACTGAGCACCCTGCTCGACGATGGCGCGTACATCCAGCGTGGCGAACGCCGTAAGTCGGTCACCGAGTTCAAGGAAGCCCTGGACTGGCTGATGGCTGAAAGCACCAAGCGCCACACCATCCAGCGATACAAAGGTCTGGGCGAGATGAACCCGGATCAGCTGTGGGAAACCACCATGGACCCAAGCGTGCGTCGCATGCTGAAAGTGACCATCGAAGACGCCATTGGCGCGGACCAGATCTTCAACACCCTGATGGGTGATGCGGTCGAACCACGTCGTGACTTCATCGAAAGCAATGCCCTGGCGGTGTCCAACCTGGACTTCTGATCCCGGTCGACCCCAACGAAAAGGCCAATGCATTTGCATTGGCCTTTTTTTGCCCGCGTTTTACTCGCTCGCCGGTGCCACACTCTCCAACCGATACCCATAAATCGTCAGCAACTGCCAACCGCGATCCGCCGTCAGCCCAAGCTTGTTGCGCAGGCGATAGATGTGAGTATCGAGCGGCCGGGACGAGGACACTTCTTCATCGGGCCAGAATCGTTCGTACAGGTAATCCCGCGACCAGGCGCTGCCCATCGCGCAGCTGAAGATCGAACTGTTCAGCCAATACCGACGCTTTTCTTCCGCCCAAGGTATCGATGGCGTGGGGTTGGGATTATCGATGGTCAAAGCCGTTGTGGATGGGCATAAAAAAACCGGCTATATCCGCCGGTTTTTTTACGTCCAAAAAAAACTTATGCACGTTTTTATGGTTTTTATCATTCTAAGAAATATGTAAAAAAATCATAATGTTACGTACAAAAAATGACGCTTTTCAATGAAACGGTACACAGGTTATCCACAGAATCTCAGACAACCACCTGATCGTTTGAAACCGGCGCTTGCGGAGCCGGTGGCAGTGAGCCCATTTCCCGTTGCATCTGCTCGTTCCACGCCTGGACCCGGTCGTTCAATTCAGCAATGGCTCGTGGT
Organism: Pseudomonas sp. 2725; assembly: GCF_050434585.1. NCBI lineage: Bacteria > Pseudomonadati > Pseudomonadota > Gammaproteobacteria > Pseudomonadales > Pseudomonadaceae > Pseudomonas > Pseudomonas sp. 2725. The sequence goes on along the minus strand of NZ_JBNDIV010000006.1, from coordinate 97,948 downwards.
CCGGTGCCTGCGGCATACATTGGCTCACCAATGATCACAGTGATGACGCCCTGCTTCTTCTCCCAACCGGTTTTCGGCCAGAACTTGCCTGCGTTGTGCGCAATCGGCAGCACCGGCAATTCGGCGTTGACCGCCAAGGCGCTGCCACCGCGCGAGAACTTTCCGACGGTGCCGAAAGGAACGCGCGTGCCTTCGGGGAAGATCAGCACCCAGACATTGTCCTTGAGCAACTCATCACCTTTTTGAGCCACATGCTTGAGTGCTGCTTTCGGGTTGTCGCGATCGATGGCGATCGGTCGCAGCATGGCCATGGCCCAACCGAAGAACGGCACATAGAGCAACTCACGTTTGAGCACCTGGCTCAGCGGTGAGAAGTAGGCGGAGAGAAAAAACGTCTCCCAGGTACTCTGATGGTTCGATTGAATCACGCACGGCCGTTCAGGTACGTTCTCGGCGCCCTTCACTTCGTAGCGAATACCAAGGAACACTTTGCTCAGCCACAGGGCACAACGGCACCAATACACGTTGATGAAGCGATAACGTGCCTTGAAGGGCAGAAACGGTGCGATAAAAAAACTCAGGCTGCACCACAGCAATGAGCTGGTGCCCAGCAGCAGGTAAAAGAGGAAGGTTCTGATGGCCTGCAATATCGACATGGTGACGTTTACCGTTGCGGGAATTGCCCGCCTGTATAAAGCGCACTCCTGATGGGTCCTTTATCAGGAATTTCAGAAGCACTCTAATTGTGGATAAGTTCTGCGGCAATCGCCGCCAGATCGTCAAAAATCAATGTGCCAACCGGAAGGGTCTTGCCCAAAGTCTTTTCGCCTTTCCCGGTCTTTACCAAAACTGGCTGTGAATCGACGGCTTTGGCGGCTTCCAGGTCACCAAGGCTGTCGCCGACGAACCAGAGATCGGTCAGCGACACGTTGTAATGAGCGGCGATGCTTTTCAACATCCCGGGTTTCGGCTTGCGGCAATCGCAGCCTTCGTCCGGCCCATGCGGGCAGTAGACGATCAGGCCGACTTCACCACCCTGCTCCGCCACCAACGCGCGCAAGCGCTCGTGCATGGCATTGAGGGTGGAAAGGTCGTAGTAGCCGCGAGCGATGCCCGACTGGTTGGTAGCGACCGCTACCGTCCAGCCGGCCTTGCTCAACTGCGCGATGGCTTCGATCGATCCGGGGAGTGGAATCCACTCCTCCACCGACTTGATGTAAGCGTCGGAGTCGTAATTGATCACTCCGTCCCGATCGAGAATCAGCAGTTTCAACAGCAGTCCCTCAACCCAGCAGCGAAATGTCGGCGACGCCGAGGAACAGCCCACGCAGACGTGCCAGCAACGCATAACGGTTGGCGCGGACCTTTGCGTCCTCCGCATTGACCATCACGGCTTCGAAGAACGCATCCACCGGTTCGCGCAGTGCAGCCAGGCGTGCCAGTGATTCGCTGTACTGACGCGAGGCGGCCATTGGCTGTACAGCCTGGTCAGCCTGCTGGATCGCCGAGTACAGGGAGAACTCGTTGGCGTTGTCGAAGTATTTGGCTTCCACGACTGTCGGAACGGAGCCTTCAACCTTGCTCAGCAAGTTCGACACGCGCTTGTTCACGGCGGCCAGGGCGGCAGCTTCCGGCAGTTTGCGGAAAGCCTGTACCGCTTGCACGCGCTGGTCGAAGTCCAGGGCCGAACCGGGCTTCAGGGCACGTACCGACAGGTAGGTCGCCACATCGACGCCTTCGTCTTCGTAACGGGCACGCAGGCGGTCGAAGATGAATTCCAGCACCGAATCGTTCAGGCCCGCAGCCTTGACCTTGGTACCGAACGCATTCACAGCGAAGGCCACGGCGTCGTTCAGGTCCAGATCCAGTTGCTTCTCGATCAGGATACGCAACACGCCCAGTGCAGCACGGCGCAGGGCGTACGGGTCTTTGCTGCCGGTCGGCAGCATGCCGATACCGAAGATTCCCACGAGGGTGTCGAGCTTGTCGGCAATGGCCACGGCCGCACCGGTCAGGGTGCTTGGCAGTTCAGCGCCGGCACCGCGCGGCATGTACTGCTCGTTCAGCGCCAGTGCGACATCTTCCGGCTCGCCATCGTTGAGGGCGTAGTAGTAACCGGCGACACCTTGCATCTCCGGGAACTCGCCGACCATCTCGGTCGCCAGATCACACTTGGACAGCAGGCCGGCACGCGCCGCCCATTGAGCGTTACCACCAATGTGTGGAGCGATGAACGCGGCCAGCCTGGATACGCGTTCGGCCTTGTCGTAGACGCTGCCGAGTTTTTCCTGGAACACCACGTTTTGCAGGCGCAGGTTGAAGTCTTCGAGCTTTTGCTTCTTGTCTTGCTTGAAGAAGAACTCGGCGTCGGTCAGGCGTGGGCGAACCACTTTCTCGTTACCGGCGATGATCTGCTGTGGGTCCTTGCTCTCGATGTTGGCCACGGTAATGAAACGTGGCAGCAACTTGCCGTCGGCGTCCAGCAGGCAGAAGTACTTCTGGTTGTCCTGCATGGTGGTGATCAGGGCTTCCTGCGGCACGTCGAGGAAGCGCTCCTCGAACGAGCACACCAGCGGCACCGGCCATTCGACCAGCGCGGTCACTTCATCGAGCAGCGCTGGAGGAACGATTGCCGTGCCTTCCTGACGGGTGGCCAGCTCTTCGGTGCGCTTGCTGATGATCTCGCGACGCTCGTTGGCGTCGGCCAAAACGTAGGCGGCACGCAGGTCGGCCAGGTAGCTGGACGGCGAACCGATGCGCACGTTTTCCGGGTGATGGAAGCGGTGGCCACGGGAGTCACGGCCGGCCTTCTGGGCGAGGATGGTGCAGTCGATGACCTGGTCACCGAGCAGCATCACCAGCCATTGGGTCGGACGAACGAATTCTTCCTTGCGCGCGCCCCAACGCATGCGTTTCGGGATCGGCAGGTCGTTCAGCGAATCTTCGACGATGGTCGGCAGCAGGCTCGCAGTCGCCTTGCCGGCGATGCTCTGGCTGTAGCGCAGTTTCGGGCCGCTCTGATCGATTTCGCTCAGCTCGACGCCGCACTTCTTGGCGAAGCCCAATGCTGCCTGGGTCGGGTTGCCTTCAGCATCGAACGCGGCCTGACGCGGCGGGCCGTCGAGGTTGATGCTGCGATCCGGCTGCTGGGTGGCCAGTGCGGTGATCAGCACGGCCAGGCGGCGCGGAGCGGCATAAACGGTTTTGCTCTCGTAGTTCAGGCCGGCAGCTTGCAGGCCCTTGTCGATACCGGCGAGGAACGCCTCGGCCAGGGTGTTCAGGGCTTTGGGTGGCAGTTCTTCAGTGCCCAGTTCAACCAGAAAATCCAGAGCACTCATTGTGCAGCCTCCAGCTTGGCCAGTACTTCATCACGCAGGTCCGGGGTCGCCATCGGGAAGCCCAGCTTGGCGCGAGCCAGCAGGTAGGCTTGCGCAACGGAACGCGCCAGGGTGCGTACACGCAGGATGTATTGCTGACGCGCGGTCACCGAGATCGCCCGGCGCGCATCCAGCAGGTTGAAGGTGTGGGAAGCCTTCAACACCATTTCGTAGCTCGGCAACGGCAGCGGCTGGTCGAGTTCGATCAGGCGCTTGGCTTCGCTTTCGTAGAAATCGAACAGTTCGAACAGCTTGTCGACATTGGCGTGTTCGAAGTTGTAAGTGGACTGCTCCACTTCGTTCTGGTGGAACACGTCGCCGTAGGTCACTTTGCCGAACGGACCGTCAGCCCACACCAGGTCGTAGACCGAGTCCACGCCTTGCAGGTACATGGCCAGACGTTCGAGACCGTAGGTGATCTCGCCGGTCACTGGGTAGCACTCGATGCCGCCCGCTTGCTGGAAGTAGGTGAACTGGGTCACTTCCATGCCGTTGAGCCAGACTTCCCAGCCCAGACCCCAGGCGCCGAGGGTCGGCGATTCCCAGTTGTCTTCGACGAAGCGAATGTCGTGGACCAGCGGGTCCAGGCCAACGTGCTTGAGAGAGCCCAGGTACAGTTCCTGGAAGTTGTCCGGGTTCGGCTTCAGGACCACCTGGAACTGGTAGTAGTGCTGCAGACGGTTCGGGTTTTCACCGTAACGGCCGTCAGTCGGACGGCGGCTTGGCTGCACGTAGGCGGCGTTCCAGGTTTCCGGGCCGATGGCGCGCAGGAATGTTGCGGTGTGGAAAGTGCCGGCGCCTACTTCCATATCGTAGGGCTGAAGTACCACACAACCTTGCTCGGCCCAGTATTGCTGGAGGGCGAGGATCAAGTCTTGGAAGGTACGCACGGCTGGCGTAGGCTGGCTCACGAAATTCACCTGTTTCTTGGGCTGCGATTTAAAGAGCGGGAGTATACCCGATTCATTGCTGCGCACGCCCCCTGGAGCCTTATGCCACGCTGCTTTTGGTGTTCCGAAGATCCGCTGTACATGGCTTATCACGATCAGGAGTGGGGCACGCCGCTACGGGATGCGCAGGGATTGTTCGAGTTACTTTTGCTCGAAGGGTTCCAGGCCGGGCTTTCCTGGATCACCGTGCTGCGCAAGCGCGAGCGTTATCGCGAAGTTTTGTTCGGCTTCGACGTGCAGCGCGTGGCGCAGATGAGCGATGCCGAAATCGACGAGCTGATGCTCGATCCCGGCATCATCCGCAACCGACTCAAGCTCAACGCGGCCCGGCGCAATGCCCAGGCCTGGCTGGCGCTGGAGGATCCGGTGGCGTTTCTGTGGTCATTCGTCGGCGGCACGCCTGTGATCAATCATTTCAAGGATCGCAGCGAAGTCCCGGCCGTGACGCCGACTGCCGTGGAAATGAGCAAAGGCTTGAAAAAGGCCGGCTTCACGTTCGTCGGGCCGACCATCTGCTACGCGCTGATGCAGGCCTCGGGCATGGTCATGGATCACACCCGCGATTGCGACCGCTACGCGCAGCTGGCGAACGGCGGTTAGAATGGCCGCCTCGCGCACAGCACAAGATCAGGAGTGACCTGTGGATAAGTTTAAAGGCGCCTTGCTGGTAGGCGCTCTGCGGCTGTTTGCCCTGCTTCCGTGGTGGGCCGTGCAGGCCGTGGGCTCGGCGATTGGCTGGGTTATGTGGAAAACCCCGAACCGTTCCCGCGACGTGGTACGGATCAATCTGTCCAAGTGCTTTCCGGACATGGACCCCGCCGAGCGTGAGCGCCTGGTGGGCCAGAGCCTGAAAGACATCGGCAAGTCCCTGACCGAGAGTGCCTGCGCCTGGATCTGGCCGGCCCAGCGCTCCATCGACCTGGTGCGCGAAGTCGAAGGCCTCGACGTATTGAAGGACGCCCTTGCCTCCGGCAAAGGCGTGGTCGGCATCACCAGCCACCTGGGCAACTGGGAAGTGCTCAATCACTTCTATTGCAGCCAGTGCAAACCGATCATTTTCTACCGTCCGCCGAAATTGAAGGCAGTGGATGAATTGCTGCAAAAGCAGCGGGTGCAGTTGGGTAACAAGGTCGCGGCTTCCACCAAGGAAGGCATCCTCAGTGTCATCAAGGAAGTGCGCAAAGGTGGTGCAGTGGGCATTCCCGCTGACCCGGAACCGTCCGAATCCGCCGGGATCTTCGTGCCGTTCTTCGCCACTCAGGCACTGACCAGCAAGTTCGTACCGAACATGCTGGCCGGCGGCAAAGCAGTCGGCGTATTCCTGCACGCCCTGCGCCTGCCGGACGGTTCGGGCTACAAAGTGATCCTTGAAGCCGCGCCAGAGGCCATGTACAGCACCGATACGGCAGAGTCCTGTGCGGCCATGAGCCAAGTGGTCGAGCGCTATGTGCGGGCGTACCCGAGCCAGTACATGTGGAGCATGAAGCGCTTCAAGAAGCGCCCACCGGGTGAAGAGCGTTGGTACTGACTTACTTGGCACACTCTGTGGATAACCTGTAGGAGCGAGCTTGCTCGCGATGGACGTTAACGATGAGGTGGGCTGCCAGGTTGAACGCGGCGCCCTGGCATCCATCGCGAGCAAGCTCGCTCCTGCACGTATCCACAACCGTTCATCAGGGCGCAAAAAGATGTCCGAACACCGCAAATCATTTCGCATCAAGATCAGTCACGAAAGCATTGGCGATTGCCTGGGCCAGACGCGCAACCTGTCGACCACCGGCGTCTACGTGAAGCATCCGAAACTGTCGGCGCTGCCCAGGGGGGCGGTGGTTTACGGACAGGTGCAGGATTTACCCACAGGCGCGCCTCGCGTGCGCATGGAAGTGGTGCAGGTGGACGCCGAGGGCATCGGTTTGCGTTATCTCTGAGTCAGTGCGCCTGACGCTCGAGCTTCTTCAGGAACACCGTCATTTCCTTCTCCGCCTGCTTGTCGCCATGGCCGCGAGCAGCTTCCAGGCCTTGCTCCCAAGCCTGCCGCGCGGCCGCAAAGTCCGCCAGCGCCAGATGGGCCTTGCCCAGTAGTTTCCACGCCGCCGAATACTTCGGATCGAACTCCACGCAGCGTTGGAAATGCTCCGCAGCCTTGGCGTTTTCCCCCAGATCCAGATAGCCCTTGCCCAGGCCGAAGCGCAGCAAAGCGTTATCCACACCCTTGGCGAGCATTTTTTCCAGGGATTCGATCATCGGTGGATTCCTTGCCTGAGGCATGTCATGGGTTGATTTACTGTAGGCGCGAGCTTGCTCGCGATGAACCTGACAGCGACGCGGGGTGTCTGGTTTCCAGCATTATCGTTGACGACCATCGCGAGCAGGGCCCGCTCCTACTAAAGGCAGGCCCCGTATCAGAAGAAGCTCAGCCCCACATGGAACAACTTCTCTACATCGCGAATATGCTTTTTATCCACAAGGAACAGAATCACATGGTCCCCCGCTTCGATCACGGTGTCGTCGTGGGCGATGATCACCTCTTCGTCGCGGATAATCGCACCGATGGTGGTGCCCGGCGGCAGGCCGATGTTCTCGATGGACTTGCCGATCACCTTGCTCGATTTGGCATCGCCATGGGCAATCGCCTCGATGGCTTCCGCCGCACCCCGGCGCAGTGAGTGCACGCTGACGATGTCGCCCCGGCGCACGTGGGCCAGCAATGTGCCGATGGTCGCCAGTTGCGGGCTGATGGCGATGTCGATGTCGCCGCCCTGGATCAGATCGACATAAGCCGGGTTGTTGATGATGGACATCACCTTCTTCGCGCCCAGGCGCTTGGCCAGCAGCGACGACATGATATTGGCTTCGTCGTCGTTGGTCAGGGCCAGGAAAAGGTCAGCGTCGGCGATGTTCTCTTCCATCAGCAGGTCGCGGTCCGAAGCGCTGCCCTGCAACACCACCGTGCTGTCCAGTGTGTCGGAGAGATGACGGCAGCGTACAGGGTTCATCTCGATGATTTTCACCTGATAACGGCTTTCGATGGCCTCGGCCAGACGCTCGCCAATCTGCCCGCCACCGGCGATGACGATGCGTTTATAGGTTTCGTCGAGACGGCGCATTTCGCTCATCACCGCACGAATGTTCGCCTTGGCGGCGATAAAAAATACTTCGTCGTCGGCTTCGATCACCGTGTCGCCCTGGGGCAGGATCGGCCGGTCACGACGGAAAATCGCCGCAACGCGGGTTTCCACGTTCGGCATGTGTTCACGCAACTGCCGCAGTTGCTGGCCCACCAGCGGCCCGCCGTAGTACGCCCGCACCGCCACCAATTGCGCCTTGCCTTCGGCGAAGTCGATCACCTGCAAGGCACCGGGGTGCTGGATCAGGCGCTTGATGTAGTTGGTGACCACTTGTTCCGGGCTGATCAGCACGTCCACCGGAATCGCTTCGTTCTGGAACAACTGCTCTTCGCGGGTCAGGTACGCGGCTTCGCGAACCCGGGCGATCTTGGTCGGGGTGTGGAACAGGGTATGGGCGACCTGACAGGCGACCATGTTGGTTTCGTCGCTGTTGGTCACCGCGACCAGCATGTCGGCGTCATCGGCTCCAGCCTGGCGCAACACGGTCGGGAATGAGCCACGACCTTGTACCGTGCGGATGTCCAGGCGGTCACCAAGGTCGCGCAGACGTTCGCCATCGGTGTCGACCACAGTAATATCGTTGGCTTCGCTGGCCAGGTGTTCCGCCAGCGAACCGCCGACTTGCCCTGCACCGAGGATGATGATTTTCATCCAGTCACTCCATTGAATCCATTTAACCGCGCGTGGCGGTGATCTTGATCAGCTTGGCGTAGTAGAAGCCATCGTGGCCACCTTCCTGGGCCAGCAACTGGCGACCATGGGGCTGCTTGATGCCAGCCGCCGTGGCGAGGTCCAGTTCACGAGCACCCGGCGTGCGGGCGAGGAAGGCTTCGATGACCTCGGTGTTCTCGGTCGGCAGCGTGGAACAGGTGGCGTACAGCAGGATGCCGCCGACCTCCAGGGTTTTCCACATGGCATCGAGCAACTCGCCCTGCAGCAGCGCCAGCGCGACGATGTCGTCGGGTTGGCGGGTCAGTTTGATATCCGGGTGACGACGAATCACACCGGTGGCCGAACATGGCGCGTCCAGCAGGATGCGCTGGAACGGCTTGCCGTCCCACCACACCTGAGTGTCGCGGCCGTCGGCGGCAATCAGTTCGGCGCTCAGTTTCAGGCGTTCGAGGTTTTCCCGCACCCGCACCAGCCGCTTGGCTTCCAGGTCTACCGCCACGACGCCGGCCAGTTTTGGCTCGGCTTCGAGGATGTGGCAGGTCTTGCCACCTGGTGCACAGCAAGCGTCGAGCACCCGTTGACCCGGCGCGAGGTCGAGCAGATCAGCAGCCAGTTGCGCGGCTTCGTCTTGCACGCTGATCCAGCCCTCGGCGAAACCCGGCAGGCTGCGCACATCGGCGGCGGCGTCGAGCACGATGCCGTCGCGGCTGTAGACACACGGCGTGGCAGCAATTCCCGCGTCAGTCAGCAAACCGAGGTAGGCATCACGGGTGTGATGGCGACGGTTGACCCGCAGGATCATAGGCGGATGCGCATTGTTCGCCGCGCAAATGGCTTCCCATTGATCTGGCCAGAACGCTTTCAAAGATTTCTGCAGCCAGCGTGGGTGAGCGGTGCGCACCACCGGATCACGTTCCAACTCGGCGAAAATCGTTTCGCTTTCGCGCTGAGCATTACGCAGCACAGCGTTGAGCAGCGCCTTGGCCCAGGGTTTTTTCAGCTTGTCGGCGCAACCGACGGTTTCACCAATGGCGGCATGGGCCGGGACACGGGTGTAGAGCAACTGATAGAGACCTACCAGCAACAGCGCCTCGACATCGGCGTCGGCAGCCTTGAACGGCTTCTGCAGCAGCTTGGCCGCCAACGCCGACAAACGTGGCTGCCAGCGCGCGGTGCCGAACGCCAGGTCCTGGGTAAAGCCGCGATCACGGTCCTCGACCTTGTCCAGCTGCGTAGGCAGCGAACTGTTGAGCGAGGCTTTTCCGTTCAGGACGGCAGCGAGTGCCTTGGCGGCGGCCAGACGCGGATTCATTGAGCGTCCGCCACTTGGCCGAGGACAGTGCCGGTGGCGAATTTCTCGCGACGGCTGTTGAACAGATCGCTGAAGTTCAGCGCTTTGCCGCCGGGCAATTGCAGACGGGTCAGGCACAAGGCCTGCTCGCCGCACGCGACGATAAGACCGTCCTTGCTGGCGCCGAGGATTTCACCCGGGGCGCCTTTGCCTTCGGCGAGGTTTGCGGCCAGTACTTTCAGGGCTTCGCCGTTCAAGGTGCTGTGGGTAATCGGCCACGGGTTGAAGGCACGGACCAGACGCTCCAGCTCAACCGCCGGGCGACTCCAGTCGATGCGTGCTTCGTCCTTGTTCAATTTGTGCGCATAGGTAGCGAGGTTGTCGTCCTGCACTTCGCCCTCCAGGGTTCCGGTGGCGAGGCCGGCAATCGCCTGGACTACAGCCGGCGGGCCCATTTCGGCCAGGCGATCGTGCAGGCTGCCGCCGGTATCTTCGGCGCTGATCGGCGTGGTGACCTTGAGCAGCATCGGCCCGGTGTCGAGGCCGGCTTCCATGCGCATCACGGTCACGCCACTTTCGGCGTCGCCCGCCTCCACGGCGCGCTGGATCGGCGCCGCACCCCGCCAGCGTGGCAGCAGCGAGGCGTGACTGTTGATGCAACCCAGGCGCGGAATATCCAGCACCACTTGCGGCAGGATCAGGCCGTAGGCGACCACCACCATCAAGTCCGGCTTCAGTGCGGCCAGTTCAGCCTGAGCATCTTCGTTGCGCAGAGTGGGCGGTTGCAGCACCGGGATATTGTTCTCCAGAGCAAGCTGCTTGACCGGGCTCGGCATCAGTTTTTGCCCGCGACCGGCCGGACGATCCGGTTGGGTGTAGACCGCAACGATCTCGTAAGGGCTGTCGAGCAGGGCCTTGAGGTGTTCGGCGGCGAATTCGGGGGTGCCGGCAAAGACGATGCGCAGTGGCTCAGTCATGGGTGACGTCTCTTGAAAAGAAAAAGGCTTGCCGCAGCAAGCCTTTGAAGATGGGCATCAGGCGTTCTGGCGATGAAGCTTTTCCAGTTTCTTCTTGATGCGGTCGCGTTTGAGCGTCGACAGGTAATCGACGAACAATTTGCCGTTGAGGTGGTCGCATTCATGTTGGATGCACACCGCGAGCAGGCCTTCGGCGATCAGTTCGTAGGGTTGGCCATCGCGGTCCAGCGCCTTGACCTTGACCCTTTGCGGGCGATCGACGTTTTCATAGAAGCCGGGTACCGAAAGGCAGCCTTCCTGGTATTGCTCCATCTCGTCGGTCAGGGGTTCGAACTCGGGGTTGATGAACACTCGCGGTTCGGTGCGGTCTTCGGAGAGGTCCATCACGACGATACGTTTGTGCACGTTGACCTGGGTAGCGGCGAGGCCGATGCCAGGCGCTTCATACATTGTTTCAAACATGTCGTCGACCAACTGACGCACTTCGTCGTCCACTACGGCCACTGGCTTGGCGATAGTGCGCAGACGCGGATCAGGGAATTCGAGGATGTTTAAAATGGCCATAAGCTTGATAAGTGCACGTGTGAAGTAAGGTCGGGTCGATGGCCTGGCGGTCCGAAGATGCAGGCTACCGTTGTAAAACGTAGCTCCCTTTTGTTGACAAGCAAGCCGGGAGCGAGCCACTGACGGCTCTGGCGTTTCACGCGAATGCACATAATAAAGGGATTCACCGCATGAGGAAATCACTACTCGCCCTGCTGCTCCTGGCTTCGGCAGGTTGGGCGTACGGGCAAGGGCAGCTTCGGGAAGAGATTCCCACCATAAAGCTGTCGCCTCAGGTTCGCAGCAGCCCGGTGACCGAGGCTATCCCCAGCATTGCTCTGAAGTCGATCAACAGCTTTCTGCTGAGCAACCGCATCGTCGACAAGGCCGAGGAATTCGACAAGGCGCCTTACATCGTCGCTGGTGATTCCGAACGGGTGCTCAGCGGCGCGGGTGACCGCATCTTTGCCCGCGGCCATTTCGATCCGGCGCAACCGGCGTACGGTATCTTCCGCCAAGGCAAGGTCTACACCGATCCGCAGAGCAAGGCAATTCTGGGGATCAACGCCGACGATATCGGCGGCGGCGATGTCGTGGCCATCGAAGGTGACGTTGCCACCCTGGAGTTGCTACGCACGACTCAGGAGGTCCGCCTCGGCGATCGCTTGTTCAGCGGTGAAGAGCGCGCGATCAACTCGACCTTCACGCCCAGCGCACCGAGCCACGAAATCAACGGTTTGATCATCGATGTACCGCGTGGGGTCACGCAGATTGGCGAGTTGGATGTGGTAACGCTGAACAAGGGTCAGCGCGACGGTCTGGCCGAAGGCAATCTGCTGGCGGTAATGAAAACCGGTGAAACCGTAAGGGACCGGATCACTGGCCAGCCATTGAAAATTCCCGATGAGCGCGCCGGTTTGCTGATGGTTTTCCGTACCTACGACAAACTCAGTTATGGGCTGGTGCTCAGCGCCTCGCGCTCACTGTCGGTGATGGACAAGGTACGAAATCCGTAAGAGTGCTTCACAAGTTACCAACAGAGTTATCCACAGCTTATTCCCGTTTGTACGGGTGCTCATAACGATCAAGGATGATCCATGTCGATGCCTACTGTTACACCGGTTTCCCCCGCGGAACTGGAAGCTCGATTACGTCTGCACCGTTTGCCGGAACTCGGTCCTGCGCGTTTCAAGAAACTGCTCGAAGCCTTCGGTTCGGCATCCAAAGCCATCAGCGCGCCAGCCAGTGCCTGGCGCGCGCTGGGTTTGCCACTGGTCTGTTCCGAGGCCAGGCGTAGCACTGAGATCCGTGACGGCGCCAGTCATGCATTGGCCTGGCTGGAGCGCCCGGCCCAGCATTTACTGATGTGGGACCAACCGGACTACCCGGCACTGCTGGCACAAATCAGCGATGCACCACCGCTGTTATTTGTCGCGGGCGATCCGGGCATTCTGGAAAAACCACAACTGGCGATGGTCGGCAGCCGTCGCGCTTCCCGGCCAGGAATGGACACCGCTGCCGCGTTTTCCCGCAGCCTGGCGGGTGCCGGTTTTGTCATTACCAGCGGCCTGGCCCTGGGCATTGACGCCGCCGCGCACCAGGCCGCGCTCGACGTCGGCGGGCAAACGGTCGGTGTGCTCGGCACGGGGCTCGAGAAGTTTTATCCACAGCGAAATAGACGCCTGGCGGACGCCATGATCGCTTCGGGCAGCGCAGTGCTTTCGGAGTTTCCGCTGGATGCAGGTCCCAGCGCCAGCAACTTCCCTCGGCGCAATCGCATCATCAGTGGTTTGTCCCTTGGAGTGCTGGTGGTCGAAGCCAGTGTCGCCAGCGGTTCACTGATCACCGCGAGGCTGGCGGCGGAACAGGGGCGCGAGGTGTTTGCGATGCCCGGGTCGATCCATCATCCCGGCGCCCGCGGCTGTCATCAGTTGATTCGGGACGGTGCGGTGCTGGTGGAAACCATCGAACATATCCTCGAAGCCTTGCGCGGTTGGCAACGACTGTCGTTATCCACAGAAACCTGCCCCCCTGCGACGACTCACCCACTGCTGAAACTGCTGCATGCCGCGCCTCACACCAGTGAAGCGATGGCCGACGCAAGCGGCTGGGCCTTGCCGAAAGTGCTGGCGGCGTTGACGGAGCTGGAAATGGATGGCCACGCCGTGTGCGAAAACGGGCGCTGGTTTGCACGGGTGAGCTAGGTTTTATAAACAAGATCGGTAAACTGCGCAGAGCCTTAGTCTGGAGTGTTTTTCATGGTCAACAGTTGGCGTGTGCAACAAGCCGCGCAAGCAATTCGCGCCGGGGCGGTGATTGCCTACCCAACCGAAGCAGTCTGGGGCCTGGGTTGCGACCCGTGGGACATCGATGCGGTGGAGCGTCTGCTGCTGATCAAGGGCCGCTCTGTGGAAAAGGGGCTGATTCTGGTCGCCGACAACATCCGTCAGTTCGATTTCCTCTTCGAAGACTTCCCCGAGTTGTGGATGGACCGCATGGCCAGTACCTGGCCGGGTCCGAACACCTGGCTGGTGCCGCACCAGAACCTGCTGCCGGAGTGGATTACCGGCGTGCATGAAACCGTGGCGCTGCGGGTCAGCGATCACCCGCTGGTGCGGGATTTGTGCGCGCTGGTCGGGCCGCTGGTGTCGACGTCGGCCAATCCGCAGGGGCGCCCGGCGGCACGTACGCGGATTCGCGTCGAACAGTATTTCCGTGGCCAGGTGGATCTGGTGCTGGGCGGAAACCTGGGCGGACGCAAGAACCCGAGCGTGATTCGCGATCTGGCGACCGGCAAGGTTGTGCGCCCCGATTGAGACCGAGTTGACCCCTTCGCGAGCAAGCCCGCTCCCACAGGGGTTCTGTGTCGAACACAAATCCCCTGTGGGAGCGAGCTTGCTCGCGATGGCGTCAGTCAGGGCAACAGGACAACCGAACCTGTCGTGCGCCGCGCCGACAACTCGGTCTGCGCCTTCGCCGCGTCAGCCAGTGGATAACGCTGGCTGATGTCCACGGTCAGCTTGCCGCCGATGATCATCTCGAACAATTCATCGGCCATGCGTTGCAGGTTTTCGGCGTTGTTCGCATAAGTGCCCAGGGTTGGCCGGGTCACGTACAGCGAGCCTTTCCCCGCCAGGATCCCCAGGTTCACGCCGTCGACCGCGCCGGACGCATTGCCGAAACTCACCACCAGCCCACGCGGCGCGACGCTGTCGAGTGAAGTCAGCCAGGTGTCCTTGCCAACTCCGTCGTACACCACCGGGACTTTTTTGCCGTCGGTCAATTCCAGTACACGTTGCGCGACATTTTCATGGCTGTAATCGATGGTCGCCCAGGCACCGTTGGCCTTGGCCAGCGCGGCTTTCTCCGCCGAGCTGACAGTACCGATCAGCTTCACGCCCAAGGCCCTGGCCCATTGGCAGGCCAGGGAACCGACACCGCCCGCCGCGGCATGGAACAGGATGGTTTCGCCACCCTTGAGTTCATAAGTCTGACGCAGCAGGTATTGCACGGTCAGGCCCTTGAGCATGACGCCGGCGGCCTGTTCGAAGCTGATGGCGTCCGGCAGTTTCACCAGATTGGCTTCGGGCAAGACGTGAACATCGCTGTAGGCGCCCAGCGGCCCGCTGCCATAGGCCACGCGATCGCCGATCTTGAAGCGGGTCACGTCGCTGCCCACTGCCTCGACCACGCCCGCACCCTCTGAACCGACACCCGACGGCAGGGACGGCGGTGGATACAAACCGCTGCGGTAGTAGGTATCGATGAAGTTCAGGCCGATGGCCTTGTTGGTCACGCGTACTTCCTTCGGACCTGGCTCGGCGGGTTGGTAATCCACATATTCGAGCACTTCGGGGCCGCCATGGGCGCGGAACTGGATACGCTTTGCCATCAGAACTCTCCATAGGTCGTTTTACCAAGCTCCCTATCGGACTCCTAAGCTTGATCTTCGTCAACTGCGGCGGGGTGACTTGCGATGGTATGCTACGCGCCCATTTGCGCAGGCTGAGCTCCAATGGAGCGCCGCGTTGTTTTGCCCGATTCAAGGTGATGACATGACGACCCGCACCGAGGCCGTAAAAGCCTACCTGCTCGACCTGCAAGACCGTATTTGCGCCGCCCTGGAAGCCGAAGACGGTGGCACGCAATTCGTCGAAGACGCCTGGACCAGGCCGGCGGGCGGTGGCGGTCGCACCCGTGTGATAGAAAACGGCGCGGTGATTGAAAAGGGTGGCGTCAACTTTTCCCATGTCTTCGGCAGTGGTCTTCCACCGTCTGCCAGCGCCCATCGACCGGAGCTGGCCGGCCGCGGCTTCGAAGCCCTCGGCGTGTCGCTGGTCATCCACCCGCACAATCCGCATGTGCCGACTTCCCACGCCAACGTGCGTTTTTTCATCGCCGAAAAGGAAGGTGAAGAGCCGGTCTGGTGGTTCGGTGGCGGCTTCGACCTGACCCCGTATTACGGCAACGAAGAAGACTGCATCCACTGGCACCGCGTCGCTGAGCAGGCCTGCGCGCCGTTCGGTCCGGACGTCTACCCGCGTTACAAGGCCTGGTGCGACAGCTACTTCCACATCAAGCATCGTCACGAGCCGCGTGGCATCGGCGGCCTGTTTTTCGACGACCTGAACGAGTGGGACTTCGACACCAGCTTCGCCTTCATGCGTGCTATCGGTGACGCGTACATCGACGCCTATCTGCCGATCGTGCAGCGCCGCAAGAACGATGCGTTCACCGCCAAGCAGCGTGAGTTCCAGGAGTTCCGCCGTGGCCGCTACGTTGAATTCAACCTGGTCTACGACCGTGGCACGTTGTTCGGCCTGCAATCGGGTGGGCGTACCGAGTCGATCTTGATGTCGCTGCCGCCGCAAGTGCGCTGGGGCTACGACTGGAAAGCCGAGCCTGGCAGTGAAGAAGCGCGTCTGACCGAGTATTTCCTGCAAGACCGCGATTGGTTGGCCGAAGCCTGAACGAGGAATCCTGATGGACCGTTATGTCGTATTCGGTAACCCGATTGGCCACAGCAAGTCGCCGCTGATCCATCGCCTGTTCGCCGAGCAGACCGCGCAGAAACTGGATTACAACACGCTGCTGGCGCCACTCGACGACTTTTCCACCTGTGCCCGGAGGTTTTTCCTCGAAGGACGCGGCGCCAACGTGACGGTGCCGTTCAAGGAAGAAGCCTATCGGCTGGCGAACAGCCTGACGGCGCGGGCGCAACGGGCCGGAGCGGTGAACACCCTGAGCAAACTGGCCGATGGCAGTCTGCTGGGCGACAACACCGACGGTGCTGGACTGGTGCGGGACCTGACGGTCAACGCCGGGTTCAGCCTCAAGGGCAAACGCATCCTGTTGCTCGGTGCTGGCGGTGCGGTGCGCGGTGCTTTGGAGCCGTTGCTGGCCGAGCAGCCAGCCTCGGTGATCATCGCCAATCGCACGGTGGACAAGGCCGAACTGCTGGCGGAACTGTTCTGCGATCTGGGGCCGATCTCGGCCAGCGGCTACGACTGGTTGCAGGAGTCGGTGGACTTGATCATCAACGCGACCTCGGCGAGCCTGACCGGTGATGTGCCGCCTATTGCCCCCAGCTTGATTGAGCCTGGCAAAACGGTGTGCTACGACATGATGTACGGCAAGGAACCGACCTCGTTCTGCCGCTGGGCCAGCGAACACGGGGCGGCGGTGTCGATGGATGGCTTGGGCATGCTGGCCGAGCAAGCGGCGGAAGCGTTTTTCCTGTGGCGCGGCGTGCGCCCGGATACGGCGCCGGTGCTGGCTGAACTCCGCCGGCAATTGGCCTTGTAACCTACTTGTAGGAGCGAGCTTGCTCGCGAAAAACCTGAGGGCGCTGTTGGGTATCTGGTTTTGCGCGTAATCGTTCACGACCTTCGCGAGCTAGCTCGCTCCTACAGAGAGCGGTGTTTCAGTCCTCAAACCGGATCGGGCATTTCTCCGCCCCTTCCAGCTTCCTCAACTCTTCCACCACCTGCGGTCGGGCCCGACGCAAGGTGAGGCTGCGATCTTGACGCAGTAGCCGCCTCGCTTCCTGGTGCAGCATTTCCACCCCAGAGTAATCGATGAAGTTGATCTGCTGCGCCTCGATCACCACACGCACGCCGTGCATGCGTTGCAGGCGCACTTGCAGGTAATGGCTGGCGCCGAAAAAAATCGAGCCCCCCACCCGCAGAATGTCTTCCTCGCCATCTCGCACATGCTGCACCCGTGGTTGCGATGTGCGTTTGAGGTAGAAAAAAAGCGAGGCCAACACGCCGGCGTAGATCGCCGTCTGCAACTCCAGCAGCAGCGTGGCGACGCAGGTCAGCGCCATGACTACAAATTCGGCGCGGCTGACCCGCAACAACGCGCGAATGCCGCGATGGTCCACCAGTCCCCAGGCGATCAACAGAATGCTGCCGGCCATGGCTGGAATCGGGATGTGCGCGATCAGGCTCGCGCCGAAGATCGCAAACAGCGCCACCCACAATGCCGAAAAAATCCCGGCCAGCGGCGAACAGGCCCCCGCTTCGTAGCTCAGGCCTGAGCGAGTGAAGGAGCCGGCCGACAGCGATCCGGAAAAAAACGCACCGACGATATTCGACAAGCCCTGGGCGCGGACTTCCTGATTCGCGTCGAGTAATTGCTGCGAACGTGCCGAGATCGAGCGGGCGATCGACAGGCTGGTTACTAGCCCGAGCATTCCGACCGCCACCGCGCTGGGCAGCAGGCGCAGGATCAGATCCAGGTCCAGGGGCAACGGGCTGAAGGGCGGCAGTTTGCCGGTGAAGGCGCTTACCAGTTGCACATGGCCGAACATTGATGGCCAGAGCCAAACCAGCAAGCCGCCGAGAATCAGGGTGATCAAGAGCGTCGGCCAGCGTGGCAGCAGCAGTTTGAGGATCACGCCGACCACCACGGTCGCCAGACCCAGCGCCAGCGAAGGTTTGTCCATTTCGCCGAGATGGCGCAACAACGTGATGAAACTATCCAGCGCAGTGGCCTGGCTGGGCAAGTCCAGCCCCAGCAGGTTAGGCAATTGACCGATGGCAATCACCACGGCAGCACCCAGGGTGAAACCGAGTACCACCGAGTGCGAGACGAAATTCACCAGCGCGCCGAACCGCAGCAAACCCAGCAGCCACTGAAAGATACCGGCAAGAAACGTCAGCAACAGGATCAACATGACGTAGTCCTGCGACGCTGGAACGGCCAGAGGACTGACGCTGGCATACAGGACAATGGAGATGGCGGCCGTAGGACCGCAGATCAAATGCCACGACGAACCCCAGAGGCAGGCGATCAGAACGGGAATGATTGCGGCGTACAGGCCGTATTCCGGTGGCAGGCCGGCGATCAGTGCGTAGGCAATGGATTGCGGCAACGCGAGGATCGCGCCGCTGAGGCCGACGATCAGGTCGCGCCCGACACTGGCGCGGGTTTGCCGGGGTAGCCAGGTGAGGAAGGGAAAGAGTGAATGGCGGCTTGGCAGGGCCATGGGGGCTCTCGGTGAATGACTGTAAATGCGTCAGGGTGGTGTGTCAGATGTAAGGGCGCAAGGGCATAAATCGATTCGCGAGCAGGCTCGCTCCCACAGGGACTGCGCGGACCTGTGGGAGCGAGCCTGCTCGCGAAGGCGTCCTTGAACCTTAAAGCTTGGCTTTGACCGCTGGCAAAGCATCCTTGCCATCCACTGTCTTCACCCCATCGAGCCATTTATCCAGCACTGCCGGGTTGGCCTTGATCCACGCCTTGGCCGCGTCGGCATTGCTGACCTTCTTGTTCACCACCTCGGCCATGATGCTGTTTTCCATATCCTGAGTGAAACTCAGGTTGGTCAGCAGTTTGCCGACGTTCGGGCAGGCCTGTGCATAACCTTTTCGGGTCAGGGTATGCACGCTGCCGGTGTCACCGAAGTATTTCTCGCCACCCTTCAGATAGTGCATCTTCAACTGCACGTTCATCGGGTGCGGGGTCCAGCCGAGGAAGGTCACGAATTTCTGTTTTTTCACCGCACGGGACACTTCCGCCAGCATCGCCTGCTCGCTGGACTCGACCAGTTTCCACTGGCCCATGTCGAAATCGTTTTTCTTGATGATCTCTTGCAGCGAGATGTTTGCCGGTGCACCGGAGCCGATGCCATAGATCTTGTGGTCGAACTTGTCGGCGTACTTGTTCAGGTCGGCAAAGTTATGCACACCCGCGTCCCACACGTAGTCCGGGACAGCGAGGGTGAATTCGGTGCCGTCGAGGTTCTTCGCCAGTTGCGTGACATCGCCGCTTGCGACGAATTTGTCGTAGAAGCCCTGCTGCGCCGGCATCCAGTTACCCAGGAACACATCGACCTGGCCATCCTTGAGCCCGCCAAAGGTGATCGGCACCGCGAGGGTGTCGACCTTGGCCTTGTAGCCCATGCCGTCCAGCAGAAACCCGGTGATGGCGTTGGTCGCGGCGATGTCGCTCCAGCCCGGGTCGGCCATTTTCACCGTCTCGCAACTCTGATCGGCAAACGCCGAGGCACTGCCCAGAGCCAGAAGCCCGACCGTCAGTACTGTGGATAACCTTTGCATGGACTTCCCCTTAACATTATTGGTTTTGGCAGGGTTGTGGATAACGTGCTTTACGTTCCAGATCGTCGAGGTCGATGTGGTTGCGCATGTACTGCTGACTGGCGTCCACCAGCGGCTGGTGATCCCAGCTCTTGAGCTTGCCGAGGGTCAGCGCCTCGGCCACGAAGCGTCGGCGCCGCTGGCTTGCGAGCACCTGCTGGTGAATCGCCGGGATGTTCCATTTGGCCCGCGCTTCGGCGAGAAAATCGTCGAACAACTGGCGATGTTGCGGCGAATGACTGAGTTCTTCCAGTTCGCGAGGGTCATTCTGTACGTCGAAGAGTAGGCAAGGGTCGTCTTCGCTATAGATGAATTTGTAGGCACCGCGACGGATCATCATCAACGGGCTGACGGTGCCTTCGGCCATGTATTCACCGAACACTTCATCGTGGCCGCCCTGCCCTTGCAGGTGCGGAATCAGCGAGCGGCCGTCCAGCGGCAAGCCCGGTTCCAGCGAGCCGCCGGCCAGTTCGACGAATGTCGGCAACAGGTCCGCTGTGGAAACACTGGCGCTGACCCGGCCGGCGCCGAACTGCCCCGGTGCGCTGACCAACAGCGGCACCCGTGCGGCCATCTCATACCAGTGCATTTTGTACCAGAGGCCGCGCTCGCCGAGCATGTCGCCGTGGTCACCGGAAAACACGATGATGGTGTCATCGATCAGCCCGGTATCTTCGAGGGTTTGCAGGAGCTTGCCGACATTGCTGTCGATATAGCTGCACGCGCCGAAATAGGCACGACGGGCATCGCGGATCTTATCCACAGGCAGTGGCTTGTCCCACAGGTCGTAGACCTTGAGCAAACGTTGCGAGTGCGGATCGAGGTCATGCGGGTCCGGGGTTGTAGGCAGCGGGATATCGGCATCGTCGTACAAATCCCAGAAAGCCTTGGGAATGGTGTACGGATCGTGCGGGTGAGTCATCGAAACGGTCAGGCAGAACGGCTGGTCGCCATCCTCGCGGATATGGTCGAACAGGTACTGCTGGGCCTTGAACACCACCTCTTCGTCGAAATCCAGTTGATTGGTGCGTACGCACGGGCCGGCTTGCAGCACCGATGACATGTTGTGATACCAGGTCGGGCGCACGTCCGGTTCATCCCAGTTTACCGCCCAGCCGTAGTCGGCCGGGTAAATGTCACTGGTCAGGCGTTCTTCGTAGCCGTGCAACTGGTCTGGCCCGCAGAAATGCATCTTGCCCGACAGGGCGGTGCGGTATCCGAGACGGCGCAGGTAATGGGCGTAGGTCGGTACGTCAGCGGGGAAATCGGCGGCGTTGTCGTAGGCGCCGATCTTGCTCGGCAACTGGCCGCTGACCAGTGTGAAACGCGATGGCGCGCACAATGGGCTGTTGCAATAGGCGGAGTCAAACACCACGCCTTGTGCGGCAAGGCGACTGAGATTGGGCAGTTTGATGGGCGATGGGCCGTAGAACGGCAACATTGGCGCGGCCATTTGATCGGCCATGATGAAAAGAATGTTCTTGCGCTTCATGTGATCGCGGCATTCCATAGTGGATGTTTATGCGAGAGTGCTGGCGTTGAGAATGAAACCCTCGCACCTTGTGGTAAAGCCCATACGCGGCAATGACTAGGATAAGCACAGCTTATGTATGACGCCCTTGGTGACCTGTCACTGGATCTGCTTCGCGCCTTCGAAGCGGCGGCCCGTCAGCGCAGCTTCACAGCGGCGGCTGTTGAACTGGGCACCACGCAACCGGCCATCAGCCAGCAGATCAAGCGCCTGGAAGAACAACTGGCAACACGGTTGTTCGACCGCATTTATCGCGGAATCGAACTGACAGAGGCAGGGCAGATCCTTTTTGAGCAGGTTCAGCTCGGTTTGCAGAATATCGACGCAGGATTGAGCGCAATCAGCGCACAGCAACAGCATGAAGTGCTGCAGGTGGCCACGGATTTTGCCTTCGCCGCCTATTGGTTGATGCCGCGTCTGCACCGCTTTCACGCGGCCAATCCGCAGGTGGATGTCAGCCTGGTCACCAGTGAACGCAGCCATAACATGCTACGTACCGATATCGATGTGGCGGTGCTGTTCGGCGATGGCCGCTTCAAGCAGGGTGAAAGCCATTGGCTGTTCAGCGAGGAAGTGTTTCCGGTGTGCAGCCCGCAGTTGTTGAGCGAGCGTCCACTGCCCTTGCCAGCCCAGGCATTGCTGGAGTTTCCTTTGTTGCACCTGCGTGGGGAACACAGCAGTAACTGGTTCGACTGGAGTGGTGTGTTCCGCGAGCTGGGTATTACCTCGCCCCCGGCGCCCGGGCAGTTGCGCTTCGATAATTACACCTTGCTGATTCAGGCGGCGATTGGCGGCCAGGGCGTGGCCATCGGCTGGCGCCACCTTGTGGATAACTTGCTGGCGCAAGGGTTGTTGTGTCGACCGATCGGCGAAACGGTGATGTCGAGGCTGGGTTACTACGTGGTTCTGCCCCAGCGCAAAAGACGCGGAGCATTGATCCAGCAGTTTGTGGATTGGTTGATGGCGGAACAGGCCTGCAGTGCGCAATCGCTCAACGGCCTGACGCTGCCGTTCATTGCGGTTTAACTGTCGGTTGCGATGAAGTTGACGTGCTCGCCGATGTGCAGGTTCAGGTGCAATTCATCGGCAATGCCCACGGCAGTGCGGGCCAGCCGTTTGAGCGGTTCAGCCAACCCCGGTTCGGGGGTGCCACCGATGTTGGCAAAGTGTTCGATGGTCAGCCCTGGTACCCCGCGCGGTTCGTTAACCAGCGTCCACTTCAAAGGACTGCTTTGCAGTGCCTCGCGGATTTCCTCAGCGGCGTGACGTTGCAAGCTATCCTCGGTTTCCGGGTCGTCCAGCACGTCGAAATCACCCACCAGAAACAATCGGGCGATGTTTGCTGCCTGCATGCCATCGATGAGCGCATCCACTGCCAGCACCTGCTCGACCGGGCCGGGCACGATGGCTTTTTCCACGTGTTCGCTATTGAACGGTAACCCTGGTGCGTCCAGTAAGCAGATAACCACTGAACTGCCGGCCACACTCTGCTTGACCCGTTGCGCGTCGAACAGGTCGCCAGTCTTGGTGCGCAGCCCCGGACGGGGTGCCAGCGCCGTCAGGTCATCGAGAATCGCGATCACTTCATGCTGGCGTCGCAGCATTTCAGCCATCAGCGCACTGCCCAGGCTACTCATGGCACCATAAAGCACCACTTTCACGACGGGGGTTTCGGCATTTTTCATGGCTGGGCTTCCTGTTTTCCAGCGTCTGTATAACGTTTGACCCGCAGGAAACGGCGAGGGTTCGAACATCTTTCAGAGGGATTCAGATGCAGCAGATAACGGGCTACCACGCCCACGTTTATTTCGATGCCAACACGATCTCGCAGGCGCGAGCCTTATGTGAACGGGCGGCGCAATTGTTTCCATTGAAAATGGGCCGCGTGCACGAGCGCCCGGTCGGTCCGCACCCGGACTGGAGCTGCCAGTTGGCGTTCGAACCGCAGGTGCTGGGCGACGTGCTGCCGTGGCTGGCGCTGAACCGCAAGGGGCTAGTGGTGTTCCTGCACCCGGACACCGGCGACGATTTGCTTGACCACACCGAGCACGCGATCTGGATGGGCGCGATTCGGCCGTTGGACCTGTCTGTTTTTTGATCAGAGTGTTTCTTCAGCCTCACCGGGCAAATGTTCGTCCAGATGCAGCCACGGCAAGCGGCTGTCGGTCCAGATGTGCCGTTCGGCTGGTGCTTGCTCAGGATGGTCGAGGGTGGCGATGGTCAGGTCGATGCTTTCCGGGCTTAGTTGCGTCGCTAGTGCCAGTTGCGCCCCACAGTGGCCGCAGAAATATCGCGCACAGGTGGATGAAGAGTCGTACCGCGACGGCGTCCCGGCCAGCCATTGAAAGGCGGATGCCGGCACGGTTATCCAGGTAGTCACGATGCCGCCGCTGACCCGTCGGCAAATCGAACAATGGCAGTGGGCGATATCGTGCAGCGGCCCGCTGAATTGATAGCGCAGTTGCCCGCAATGGCAGCCGCCGGTGTGAATTTTGTTCATGGCATTCCTCCTGATGCGTAATTACCGACGCCTTCGCGAGCAAGCCCGCTCCCACATTGGCTTTGTGTACGACACAGATCCAGTGTGGGAGCGGGCTTGCTCGCGAAGGCCGTAACTCGGTTCACCTTCATGCCCCAGTCCGACGACCGGTTGTACTTCCGGTCAACGCGTTCATCGCCGAAAGCTGGCTGAAAGCTTCCCCGATTAGGATCGCCCCCACTACCGGCAACAGACCGGTTGGCCAATGCCAGCGTTTATCGCTCGCACAGCCCATTTAACAACAACAATGGTGATTCTGATGTCCTCTTCCATCCGCCGCTTCGCTGCAACTCCGCCCGTACGTCTCGTGCTTCCCGTTCTGCGCTGATCCCGCCTGATCCGCCCATTCCCTAGCCGCGCTACGCCTGGAGTATTCCCATGCTGACTTTCCTTGGCTTCGCCATGGTCATCACGTTCATGTTCCTGATCATGACCAAGCGCCTGTCCGCGCTGATCGCCCTGATCATCATTCCAATCATCTTTGCCCTGTTCGGCGGTTTTTCGCCGAAGATCGGTCCGATGATGCTCGAAGGCATTACCAAGCTTGCGCCAACCGGCGTGATGCTGATGTTCGCTATCTTGTACTTTGCCCTGATGATCGACTCCGGCCTGTTCGACCCGGCCGTGCGCAAGATCCTCAAACTGGTCAAGGGCGACCCGCTGAAGGTTTCGGTCGGCACCGCCGTTCTGGCGCTCGTTGTCTCCCTCGATGGTGACGGCGCGACCACTTACATGATCTGCGTGGCCGCCATGCTGCCGCTCTACAGCCGTATCGGCATGAGCCCGCGAATCATGGCCGGCCTGATCATCCTCGCCGGTGGCGTGATGAACATGACCCCATGGGGTGGCCCGACCGCTCGCGC
The DNA here is from genome assembly GCF_050434585.1 of Pseudomonas sp. 2725. Taxonomy (NCBI): domain Bacteria; kingdom Pseudomonadati; phylum Pseudomonadota; class Gammaproteobacteria; order Pseudomonadales; family Pseudomonadaceae; genus Pseudomonas; species Pseudomonas sp. 2725. The sequence goes on along the minus strand of NZ_JBNDIV010000006.1, from coordinate 73,474 downwards.
TGCCAGTGCGTTGCATGTGGATCCGTCCGACATCTTCGTACCGATGATTCCTGCGATGCTGGCTGGTGTGGTGGCGATCCTGGTCATTGCCTACTTCTACGGCAAGCGTGAACGTGCGCGTCTGGGTGAACTGCACCTGGTGGGCGATGAAATCGATCACAGTGAAATCAGCGTTTCGCAGTTCCCGGATGCCCGTCGTCCGAAGCTGATCTGGTTCAATGGCGCCCTGACCCTGGCCCTGATGTGCACCCTGATCGCCGGCCTGCTGCCGTTGCCGGTACTGTTCATGGTGGCGTTCAGTATCGCCATGATCGTCAACTACCCTTGCCTGCAACAGCAGAAGGATCGCGTCGCGGCTCACGCCGGTAGCGTACTGGCGGTGGTCGGGTTGATCTTTGCGGCCGGTATCTTCACCGGTATCCTGACCGGCACCGGGATGGTCGACGCCATGTCGAAGAGCCTGTTGGCGGTGATTCCGGACTTCCTCGGCCCGTACCTGGCAGTGATCACGGCGTTGGTAAGCATGCCGTTCACTTTTTTCATGTCGAACGATGCATTTTATTACGGCGTGTTACCGGTACTTGCCGAAGCCGCCAGCCATTACGGTATAACCGCAGTGGAAATGGCACGTGCCTCGATCGTCGGTCAGCCCGTCCACCTGTTGAGCCCGCTGGTTCCATCGACCTACCTGTTGGTGGCCCTGGCTGGCATCGACTTCGGTGACCACCAGCGCTTCACCCTGAAGTGGGCAGTGCTGGTTTGTATCTGCATACTGATTGCTGCACTGCTGTTGGGGACTTTCCCGGTGTTCAGCACTCTATAAGCCCAAGACTCACCACTTCGGGTCCAGGCTTCGCTGTTTGAAGCCCGGGCCCGTTTTGGTTTAACAATCGCTCAAAGGAATACACATGGAATGGCTGACCAACCCTGAAATCTGGGTTGCCTTCTTCACCCTGACCGCCCTGGAAATCGTCCTGGGTATCGATAACATCATCATGATTTCGATCCTGGTCAGCCGCATGCCCAAACACATGCAGGCGCGCACCCGGATTTTCGGTCTGGCGCTGGCCATGATCACGCGAATCCTGCTGCTGCTGTCGATCACCTGGGTCATGCGCCTGACGGCGGACCTGTTCGTAGTATTCGGCCAGGGTATTTCCGGACGCGACCTGATCCTGTTCTTCGGTGGTCTGTTCCTGCTGTGGAAAAGCTCGCAAGAGATGTACCACGCGCTGGAAGGTGAAGACGAAACCAACGAAGAGCCTTCGGGCAAGGGCGGCAACTTCCTCTACACCATCGTCCAGATTGCGATCATCGACATCGTATTCTCCCTGGACTCGGTGATCACTGCGGTCGGCATGGTGTCCCACGTACCGGTCATGGTCGCGGCAATCATCGTGGCCGTACTGGTGATGATGTGGGCATCTGGCACCATCAGTGAGTTCATCGACAAGCACCCATCGCTGAAGATGCTGGCGCTGTCGTTCCTGCTGATCGTCGGTACGGTGCTGATTGCCGAATCCCTGGACGTGCACGTGCCAAAAGGCTACGTCTACTTCGCCATGGCGTTCTCGCTGGCGGTGGAAGCGATCAACATCAGGATGCGCACTGCCATCGCGAAAAAGAAGAAACAGCAGGATCCGGTAAGGCTGCGCAAGGACATTCCGGGCCAGTAACCCGGTAGCGGTCAATACGCAAAACCTGTGGGAGCGAGCTTGCTTGCGATGGTGGTCTGTCAGTCAACGTCAAAGTTGAATCTGATGGCCTCATCGCGAGCAAGCTCGCTCCCACAGTGTTTTGTGTGGCTGGAAGATCGCTCTTTTCATGACAGTTTTGTTTCAATCGCGTCTTTGGCTATGCGATGCTGGCGCGCAGACCGTTAGCCAACTACAGCTTAAGTACAGAACGTAGAACGTCGCGCGGTACCGTCAACTTGCTCCTTTGGGGCGCTACACCACAGGGGGTCATTATGCTCACCCTGCTCAATTTGCTTTCTGCCGTGGCCCTGCTGATCTGGGGCACGCACATCGTCCGAACCGGCATCCTGCGGGTCTACGGCACCAACTTGCGCCATGTCATCAGCCATAACATGTCCAACCGCTGGCTGGCTTTCCTCTCCGGGATCGCCGTGACGGCGATGGTCCAGAGCAGCAACGCCACCGCCATGCTGGTCACCTCCTTTGTCGGCCAGGGCCTGATGGCGCTTACGCCAGCGTTGGTCACCATGCTCGGTGCCGATGTCGGTACGGCCCTGATGGCGCGGGTGCTGACGTTCGATCTGTCGTGGTTGTCGCCCCTGCTGATTTTTGCCGGGGTGATTTTCTTTCTGTCGCGCAAGCAGACCCGACTCGGGCAGATGGGCCGTGTCGCCATTGGCTTGGGGTTGATCATTCTGGCGCTGCAACTGATTGTTGAAGCCGCGCACCCGATTACCCATGCCAAAGGGGTGAAGGTGATTTTCGCCTCGCTCACCGGCGATATCCTGCTCGACGCCCTGGTCGGCGCGCTGTTCGCGATGCTTTCCTATTCCAGCCTGGCCGCTGTATTGCTCACCGCGACCCTGGCGGGCGCCAACGTGATCAGCCTGCCGGTGGCCATCGGGCTCGTGATCGGCGCCAATATCGGCAGCGGCGTACTCGCGTTCCTCAGCACCAGCATGCAGAACGCCGCGGGGCGCCAAGTGGCGCTGGGCAGCCTGCTGTACAAACTGATTGGTCTTTTATTGATCATTCCGGTGCTCGATCCGCTGGTGCACTGGCTCGATGGCCTGGATTTCAGCCCTCAGGAAATGGTCATTGGCTTTCACCTGCTCTACAACATCGCGCGTTGCCTGATCTTGCTGCCCAGTGTTGGGCCGATGGCCAGGTTTTGTGCCTGGGTGCTGCCGGAGCGCCCGCTAGCCAACGGTACGGCCAAGCCCCGACACCTTGACCCTACGGCGTTGGTCACCCCCGGTTTGGCGCTGGCCAACGCGGCCCGGGAAACCCTGCGCATGGGCGACCTGATCGACAACATGCTCGAAGCCATGCTCGACGTGTTGCGCGGAAAGCAAACCGCCGTCACCCAGGAAATGCGGCGCCTGACCGACGATGTCGAAGCGCTCTACAGCGCGATCAAGTTGTATTTGGCGCAAATGCCCCGGGAAGATCTCAGCGATCAGGACAGCCGGCGTTGGGCGGAAATCATCGAACTGGCGATCAACCTGAAACTGGCCAGCGACTTGATCGAACGCATGCTGCGCAAGGTCCAGCAGCAGAAAACCTCGCAGCGCCGGTCGTTTTCCGAAGTGGGGCTGGACGAATTGACCGGGCTGCAAACTCAGTTGATTTCCAACCTGCGGCTCGGGATGTCGGTGTTTCTCAGTGGCGACCCGGAAAGTGCCCGCCAGCTGGTGCGTGAAAAACGTCGTTTCCGCGCACAGGAACGGCGCCTGGCTCACGCTCATGTCAGCCGCTTGCAACGTAAAATCGTGCAAAGTATCGAAACCAGTTCGTTGCACCTGGAGCTGATCGCCGACATGAAGCGTCTTAATTCGCTGTTTTGCAGCAGTGCCTACGTGGTGCTGGAAACATCGGACACAGGTGCGCTGGTGGTCGACGATTTGAGCGACATCACTCATTCACCCTGAACGTCCACAGTTGCCTGAAGTCTGTTGAACTTACGCTAGCCGTACGGAAGCTCGTTATGCGTTGTCTGTTGTTCGCCTGCCTGTTGCTAGGTTCACTCCCGTCATTCGCCCTGGATCGCTTCCAGGTCGAGGGCTACACCCTGCGCAACGGTTTGCAGTTGCTGCTCAAGCCCGGCACTGACCACGGGCATGTGGCGATCCGGCTGGTGGTCGGCGTTGGCCTGGACGATTTCAAGTGCGAAGAAAAGGAGTTGCCGCATCTGCTGGAACACTTGTTGTTCAGCGGTATCGACGCCAGCGGCGAAGGCGGCCTGGAAGAAAGCATGCAGGCTCTGGGCGGCGAGTGGAACGCGTTCACCAGTAATGCCGATACGACTTTCGTCATCGAAGCCCCGGCGAAAAACCAGCGCAAGGTGCTCGACCTGTTGCTGGCGCTGCTGACCCAGACCCGCTTCGACGACAGCGCCATTAACGCGGCCAAGCAAGTGGTCGAGCGTGAAGACGGCGGCCACTACTCGCACCTGCAGCGCTGGCTCGATCGTCAGGACCTCGGCCACACGGCCAGCAACCAACTGGCCGTGGAGTTGGGCCTCAAATGCCCGGAGCGTGCGCAGGTCGATGACCTGACCCGTGAACAATTGGAGCAGGTGCGCAAGGACTGGTATGCGCCGAACAACATGACCCTGATCGTGGTCGGCGACCTCGACAAGTTGCTGCCAGCCTATCTGGAACGGGAGTATGGCGCGCTGGAAGCGATCACCCCTGGCGAGCATCCGCCGCTGCCGCAAATCCAGGCCAGCGCCACCCATGAGCGCACCTTGACCCACAGTCTGGTCGGCAACGGCGCCAAGTTGCACTGGCTGGTGCCGGAGCCGGTACTGGAGGATGGGCACGATGAAACCTTCGATTTGCTCAAGGACTATCTGGATTGGGCGCTCTATCGCCAGTTACGCCTGGCTCACGGTTTGTCCTACGGCCCGTGGGCGGAGCGCGAGGTGTTCGGCGGCGTAGGTTTCATGAGCCTCAACGCCGACCTTGAGCGCGACGCCGTGGCCGATGCCGAACAAGTACTCGAGGACCTGAAGGCCGGTCTGCTCAAGGACGGCCTCAATGCCGACACCTTCAACCGCCTCAAGCAGGCCGCGATTGCCCGCCAGGCCTGGGCCGTACAAGGCAACAGCGCGTTGGCCGACTACTACTGGAGCGCCATCGGTAACTACGAGGACGGTCACTTCACCAACCCGGCCCGGGAGCTGCAAGGGGTGAGCCTGGAAGAAGCGAACAAGGCCGTGCGTGAATTGCTCCTGCAACCGGGGTATTTGCGGATCGAGAAGCCTTTGTTCAGTTATGACCAGTTGATGTGGCTGGTGGTCGGTGGGGTGGGCTTGATCGTGTTGATGTTGGTGGGCTGGCGTTTGCACCGCAGGAAGTAACCATTCCATGTGACAACGGACTGAGAGGCCTTGCCGGTTCCCTGTGGGAGCGAGCTTGCTCGCGATAGCGGATTGTCAGCCGCCGAAAATGTTGGATGTGCCGGCCTCATCGCGAGCAGGCTCGCTCCTACAGGTTGCGTGGTGTAACTGATCGTGAACCCTCGCCACAGCGCCGCACCAGCGGTACCCTGTCGAGGTTTTTTCCTACGACGACTGTGAAACCACCGAATGCAAAACCTATCCCTTTTCGTACAGCGCATCCTTGATTTGATGAAGCGGTACCCTGGGGTCATTGCGCTCTTTGGTTTCATCTCCGGGGTGGGCAGTTTCATTCTGGTCGATCGCCAGCAAGGCCTGGCGAGCTGGATCACCACCATCATGCTGATCAGTTGGATCTGGCTGATGCTGGAAAACAGCCTGACCAAGCTGTTCACGCGCATCTTCAAGCGCGAAATACCGGAACCGTTGTTGCGTTACGCAACGCAGATGATCCATCAGGAAAGCCTGTTCTTTGTCCTGCCGTTCTTCTTCATCACCACGACGTGGAACAGCGGCCAGTTGTTTTTCACCGGGTTGCTGGGCGTCGCGGCGCTGATTTCGATCGTCGACCCGCTCTACTACAAGTGGCTGGCTCCACGGCGCTGGGCGTTTCTGGCCCTGCACACCCTGACCCTGTTCGCCGCGCTGCTCACCGCATTGCCGGTGATCATGCACCTGACCACCGCGCAAAGTTTCAAATGGGCACTGGGTATCTCGGTGCTGCTGTCGTTCCCGAGCCTGGCGTCGATCTTCCCTATTCGTACCCTGCGCAATGCGCTGGCGATCTTGAGTATCACCCTGGGCATCGGCGCCGTTGGTTGGGAGCTGCGCTCGTGGGTGCCGCCGGCGACGCTGTGGATGACCGACGTGGCCATCAGTACGCAAATGCAGGATCGCACACCTGGCGCCAGCCTCGACGAAGTCAGCGCCGAACAGATCCGTAATGGCGGGCTTTACGCGTACACCGCGATCAACGCCCCGCGTGGTCTGGACGAGCGGATTTATCACGTCTGGCAGTTCAACGGTAAAGAGGTCGACCGCATCCCCCTGGATATTCGTGGCGGGCGCAAGGAAGGTTACCGGGCCTGGACCCACAAGCAGAACTTCCCGGGCAACCCGGCCGGCAAATGGCAGGTTCGGGTCCTGACCGAAGATGGCCAGGTCATTGGCGTGCTGCGCTTCAAAGTCACGGACAGCACAGCGATCAAAGAAAAGTAGTCCGGTTCGTGCTATTACGTAGAGCTGCGTAATCACTGAACAAGCACGGAGCTTATGATCAGCAGCACGATGGCCGGCAACGCCCGATTGGACTCCTCGATTACCCCTGCGCGGTTGCGGGTGACGGGCGACTGGACGCTTACCCATTACGCTGACCTCAAGCTGTTGAGCGAAAAACTCCACGGCCAGTACGACGCCAACACCCCCATCGACCTCAATGGTCTCGGCGCCCTCGACACCGCCGGTGCCTCGCTGTTGGTCGAGCTGCTCGGCTCCGAGCGCCTCGGTCGCTCTGCCGAACATCCTGATTGCACACTCCCTGCCGCGGATCGGGCGTTGCTGCAAACCGTCTACTGCTCGTTGACCGATTTCTGCGTACCGATCAAGGAGCCGGAAGTCAGCGTTTCCATTCAGTTGCTGACCCGCATTGGCCGCGCGGTGGACACTGTCTGGCAGGACACCCTGCAACTGCTGGGTTTCGTCGGACTGATCATCGAAACCATCGTCCGCGGCCTGTTCCGTCCCAAGCGCTGGCGCGTCACGCCGATGATCGCCCATATCGAACAGACCGGTCTCGACGCCGCCCCCATCGTTGCGTTGCTGACTTTTCTGGTGGGCGCCGTGGTGGCGTTTCTCGGGTCGACGGTGCTGGCCACTTTCGGCGCCACCGTCTTCACCGTGGACCTGGTGGGGTTTGCCTTCTTGCGCGAATTCGGTGTGCTGCTGACCGCGATCCTGATGGCCGGGCGCACCGCCAGTGCGTTCACGGCGCAGATCGGTTCGATGAAGGCCAACGAGGAAATCGACGCTATCCGCACCCTGGGCCTCGACCCCGTGGAGTTGCTGGTGGTGCCGCGGGTCCTGGCGTTGCTGATCGCCCTGCCGATGCTGACCTTCCTGGCGATGCTGTCAGGGATTATCGGCGGTGCCGTGGTCTGCGCGGTGGCGCTGGATATCTCGCCAGCGATGTTCCTGTCGCTGCTGCAAACGGACATCGGCGTTCAGCACTTTCTGGTGGGGATCGTCAAAGCGCCGGTGTTCGCCTTCCTCATCGCCGCCATCGGTTGCCTCGAAGGCTTCAAGGTCAGTGGCAGCGCTGAGTCTGTGGGCGCGCACACCACGTCGAGTGTGGTGCAGTCGATTTTCGTGGTGATCGTGATGGATGCGATCGCCGCGATGTTTTTCATGGAGATGGGTTGGTGAGTCGTATCCCCAGAGCGCCCTCCGAGGCGGTGATTGAAGTCCGTGGGTTGTGCAACCGTTTTGGAAGCCAGAGCGTGCATGAGAACCTCGACCTGGACTTGTACAAGGGCGAGATCCTCGCCGTGGTCGGCGGCTCCGGCAGCGGCAAGTCGGTGCTGCTGCGCAGCATTGTCGGGTTGCGCCAGCCCAGCGAAGGCGTGGTGAAAGTTTTCGGGAAAAACCTGCCGACCTTGTCCGAGCACGAGCGTTCGCTGGTGGAGCGGCGATTCGGCGTGCTGTTCCAGAAAGGCGCGCTGTTCTCTTCACTGACGGTGACCGAGAACGTCGCCCTGCCGCTGATCGAACACGCCGGCTTGAGCCGCAACGACGCCGAGCACCTGGCGGCGGTGAAAATGGCCTTGGCCGGGTTACCGCTGTCGGCCGCAGAGAAGTACCCCTCGTCGCTGTCCGGCGGCATGATCAAGCGCGCCGCGCTGGCCCGGGCATTGGCACTGGACCCGGACATCCTGTTTCTCGACGAACCCACCGCCGGTCTCGACCCGATCGGCGCCGCCGCGTTCGACCAATTGATCCTGACCCTGCGCGATGCTTTGGGCCTGAGTGTCTTTCTGGTGACCCACGACCTCGACACGCTCTACACCATCACTGACCGGGTGGCGGTGCTGGCGCAGAAAAAAGTGCTGGTGGCGGACGCCATCGACAAGGTTTCGGAAACCAACGATGCGTGGATTCACGAATACTTCCATGGCCCTCGTGGCCGCGCGGCATTGACGGCCGCCCAACAGCTCAACGAGGTCTGACATGGAAACCCGAGCCCATCATGTATTGATCGGCCTGTTCACCGTGATTGTGGTGACGGCCGCGCTGCTGTTCGGCCTGTGGCTGGCCAAGTCCAGTGTCGACACCGAGTTCAAGGACTACGAAGTCGTGTTCAACGAGGCGGTCAGCGGTTTGTCCCAAGGTAGCTCGGTACAGTACAGCGGGATCAAGGTCGGCGACGTGATCTCGCTGCGCCTGGACCCGAAAGACCCGCGCCGGGTGCTGGCGCGAATTCGCTTGGCCGGCGATACCCCGGTCAAGGAGGACACCCAGGCCAAACTGGCCCTGACCGGCGTCACCGGGACTTCGATCATCCAACTCAGCGGCGGCACACCACAGAGTCCGACGCTCAAGGGCAAGGACGGCAACCTGCCGACCATCGTCGCCTCGCCCTCGCCCATCGCCCGGCTGCTCAATGACAGCGAAGACCTGATGGCCGGGGTGAGTACGCTGATGCATAACGCCAACCTGATGTTCTCCGCGGAAAACATCGAGCGCATCAGCAACACCCTGGAGCACCTGGAGCAAACCACCGGGGCCATTGCCGATCAGCGCGGCGATATCCGCCAGGCCATGCAGCAACTGGCCTCGGTGGGCAAGCAGGCCAACACCATGCTGGAGCAGACGACGACGTTGATGCGCAATGCCAACGGGCTGCTCAACGAGCATGGCAAGGAAGCGCTGGGCAGTGCCGAGCAGGCGATGAAGTCGCTGCAGGAGAGCAGCGCCACCCTCAACAAACTGATCGCCGCCAATCAGGATTCGCTCAACAGCGGCATGCAAGGCCTTAATGGCCTGGGGCCGGCGGTCCGTGAGATGCGCGAAACCCTGAGTTCGTTGCGCACCATTACCACACGCCTGGAAGCAAACCCCAGCGGTTACCTGCTGGGCAGTGACAAGACCAAGGAATTTACGCCATGAAGCTGATTCGGATTGCCCTCCTCGCTGGCTTCACATTGATCAGTTCGTGCTCGATCCTGCCCAAGCCCGAGCCCTTCGAGGTCTATCGATTGCCGTCGGCCCAGAGCGCATCGGCCAGCCATGGCACGCCGCAGCGCTGGTCGCTGCGCCTGAGCAAATTCCAGTCCAGCGAAGCGTTGAACAGTCCGAACATTGCCGTAATTCCCCAGGGCGATGTGATCAGCCACTACAAGGGTTCACGCTGGAGCGACCCGGCGCCGGTGCTGGTGCGCAATCGCCTGCTGGAAGGTTTCCAGCATGACGGGCGGGTGCCGCTGCTGAGCACTGATGACAGCATTTTCCAGACCGATCTTGAATTGGGCGGCAGCCTGCAGGCGTTCCAGACTGAATACCAGGGCACGAATGCCAGCACGGTCGTGCGTCTGGATGCATTGCTGGTGCGCAGTTACGACCAGCGCATCCTCGCCAGCCGCCGCTTTGAAGTGCGCCAGCCGTTGAGCAATGTGCAAGTCCCGGCGGTGGTGGCGGGGTTTGGTCAGGCGAACGATCAGTTGACCGCGCAGGTGGTGAACTGGGCGGTTGAGCAAGGACAGAGACTCGCGCCGTCGCCCAGACCTTGAGGAAGTACACCGTCCCCTGTGGGAGCGGGCTTGCTCGCGAAGAGGGAGTGTCAGTCGACAACAATGTTGCCTGATACACCGCCTTCGCGAGCAAGCCCGCTCCCACAGTTGATTTGTGTCGATCCTGTCAACGCTGTAAAAACGCCTGATGCAGCGCTTCCAGCGTTTCAAAGTGATACGCCGGTGCTTCGGCGCTCAACTCTTCATGGCTGCCGAACCCGTAACCTACCGCCGCCGCGTCCAGGCCATTGCTGCGCGCGCCGATCAGGTCGTGCTTGCGGTCGCCGATCATCAAAGTGTTGGCCGGGTCCAGGTTTTCTTCGGCCATCAGGTGAGCGATCAGCTCGACCTTGTTGGTCCGGGTGCCGTCCAGTTCGCTGCCGTAAATCACCTTGAAGTGTTTGGCAAAATCGAAATGCCGGGCGATTTCCCGGGCGAACACCCACGGTTTCGAGGTCGCGATGTACAGCTGTCGGCCTTGCCCGCTCAGGGTTTCCAGTAGTGGCGTGACACCATCGAACACCCGGTTTTCGTAGAGGCCGGTGACCTTGAAGCGCTCGCGGTAGAAATTCACCGCTTCCCAGGCCTTGGCTTCATCGAAGTCGTAGAACTGCATGAATGCCTGCAACAACGGCGGGCCGATGAAGTGTTCGAGTCTGGCCAGGTCCGGCTCATCGATACCCAGTTTGCTCAGGGCGAACTGGATCGAACGAGTAATGCCCTCGCGTGGGTCGGTCAGGGTGCCATCGAGGTCGAACAAAACGGTTTGGTAATGCATGTCGAATCCTGAATAAGGGGCCGGGTCAAAGCTGGTCGTAGCCTTCGGCCAGATGCAGGTCCTTGAGCTTCACGTAGTTCGCCGCGCTGTAGGTGAAAAACGCGCGTTCCTTGTCGGTCAGCGGGCGGATCTGCTTCACCGGGCTGCCCACATACAGGAAGCCGCTTTGCAGATGCTTGCCCGGCGGTACCAGGCTGCCGGCACCGATGATCACCTCATCGTCGACCACCGCACCGTCCATGACGATGCTGCCCATGCCGATCAACACCCGGCTGCCCACCGAACAGCCATGCAGCATGACCTTGTGGGCGATAGTCACGTCATCGCCGATCAGCAGCGGAAAGCCGTCCGGGTTGAACGGCCCGGCGTGGGTGATGTGCAACACGCAGCCATCCTGCACGCTGGTGCGCGCGCCGATGCGGATTCGATGCATGTCGCCACGGATCACTGTCAGCGGCCAGACCGAGCTGTCTTCGCCGATTTCAACGTCGCCGATCACCACTGCCGAGCCGTCGACAAAAGCGCCTTTACCCAGCAGCGGCGTGTGGTTCTGATACTTGCGAAGGTTCACGATAGGGTTTCTCTCTGTTGCTGATAGCTGCGGTGAACGTCGATTGTAATTAAGATGGCTGCATGTTTCTCCAGCCAAGGTATCAACCGTGAGCGTGAACAACCCTCTTTTGCAGTCCTATGACCTGCCGCCGTTCTCCGCCATCCGCGCCGAACACGTACAACCGGCCATTGAACAGATCCTGGCTGACAACCGTGCCGCTATCGTCGAGATCCTCAAGACCCAGGTCAAACAGCCAACGTGGGCTGGCCTGGTGCTGGCGATGGACGAACTCAACGACCGTCTGGGCGCCGCCTGGAGCCCGGTCAGCCACCTCAATGCCGTGTGCAACAGCGCCGAACTGCGTGAAGCCTACGAGTCGTGCCTGCCTGCCTTGAGCGCCTATTCCACTGAAATGGGTCAGAACCGCGAACTGTTCCAGGCTTTCGAAGCCCTGGCCAGCAGCCCGGAGGCCGCCGGCTTCGACGTGGCGCAGAAAACTATCCTGGAACACTCCCTGCGTGACTTCCGTCTGTCGGGTATCGACCTGCCGGAAGCCGAACAAAAGCGTTACGCCGAAGTGCAGAGCAAGCTGTCCGAATTGGGCAGCCGTTTTTCCAACCAGTTGCTCGATGCCACTCAGGCCTGGACCAAGCACATCACCGATGAAGCCGCCCTCGCCGGCCTGACCGATTCGGCCAAAGCGCAAATGGCAGCCGCAGCTCAGGCCAAGGATCTGGACGGCTGGCTGATCACCCTGGAATTCCCGAGCTATTACGCGGTGATGACCTACGCCCAGGACCGCGCGCTGCGTGAAGAAGTCTACGCCGCGTACTGCACCCGGGCGTCGGACCAGGGGCCGAACGCAGGCCAGAACGACAATGGCCCGGTCATGGAAGAAATCCTCGACCTGCGTCAGGAACTGGCAAAACTCTTGGGGTTCAGCAGTTTCTCCGAGTTGAGCCTGGCGACCAAAATGGCCGAGTCCAGCGATCAGGTGCTGAGTTTCCTGCGCGACCTGGCCAAGCGCAGCAAACCGTTCGCTGCCCAGGATCTGGAACAGCTCAAGGCTTATGCCGCCGAACAGGGCTGCCCGGATCTGCAAAGCTGGGACAGCGGTTTCTACGGCGAAAAACTCCGTGAACAGCGTTACAGCGTCGCCCAGGAAGCCCTGCGCGCCTACTTCCCGATCGACAAGGTACTCAGCGGTCTGTTCGCCATCGTCCAGCGCCTGTACGGCATCGAGATTGCCGAGCAGAAAGGCTTCGACACCTGGCACCCGGATGTCCGCCTGTTTGAAATCAAGGAAAACGGCCAGCACGTTGGCCGCTTCTTCTTCGACCTCTATGCTCGCGCCAACAAGCGTGGCGGCGCCTGGATGGATGGCGCCCGCGACCGTCGTCGCACCGCTGGTGGTGTATTGCAAAGCCCGGTGGCCAACCTGGTGTGCAACTTCACCCCGGCCGACAGCGGCAAGCCTGCGCTGCTGACCCACGACGAAGTCACCACCCTGTTCCACGAGTTCGGTCACGGTCTGCATCACCTGCTGACCCGCGTCGAGCATGCTGGCGTGTCCGGCATCAACGGCGTGGCTTGGGATGCGGTCGAGCTGCCGAGCCAGTTCATGGAAAACTGGTGCTGGGAGCCGGAAGGCCTGGCGCTGATTTCCGGTCATTATGAAACCGGCGAACCGCTGCCTCAGGACCTGCTTGGGAAGATGCTTGCGGCGAAAAACTTCCAGTCCGGCCTGATGATGGTGCGCCAACTGGAGTTCTCGCTGTTCGACTTCGAACTGCACGCCACCCACGGCGACGGCCGCAGCGTGCTGCAAGTGCTTGAAGGCGTGCGTGACGAGGTTTCGGTGATGCGTCCGCCGGCCTACAACCGCTTCCCCAACAGTTTTGCGCACATCTTCGCTGGCGGTTACGCCGCGGGTTACTACAGCTATAAGTGGGCTGAAGTGCTGTCGGCCGATGCGTTCTCGAAGTTCGAAGAAGAAGGCGTGCTCAACGCCGACACCGGTCGTGCGTTCCGCGAAGCAATCCTGGCCCGTGGCGGCTCCCAGGAGCCGATGGTGCTGTTCGTCGACTTCCGTGGTCGTGAGCCATCAATTGACGCACTCTTGCGCCATAGCGGCCTGAGTGAGGGCGCGGCAGCATGAGTGAGGGACCTGTGATTACGAAAAAACGCTTTATCGCCGGGGCGGTCTGCCCGGCATGCAGCGAGCCGGACAAATTGATGATGTGGAATGAAGACCAGGTCCCGCACCGAGAGTGCGTGGCCTGCGGTTACTCCGACACACTCAATGAGCAAGGGCTGTCGGTGCCCAAGGAGTTGGGTACGCGGGTGAACACCAGCGCCCCCAAACCTGCCGACACCAAGGTTCAGCCGGTTCAGTTCTTCCCGAATCCGAAGCTGAAGAAAAAGCCTGACGAACAAAACTGAGTGAAAAAAGCCCCCGTTGCGCAATGCAACGGGGGCTTTTTTTACTCGATATGAGCGGACTTGAACCAGCTCTTCATTGAACATGCAGCGAACGGGCTGGTACTGCAATCGCCATTGGCCAGGGCCGTGCGCAGTTTTTCCACGTCGGCCTGCATCATGTAGCGAATTCCGTCCTTGAAGTGGGTGCTGTCGCCAAAGCCGCCCTGGGTCATTTCGTTCAGGGCCTCCTCCTTGGTCCAGCCCTGGATGACAGCCCGGTACATGGCGGCCATCAGGCCGGTACGGTCGGAACCGTGTTTGCAGTGCATCAGCACCGGGCCTTTGGCTTCGGCGGACCGAATGGCGCGCAAGGCCTTGAGCACATCGGCGTCATCCACATGGTTGGTGCGATAAGGCAGTTGTACTTGCGTGATACCTGGCGCGGACAACCAACTGGAGTCTGCTTCGGGCAGGAAATTGATCACAGTGCCCACCTTGAGTTTCTCCAGCAGCGGCACCGCGCCCTTGTCCGGCAAGGCGCTGCGATAGAGCGTCGGCGACATCTGGAAGAGGTTGTATTGCTTCTCTATCTGTTGAGCCCAGTCTGCTGGACGCTGCATCACACTGTCGTCAGCAAGTGCCGGTGTCAGGTTAGCGAGCACAACCAGCGACAAGCATATTGCAGATAAAAAACGTGGAAAAAGCATGCTTGAGCGACCGTTCAGAAAGGGACGGGAAGATGGTGGCAAGGATCAGCCATGCACGGTCAAAGGCCTGTGAGCTGACTGTCAAAGAATCGTGAAGTCCGCGCTCAGGTTATAGTTTCAGTTTGATGAAGGATTTGAGCAGCTCGTTCAGTCCGACCCCATAGTTAAACACCTGTCCAGTTAAAGGGTTGCGCTTGCGACCTTCAAAAGACGAGCCGGCATTTGCAGATTTAGTTTCGTACACACCGAGGCTATACAGTTGATGATCATCTTCGTCAATTTCAAATTCCTCAACGTCTACTCGAAGCTCGGGTGATTCAGTGGAAAGACGATAAAGGTACGCTATGCCCTCTGGGGCAATTATTTGTTGATGATAAAAAGCGAGTGCAAGTTGTGTAAGGGCGGCAATGTCCTTTTCGTCGATGCTATTGTCTGGAGTGACATTGATATCGGACCAAGGATCAAAATCGAGCTTTGAAGTCTTGCCTTCGTCTTTTATATGGAGTGTCACTGAGGGAGCGCTTGCGAGAATATCAGCGAATTGCTCCATTGTTTTGTTCGGATACTCGCCTGCCCTTATTAGCTTGATAATTACCTGCACACCTTTCGTCGTTTCTTTTTGTTGTAGATAAGCACCAGTTTTTATGAGCATTGACATTTTTATCTTCCAGGCTGTCTGGAATGCATGCGGGAGCCCGCATGCATTCGGCAATAGCACTTTCCAGTGATCGGAAAGTCAGGGCTCAGGGATTGACGATACTGGCATAAGCCTTTGCCAGCGCCTGTAACTTGGCTTTGTCGTCGGCATCGATGGTCCCGTCTCCATCGACATCCTTGCCCACGGTCCGGATGCTGAAAGAGTTGCCAAGGTCGGTGGAAGTGGCGGTGTAGTAAGTTGAGTCGACCAGCTTTTCAACTTGCATTTCATTTTCCGCATCCCAACTCAACTCTTTGCGAGCCAGTTGCAAAGAAACCAAGGTGTTGGGTTCCGAAGGATTTGGTCGCATGAGTTGAAGGAAAATACCGCGCTGATTAAAGAAAGACATTAATAAATCCTTTTATTTGATTGCTGTTGAGGGTATTGCCTGTTGGGTTGAATATACGGTTGGGTATTGAATCTAACCACTGACTATATGTTTCCTGAGTTTTCTGATTATCAATGAACAAGTAAGCATCATGATGCCCCTTTGTCAGATGAAGGGCTGAGCGGTACTGGTCGACAGGCAGTGAGTCGGTTACTGTATGGATATACAGATCAAGGAGTCCGCTGATGGTTAGCTCTCTGCCTCCCCGCGGCCGCGGCACCGCAACCAACCCGCACAACCGCTTTGCCCCCAGCCATTCGGTGGTTGAGGACGACGGCTGGTATCAGGAAGTACCGCTCACCCAGGGCACCGAGGTGAGCATTGAAACGGCGAAAACCATCATTACCCGCAATACGTCGCCGGACTTGCCCTTCGATCGATCGATCAATCCCTATCGCGGTTGCGAGCATGGCTGCATCTACTGCTACGCGAGGCCAAGCCATGCCTATTGGGACATGTCGCCCGGGCTGGATTTCGAGACAAAGCTGATCGCCAAGGTCAACGCTGTGGATGTGTTGGAGCAACAACTGTCCAAACGCGGCTATCAATGTGCGCCGATCAACCTCGGCTCCAACACCGACCCCTATCAGCCGATCGAGCGTGAATACAGGATCACCCGGCATACCCTCGAAGTACTGCTGCGATATCGCCATCCCGTGACCATCGTCACCAAAGGCTCGCTGATCCTTCGCGATTTGGACCTGCTGACCGAACTTGCACAGCAAAACCTGGTGGCGGTGATGATCAGCCTGACCACCCTGGACGACGATCTCAAACGCATCCTTGAACCCCGCGCCGCAGCGCCCAAGGCCCGGTTGCGGGCGATCAGGGTCATGCGCGAGGCGGGCATTCCGGTGGGCGTCCTGTGTTCACCGATGATTCCGATGATCAACGACAGCGAACTCGAAAGCCTGCTCGCCGAGGCTCACGACGCCGGAGCACAAAGCGCCGCCTACATGATGCTGCGTCTGCCGCTGGAAGTGGCGCCGCTGTTCGAAGAATGGCTGGGCGCCCACTATCCGCAACGGGCGGCGCATGTGCTGAGCCTGATTCGCCAGAGCCGTGGCGGTGAACTCTACGACAGCCGCTTTGGTGCTCGAATGCGCGGCGAAGGTCCCTTCGCCGACCTGCTGGCACAGCGTTTTGCCAAAGCCATCAAGCGCCTGGGGCTCAATCGCCGGGAAGGCTTTGACCTGGACTGCAATGCCTTTTGTCCGCCCGGTCGCCAAATGTCATTGATTTGAGGACAATTGGCCTATGGTTGAGTACTGAAGATCGCGCTTGCGTCTTAGGCTGGTCACGTTTTTTGTGACCTGCAACACGCATTCTAGAGCGTTTTATTCAGTTTCAATTAAGATTCGGCCGCTACCTTGTTCATCGAGTGACTGATGGGTCGAGATGTTTGGCCTGGATGTTTTTTAACCAGCCACTGGCTTCACACCGGACCACACGGGATGACTCCCTGAGCCCGCCAATGAGGATGAATTGATGAGTGACAAGGATAAACAGCCGTTGGCTGCGTCGGCTTCAGCCCAACCCGAGGCCGAAACCGCCGATGCAGCGTTGCAGCATATCGTTGACGGCTTTTTGCATTTTCATCATGAGATCTTTCCTCAACAGGAAGAGCTCTTCAAGAAACTCGCCACGGCCCAGCGGCCACGAGCGATGTTCATCGCCTGCGCCGATTCGCGCATCGTTCCCGAGCTGATTACCCAGAGCTCCCCCGGCGACCTGTTCGTGACCCGTAACGTCGGCAACGTCGTGCCGCCTTACGGGCAAATGAACGGTGGTGTTTCCACGGCCATCGAGTACGCCGTACTGGCTCTTGGGGTGCATCACATCATCATTTGCGGGCATTCCGACTGCGGCGCCATGCGCGCGGTGCTCAACCCGGACAGTCTGGAAAAAATGCCCACGGTCAAAGCCTGGCTGCGTCATGCCGAAGTGGCCAAAACCATGGTGCAAGAGAACTGCAACTGCTCCAGCGAAAGCGAAAGCATGCACATCCTCACTGAAGAGAATGTGATCGCCCAGTTGCAGCATCTGCGCACCCATCCGTCGGTGGCTTCGCGCATGGCCAACGGTCAGCTATTTATTCACGGCTGGGTCTACAACATCGAAACCAGCGAAATCAAAGCGTACGACGCAGATCAAGGCTGTTTCCTGCCGCTCAATGGCAGCCTGCCAATTCCCGTGGCGACGCCCAAAGCGCGCTTCTAAATCCTCCTAAATCGTTGTGTGGTTCAGCCGAGGCTGCCGTTCAGGCAGCCTGGCTTTGCCATGCCTGAAGAAAAATTTCGGGAGACTCACCATGCGTGCTCGACTCAAAGCTGTTCTGCCACGGGAGCTGCTGGCTTCGGTGGTTGTGTTTCTGGTCGCCCTGCCTCTGTGCATGGGCATCGCGATTGCTTCGGGGCTGCCGCCGGCCAAAGGCCTGATCACCGGCATCATCGGTGGTCTGGTGGTCGGCTGGTTGGCCGGTTCGCCACTGCAAGTCAGCGGCCCGGCGGCGGGCCTGGCCGTTCTGGTGTTCGAGTTGGTCCGCCAGCACGGCATCGCCATGCTCGGGCCGATACTGTTGTTGGCGGGTTTGCTGCAACTGGTGGCTGGCCGATTGAAGCTGGGCTGCTGGTTTCGAGTGACGGCACCCGCGGTGGTGTACGGCATGCTGGCCGGGATTGGCGTGCTGATAATCCTGTCTCAGGTGCATGTGATGCTGGATGCCGTGCCCAAACCTTCGGGTCTGGATAACCTGGCGGCCTTCCCGGCGGCGCTGTCTCTGGCGTTGCCCACGTTTGGCTGGCAAGCCGGGTTGCTCGGTTTGTCGACAATCGCCGTCATGTGGCTGTGGGATAAATTCCGTCCGCAATCCCTGCGCTTCGTTCCTGGCGCGCTACTTGGCGTCGGTCTGGCCACGCTTGCCAGCCTGATGCTGGCGTTGCAGGTCAAACGGGTTGAGGTTCCGGCCAACCTGACGGAGGCCATCGACTGGCTCAAGCCAGCGGATCTGCTCAACCTGGCTGATCCGGCCTTGCTGATCGCGGCGTTTGCCGTGGCTTTCATCGCGAGCGCCGAAACCTTGCTCTCAGCCGCCGCGGTTGATCGCATGCACAGCGGTCAGCGCTCGGACTTCGATCGGGAATTGTCGGCGCAAGGTATCGGCAACATGCTGTGTGGCCTGCTTGGAGCATTGCCGATGACCGGCGTTATCGTACGCAGTTCGGCGAATGTTCAGGCCGGCGCAACCACGCGGTTTTCGACCATTTTCCACGGCCTGTGGTTGTTGGCGTTCATACTGTTGCTATCCAGCGTGCTGCAAAGCATTCCGGTGGCGAGCCTGGCGGGCGTGCTGGTGTACACCGGTTTCAAGCTGGTGGATCTCAAGGTATTCCGTGGTTTGGGCCGGTATGGTCGGGCACCGATGTTCACCTATGCGGCAACCGCGCTCGCCATCGTTTTCACGGACCTGCTGACTGGCGTATTGATTGGCTTCGGCCTGACGCTGGTGAAACTGGCGCTGAAAGCTTCGCGATTGAAAATCAGCCTGATCGACCTGCCTCAGGAAGGGGAAATGGAATTGCGCCTGGTGGGCGCGGCGACCTTCCTCAAAGTGCCGGCGCTGACCCAGGTGCTGGGTAGTATTCCACCAGGCGCGACGGTGCATGTGCCGCTTAACAACCTGAGCTACATCGATCACTCGTGTCTGGAGCTTCTGGAGGAGTGGGGCCGGGCGAATGCGGCCAAGGGTTCGAAGCTGTTGATTGAATCACGGGGGCTGAAGCGCAGACTTGAAGGCAGGGTTCGTACCAACACGGGCATAGGTGCGGCTGGCTGAGGCCCGATGTGGGAGCGAGCTTGCTCGCGATGGCGGTAGATCAGTCAACTTTGATGTTGAATGACATAGCCTCATCGCGAGCAAGCTCGCTCCCACAGGGGATTGTGTTTACCGGTGAATCAAGCCGCCGGTTGATCCAGTTCCAGGCCTACGCCCAAACGGCGGGACATGCACGGCCAGCGTTTCCACGCGGCGCCGGTGTCCGGGCTGTTGAGCTTCTCGCGGTAGGCTTCCACGGACTCCAGTGCGAAGGTTTCGTCGTTGAGCATCTCGTCGATGGCGTGATGCACCACTTCGTCCAGTTGGTTGGCGAACGTCTCACCGATCAATTGGTGAGCAATCAGGTTGGCGACAGTCATGTCCAAGGGGATCAGTGGCTGGCCAAGATGCTTGATGTACAGGTCGTTGACCTCTTCGACAAACCGGTGCGCCAGATAGGCTTCATCCAGCAGACTGTCGAGCCCGGCATGGCCGGCCATGATGGCTGGCGGCTGGAGGAAGTATTGCTCGGCGATTTTCAGCACCGGTTTGATCTGTGACTCAATGCCCGCTTCCCTGGCGACTTCATTGGCTGCATCCAGCAGATCAGGCACTTCTTCGATGTAGGCGGCGACAAATCGCGTCAGTACGCCTTTGGTATCGGCCTCCGGCAATTGGATCGCCGGGTGCAGATGAGCCAGTTTGCTTTCCAGTTGACGCGTCAGCAGACCGGTCTCGGCTTCGTGTTGTTGGGCTGTTTGGATCTGCTCGCGCAATGCGGCGGTGTTCATGAAAACTCCAGGAAACAAGGCAATGAAATAGGGAAGACATAACTTAGCTGGCTTACGAAAAATGCTAAGACGCATTTGTCATAATTATTTCATCCTTGAGACGGTCCCGTTATATCGATTTGCCACCACTCGTCTGCATCCTTCTCCATTCGTGCCCTGCAACGCAAGTTAATGCTGTTTCAGATCATTTACGCCTTCGCATTGCGAGGTGAGAGTCGCTGTCTATACTCGGGGTGGAATGGAGTTAGCTGATGACGCCCGACTGCATATGCAGCAAGGCCCGGTGCTCAAGTTCGTAGTCTGATGCAGCCGCTCCCTTGCCGCAGGTGAAAGCCGGCGGGATAACAAGAACGATAAGGGGAACCCGCAATGATGCGACATCCACATGTCTGGATGGGCCTCCTGTTGTGGTCGATTTTCAGTCAGGCGCAAGCGGCCTGGACTGTGAATATGGCGCCTGGAGCGACTGAAATCAGTCACGCAGTATTCGACCTGCACATGATCATTTTCTGGATCTGTGTGGTGATCGGCATCATCGTATTTGGTGCCATGTTCTGGTCGATGATTCTCCACCGCCGCTCGACCGGGCAGGTGGCCGCCAAATTTCATGAAAGCACCACCGTCGAAATTCTCTGGACCATCGTGCCCTTCCTGATCCTGGTGGCCATGGCGGTTCCCGCTACCGCGACCCTGATCAAGATGTACGACGCCAGTGAGCCGGAAATCGACATCCAGATCACCGGTTACCAGTGGAAGTGGCACTACAAATACCTGGGCCAGGACGTCGAGTTCTTCAGCAACCTGACCACCCCCCAGGATCAGATCCACAACAAGGAAACCAAGGGCGAGCACTATCTGCTCGAAGTCGACAAGCCATTGGTGCTGCCGGTCGGTGCCAAGGTGCGCTTCCTTGTGACCTCCGCCGACGTGATCCACTCCTGGTGGGTGCCGGCTTTCGCGGTCAAGCGCGATGCGATTCCCGGGTTCGTCAATGAAGCCTGGACCCGTATCGACAAGCCCGGCATCTACCGTGGCCAGTGCGCCGAGTTGTGCGGCAAGGATCACGGCTTCATGCCGACCGTGGTCGAGGTCAAGGAAAAGCCCGATTACGAAAAATGGCTGGCCGATCGCAAGGCCGAGGCCGCGCAGCTCAAAGAGCTGACCAGCAAGGAATGGACGCTCGAGGAGCTCAAGGAACGCGGCGACAAGGTCTATCACACCACCTGCGTGGCCTGTCACCAGGCCGAAGGCCAGGGTCTGCCGCCGATGTTCCCGGCACTCAAGGGCTCGAAAATCGCCACCGGACCGAAAGACGCTCACCTGAGCATTGTTTTCCACGGCAAGCCTGGCACTTCCATGGCCGCATTCGGCAAGCAACTCTCGGAGGTCGATATCGCGGCGGTCGTGACCTATGAACGTAACGCCTGGGGCAACAACAAGGGCGACATGGTCACGCCTAAAGAAGTGCTGGAGCTGAAACAGGCGGAAAGCAAATGACCCGGTCTATTGCGCACGTAAGGAACCGGTCGGGGCTACGCACCCCGGCCCGCCCAGTCCATCTGTTTGCAGGAGACAGGACATGACTGCTGTAATCGATGAGCATGTTCATACCGCCACCGACCACGCCCATGGCCCCGCAAAAGGCCTGATGCGCTGGGTGCTGACCACCAACCACAAGGACATCGGTACGTTGTACCTGTGGTTTGCGTTCTCCATGTTCCTGCTTGGCGGTTCGTTCGCGATGGTGATTCGCGCCGAGTTGTTCCAGCCGGGGCTGCAGATCGTCCAGCCGGAATTTTTCAACCAGATGACCACCATGCACGGTCTGGTGATGGTCTTCGGTGCGGTGATGCCGGCCTTCGTCGGCCTCGCCAACTGGATGATCCCGCTGATGATCGGCGCGCCGGACATGGCCCTGCCGCGCATGAACAACTTCAGCTTCTGGCTGTTGCCGGCGGCGTTCCTGATGCTGGTGTCGACCCTGTTCACTGCGGGTGGCGGGCCGAACTTCGGCTGGACGTTCTATGCGCCGCTGTCGACGACCTACGCGCCGGAAAGCGTGACTTTCTTCATTTTCGCCATCCACTTGATGGGGATCAGTTCGATCATGGGCGCGATCAACGTGATCGCCACCATCCTCAACCTGCGCGCCCCCGGCATGACGCTGATGAAAATGCCGTTGTTCGTCTGGACCTGGCTGATCACCGCGTTCCTGCTGATTGCGGTGATGCCGGTACTGGCCGGTTGTGTGACGATGATGCTGATGGACATCCACTTCGGCACCAGTTTCTTCAGTGCCGCCGGTGGCGGAGACCCGGTGCTGTTCCAGCATGTGTTCTGGTTCTTCGGTCACCCCGAGGTGTACATCATGATCCTGCCGGCGTTCGGCGCCGTCAGCTCGATCATTCCGGCCTTTTCGCGCAAGCCACTGTTCGGCTACACCTCGATGGTCTACGCCACGGCGAGTATCGCGTTCCTGTCGTTCATCGTCTGGGCGCACCACATGTTCGTGGTCGGCATTCCGCTGGTGGGCGAGTTGTTCTTCATGTACGCCACGTTGCTGATTGCGGTGCCGACGGGCGTGAAGGTGTTCAACTGGGCCAGCACCATGTGGCAGGGCTCGCTGACGTTCGAGACGCCGATGCTGTTTGCCGTGGCGTTCGTGATCCTGTTCTCCATCGGCGGTTTCTCCGGGTTGATGCTGGCCATCGCCCCGGCGGACTTCCAGTACCAGGACACCTACTTCGTGGTCGCGCACTTCCATTACGTGCTGGTGCCGGGGGCGATCTTCGGGATCTTCGCCTCGGCCTACTACTGGCTGCCGAAATGGACCGGCCACATGTACGACGAAACCCTCGGCAAGCTGCATTTCTGGCTGTCGTTCATCGGCATGAACCTGGCCTTCTTCCCGATGCACTTTGTGGGGCTGGCGGGCATGCCACGACGGATTCCGGACTACAACCTGCAGTTCGCCGACTTCAACATGGTGTCGTCGATCGGCGCATTCATGTTCGGCGCCACGCAGATCTTCTTCCTGTTCATCGTGATCAAGACCATTCGCGGCGGCGCGCCGGCACCGGCCAAGCCGTGGGATGGGGCTGAAGGTCTGGAGTGGAGCATCCCGTCGCCGGCGCCGTATCACACATTCACCACGCCGCCGGAAGTGAAATGAACGCCTGGCCCTTTGTAGGAGCGAGCTCGCTCGCGATGGTCGTCAACGATGACGCTGGAAGCCTGACACACCACGGCGCTCTCAAGTTTTTCGCGAGCAAGCTCGCTCCTGCAGGGGTGTGCGGAAATCATGGCTGACTCGATTTCGATGAAGAAACTGGTCACGCGCCTGCTGACCGTGGTGGTGGCAATGTTTGTGTTCGGCTTTGCCCTGGTGCCGATCTACGACGTGATGTGCAAGGCCTTCGGCATTAATGGCAAGACCGGCGGGCAGTACGAGGGTGAGCAAACGGTCGACACCTCGCGGCAGGTGCGCGTGCAGTTTCTGTCGACCAACACCGCCGACATGCCGTGGGACTTTTACCCCAAACATGACGAATTGACCGCGAACCCGGGGGCGGTGAACGAGATGATCTTCATCGCCCACAACCCCACCGATAAACCGATGAGCGCCCAAGCCGTGCCGAGCATCGCGCCCAGCAATGCGGCGGCGTACTTCCACAAGACCGAATGTTTCTGCTTTACCCAGCAAGTGCTGCAGCCCGGTCAGCGGATCGAGATGCCGGTACGTTTCATCGTTGACCGTGATATGCCCAAGGATGTGAAGCACCTGACGCTGTCCTACACGCTGTTCGATATCACCGCCCGACATCCACCGGTAGCTGTAAACACTGGCGGCTGAGCGTGCCCGATAAGGAGAACAATAAATGGCAACTCATGAACATTATTACGTCCCGGCCCAGAGCAAATGGCCGATCATCGCCACGGTCGGGATGTTCGTCACGGTGTTTGGCCTGGCCACCTGGTTCAATGATCTGAAAGCAGCGCGTCCGGAATCCCACGGGCCGCTAATCTTTTTCGTCGGCGGGCTGTTGCTGGCCTACATGCTGTTTGGCTGGTTCGGCACGGTGATCAAGGAAAGTCGCGGCGGCTTGTACAGCGCACAGATGGATCGCTCGTTCCGCTGGGGCATGAGCTGGTTCATTTTCTCGGAGGTGATGTTCTTCATCGCCTTTTTTGGCGCGCTGTTTTATGTGCGTCAAATCTCCGGACCGGCGCTCGGTGGTGAAGGCGCCAAAGGTATGGCGCATATGCTGTGGCCGAACTTCCAGTTCACCTGGCCGCTGCTGAGCAACCCCGACTCGAAACTGTTTCCGCCGCCCAAGGAAGTCATTAGCCCCTGGGGCCTGCCGCTGCTCAATACCGTGTTGCTGGTCAGTTCCAGCGTGACCGTGACCATCGCCCACCATGCCTTGAAAAAGGGCCATCGCGGCGCACTGAAACTCTGGTTGGCACTCACTGTATTGCTCGGCAGTGCGTTCCTCATCTTCCAGGCCGAAGAGTACATGCACGCCTACCGCGAACTGGGCCTGACCCTGGGCTCGGGCATCTACGGCGCGACCTTCTTCATGCTCACCGGGTTCCATGGCGCCCACGTCACCATCGGCACCATCATCCTGTTCGTGATGCTGGTGCGGATCATGCGCGGGCACTTCGACAACGAGCACCAGTTCGGTTTCGAAGCGGCGACCTGGTACTGGCACTTCGTGGACGTGGTGTGGATCGGGCTGTTTGTTTTCGTCTATGTGCTTTAAAGCAGCAGTTACCAGGGGGCATTGGAAACCAGCTGGCCGCTGAAAAAGCCCCAGGCAATCAAGCCAAGGGTAAGGGCGGCCAGGGTCACACGAACACTCAAGGCAATGACGAGGCGGTTTGAGCGGCTGTCGTCCTTGACCAGAAAAAACAGGCCGCTGAACAGGCTGACAACCGTGGCAATCAGCATCAGGACGATGGCTGCTTTGAGCATGGTGAGACTCCGGGGGGACAAGCGATGTACTTGAGTATAGCTATCGCGATGACCGATTTTCTGGCAATGCCATGAAGTGCTTTCGGCCAGGTATCGTGCCAACGCTGGTGGTGGCGCTGCTGCTGCCGCTACTGGTGTCCCTGGGGTTCTGGCAGTTGAGCCGGGGCGCGGAGAAAAGCGCGCTGCTGCAAAGCTACACCGAGCGGCGGGCCGCCGAGCCGATGGCCAGCACCGAACTGCAACACACGACAGACCCGGCCTTCCGTCGGGTTCACCTGTACGGCCGGTTCGATGCCGAACACAGCCTGCTGCTGGATAACAGTCAGCGCAACGGCAGGGTTGGCGTCGAGCTGTTGCAACCCTTTCACGATCAGGCCACCGGGCTTTGGCTGCTGGTCAATCGCGGCTGGTTGCCTTGGCCGGAGCGCCGCACACCACCGCAATTCAAGACACCCACCGAGGCGGTAAGCCTTGACGCGTGGGTCTACGTCTCCCCTGGGGCGACGTTCCAATTGCACGCAGATCCCACAACGTTGACATGGCCGAAGCTGATTACGGCCGTTGAGCCAGACAAGCTCTGGACAGCACTGAATCGCGAAGGCTTTGCCTACGAACTACGTGCCGAAACCGGACCCGCCATCTACCAGGCCGACTGGCCCGTAGTCGCCATGGGCCCGGAAAAACACATCGCTTATGCCGTGCAGTGGTTCGCCATGGCGATCGTCCTGTTCGGTCTTTATCTCTATCTCGGCTGGCACAACGCAAAGGAGAAACACCATGGGAGCGGCCATGAATCCACCCAGCATGTCTGAGGCGAAACCGTTGGTGAACCGGCGCAAGGGCCGTATGCAACTGCTGCTGATCCTGCTCGGGGTGATCGGTCCGATGATCCTTGCCACCGGCATGTACAAGCTGAATTTCTGGGTGCCCGAGGGCCGCAGTTATCACGGCGAGCTGATCGGTAACGGTCAGACCCGGGCGGACATCGGCGTGCAGGCCCAGGAAGAGCGTTGGCAGATACTGGTGACCGCGCCCAAGGATTGCGCGGTGGACTGCCAGCAACTGGTGTATCTGGCGCGGCAAATCCAGATCGGCCTGGGCCGCGATGCGTCCCGCGCCAGCCATGCATTGGCCACCGCGCAGACGCTGAACAGCGATTACGAGACTAAACTTCAACGCGAGTACCCGCAGTTGCAACGTTATTCACTGGACTTGCCTGCCTACACAAAAGGCGCTCAGAGCAATGACGTGCCGCACCTGTGGATCATCGACCCCCACGGCAATCTGGTGCTGCGCTACGACCCGTCGGTGAAGGGCAAGGACTTGCTCAACGATCTGCGCCACCTGCTGAAACTGTCGAACATCGGATAAGGGCATCGTCATGGCCAAGCCTGGATTTCGCCTCGCGTTGTTTGCCACCTTGCTGGCACTGATTGTGGTGTTGCTCGGCGCCTACACCCGCCTGACCCACGCCGGCCTCGGCTGCCCGGACTGGCCCGGCTGCTATGGCTTCATCAGCGTGCCGAAAAGCGAAGCCCAACTGGCCCATGCCGAATTGCATTTCCCGGACGCTCCGGTCGAGGCCCACAAGGGCTGGAACGAGATGATCCACCGCTACACCGCCGGCACGCTGGGGCTGTTGATCGCGGTGTTGGCCGGTCGTGCGTGGGTGCATCGCCGCCATCCCGGACAGCCGGTGAAGCTGCCGTTGTTCCTGTTGGCGGTGGTTTTTGGTCAGGCCGCGTTCGGCATGTGGACGGTAACGCTCAAGCTCTGGCCGCAGGTGGTCACCGGGCATTTGCTGGGCGGCTTCGCGACCTTGAGCCTGTTGTTTCTGCTGACCTTGCGCCTGTCCGGCGTACTGCCGGCGTTGACGGTGCCACGACGTTTACAGCACTGGGCGACGGCAGGGCTGTTGCTGGTGATCGGGCAAATCGCCCTCGGGGGCTGGGTCAGTTCCAATTACGCCGCCGTGGCCTGCATCGACTTTCCGACCTGCCACGGCCAGTGGTTGCCAGCGGCGGACTTCGCCAACGGCTTTCACCTGACCCAGCACATCGGCCCGAACTACCTCGGCGGGCAACTGGACAGCGATGCCCGTACGGCCATTCACCTGACTCATCGCATCGGCGCGTTACTGGTCACCCTGGTATTGCTCGGTCTGGCCTGGCAACTGAAGGCGGTTGGCATGACGCGCCTGGCAGGCCTGGTGCTGATCGCACTCGGCGCACAAATCACCCTGGGCATCAGCAACGTGCTGTTCCATCTGCCGCTGCCGGTGGCCGTCGCGCATAACGCGGGCGGCGCGGCGCTGTTGCTGACCATGGTGCTGGTTAATTACCACGCCCGAACCAGTCTGGTTCGGGTCAAGCAAGCGCGCTGGCACTTCAGCCCACGTAAACACTCAGCCGGGCCCATAACAATAAAAGGAGAAATGCCATGGCGATTCTGATCGGCGAACGTCCCAGTCAGGCGATCTGGCGTGACTACCTGGAACTGACCAAGCCCAAAGTCGTGGTGCTGATGCTCATCACTTCACTGGTGGGGATGTTCCTTGCGACCCGTGCGGGCGTGCCGTGGACGGTGCTGATTTTCGGCAACCTGGGCATCGCCCTGTGTGCCGGTGGCGCGGCGGCGGTCAATCATGTGGTGGACCGGCGCATCGACGCGGTGATGGCGCGCACCCACAAACGGCCGCTCGCCGAAGGCCGGGTTTCGCCGACCGCCGCGCTGACGTTCGCGCTGGTATTGGCGGTCCTCGGGCAAGCCATGCTGCTGGCGTTCACCAACCCGCTGACCGCGTGGCTGACCCTCGCCTCGTTGCTCGGCTACGCGGTGGTCTACACCGGATTCCTCAAGCGCGCGACCCCGCAGAACATCGTCATCGGTGGTCTGGCCGGTGCCGCGCCGCCATTGCTTGGCTGGACCGCCGCCACCGGTCACGTCAGCGCCGAACCGCTGCTGCTGGTGCTGATCATCTTCGCCTGGACCCCGCCGCACTTCTGGGCGCTGGCGATCCATCGCAAGGAGGAATACGCCAAGGCTGACATCCCGATGTTGCCGGTCACCCATGGCGAGCACTACACCAAGATTCACATCCTGCTTTATACCTTCGCATTGCTTGCCGTCAGCCTGATGCCTTATGTGATCCACATGAGCGGCACGCTCTACCTGGTCTGCGCGCTCGGGTTGGGCGCGCGGTTTCTGCAATGGGCCGTGGTGCTGTACCGTGGCACTCGGCCGCACGCGGCGATCAACACGTTCAAGTACTCTATCTACTACTTGTTCCTGCTGTTTATCGCCCTGCTCGTAGACCACTACCTATTGTTGAACCTATGACTCGAACCCAGAAAACCGTCTTCATACTTGTCGCCCTGGTCGCACTGATCCTGGGCCTGACCGTCAACAAGGTGTTGTCCGGGAAAAACCAGGGCGATCCGACGGCGCTGATCGACGCCGGCATCATCTTGCTGCCGCAGAGCCGTAATCTGCCGGACGTGATGATGACCAATCAGGACGGCCAGCCGGTCGCGATCAATGAATTGAAAGGCAAGTGGAGCCTGCTGTTCTTCGGCTACACCTTCTGCCCGGACATCTGCCCGACCACCCTCGCCCAGTTGCGGCAGATCAAGAGCGAATTGCCACCCGAGGCTGTGGATAAATTGCAGATTGTGCTGGTCAGCGTCGACCCGAACCGCGATACGCCCAAGCAGCTCAAGCAGTACCTGGGCTACTTCGACCCGCAGTTCATCGGCCTGACCCCGGCGTCGACCGATGAACTGCAAACGATCGCCAACGCGGTGAGCATTCCGTTCATTCCGGCGGACACGAGCAAGCCGAACTACACCGTTGATCACAGCGGCAACCTCGCGGTGATCGGGCCGGATGGGACACAGCGTGGGTTCATTCGGGCGCCGTTGAACAATGCGAAGCTGGTGGCGCAGTTGCCGGTGATGCTCAAGCGCAATTAAACAACACAAAACCCTTGTAGGAGCGAGCTTGCTCGCGATGGAGTGTCAGTCGACACCTATGCAGCTGACACACCTTCGCGAGCAAGCTCGCTCCTACAAGGGGTGGTGGTTCGGGCACAAAAAAGGGGCGCATTCAATGCGCCCCTTTTTCGTTTACGTCAGCTGATCAGAACGCCGGCACCACCGCGCCTTTGTACTTCTCGAGAATGAAGGCCTTCACTTCCGGGCTGTGCAGGGCAGCCACCAGTTTCTTCATCGCATCGGTGTCCTTGTCGTCTGGACGGGCAACGAGGATGTTCACGTAAGGCGAGTCGCTGCCTTCGATGAACAGCGCGTCCTTGGCCGGATCAAGCTTGGCTTCCAGCGCGTAGTTGGTGTTGATCAGCGCCAGGTCGACCTGAGTCAGCACGCGCGGGATGGTCGCGGCTTCCAGTTCGCGGATTTTCAGATCCTTGGTGTTCTCGGTGATGTCCTTGACGGTCGACAGGATGTTGTTCGAATCCTTCAACTTGATCAGGCCGGACTTGGCCATCAGCAACAGCGCACGGCCGCCGTTGGTAGCGTCGTTCGGGATGACCACGTTGGCACCGCCAGGCAGTTCAGCGATGGTCTTGTACTTGCTGGAGTAAGCGCCCAGGGGCTCCAGATGCACGCCAGCCACAGAAACCAGATGGGTGCCCTTGGCCTTGTTGAACTCATCCAGGTACGGCTGGTGCTGGAAGAAGTTGGCGTCCAGGCGTTTTTCCGCGACCTGCACGTTTGGCTGGATGTAGTCGGTAAATACCTTGACCTTCAGGTCCACGCCTTCTTTGGCCAGGGCCGGCTTCACGAATTCGAGGATCTCGGCGTGCGGAACCGGAGTGGCCGCGACGGTCAGGGTTTCAGCGTGGGCAGAGAATGCCGCAACGGCCGCGAAGGCAACGAGTAGTTTTTTCATTCAGCTAACTCCATGTGAGGCGCCCGTTTGGCGCCTGCCAGCGAATGGCCGGCTCATGTCTTACTTACGGGAAAAGTGGACGACCAATTTGTCGCCAACGGTTTGCAGTACCTGGACCAGTACCAGCAGCAACACCACTGTCACCACCATCACATCGGTCTGGAAACGCTGGTAACCGAAACGGATCGCCAGGTCACCCAGACCACCAGCGCCAACGACACCGGCCATCGCCGTGTAGGACACCAGTGTAATGGCGGTCACCGTAATCGCCGCGAAGATGCCCGGACGAGCCTCCGGCAGCAAGGCATTGGTGATGATCTGTCGTGTAGTCGCGCCCATGGCCTGGGTCGCTTCGATGATGCCGCGATCTACTTCACGCAGGGCGGTTTCCACCAGGCGCGCGAAAAACGGCGTGGCACCCACTACCAGCGGCGGAATTGCACCGGCGACACCAAGGGAGGTACCGGTGATTAACACGGTGAACGGAATCATCACGATCAGCAGGATGATGAACGGCAGCGAGCGCAGGATGTTCACCACCAGCGACAACATCGCGTAGATGCCTTTGGCTTCCAGCAACTGGCGCGGGCTGCACAGGAACAGCAGCACACCCAGCGGCAGGCCAAGCAGTACGGTGAACAACAGCGAACCACCCAGCATCAGCAAGGTGTCACCGGTGGCCAGCCAGATTTCGAACCAGTCGATATTGGCGAAGAAACTTGTCAGGGCTTCCATTAGCGCAGCACCTCCATGTGGACGTCGGCTGCGGTGAAGCGGGCGAAGGCTGCTTCCATGTCACCGCCGGTCACGGCCAGGGTCAGTTGCCCGTAGGGGATGTTTTTGATGCGGTCGATGCGACCAGCCAGGATGCTGTAGTCCACACCGGTTTCCCGGGCGACGGTGCCCAGCAACGGCGCGTAGGTCGCGTCGCCCTGGAAGGTCAGACGCACGATGCGGCCTGGCACGTGAGCGAAGTCGTCACGCTGTTCGCTTTCGTCGATCTGCTCGTCTTCCTGCACGAAGCGCTTGGTGGTCGGGTGCTTCGGATGCAGGAACACTTCGGCCACCGAGCCTTGCTCGACGATCACGCCGGCGTCCATCACGGCTACCTGGTCGCAGACCCGGCGGATCACGTCCATCTCGTGGGTGATCAACACGATGGTCAGTTTCAGCTCGCGATTGATCTCGGCCAGCAATTGCAGGACCGATGCGGTGGTTTGCGGGTCGAGGGCGCTGGTGGCTTCGTCGCACAGCAGGATTTTTGGCTTGGTCGCCAGCGCACGGGCAATGCCGACACGCTGCTTCTGCCCGCCGGACAATTGCGCCGGGTACTTTTTCGCGTGGTCGGACAAGCCGACCCGCGCCAGCAACTCGGCCACGCGCGAATCGATCTCGCTGCGCGACAATTCGCCGGCCAGGGTCAGAGGCAGCGCGACATTGTCGGCGACAGTCTTGGAGGCCAGCAGGTTGAAGTGCTGGAAAATCATCCCGACCTGCTGACGGAAGCGGCGCAGGCCGTTGGCGTCGAGTGCGGTGACTTCTTCACCGTCGACGGTGATTTTGCCGCCACTGGCGTTTTCCAGGCGATTGATCAGACGCAGCAGGGTACTTTTTCCTGCGCCGGAATGACCGATCAAGCCGTAAACCTGCCCGTTCTCAATCGTCAGACTGGTCGGATGCAGGGCGGGGATTTCCTTACCGGCGACGCGGTAGGTTTTATGGACGTTTTGAAACTCGATCACGTAGCGAACCTTGTGGGGCGCGTTAGAAAAGGATCAGCGGTTAGCCGGGCGCGCATTTTAGCCTGTCCGTATAGAGGTTCTTAGCATTTATTTCGTATTTGTCCTGTCATTTGGCAATAACGCGATCAAAGGTCAGAAAAAAGGAACGGCTGAAGAAGCACGTCAGTCACTACTTAGGCCACTGGAATACGCCTGAGGAGTTCACGCCTGATGAGTACCAAGAAGCCTGCCGCCACCCGGAGTGCCCTGGCCGGGTCCGATACCCCGGACCGCCACAACACCAACGCCAAGCTCGATAGCCTGGAAACATTTCGCTCCGATGCCACTGAGCAAGCCTTGCGCACCAACCAGGGTGTGAAAGTGGCGGACAACCAGAACACCCTGAAGGCCGGGGCCCGCGGGCCGTCTTTGCTGGAAGATTTCATCATGCGTGAAAAGATCACGCATTTTGATCACGAGCGGATCCCGGAGCGCATCGTTCACGCTCGCGGGACCGGTGCCCATGGTTATTTCCAGAGTTATGAAAATCACTCTGTGCTGACCAAGGCCGGTTTTCTGCAGGATCCGGCGAAGAAAACCCCGGTCTTCGTGCGCTTTTCCACGGTGCAGGGGCCGCGAGGGTCCGGTGATACCGTGCGCGACGTGCGAGGTTTCGCCGTGAAGTTCTTCACCGACGAAGGCAATTTCGACCTGGTGGGCAACAACATGCCGGTGTTCTTCATTCAGGACGCCATCAAGTTTCCTGACTTCGTGCACGCGGTCAAACCCGAGCCACACAACGAAATCCCTACCGGGGGCTCGGCCCAT
Organism: Pseudomonas sp. 2725; assembly: GCF_050434585.1. Taxonomy (NCBI): domain Bacteria; kingdom Pseudomonadati; phylum Pseudomonadota; class Gammaproteobacteria; order Pseudomonadales; family Pseudomonadaceae; genus Pseudomonas; species Pseudomonas sp. 2725. Next base: position 41,009 of record NZ_JBNDIV010000006.1, on the reverse strand, counting down.
GACACCTTCTGGGACTTTGTCTCGCTGGTGCCGGAGTCGGCGCATATGGTGATGTGGGCGATGTCCGACCGGGCGATCCCGAAAAGCCTGCGCAGCATGCAGGGCTTCGGCGTGCATACCTTCCGCCTGATCAACGCCGAAGGAAAATCGCGGTTCGTCAAATTCCACTGGCGACCCACGGCCGGCACTTGCTCGTTGGTGTGGGACGAAGCGCAGAAGCTTGCGGGAAAAGATGCCGACTACCACCGTCGTGATCTGTGGGAGTCGATCGAGATCGGCGACTACCCGGAGTGGGAGTTGGGGGTGCAGGTCATCGAAGAAGAGAACGAACATGCCTTCGATTTCGACATTCTCGACCCCACCAAGCTGATCCCCGAAGAATTGGTCCCTATCACGCCGCTGGGCAAGATGGTGCTGAACCGCAACCCGGACAACTTCTTCGCCGAAACCGAGCAGGTTGCCTTCTGCCCCGGGCATATCGTCCCGGGGATCGACTTTTCCAACGACCCTCTGCTGCAAGGTCGATTGTTTTCCTACACTGACACGCAAATCAGCCGACTTGGTGGGCCGAACTTTCACGAGATCCCGATCAACCGTCCTGTGTCACCCTTCCACAATGGCCAGCGGGATGCGCAGCACCGCACCACTATCGACAAGGGACGTGCCTCCTATGAGCCGAACTCCATTGATGGCGGCTGGCCAAAGGAAACGCCGGCCTCCGCTCAGGACGGCGGGTTCGATAGCTACCCGGAACGCATCGACGCCAACAAGATTCGCCAGCGCAGCGAGTCGTTCGCGGACCACTTCTCCCAGGCTCGCTTGTTTTTCCACAGCATGAGCAAGCATGAGCGGGAGCACATCATCTCGGCCTATAGCTTTGAGTTGGGCAAGGTTGAGCGCGAAGCGATCCGCGTCCGGGAAGTGAACGAAATCCTCGCCAATATCGATCTGGAGTTGGCCAGGCGCGTGGCGCAGAACCTTGGATTGCCTGCGCCCAGTCGAGGAACCATCGAGGTGCGCAAAACTTCACTGGATCATTCACCTGCACTGAGCCAGGCCAATCTGTTGCCGGAAACCATCAAGACGCGAAAAGTCGCGTTTTTGGTGGCAAACGGCGTTGATGTCGCTTCGATCGCTGCAATGAAGAAAGCGCTGGAAGCAGAGGGCGCCCACGCGAAACTGTTAGGGCCGAGTTCGGCGCCAGTGAAAACGGCTGATGGCAAAACCCTGGCTGTCGATGCTTCGATGGAGGGTTCGCCGTCAGTGGCGTTCGATGCGGTGTACGTGCCGGGCGGAGCCGCGTCGATCAAGGGGTTGAGCACTGACGGGGTGGCGCTGCATTACTTGCTGGAGGCATACAAGCATCTGAAGGCTATTGCCTTGCAGGGCGAGGCGAAGCAGTTGCTGGATGTGTTGAAACTGGAGGCTGATGCGGGATTGATCGTTGGCGCGGATGCGAAATTGGTCAAACCGTTTTTGGCCGCGATCGGGCAGCATCGGGTTTGGGACAGGGAGGCGAAGGCCAAGGCGATTCCGGCCTGAAGATCTGCGGAGCCAGGGAGACCGCCATCGCGAGCAAGCTCGCTCCCACAGTAGAGAAGTGTTGGTCACAAAATGTGTGGGCAACCCGAAACCCTGCGGGAGCGAGCGTGCTCGCGATGCTTTTAAGATTTACGAGGCGTTAGAACCATCTGCGCCGGGACACTGCGCAAAATCTGCCGCTCCAGCTTCAGGTCAAACTCAGGATCGAGTTTCTTCACCCGTTTGGTCAGCAAGTTGGCCAGCCAAGGGTAATCATTGGTGCGTGGAGCCTGAATGCTCACGTCGCACTGAAAATTCACCACATCGGCGGCAATGGCATCCAGTTGGCGACGCAGTTTGCCCATATCGTTGATATTGAGCACGACCGTGGTGCTTTCAGCCGTCAGGTCGATAACCTTGGCTTTTGGCTTGGCTTCGGCAGCCTTGAGGGCGGCTTCGGCTCTTTCCAGTTCGGCCTTGCGCGCCTGGGCAATCGAGCCGTTGACTCCGCCGGTCAGTGCCGGAGCCTTGGGCATCAACGCGCGGGCACGGCTCAGGGCAGTTGCTGCGGCATCCACGTCACCCTTTTGCAGCACGATCTGGCTGCGGCGCAGATAGGCTTCGGCCAGCTGCCGCTGGTATTGCTCAAGGGAAGCATCGTTGGGCGATTCGGCCTGCAAGGCTGCCAATTGGTCTTCGGCGATGGCCAGTTCATCGCTGGCGATGTTTTGTTCCAGCTGTACGATGGCCGCGGCCCGCGCATCGGCGGCCTCGGTGGCCGCCGGTGGCGTGCTTTGGCAGGCGCCCAGCAGCAAAGAAAATGCGACAAGGAGCAGATAACGGGAGGCGAACGACTTCATTCCTGCGACTCTCTATTTGCGCAAAAAACGAGCAAGTCTACACCCCTCGACGGGGCAGAACAAAACTCAGCAGAAATAGCGCGGCGGCCGTCACCACAATCGACGGGCCGGCCGGGGTGTCCTTGAACCAGGACAGCGCCAGCCCGCCACACACGGCGAGTATGCCCAGCAGGCTCGCGCCCAGTGCCATCTGTTCCGGCGAGCGAGCATGACGTTGTGCCGCCGCCGCCGGGATGATCAGCAACGAAGTGATCAGCAACACGCCGACGATTTTCATCGCCACGGCAATTACCACGGCGATCAACAGCATTAACGCCAGGCGCAATCCCGCCACGGGCAAACCTTCGACCCTGGCCAGTTCTTCATGCACCGTGATCGCCAGCAATGGGCGCCACAACGTAACCAGCAAGACCAGTACCGCCGCGCTGCCGCCAAGAATCCAGGCCAGATCGGTCGGGCTGATCGCCAGCAGGTCACCGAACAGATAGGCCATCAGGTCGATCCGCACTTCGTGCATGAAGCTTAGTACCACCAGGCCCAGAGAGAGCGTGCTGGGTGCGAGAATTCCCAAAAGTGTGTCGGATGCCAGCGGCTGGCGTTGTTGCAACGTCACCAGCATCACCGCCAACAGCAAGCAGCCAACAGTGACGGCAACGGTCGGGCTGACATCCAGCAGAAAACCCAGGGCCACGCCGAGCAATGCCGCGTGGGACAGGGTGTCGCCGAAATAGGCCATGCGCCGCCAGACCACGAAAGACCCCAGCGGGCCTGCGACGACGGCCAGGGCCAGGCCTGCAAGCAGGGCGTAGAGCAGAAAATCAGCCATGCTTGCAGCTATCTCCGTGAACATGGGGTTGGCCCGACGCGGGCGCCTTGACCACCGAGCCATGCAAGTCGTGGGCGTGGTCGTGATGGTGGTGATAAATCGCCAGGCTTTGTGCGTTCTTTCCGAACAGCTCGACGAAAGCCGGATCGCCGCTGACCTGCTCGGGATGGCCGGAACAGCATACGTGACGATTGAGGCAAACCACCTGGTCCGTGGTGCTCATCACCAGATGCAAATCGTGGGAGACCATCAGCACACCGCAACCATGACGGTCACGCAGGCGGGTGATCAGGCTGTACAGCTCGGCCTGGCCGGCCACGTCGACGCCCTGTACCGGTTCGTCGAGTACCAGCAGTTCCGGTTCGCGCAACAAGGCACGGGCCAGCAACACACGTTGCATTTCGCCACCGGAAACGCTTTGCACCGGGCTGTCGATCACCTGTTCGGCGCCGACTTCCTTGAGTGCAGCCAACGCCATCGCACGGTCCACCCCCGGTACCAGGCGCAGGAAACGCAGGACCGACAGCGGGAGGGTCGGATCGACATGGAGTTTTTGCGGCATGTAACCGACCCGCAGTTTCGGCTTGCGCCAGACGCTGCCGCTGTCCGGTTTCAACAGGCCGAGCACGGCACGCACCAGGGTGGTTTTGCCTGCGCCGTTGGGGCCGATCAGGGTAACGATCTGCCCCGGCTCGACGCTCAGTTCGATGTTGTCCAGCACCGGTTGCCCGGCGAACGTGACGGCAACCTGCTCAAGACGGATCAGCGCGTTGCTCATCAAGCCCCCTGGCAGCCGGAGCAGAGACCGACCACTTCAACGGTCTGGCCTTCGACGACAAACCCGACATCCCTGGCGCTGGCGATGATCGCGTCGCTGATGGATTTTTGCTCAAGTTCGATCGCGGCGTGGCACACACGGCAGATCAGGAACTGACCCTGGTGAGCATGTTCCGGGTGATTGCAGCCGATGAAGGCGTTGAGCGAGGAAATCCGATGGACCAGGCCGTTTTCCAGCAGGAAATCCAGCGCGCGGTACACCGTCGGCGGTGCGGCGCGGCGACCGTCCTGCTCGCTGAGGACCGCGAGAATGTCGTAGGCACCCAAAGGCTTGTGGCTTTGCCACACCAGCTCCAGCACTCGCCGGCGCAACGCGGTCAGGCGCAGACCTTGACGTGCGCACAGGGCATCGGCCTCGGACAAAGCGCTGTGAACGCAATGTGAGTGGTCGTGGGGACGGCTGGCGATCGGTGTTTTTAGCATGAGCGGCGACGAGGTTTGTGAGAGACGTTATTATGTTACCCGTTCTCGCCTCTTCGAGTGGTCATCGTGTCCCGACTTTTTTCTGTTTTTGTCGCATTTATCGCAAGTTTTCTGCTGATCGGTTCGGCGCAGGCCGAGGTCAAGGTCCTTACCAGCATCAAGCCTCTGCAACTGATCGCCGCGGCGGTGCAGGACGGCGTGGCGATCCCCGAGGTTTTGCTGCCACCGGGTGCCTCACCGCATAACTATGCGTTGCGCCCTTCCGACGTACGCAAGGTGCAATCGGTGGACCTGCTGTACTGGATCGGCCCGGACATGGAGGGCTTCCTGCCACGGGTGCTCAATGGTCGTACGTTGCCCAACGTCGCCGCGCAGGATTTGCCGGGCATGAAACTGCGTCACTTTGCCGAAGATAACCACTCCCACGCTGAAGAAGCCGACGAACACGACCACGATCACCGTCCGGGCAGCCTGGATGCGCACTTGTGGCTGTCGCCGGTCAACGCCCGGGTCATCGCCACGAAAATGGCGGCTGACCTGAGTGCCGCCGATCCTGCAAATGCCGCGCGCTATCAGAGCAATCTGAAAGCCTTCGACGAGCGTCTCGATGCACTGGATGCGCGCCTGAAGAACCGCCTGGCCGATGTTCAGGGCAAGCCCTACTTCGTTTTCCACGAAGCCTTCGACTACTTCGAAGACGCCTACGGCCTCAAGCACGTGGGTGTGTTCAGCGTCGCGGCCGAAGTGCAACCCGGTGCTCAGCATGTCGCGGCGATGCGCGCGCGATTGCAGGAAGTCGGCAAGACCTGCGTGTTCAGCGAACCGCCGCTGCGGCCCCGTCTGGCGGAAACACTGGTGGCGGGTTTGCCGGTGAAACTGGCTGAACTGGATGCGCTGGGCGGGTACACGCCGGCGACTGCCCAGGGCTATGAGCAGGTGTTGGAGAAATTGGGGAATGATCTGGCGGGGTGCCTGGAGTCGTTGTAACCGACACCAGACCCTGTGGGAGCGAGCTTGCTCGCGAAGGCGGCATTACATCAATATCAATGTTGACTGACCCGCCGCTATCGCGAGCAAGCTCGCTCCCACAGGTCAAAGCCTTTAAAGGGCGAAAGGCAAAGGCGTGTTGACTGTCTGTCGCTGTGCCAATCGCAATTGAAATTCCATCGGATCGTGAATCAACACATCCTGTCCGGCAAACGACTCCGCCGCGATCAGGCGTGACAACCAGAACCGTACACAAGCCACCCGCAGCATGGTCGGCCACAACTCGGCTTCAGCGGCGGTGAACGGTCGCAAGGCCGCGTAAGCGCCCAGCAAGGCCCGCGCTCGCGGTCCATCGATTACGCCATCGTCGTCCGAGCACCAGTCGTTCAAGGCAATCGCCACGTCGTAGAGCATCGGCCCGGAGCAGGCGTTGTAGAAATCGATCAGCCCGGTCAGGTGAGTGCCTTCGAACATCGCGTTGTCGCGGAACAGGTCGGCGTGAATATTCGCCCGCGGCAGTGCCAGGATTTTTTCTTTCTGCCGGGTGATTTCTTCCAGCGCCCGTTGCAGCAGGTCTTTCTGTTCGGCATCGAGGTGCGACAAAAACTGCGTGCCCTCCTCCAGCATCCAGTCCAGGCCGCGATCGGTTTTGCGCTTGATCATATTGGCCTGGGTTGCCAGGTGCAGATGGCCGAGCAATTCACCCACCTGCGCGCAATGTTGCGCGTTGGCTTGCTTGATGTGCTTGCCGGCCAGGCGCGGTTGCAGCAACGCAGGTTTGCCCGCCAGTTCGCGCAAGGCCACGCCGTCTGTGGTGCGCAAGGCGTAAGGCACCGGCAGGTCGGCGCCGTGCAGTACGTCGAGCAGTTCGATGAAGAATGGCATCTCCTGAACCGGACCGCGCTCGACCAGGGTCAGGACAAATTCGCCCTGCTCCAGGCTGATAAAGAAATTGGTATTTTCGCTACCGGCGGCAATCCCCTGGAAATCAAGCAGGCGGCCGAGGCCATAAGGGGCGAGAAAAGCTTCCAGCTCGGGCCGAGCCAGGGGGGTGAACACAGACATGTTTAAGCTGCCAGTACGGGCGCCGCTGTTGAGCCGGCGCCGATTAAAGTTAAGGACGACTTACCACTTAAAAATTTCCCACGCCGGAATCAGCATATCCGGGTAGTCGGAGCGGACGAAGTTTCCCTCCGAGCCATCCGCGCGCACCAGGAAATACGGTTTGCCAACCTTTGGGGTGACCTTGATGGCGTACAAAAAGCCGTTTTGCCGGTATTCCTGAATGAGTTTATCCCCTTCCGTGCGAATGGTGACATCCGGGTCCGCCGATGGCGCATCGTCCGCCGCCATCACGGCCGATGGTGCGATTGCAAACAAGCCAGCCAGCAACAGGCGATTTAGTGTGCGCATGATAACCTTGTCCCTTTGTCGTCAACGGTCCCGCTATTCTAGCGCCGGACCCGCCGAAAAGGTTGATCCTGCTCATGAGCCAAGCCCCCCTCGTCCTGGTGGACGGTTCTTCTTACCTGTACCGCGCCTTTCACGCGCTGCCACCGCTGACCACGTCCAAAGGCCTGCCGACCGGCGCGGTCAAGGGCGTGCTGAACATGCTCAAGAGCCTGCGCAAGCAATATCCGGACAGTCCGTTCGCCGTGGTGTTCGACGCCAAGGGTGGGACTTTTCGCGATGAGATGTTCGCCGAATACAAGGCCAACCGTCCGAGCATGCCCGACGATATGCGCGTGCAGATCGAGCCGCTGCACCAGAGCGTGATCGCCCTGGGCTTCCCGCTGCTGTGCGTCGAAGGCGTCGAGGCCGATGACGTGATCGGCACCCTGGCCCGCAGCAGCGCGGCGGCGGATCGTCCGGTGATCATCTCCACCGGTGACAAGGACATGGCGCAACTGGTCGACGGTCACATTACCTTGGTCAACACCATGACCGGTAGCAGCATGGACGTGGAGGGCGTGAAGGAGAAATTCGGCGTCGCTCCGGAGCAGATCATCGATTATCTGGCGCTCATGGGCGATTCTTCCGACAACATTCCGGGTGTTCCAGGCATCGGTCCGAAGACGGCTTCCGGCCTGCTGGTCGGTGTGAACGGCGGTCTGACCGAGCTCTATGCGCAACTCGACATCGTGCCGACCCTGCCGATTCGCGGCGCCAAGACCCTGCCGGCCAAGCTCGAAGAGCACAAGGAAATGGCCTTCCTGTCCTATCAGCTGGCGACCATCAAGGTTGACGTGCCACTGGACGTTGGCCTCGACGACCTGAAAATGGGCGCGGAAGATCCTGCGAAACTCTACGAGTTGTACTCTCTGCTGGAGTTCAAGAGCTGGCTGAACGACCTTGATCGCGACGCCAAACGCCAGGAACTGAGCGCTGCTGCCGAGCCAGCACCGGCCGCCGATCTGTTCAGCGAACCAGAGGCCGAAGCACCGGCCGTCGCTGCTGAAGCCGCCTATGAAACCATCCTCGATCAAGCGCGGTTCGATGCTTGGCTGGAAAAACTGAACAACGCCAAACTGTTTGCCTTCGACACCGAAACCACCGGCATCGATGCGCAGCAGGCGCAATTGGTGGGTCTGTCGTTCGCGGTTCAGGCTAACGAAGCGGCCTACATCCCGTTGACTCATTCCTACATCGGTGTGCCGCAGCAACTGGATCGTGACACGGTCCTGCGCGCGCTCAAGCCGATTCTGGAAGATCCGAACAAGCTCAAGGTCGGCCAACACGCCAAGTTCGACATGAACATCCTGGCCAACTGCGCCATCGGCGGCGATCAGGACAACGGCATTACCGTGCGTGGCATCGCCTTCGACACCATGCTTGAGTCCTACGTGCTCAACTCCACGGCCACCCGCCATGACATGGACAGCCTGGCGCAGAAGTATCTGGACCACACCACGGTAAGTTTCCAGGACATCGCCGGCAAAGGCGTGAAACAGCTGACGTTCGACCAGATCGCCCTGGAGCAGGCCGGGCCTTACGCCGCCGAAGATGCAGATATCACCTTGCGTCTGCACCATGCCCTGTTCGAAAAACTCTCGGCTATTCCGAGCCTGGCCAGCGTACTGACCGACATCGAAATCCCGTTGGTGCCGGTATTGGCGCGTATCGAGCGCCAGGGCGCATTGGTCGACGCCGCCTTGCTGGGCGTGCAAAGCATCGAACTGGGCGACAAGATGGTGGCGCTGGAGCGTGAAGCCTTCGAGATTGCCGGCGAGGAATTCAACCTCGGTTCGCCCAAGCAACTTGGTGTGATCCTATACGAGAAGCTCGGCCTGCCGGTACTGAAGAAAACCGCCAAGGGCCAGCCATCAACCGCCGAAGAAGTGCTGGCCAAACTGGCAGAAGACGACTATCGATTGCCGAAAGTGCTCATGGAATATCGCTCCATGAGCAAGCTGAAAAGCACCTATACCGACCGTCTGCCGGAGCAGATCAACCCGCGTACCGGGCGGATCCATACCTCGTATCACCAGGCGGTGGCGTCCACCGGGCGGCTCTCCTCCAGCGATCCGAACCTGCAGAACATCCCGGTGCGCACCGCCGAAGGGCGTCGCATCCGCCAGGCCTTCGTGGCCTCGGTCGGTTACAAGCTGCTGGCTGCGGACTATTCGCAGATCGAACTGCGGATCATGGCGCACCTGTCCCGGGATGAAGGGCTGATGAACGCCTTCCGCCACAATCTGGACGTACACACCGCGACCGCCGCCGAAGTGTTCAAGGTCGAACTGGCCGAAGTGACCTCCAACCAGCGCCGCAGCGCCAAAGCGATCAACTTCGGCCTGATCTACGGCATGGGCGCGCAGAAGCTCGGCAAGGACATCGGCGTCGACACCAAGACCGCCAAGGCCTACATCGATACCTACTTTGCCCGGTACCCAGGCGTTCGCCAGTACATGGATCGCACGCGTGCCCAGGCCGCCGAGCAAGGTTATGTCGAGACGTTCTTCGGCCGTCGTCTGTACCTGCCGGACATCAACTCCAACAAGCCGCAAGAGCGCGCCGCTGCCGAACGCACGGCAATCAACGCACCGATGCAAGGCACCGCTGCGGACATCATCAAGAAAGCCATGGTCGCGGTGGATAACTGGCTGACCGCGTCGGGCCTCGACGCCAAAGTCATCCTGCAGGTGCACGATGAACTGGTGCTCGAGGTGCGTGAAGACCTGGTCGACCAGGTTCGCGATGAAATTCGCGTACACATGAGCGAGGCGGCGAAGCTGGATGTGCCGTTGCTGGTCGAAGTGGGTGTTGGAAATAACTGGGATGAGGCTCACTGAGCCTTCTTGTAGGAGCGAGCTTGCTCGCGATGGAATTTCAGTCGAAATCGATGTGTCTGACACTCCATCGCGAGCAAGCTCGCTCCTACAGAAAATTGTCGAGTTCTGCTGCGGCATAGTGCCGCGGCAGAAGGGCGTAAAAAACAGCTTGGGCCGGAGGGCTATCAGAGTTATTTCAAAGCTCTCTGAAAAAAATCTGAACTAATCTTGCACACCACCACTCAGAGTTACTGAATGGCTGGTGAAGCCCTTCGATGCTCCTATGTTGTGTTAAGTGTTGGCAGATATCTGGACCCCGCCCTAGCGGTCTAGAGCTTCAACCCCGGAACTTCTCCCTCCCCATATGAAGCCCGGGGTTTTTTTTGCCCCGAGAAAACTGCCTGCGTGCGCCGCAGGCAGTTTTCGGCACTTACTGAGCTTCTGCTTCAGCACCCTTGTCCGCCAGCTCCATCCAGCCAGCCAGTACGGTGTAGGCATCTTCCAGGCCCATGCGTTTGGGGGCCGAAAACAGCTGGATTGTCACCAGATCGCCCCAACCCTTGCGGATTTCCGCCTGAACCTTGAGCAGGGTGTTCTTGGCCGCGCCATAGGTCAGCTTGTCCGCTTTGGTCAGCAGAATGTGCATCGGCATCCCGGCAGCCACGGCCCAGTCGAGCATCAGCAGGTCGAAATCGGTCATCGGATGGCGGATGTCCATCATCAGGATCAGACCCTTCAAACTCTCGCGACCACCCAGATATGCCTCCAGGTGACGCTGCCAGTGTTGCTTGAGCGGGATCGGTACTTTTGCATAACCGTAGCCCGGCAGGTCGACCAGACGGCGTTCATCGTCTAGCTTGAAGAAGTTCAACAGCTGCGTGCGTCCCGGGGTTTTCGAGGTGCGCGCCAGGCTGGCGTGGGTCAGGGTGTTCAAGGCACTCGACTTGCCGGCGTTGGAACGCCCGGCGAAGGCGACTTCGAAGCCCTCGTCATCCGGACATTGATCGACTTTGGCGGCGCTGAGCATGAAGGTGGACTGTTGGCACAGACCGAGGATGGGATTCTTGAGTTGCATGGGATTTCCGATGTGGGCGGCGCCAGGAATGGGTGTGGCAAGCAGTGTCGCTTCCGTTTCAGTGACGCCAGTATATAATGCCGCAGATTTTGTGTGCGCTTTGTCCCAGCGTAGGACGAAGTTCACGAGAGCGACAGACCTTGATTGCGCACTAGAACGCAGCTCGCTCTCAACCCTGAAAAGGTCGTTTTATGACGAAATGGCTGCTAGCTGCCGGTGTATTGATGCCGCTTTACAGCGCTCAGGCTACACAGGATCCGGAAGCTGTGTACAACCGTGTTTGTGGTGCCTGTCATTCCGGCCAACTCCCCATGGCGCCGAAAAAAGGCGATCAGGAAGCTTGGACGCCGAGGTTGGCGAAAGGTATGGAGACGCTGGTGCAACACGTGACCCAGGGTTTCAAGGCGATGCCGCCGCGTGGTTTGTGCATGGACTGCAGTGCCGAGGATTACCAAGCCATCATCCTTTGGATGAGCGAGTAAGCCCGGTCCATAACTCTTAACCCTTAGCCGTAGTTGGATTAGCTGATGAAGAAATTGATCGTGAGTCTGCTGTTGACCGTGGGCATCTCCGGCATGGCCCATGCTGCAGGTGAGGCAGTACAACCGGGTGATGCAAAAGCCGGCCAGGCCAAAGCCGCCGTCTGTGGCGCCTGCCACGGCCCGGATGGCAACAGCATGGCGCCAAACTTTCCGAAACTGGCAGGTCAGGGTGAACGCTACCTGACCAAGCAATTGCACGACATCAAGTCGGGCAAGCGCACCGTTCTGGAAATGACCGGCCTGCTGACCAACCTGAGCGATCAGGACCTGGCGGACATCTCTGCCTACTTCGCCAGCCAGAAAGGCAGCGTCGGTGCCGCCGATCCGAAGATCGTCGCTCGCGGTGAGGCCCTGTTCCGTGGTGGTGACCTGGCCAAGGGCCTGCCAGCCTGCACCGGTTGCCATTCGCCAAATGGCGCAGGTAACGCGGCTGCCGGTTTCCCGCACCTGGGTGGACAGCACGCTCAATACGTCGGCAAGCAACTGGTCGATTTCCGCAAGGAAGAAGGTGGCCGCACCAACGACGGCGATACCAAACCGATGCAGAGCATTGCCAAGAAGCTGAGCGACGAAGACATCGCCGCGGTGTCCAGCTACATTCAAGGCCTGCACTAAGGCCGGTGGATCGGGCGTTGAACGGCGTGCTGATCGCCTGCAACGTTAACGCTCGATTAATCCGTCTCGGCAAGTATAAAAAGGGTGGCCTTGGCCGCCCTTTTTTGTGGCCGCTGCCGTTACACTACAGAACTCAAGCCCGCCAGGATCTGTCTGAAAACAATCGCGCGCGGCGAAAAAATTTGTCCAGGAGTAAAGCATGCGTAATCTGATCATCAGTGCCGTTTTTGCCGCTGCCAGCCTGTTTGGCATGACTGCCCAGGCCGCCGACGCCCCAGCCGCCCCTTATGTCGAGCTGACCAATCCGGTTCCGGTTGCCGTGCCTGGCAAGATCGAAGTGGTGGAGCTGTTCTGGTACGGCTGCCCGCATTGCTATCATTTTGAACCGACAATCAATCCTTGGGCTGAAAAGCTGCCATCCGATGTGAATTTCAAGCGTATTCCAGCCATGTTCGGCGGAGCTTGGGATGCTCATGGCCAAATGTTCTTGACCCTTGAGTCCATGGGTGTTGAGCATAAGGTTCATGCCGCGGTATTCGACGCGATCCAGAACAAAAAAATGAAGCTGATCGACAAGAATGACATGGCTGACTTCCTGGCTACCCAGGGCGTAGACAAGGATAAATTCCTGGCCACCTTCGACTCCTTTGCTATCAAGGGCCAGGTTGTTCAAGCCCGTGAACTGGCCAAGAAGTATGAAATCTCCGGCGTTCCAACCCTGGTCGTCAACGGCAAGTATCGCTTCGACGTGGGTTCTGCCGGCGGTGCCGAACAGGCCCTGCAACTGGCCGACAAACTGATCGACAAAGAGCGAGCGGCTAACAAGGCTGCCGCCAACTAAGGGCAGTCACTGCCATGCGCCGATGGGGTACTGAACGCATCGTTGGCCTGCATGATCCGCGGGTCAACGAGCATCATCTGGAATCCACGGGCCTGCCCGCAGACAGTCGTCTGCGCTTGCTCAGTTTCAATATCCAGGTCGGCATCAGTACCGAGCGCTATCGGCATTACCTGACCCGGGGCTGGCAGCACCTGCTGCCGCACACGGGACGTGCCGATAACCTGCAGAAAATCGGCAATCTGCTGGGCGACTTCGATCTGGTTGCCTTGCAAGAGGCCGATGGCGGCAGCCTGCGATCAGGCTACGTCAATCAGGTCGAACACCTGGCCCAGCTCGGCGCCTTTCCCTACTGGTATCAACAACTCAATCGTAATCTCGGTCGCCTGGCCCAGCACAGCAATGGCGTGCTCAGCCGATTGCGTCCGTGGGCAATTGAGGATCATCCGTTGCCGGGACCAAAGGGTCGCGGAGCCATTCTGGTACGGTTCGGCGAAGGCCCGGAAGCGCTGGTGGTGGTCATGATGCACCTGGCGTTGGGCGCCCGGGCACGCAGTCTGCAATTGGCCTACATCCGCGAGTTGATCGGCGACTACAAGCATCAGGTACTGATGGGCGACATGAACACCCATGCCAGTGACCTGTTGCAACATTCCCCGTTGCGCGATCTCGGCCTGCTCGCGCCGCAACTGGAAGCGACGTTTCCCAGCTGGCGCCCACAGCGCTGCCTGGACCATATCCTGCTGAGCCCGAGCCTGACCCTGGAAAAGGTTGAGGTGCTGGCACAGCCCATTTCCGATCACCTGCCGGTCGCGGTAGAGATTCGTCTGCCGGGTTCGCTCACGGCCGATGCATTGCCCGCGTTGAGTCCTGCCCCTCGCGGATCCCATGAATGAGCGACGAAGCACAGCGCTGGAAAGAGAAATACCTCAAAAGCATCGAACAACAGGAAAAGCTCGAACGTCGCTGGGACGCGCGGCTCGACTTGCTGCGTCGCGGGCTGGTGCGCAGCACCCTGGCAGCGGAAGGTACGGACCGCGCCGTTGACCAATGCATGAAGGAAATGCGCGAAGTCGTGCGCACCGATGACATGGACGCCGGCCTGGCTGCGCTGATTCCACGCCTGGAAAAAGCCGTGCTCGACTCCGAACAGCGTCGGGAAACCCGAGTCAACCAGACCAGTGCCGCCTTGACTGCGCTGGTCACGCAACTGCAAACATTGCCATTGCCACGGGATGTGAGTCGGCCACTCAAGAATTTCGCCAAGCACCTGGATGCGCGGGTCAGTCAGGCGCGCGAGATGCCCTTGCTACTCAGCGAGCTGAGTGGCTTGCAGGGCAAGGCCCTGAGCCAGCTGGAGACCCCAACGGAGAACGGCCGGCCGGGTTTGCTGCAGCGGTTGTTCGGCGGTCGTGAAGCGCAGGAGGCGGAGGCATCGACGGCCGCTGCTCCTGCGCTGGCTGCCCCTGTAGCCGAGAGCCCTGCGGCAAGCTGCGAGGTACCCGCTGTTGAGCGAGTCGAAGACGAGTTCGCGCCGACCGAGCCAGCCGTGGCTTTTGCACCTCCGGCTGCGGAGCCTCAACCAGCCAGTGCAGCCGCGGCAGAAATCGAATCGGCCGAGAAACCGACCCCGGAAACCATCGCGACATCACCTGAGTCGCAAGCGAACCCCGACGAGCTGACCGCGCAAGCATCGCCCGATAGCTTGCCCTTACCTCCGATTCCGATGCAGGACGTGGCCGTCGTCGATCAGACGCCATCCGAACACGACATTCTCTACGCACTTCCGGATTCCCCCGAGCCCTCCTACAGCTCGGTGGCCAGCCACATCGAAGACACGTTGCTGGGGCTGCTCGACGACCTGACACTGCCCGAGCGTCATCGTCCACAAGCCGAATCCATGCGCGATCGTCTGAAAAACGGTCTGAACTGGTACGAATTGCTGCCGATTCTCGACGACTTCGCCACATTGATGCTGGCCATTACCGACAGCGGCCAGCATGAGTTCGAAGCCTATCTGCAACGACTGAACGAACGTCTCGAATCGTTCCAGAGCAACTTGCAGGCCGCCACCGCGGGACACGCCGACAACCGTTCGGCTGCGCGACAGATGGACACGCAGATCCGCGAACAGGTCGATGGCCTGCAAAGCAGCATGCAGGAAGCCGCGGACCTGGAAGATCTCAAGCACGTACTGGAAAACCATCTCGAAGGCTTGCTGGGCACCATGGACCAGCACCAGAAACAGCGCGATGAGCGCGAGCAGGAGGTCGCTGCGCGCCTGCACAGCCTGGCCGAGCGGGTCGCCCATATGGAGCAGGAGGCCCAGGGTTACCGCGAGCACCTTGAAGAGCAACGACAGAAGGCATTGGTCGACCCGTTGACCGGGCTGCCCAACCGCGCGGCCTGGAGCGAGCGCCTGGGTCATGAAGTCACACAATGGCAACAACATGGCAACACGCTGTTGCTGGCCATGCTCGACCTCGATCATTTCAAGCGCATCAATGACAACTACGGGCATCTGGCCGGTGACAAAGTGCTGAAAATCATCGCCAGCGTACTGCGCAAGCGGCTGCGCGGAACGGATTTCATTGCCCGGTTCGGCGGCGAGGAATTTGTGCTGTTAATGCCATCCACGGTGCCGGCGGCGGGGCTGAAGATGCTGGAAAGCTTGCGGGCCTCCATTGAAGCCTGTCCGTTCCACTTCAAGGGAGAGCCGGTGACCATCACCGTGTCTATCGGAATGACGGCGTTCAGGCCGGGTGAACATAGCGATCAGGTACTTAAAAGAGCCGATCAGGCGCTGTATCGCGCAAAAAATGCCGGCCGCAACCGAGTGGAACCGAGCTGACGGTGATCTGTTCCATTTTGTTTAATTCGATGGGATTGCCGTCCGCCCGCAAGGCATTACGTTACACTGTTGCATTATTGTCTTGCGTGTACTGCCTTTCGCCATGAAATATTTTGCTCTGATCTTATCGCTGATTGTGCTTGCCGGCTGTGCCAGCGGCCCCCGTTTCAACACCAGCCACTCTTCGGCCAATTACGACAGCCGCGTGCAATTTGTGGTGGTGCATTACACCAATGCCTCGCTGGAGCGTTCGTTGCAATTGCTGACCCACGGTGAGGTCAGCAGCCATTACCTGATCGGCGACGACAAGGGCGCCACCATCTACAAGCTGATGGATGAAAATGTGCGGGCCTGGCACGCCGGGGAGAGTGAGTGGAATGGCCGCACCTGGCTGAACTCCAGTTCCATCGGTATCGAAATCGTCAACCCGGGCTTCGAGGACACCCCGACCGGACGCGTGTGGTATCCCTACACCGAAGACCAGGTCCAGTCGCTGATCGTGTTGCTCAAGGACATTAGCAAACGTCACGGCATAAAACCTCGCGAGATCATTGGCCATAGTGATATTGCACCCTTGCGCAAGCTGGACCCGGGGCCGCTGTTCCCCTGGAAGCGTCTGGCCGCCGAAGGCTTGGGCATCTGGCCGAATGAACAGTCGGTGGCGCGCCAGCAAATGTTGTTCGCCGAGCAGTTGCCGAGCATCAGTTGGTTTCAGGCGCAGTTGGCCCGCCTGGGTTATGCCTCGCCACAGACCGGCGAGCTCGATGTCGCGACACGACATGTGATAGCGGCATTTCAGATGCATTTCCGTCCGGCGCGTTTCGATGGCACTCCGGATGCGCAAACCGCCGCGCTACTGTGGGTGTTGAACCAGACAAAATAATGACGCCCGCCCGACGGTCAGGGCTTTTTTCCAATCAGCAGCTATAACTCATTGGTAATACATCGGATATTGCACAATGACTGCTGCTCGAGAGACCTTCCGTAGTTGGTTCCATCGCCCCTGGTTCCTGGGGCTGATGTCTACTGTCTTGAGCGCAACATTATTGATGGCCGGCAGCCTGTTCGTCGCCATACACCAGGTCGAGCAAAGCGAAAGCGAAGAAATGAATGCTCAGGGCGAACGCTTCCTCGCCCGTCTCGAACAGCTCTTCGGGCAACTGCGTGAAAGCCTTGATGACCTTGAAGCGCAACCGTTGCGCGGCTGCGATGCTGAAATGATCGCGACCTTGCAACAGGTTACGTTCAATTATCGCTTCGTCTACGAAGCCGCCTACATGGACTCTTCACGAATCTGCTCCAATCGCCCTCGTCAGGAAGGGCTGTCGCTGAGTCGATCGCCAGACATCAAAGGCCCGACTTACAGCTATTGGCTCAATACCACCACTGAACCCGATGAAAACCGTGCCGCGCTGATGCTCGGGCGCGGGAATTTCCGGGTGGCGACCTCTCGCGGGCATTTGACCGATATGGTCGACCTGTCGCCGGGCAGCAGCCTGCTGGTAGTTCTGGACCATGGCGCGCGCGCGATTCCGGTGCTGGGCGCTTCTCAGGTCTGGCCGCCGGCCGAGGCCTGGCCACCGAAAAACCGTGATGCGCTGCAGATCACCCAGGCACGCCTGATATACCGGATGCCCACCGACAACCCGGAATATCAATTGGTGTTGATCAGCCCGCGCACCGGCATGCATATCCCGGCGGTCTGGTGGTGGTTGCTGCCGGCCAGCCTTGCGCTGGGCATATGCGTTGGGTTCCTGGTGTTTCTGCTGGTGCGCCAACGGCAGTCGCTGGACGCCGAACTGGCCGGCGCGATTCGCCGTGGCGAGTTGCAGGTGCTGTACCAACCGATCTTCGACCTCGATAGCCGCAACTGTGTCGGGGCAGAAGCACTGCTGCGCTGGCGCAGGCCGGACGGTACCCTGACCAGTCCCGACCTGTTCATTCCGATGGCGGAGAACACCGGGCAGATTCGCCAGATGACGGACTTCGTCTTGCAGCGCCTGCTCGAGCAACTCGGCCAGTTGCTGCGTGCGAACCCGCAGCTGTACATCTCGGTCAATCTCGCGGCGTGTGATGTGATGGTTCCGCGGATTGGCCAGGTGATGGCGCGGCTGCTGACCCTGCATCGCGTCGCTGCGCGGCAAATTGCTTTTGAAGTCACCGAGCGCGGGCTGGTCGATGTGGTGGTGGCCCGGGAAAACCTGCAAGCGCTACGGGATGTCGGGCATCAGGTGTTGATCGATGATTTTGGCACCGGCTATTGCAGCCTCGCCTATTTGCAAACCCTGCCGGTCGATTGTCTGAAAATCGACAAGGCGTTCATTGATGCGCTGGGCCATGACGCCGCCAGCAGCGGCGTCGCGCCGCATATCATTCATATGGCCCAGTCGCTGCACCTGAAGGTGATTGCCGAGGGCATCGAACATGAGGCCCAGGCCGCGTTCCTGTGCAGTGAAGGCGTGAAGTTCGGCCAGGGCTGGCTGTTCGCCCGCGCGTTGAGCGCAGTGCAGTTCACTGAATTGATTACCCGGGGACGGCGTCGAGCCGGCCGGCGCCTGGATGACGAGGCGTGAGGGTGACCTAAACGGTCAGCGTCATGTAGAACTGAGTACCTTGCCCCGGCCGTGAATAGACACCCATCCGTCCGCCATGCAATTGCACGATTTCCTTGCACAAGGCCAGGCCGAGCCCGGCCCCGCCCTTCTTGCGTCCAACCTGCACGAAGGGCTCGAAGATCCGCCCCTGCTGACCGTAGGCAATACCTTCGCCGTTGTCTTCGACACTGATGATGACCCGGTCACCGTGACGCCGGGCCTGCAAGCGTATCCGCCCGCCGGAGCCGGTGTGACGCAAGGCGTTGTCGAGCAAATTGTCGAGTACCCGCTCCAGTTGTGGCTGGTCGGCCTGCAACCGCGGCAAAGGCCCCTGCACTTCCACGAGCAGATTGATTTCCTTCTCTTCGGCCGATGTGGCAAAACGTGACCGAGCCTGTTCCAGCAACGCCTCGATGGAACACGGCGTCAGGGTGAGTTTCTGCAAACCGTTCTGGTAACGGGAGAAATTCAGCAGGTCATTGATCAACTGCATCAGCCGCTGCATCTCTTCGTTAACGGTATCGAGCAGGTCGGCTTCCCGGGAATCCGGGGCAAAGTGAGCGCGCTCACGGAACAATCCGAAGGCCATGTGCATGCCGGTGACCGGTGTGCGCAATTCATGGGAGGCTCGCAATACGAATTCGCTGCGTACCCGTTCGAACGCTCGTTGCTCCGTGACGTCATGCAGCACCATCACGGCACCCAGAATATGGCCCTGGGTATGGCTGACCGGGGTCAGGCTGTAGGTCAGCAGTCTCGACTCACCATCGACTTCGACACTCAAGTCTTCCGGCGCCCGCTCCAGCGTGCCGCCGCGCAGCACCAGTTGCAGCTGCTCATCGAGCTCGGGGCGCTCCAGCGCCGTACCCAACCCCTGCCCCAGACGATCGGACTCCCAGCCCAACTGACGCTGGGCTACAGGGTTAAGGTGTTCCAGATGGCCCTGACGGTCGATCATCAGCAGTCCGTCGTCGATGCTGTCGAGCACGGCCTGCAAGCGCTGCTGACCGGCCAGCAGCTCATCTACGTTGGTGGCCTGATGTTCACGCAGCGCCTGGGCCATGATCCCGAAACGCCGGGTCAGCTGGTTCAGTTCCACCGCCGAAGAAATCGGCAGGGTGACATCGAAATTGCCTTGGCCGATATTGTCCGCCGCCTTGGCCAAGGCCTCGATGGGCTCCCCGAAACGCCGGGCGATGGCTTGTGCGGTCACGAAGCCGATGATCAGCACCGCCAGCCCCACCAGTCCAAGCAACCCGGCAAACAGCAGCGCCTGCTCCCGGGCCTGGCGCTCGGTATCGCTGATGTTATCAAGCGCGCGCTTGTGCTCGGCGATCAGGCCATTGCGTAGCGCATTGAATTTTTCCGTCAGGTTGTCGTGGCTGCTGAGCACCTTCGACGGGTCCGGGGACGCTTCATAAGCCTGGATAAAGCGCTCGTAGTCGGCCTTGGCTTTTCTGAAACCGTGCTCGCTTGCGGTTTCCTCCGGTTCCTGGGCGATGCCCTCCTCCAGCAGTTGGAAATAACGCTGCTTCGAGGCGGCGAAAGCGGCGGAGTCAGGCTTCTCGCTGAGCATGATGATCAGTTGATCACCCAGGGTCTGACGCAGCTTGAGCCCCAGGTCCAGGGTGATGAAGTTACTGCGGATCAGTGCTTCCTGGCTGCCGGCCATCTGCATCACGCTGACCAGCCCGAGCAAGAGCCCGAGCAACGCGACGGTGATCAGTGCGGAGATGCTCAGGAAAAGCCGGGTCCGCAATTTCATCGCCAGTTTCATCGGCGATTGCTCACAAGTTGTACTGCTTGCGTTTGCGGTACAGCGTCGAGGCGTCGATACCCAGGGTTTTCGCCGCTTGATCCAGGGTATCGGCGGTGGCCAGGACCGCGCCGATGTGGGCCTTCTCCAGCTCATCCAGGCTCAATGCCGCGCCGATGCGCGGTGCATTGTTGACCGGGGTTTCAGCCATGCCCAGATGACTGATCTCGACCCGCTCCTGCGGACAGATGATGCTCGCCCGTTCGATCACGTTGCGCAGTTCACGGATGTTGCCCGGCCAGCGATAGCCCAGCAGTGCTTCCCGGGCCTCGTCGCTGAAGACGCGCGCGGGACGGGCGTACTCCTTGACGAAGCGTGCCAGGAAACGGTCGGCCAGGTTGAGAATATCTTCGCGGCGTTCGCGTAGCGGTGGCAGGTGCAAGGTAATGACATTCAGGCGATAGAGCAGGTCTTCACGGAAACGACCGTCGCGCACCATGTCCTCAAGGTTGAGGTTGGTGGCTGCAAGGATGCGCACATCGGCACGGCGGGTCACCGGATCACCGACGCGCTCATATTCCTTGTCCTGAATAAAACGCAGCAACTTCGGCTGTAATGTCAGGGGAAAGTCGCCGATCTCGTCGAGAAACAGCGTTCCGCCGTCAGCTTGGTTGACTCGGCCCAAGGTGCTTTCGCTGGCGCCGGTGAAGGCGCCGCGGCTGTGGCCGAAGAGTTCGCTTTCCATGAGCTCGGCGGTCAGCGACGGGCAGTTGATCGTGACGCAGGATTTCTTCGCGCGTTTGCTCCAGCCGTGAATGGCTTGGGACAGTTCGCCCTTGCCGGTACCGGATTCACCCAGAATCAGGATATTGGCATCGGTCGTGGCAACCTGGCGGGCGGTTTCGAGTACCACTTTCATGGCCGGGCTGTGGGAGTCCAGACCATCCATGGGCTTGCGTACCTCGCCTTCCAGGGCTTCCAGTCGCGCCGACAATTGCCGCACTTCCAGTTGCTTGGCGGTTGCCAGCCGCAATTGATCGGGGCTGCACGGCTTGACCAGATAGTCGGCGGCGCCAGCCTGAATCGCATCCACCGCCGTGTCGACGGCAGAGTGCGCAGTGACGATCACCACCCGCATCCAGGGCGCCTGGATACGCATCTGGGCCAGCACATCGAGGCCGTTGTCTTCACCCAGGCGCAAGTCGAGGAAGCACAGGTCGAAAACCTGCCGTTGCAACAGGGCTTCTGCCTGCGCGGCGCTGGTGGCGGTGGCCACGCTATAGCCTTCGTCTTCGAGGCAATAACGGAAAGTACGCAGGATGGCGGATTCGTCATCCACCAGCAGAATGCGGCCTTGATGCTCAGTGGCGGACTCCATTTTCCTACGCTCCTTAATGAATGATCGTTATTTAGTCTCGGAGAAATCGGGCATGTTGCATGATTGATTCTGAGCCATTCCTGTCATGGCAGGGTAGCTTTCATCCCATGTATCGCTTAGCCGGTTAATTTCGTGGGTCTTAAATGGATGCCCGGTTTCCTGCAAAGGCCAGCGTGTATTTCTGACATCCGCGCCCTTCTCTCAATTCAAAAAATTTACGTCTTCCTTCAAACCAATCGTGCAATACGCACGACTGAACAAGAGGCATCGTGCAGGATGCGTGCGAAGTGAATTTTTTTATGCTCATAAAGCATTGATATAAAAAGAAATTATTCAAAATAAAAGCTGGCATGCAGGCTGCAATTGTCTGGTTAACCAGGGCATTCAAAAACAAACGCCCGCAATCGAATACCGACCCCAGTGGTAGGAGCTCCAGGATGAACCGTCAACGTGCCGCCCACCTGCACCTCTCGCCTGTGTCTATCCAGCAAGGGTTGTTTGCCGTTCTGGCACTGTTGATCACCCTGATCGGCGGCCAGCAGTTTCTGCGCTGGGAGCAGAGCCAGCAGCCGGAAGCGCCACGCTTGTCGGTTCCGCATCCGACCCAAACCCATTTCAGCGCTGTCAGCAGCGGTCAGGCCGATAGCCCCCCGATGCGCATGATGGATGTCGACCAGGCCGGGCCTGTGGGTGAGATACGTCATCAAGAACGTTGGGTGTTCTAGGCAAAACTTCCGCCGCACCCCATGCGCCGGGAAACGCAGCACCTTTAAACAGAAGCGTAAGGAGAATCACCATGTTGAGCTGGGCAATCACATTCCTGATCATCGCCATCATCGCTGCTGTACTGGGCTTCGGTGGTATCGCGGGCACCGCCACGGGTATCGCCAAGATTTTGTTTGTCGTGTTCCTGGTGATGTTCATTGTCTCCTTCTTCTTGGGCCGTCGCGGTCGAGGCTGATATGAGAAGGGTTGTTCAAGACTTGGCAGCCGCCCAGCTGTTGGGCGGTAGTGCCATGGCATGCGGGCTGGCGTTTCCCCGATATGCCTGACCTGCCCATGCAGGCTTGTTGACCGGACAGAATTTGTACACGAAGGAGGCCAGCGCCTCTTTCTACCTGCGCCACCTGAGGAAGGCCGGCGCATGACCAAGGGGTCGGGACGTTCTGCCTGTTTCAGGGGCGGAGTGACCTACGGGTACAGGGAGTACCTGCGCAAGGGCCGGGTCAGGAAAAGCTGCTGCGCAAGTTCGTCGGACCGCCAAGGCTCGACGGACTTGCCAAGGGCTTGATCAAGCAACACATTGAAATAGAGCGCTCGTCTCGATTTCATCAGTGTTATCCCGTCCTTGTCCGTGTTACGTCGGAAAATACTTTTCCCGGTGTTTCATCTGCGACCGTATATCGAGAAAAATCACCTTTCTTTGGCCGCGATTTTTCCCTTCGTCCTGCGGGATTTTGCTGAAAAATCAACGCTCGGCCACTGCTCGAAAAATACTCAATCTGCTCTGTGATGGCCGGTTCACGGCACTTATGCCTGCCGAAATGTCGTATTCGAACCGGTTGGGACGCGCGTTTCGGTAAAAAAACCTCATGCCGATTCGGCATAGGGTAGGCGTTTACGGCATTAGACGGCGCTTCCTTGCATCGGAATAGTTGCGCCTTTTTTCGCCTGCCAGAGAGCCGTAAACACGCGCTCCGGGGCACCTTATACGGGGGGCAGATGCACTGGACTTTTTCGCCACAAGCGTTCCAGTTCGCGCATCTCCCTGAGTCAAACAACAAGTAAGGGTAAAGATATGAAGAAGGCAAAGCTTAGCCTCGCCTGGCAGATCCTCATCGGTCTGGTATTGGGGATTGCAATCGGTGCACTGCTCAACCATTTCAGTGCCGAAAAAGCCTGGTGGATCAGCAACGTCCTGCAACCGGCAGGCGATATCTTTATCCGTCTGATCAAGATGATCGTGATCCCGATCGTCATTTCCTCTTTGATCGTCGGCATTGCCGGCGTCGGTGACGCCAAGAAGCTGGGGCGCATCGGCTTCAAGACCATCATCTACTTCGAAATCGTCACCACCATCGCCATCGTGGTCGGTCTGCTGCTGGCCAACCTGTTCCATCCGGGTGCCGGCATCGACATGAGCACCCTGGGCACTGTGGACATTTCCAAGTACCAGGCCACGGCGGCCGAGGTTCAGCATGAACATGCGTTCATCGAAACCATCCTCAACCTGATCCCGTCGAACATCTTTGCGGCCATGGTTCGCGGCGAAATGCTGCCGATCATCTTCTTCTCTGTATTGTTCGGTCTCGGTTTGTCGAGCCTGCAGGCGGACCTTCGCGAGCCGCTGGTGAAGATGTTCCAGGGCGTATCGGAAAGCATGTTCAAGGTCACTCACATGATCATGAACTACGCCCCGATCGGCGTGTTCGCACTGATTGCGGTGACCGTTGCCAACTTCGGCTTCGCGTCGCTGATACCGCTGGCCAAACTGGTGATCCTGGTTTACGTCGCCATCGCCTTCTTCGCTTTCGTGATCCTGGGCCTGATCGCTCGCCTGTTCGGCTTCTCGGTGATCAAGCTGATGCGCATCTTCAAGGATGAGCTGGTACTGGCCTACTCCACCGCGAGCTCCGAAACCGTGCTGCCGCGCGTGATCGAGAAGATGGAAGCCTACGGCGCGCCGAAAGCCATTTGCAGTTTTGTGGTGCCGACCGGTTACTCGTTCAACCTCGACGGTTCGACCCTGTACCAAAGCATCGCGGCGATCTTCATTGCCCAGCTGTATGGCATCGACCTGTCGATCAGCCAGCAACTGCTGCTGGTACTGACGTTGATGGTCACCTCCAAAGGCATCGCCGGCGTACCGGGTGTGTCCTTCGTGGTACTGCTGGCCACCCTGGGCAGCGTCGGTATTCCACTGGAAGGCCTGGCGTTCATCGCTGGTGTCGACCGCGTCATGGACATGGCTCGTACCGCACTGAACGTGATCGGCAACGCCCTGGCCGTTCTGGTTATCGCTCGTTGGGAAGGCATGTACGACGACGCCAAGGGCCAGCGCTACTGGAACTCCCTGCCGCACTGGCGCAGCAAGGAAAAACTGCCGGCGGGTGAAACCTCCAGCAATTGATGCAAAACCTGTGGGAGCGAGCTTGCTCGCGATGGTGGCAGGAGCACCGGGCTTATCCAGAATGCCCGCATCATGATTGACGTCCATCGCGAGCAAGCTCGCTCCTACAACAAACCCCGGAGAAATCCGGGGTTTGTCGTTTCTGGCTACCCCGCTATCATTCGCGGATCTTTTGGGGGGATTTGACTGATGCTCAATGGCCTGTGGCTTGGCTTCTTCATCGTGGCAGCTGTATCGGCGCTGGCCCAGTGGCTGATCGGTGGCAACGCCGGGATATTCGCGGCGATGGTGGAAAGCATTTTTGCCATGGCCAAGCTGTCGGTCGAAGTCATGGTGCTGCTGTTCGGCACCCTGACCCTCTGGCTGGGTTTTCTGCGCATTGCCGAGAAAGCCGGGATCGTCGAATGGCTGGCAAGGGCCCTGGGGCCACTGTTTTTGCGCCTGATGCCTGAAGTCCCGCCAGGTCATCCAGCCATCGGCCTGATCACCCTTAACTTCGCGGCCAACGGCCTGGGCCTGGACAACGCCGCCACACCGATCGGCCTCAAGGCCATGAAGGCACTGCAGGAGCTCAATCCCAGCGCTACCGTCGCCAGCAATGCACAGATCCTTTTCCTGGTGCTCAACGCCTCCTCGCTGACCCTGCTGCCGGTGACCATCTTCATGTATCGCGCCCAGCAAGGTGCGCCGGACCCGACGCTGGTGTTCCTGCCGATCCTGCTGGCGACCAGTTGCTCGACCATTGTCGGCTTCCTGTCGGTGGCGTTCATGCAGCGCCTGCGCGTCTGGGACCCCGTGGTGCTGGCCTACCTGATCCCCGGCGCCCTCGCCCTCGGTGGCTTCATGGCGTTGCTGGCGACCCTTTCGGCGACCGCTCTGGCCGGCCTGTCATCGATCCTCGGCAACTTGACGCTGTTTGGCCTGATCATGTTGTTTTTAGTGATCGGCGCGCTGCGCCAAGTGAAGGTCTACGAGGCCTTTGTTGAAGGTGCCAAAGAGGGTTTCGATGTCGCCAAGAACTTGCTGCCCTACCTGGTGGCGATGCTCTGCGCGGTGGGTGTCCTGCGGGCATCCGGGGCACTGGACTTCGGTCTGGACGGGATCCGTCATCTGGTGGAATGGGCCGGTTGGGACACGCGTTTCGTCGATGCGCTGCCGACGGCGATGGTCAAACCCTTCTCGGGAAGCGCCGCCCGGGCGATGCTGATTGAAACCATGAAGACCTCGGGCGTGGACAGCTTCCCGGCGCTGGTGGCAGCAACAATCCAGGGCAGTACCGAAACGACGTTCTATGTGCTGGCGGTGTACTTTGGTGCCGTGGGCATCCAGCGCGCACGCCATGCGGTTGGCTGCGCATTGCTGGCGGAGCTTGCCGGGGTGCTGGGGGCTATCGGGGTTTGCTACTGGTTCTTTGGTTGATCGGCCCCGCCAGCCAACACTTTCAGCGCGGCCTTGCGCTCGCCCGTCGGCAAGGCGCCGAGCTTTTCCACGGCGGTGTAAAATTTGAGCCAGTCGCCACCCTCCTGATGGAACAGCGCGGCAAAAGCCGGCACCCATTGGTCGTACAAACCAAACGGCAATAACCGGGCGTTGTTCATGGGGGCATGGATCCACGCGTCGTAGCGTTTGTCTGCGGCCCACTGACTGTCACGCAATTGCCGGTATTCGCTGCGCAAGCGTTCGAACTCGGCCGCCTTGCGCTGGCGCATTTGTTCGGTTGGCAACGGCAAGGTGTAGAGCTTTTCCAGTCGGGTGCGGGTCTTGAGTACCAACTCAGTGAACTGGTCGCGCTGACGTGCCTGCGCATTGTTATCCGGTGGCATGTGGCGGTAGGCGCGCCATTGGCGAGTACCTTCCTGCTCGACGAAGGTGGCGAAGGATTCGTTGAACTCCGTGTCGTCCTTCACATAGAAACGCTGATGGGCGAGCTCGTGAAAGATCAGCGTGGCCAGTCGCTCATCCCCCCAGCCCATCATCGAACTGATGATCGGGTCGTTGAACCAGCCAAGTGTCGAATAGGCCTCGACGCCGCCAATCGACACGTCCATGCCTTGCAAGCGTTGCAAAGCCGCTGCACCGCGGGCTGCGCTCTGGCTGTAGTAACCGCGATAAGCCACACAACCAGCGATGGGGAAGCAGTGGTTTACGGGCTTGAGGGAAAACTCCGGTGTGGCGAAGACATTCCAGACGACGAAGGGACGCCCAATGTCCGCGTACAGGCGGTAGCTCTGGTTATCCGGCAGGTGCAATTGCTGGCTGGCGAAGGTTCGGGCTTTTTGCGATTGCTCCAGGTGTGTGCGCAGTTTTTGATCGCGCGCCGGGTCGGCAATCACGCTGGAAACAGGCTCCCTCGCCCGCAGCAACTGCAGTTGGCCGCTGGCCAGTTGGCTGTAATAGCTGGTGCTGGTGCAGCCGTTGAGCAACAAAAACAGCAGGCTCGGAAACAAAACGCGAAAAACGCGATCAAGTAACCCAAGGCTAGGAAGCGGCCTGATCACAATAATTCTTCCTTGGAGAGTCTTTCCACAAGACTATCCCGCCAGACTGGAGCTCCGCTATGCGCATGTTGATACTGTCAGGAGGCCTGCTGATGCTGGCCGGCTGTGCTGGTTTCGGAATACCCCGCCATGATCCTGCGCAAGCCTGGATCGACCTTGATTCGAAGCAGGAAGATACGGCGCTGCAGGCGCTGGAGGTCGATGACAAAATCACCGACGATAAACGCTATTTCCAGGTTCATCCCGGTAGCCATGAGTTGACGGTCCGCTACCAATTCGCGGTCCAGCCCACCAATATCGGCCCGGACGCCGAGCCGTTGTGGCGCGATTGTCAGTTGAGCGTGAAATTCAGCGACTTCAACGCGGGTGAGCGTTATCAACTACAGGCGGGGAACATCGGTTTTCGGCCTTGGGCGAAACTCTACGATCAACAGCGCAAAGTGATTGGCCAAGGCACACCGGCAGGCTGTCAACACACCTGATCGGCGTTATGCTGGATGCATATCCCCTTGGGACATCCATCATGCGCAGGTTGATGCTGTTACTCGCCGTCGGTGTTGTCGCGGGCTGCCAAAGCCCGATGCCGACACCCAATCCACAGATGGCCTGGGTAGAGTTTTCGACGCCCTTCCCTAACGACAAGTTGTTGATGGCCGAACGACTGGATAAACAACGCCTGCGTGACGGGCGTTTTTTCGAGGTCACGCCGGGAAGCCATGAACTGATCGTGCGTTTCGACTTTGAAGTACCCGGTGGCGGATTGGGCATGATGGGCGGCCCCTCGGAACGGCTGTGCTACCTGACCATCAATTACGATCATTTCGAAGCCGGTCAGCGTTATGTGCTCGAAGGCCGTTCCATCGCCTTTACCCCCGGTGCCCGGCTGTACAATGCCAAGCGCGAAATCGTTGCTGAAGACCGGGAATCCTACTGCCTGATGTGAGCGGTCAGCGGTCGTTTTTCTGGTAGATGATTTTCTTGGTGCCGTTTTCGCACGAACCCACAACCATGTTCTGGTCATGGACCTCGTCGTTGGTGACGATTTCAAGCGTGTAGGAAGATACGCCGCTGGCCTGGATCTTGGCTTCGATCTCGGTCTTGAGCTCTTCGCAGGGTTTCGGTGCCGCCAAGGCCGAAGTGGCCAGTGCGCAACAGATAACCGCCAAGGCAAAACGTTTCATGGTTGAAGCTCCTTTGAGGCAGCACGCACAATCGTGGTTTTCGCTGCTGTCATTTATTCGACCACAGTTTTAGCGGGCGAGTCTGTCGCGACGCAAAAAAGATCGCAGCCTTGAGCACCTTTTGCCAAATGATCCCGGCAGGTTGCGCAAGGCTGCGATCTTTTCGTTTCAATTAAAATCTAGCCGACCAATGTTGCCTCCAGGCTGATCTTCGCATTCAGCACTTTGGATACCGGGCAGCCCTCTTTGGCCTTGTTGCTGAGTTCTTCGAACTGCGCCTGCGTCGCCCCGGGGATTTTCGCTTTCAGAATCAATTTCACTGCGGTGATCGCAAAACCGCCGTCCACTTGATCCAGAGTGACTTCTGCCTGGGTGTCGATGCTATCGGCCTTCAGGCCGGCATCACCGAGAATCATGGAAAACGCCATGGAGAAACAGCCGGCGTGGGCCGCGCCGATCAACTCTTCCGGGTTGGTGCCCCGGCCGCCCTCGAAGCGCGCCTTGAAGCCATAGGGTGCTTCCCGTAGCACGCCGGTTTCTGTGGAAATCGAGCCGATGCCGGTTTTCAGATCACCTTCCCAATGGGCCGATGCTTTCTTAACGATAGCCATGCCAGTCACCTCAAGATTGGCGCGAAACGTCGCGCCTTCGTGGTTTTCACTTGCCAGGGTTGTGAGGATAGACAGTGGCGCAAAGTTCATCACGTCCGATCAGTCTGCTTTTTTCGCGGGATTTTTTACCGGGCTATTGAAACTCGGGTATATGCCCACATTGCATGAATACGCTTTTGGATTCGGCAGGTTTGCGTTCGCAAGAACAAACCTGCGCCCTCAATTGGAGAAGCAGGTTTATGAAACGACTGTCCGATATCAAGTTCTCGACCCTCGATCTGGTGCCCGTGCGCGAGAACGGCAGCGCGGCCCAATCGCTGCGCAACTCGCTGGACCTGGCGCAGCATGTCGAGAAGTTCGGTTACAACCGCTTCTGGGTGGCTGAGCACCACAACATGGATGGCATCGCCAGTTCCGCGACTTCGGTGCTACTCGGTTACCTGGCCGGTGGCACGTCGACCATTCGAGTCGGTTCGGGCGGGGTAATGTTGCCCAACCACGCACCGTTGGTAATCGCCGAACAGTTCGGCACTCTGGAAAGCCTTTATCCGGGCCGGATCGATCTGGGCCTGGGGCGTGCCCCCGGTTCCGACCAGATGACCGCACGTGCGCTGCGCCGCGAACGCTCCGGCAGCGCCGACGATTTCCCGGAAGACGTGGCGGAACTGGTGCGCTACCTTGGGCCACGTACCCCGGACCAACGCATCATCGCCATGCCGGGGACCGGGACCAATGTGCCGGTCTGGTTGTTGGGGTCGAGCCTGTTCAGTGCGCAACTGGCCGGTGAGCGCGGTTTGCCCTACGCCTTCGCATCGCATTTCGCACCACGCTACATGCATGAAGCGATTCGGGTCTACCGCAATCACTTCAAGCCGTCAGCCGTTTTGGACAAGCCCTACGTGATGCTCGGCGTGCCATTGGTGGCCGCCGATACCGACGAGCAGGCCGATTTTCTGGCGACCTCGGTGTTCCAGCGGATTCTCGCCCTGATGCGTGGCCAAAGCCTGGTACAGCGTCCGCCGGTGAAGACGATGGACGGCTTGTGGCTGCCCCATGAGAAAGATGCCGTGCACGACTTCCTTGGCCTGGCGATGATCGGCAGCCCGCAGAAAATCCGCGCCAAACTCGAGGTCCTGATCGAACAGACCCAGGCTGACGAGCTGATTTTCACCTGTGACCTGTACGAACATTCGGATCGCGTGCATTCCTACGAGTTGCTGGCGCAGGTCATGCGAGGCTGATACTCAAACGGCAGGCGTAAAAAAGCCGACACCGTGGTGTCGGCTTTTTTTCAGGCGGAATTCTGCCTACTTTTTATAGACGATCACTTTGGCACCCGCTTCGCATTTGCCAACAACTTTCCCGCCGGCAGCGGCACCTTTGTCGACAATCTCCAGCGAGTAACCGGAAACGCCCTTGGCATCAAGTTTCGCTGCGATTTCGGCTTTCAGTTCTTCGCATGGCTTGCCGCCCGCCAACGCGCTCCCCGCAAGGCTCAACAAACCTACTGCCAACATAAACTTCTTCATCGGTTGCATTCCCTGGTCGGATCATAGGGGGTAACCAGCCGTCAGCCGGACGCACTCATGTAGTGCTTTGCCATTCCCTATGGCATTCGACCGGCGTGCAAGTTCAGAAGACTAGCCCAAAGTCAGCTGCTGGCAATCCGGAACCCGACTTTCAAGGTCACTTGAAAGTGCGCAGCCTTGCCGTCCCTTATGTGCCCACGGGTCTCGGTCACTTCAAACCATTCCATGTACTTGATGCTTTTGCTGGCTTCGGCCAGCGCGTTGTTGATCGCATCTTCGATACTGCTGGTGGACGAGCCGATCAGCTCGATTTTCTTGTAGGTGTGATGGTCAGACATGGCGTTCTCCTCGGCGTGTGAATTACAGACTAGCAGTGATTTTTCCTATTTCTTCTGTTGGTCGTTCTGAGGGTGAAGTTCAGATTTTCTGCACTTTCTCGAACCCATGAAGTCCCAACCAACACACGCCACTCATCACCAATGCAGGAGAGCCACCATGGCCAACACCTCGTTACGCAAAGCCTCATTGCAAAGCATGGAAGCCGAGATCGAGAGTCTGCTCAAGTCTTTGGAAAGCCTGAAGGACGACGCCTCGGACGAGTCGCGTAAAACCCTCAAGACCTTGAAAAGCAACGCCGAGAATGCCTTGAAGCACTCGCGCCATTTGCTTGGCGATGCCTATGAAGAGGTCAAGGTCAAAACCCGTGAAACCGGGATTGCCACCCGGGACTACGCCCAAGAACATCCTTGGACAACAGCTGGTGTCGCCGTGGGTGCATTAGGCTTGCTGGCCGCTTATCTGTTGTGCAAGCGTGATTAATCCGCGCGACGCAGCTCGTTCTTGAGCCACTGCGCCAGTTGCCGGGCGCGTCCGTCCGCGGCGCGCTTGGGTAGCCACAACGCCAGTTGCGCCGGGGTTTCACTGAAGCCCCAAGGCGCAACCAGGCGGCCGGCCTTCAAGTCCTCCGTCACCAAGGGTTCGGGGGCAATTGCCACGCCCAGACCTGCGACGGCGGCTTCCAGCAAGTAATACAAATGTTCAAATCCCTGACCGTACTTCAGCGCCCTGGCGTCGAGCCCGCGTGGTTGCGCCCAGTTCGGCCAGGCTTGCGGGCGTGACGTGGTGTGCAGCAAGGGTTCGTTCAGCAGTGCAGTTTCCGGCGCCTTCTTGAGCCGTTCATAGCCGGCGAACCGCGGGCTCATGACCGGGCCGATACGTTCGCTGGCCAGCTCAAAAACCTGCATGTCCGCCGGCCAGGGTGGCTCGGCAAATACGAGCAAGGCATCCAGCCCCGGTCTTCGCGGATCCAGATCGCCTTCTCCGGCCGACAGGTGCAAGCGCAAGTCCGGCAGGTCGGCATTGAGTCTCCCCAGTCTTGGAATAAACCAGCGCGCCAGCAGACTTCCAGAGCAACCGAGCACGAATGGCGCATCGGCGGAGCTTTGTGTGAGTTCGGCGCAGACGCCGCGCAGGCGCTCGAAGGCTTCGCTGCTGGCGTCACGCAGGCGTAACCCGGCATCTGTGAGTTTCAGGCCGCGACCGTCCTTGATGAACAGGCTTACGCCGAGGTGTTCTTCAAGCAACTTGAGTTGCCGACTGACTGCGCCGTGGGTGACGTGCAGCTGTTCGGCCGCCTGACTGACGCTGTTCAAGCGGGCAGTGGCTTCGAAGGCGCGAAGCGCGTTCAGCGGAGGAAGGTCATGGCTCATTTGATCTGTGAGTTTTCCTGACAGGTTGTGGCGATCTTATCGGTTTTCAGGCCGGGGCGTCAGGGGTAGAGTGAAGCCCACTATCTCTTTATGCATCACTTCATGCATTCAACTGGAGCGCCCCATGACCCAGACTAATCTGCGCAACGGCCCTGATGCCAACGGCCTGTTTGGCGCGTTCGGCGGCCGCTACGTTGCCGAAACCCTGATGCCGTTGATCCTCGACCTGGCCCGCGAATATGAGTTGGCCAAGGAAGATCCTGCATTCAAGGAAGAACTGGCCTACTTCCAGCGCGACTACGTCGGACGTCCAAGCCCGCTGTACTTCGCCGAGCGTCTGACCGAGTTCTGCGGCGGCGCGAAGATCTACCTCAAGCGTGAAGAGCTGAACCACACCGGCGCGCACAAGATCAACAACTGCATCGGCCAGATCCTGCTGGCGCGGCGCATGGGCAAGAAGCGCATCATCGCCGAGACCGGCGCCGGCATGCACGGTGTGGCCACGGCCACTGTTGCTGCGCGTTTCGGTCTGGATTGCGTGATCTACATGGGCACCACTGACATCGAGCGTCAGCAGGCCAACGTGTTCCGCATGAAGCTGCTGGGTGCCGAAGTGATCCCGGTGGTAGCCGGTACCGGCACGCTGAAAGACGCGATGAACGAAGCCCTGCGTGACTGGGTGACCAACGTCGACAGCACCTTCTACCTGATCGGTACCGTGGCCGGTCCACATCCTTACCCGGCGATGGTTCGCGACTTCCAGGCCGTGATCGGCAAGGAAACCCGCGAGCAACTGCAAGCCCAGGAAGGTCGCCTGCCGGACAGCCTGGTGGCGTGCATCGGCGGTGGTTCCAACGCCATGGGGCTGTTCCACCCGTTCCTCGACGACAAGAGTGTCGAGATCATCGGCGTTGAAGCCGCCGGCTATGGCATTGAGACCGGCAAGCATGCGGCCAGCCTCAATGGCGGCGTTCCAGGCGTCCTGCACGGCAATCGTACTTTCCTGCTGCAGGACGACGATGGCCAGATCATCGATGCCCACTCGATCTCCGCCGGCCTGGACTACCCAGGCATCGGCCCGGAACATGCCTGGTTGCATGACATCGGCCGCGTTCAGTACACCTCGGTGACCGACGACGAAGCCCTCGCTGCGTTCCACCAGTGCTGCCGCCTGGAAGGGATCATCCCTGCCCTGGAAAGCGCCCATGCCTTGGCTGAAGTATTCAAGCGCGCCCCGACCTTGCCAAAGGATCACCTGATGGTGGTCAACCTGTCCGGCCGTGGCGATAAAGACATGCAGACCGTGATGCACCACATGGAACAATCCAAGCAGGAGAAACACTGATGAGCCGCCTGCAAACGCGTTTTGCCGAACTCAAGGAACAAAACCGTGCCGCCCTGGTGACCTTCGTGACCGCCGGTGACCCGGGCTATGACACGTCCCTTGCTATCCTCAAGGGCTTGCCGGCGGCTGGCGCCGATGTGATCGAGCTGGGCATGCCCTTCACCGATCCGATGGCTGACGGCCCGGCAATCCAGCTCGCCAACATCCGTGCGTTGGGTGCCAAGCAGAATCTGGCGAAAACTCTGCAAATGGTTCGCGAGTTCCGCCAGGACAACAACGAAACACCGCTGGTGCTGATGGGGTACTTCAACCCGATCCACATGTACGGCGTACCGCGCTTCATCGCCGAAGCCAAGGAAGCCGGCGTTGACGGCCTGATCGTGGTCGACCTGCCGCCAGAGCATAACGGCGAACTGTGCGACCCGGCGCAGGCCGCGGGCCTGGACTTCATTCGCCTGACCACGCCAACCACCGACGATGTGCGCCTGCCGACCGTTCTCAACGGCAGCTCCGGCTTCGTCTACTACGTATCGGTGGCCGGTGTGACCGGCGCCGGCGCTGCCACACTGGAACACGTCGAGGAAGCGGTCGCCCGTCTGCGTCGCCATACCGACCTGCCTATCAGCATCGGTTTCGGTATCCGGACTCCGGAACAGGCGGCGTCCATCGCGCGTCTGGCCGACGGTGTTGTGGTGGGCTCGGCTTTGATTGATCACATCGCCAATGCCACCTCCTCGGAACAAGCCGTGGATGGCGTGCTGAGCTTGTGCTCAGCGTTGGCCGAAGGCGTGCGCAAAGCTCGCGTCAGCTGAAGGTAAAGTTCCTGATACAGAGGAATTAGTGCCGCGCGGCACAGGCTGAACAGCAAAAAGGGCTTCAGGACTGAGTTCTGAAGCCCTTTTTGCTATGTGTGGCTAAACGCTGTAAATCTTTTTGGGAGCGAGCTCGTTCCCACAAGTTACGGTATCAAGGTAACTCTATCCCGCCTGATGCCTTGTGCAGTTTGCGCAGGTGTTCACCAATCTGCTTCACGTTGGCCTCGTTGGCGGCCATTTCGGCGGCGCGGCCCGGTTCAAGCAATGCCCTCACTTCCTTGTCCAGATCCCCGGACAGCGCCAGAAGCTGCTTCTGGCGCTGGCTGCTTTCCGATTCCAGATGCTCCCACTCGCTCGGTTGCGGCAGGCCATAACCCTTGGTGCCCAGCAGTTCTGCCGGCCGGCTGAGGAAACCACTGTTGGCCAGAATGTCCTTGAGCGTCTCGTTGGCCTTGTCCATGCCGCCATTCTTTAGTTCTCGGGCGCCAAGATAGCGCTGCTTCACTTCATCCTGGGCCAGCAGCAACTGCTGACGGAAGCTGGCTTGTTCCAATAGCAACAACGCCGCGCTGGTGCGCAAATCGGCCTGCTCGAACCATTGCCGACGCTCTGCCGCTTTCAATTCGAGCCAGTCTTCGACGGTTTCCTGTTTGATCGGCAAGTGCTTTTTCAGGATCTCGAACATCGCCTGATAACGCTCGCGGAAGGAGTCGAAACGATAACCCAGGCGCAAGGCTTCTCGTGGGTCGTCCAGCACACTGGCGTCCGCCAGTCCGCGGCCCTTCAGCACTTCGAGCAAACCGTTGGGCATGATGTTGTCGAGTCCCACCAATTGCGGGTTATTGGTGCCGCCACGCAGTAACTTCAGCTCTTCCACCGCGCAGTTGTTCGACAGGAAGAAGTAGTTGCCGTCGTAGCTCCAGTGCATCTCGGCGGCACGTCCGACCACGTCTTCAATCTCTCTGCGCGACAGGTTCAGGGGCACGGAGGCCAGGCTGCGCAGTTCGGTCTTGGTGTATTCGTCGATGACCTGGGATAGCGGCAGGATAAACAGTCGCGACGGGTATTTACCGACCAGGCCATCCCAGCTCGACAGCTGCACGTCGCCCACGAAGGCGCGGTAAGACAGCACCAGATGCTGGTCCAGATCCAATCGGCAATCCGGTCCGCGTGGTCGGCCTGGCGCGCAGATCACCAGGCGCAACATGCTGTGACCCCAGCGGCTGAACAGGTTCTGGTTGGCCTCGGCCAGCAGATAGTCAACGGCATAGACTCGCTCCGGATCGACCTGGCCCAAAGGTGTCTTGGCGAAGTCGCTGCCGGCATTGAGGAACGCGAAGGTCTTGCTACAGGTGTCTTTGGCGGCAGGCGCCCAGCGGAAATGTTCCTGGTAGTAGCGATACAGCGAGGGACGGCGGCAGGCGTAGCTCGGGTCGAGGAGGAAATACTCCATGTTGACCGCGACGAACTCCTTTGGACTGCTGGTCTCGTAGATGTCCGGGCTGCGGGCAATCTGGCGATTGTGCTGTTCGCGTTCACCGCGACGGCCTACGTATTGCTGCCAGCCGGCGAGGTCGAGCAGACGCGGATCGTCACTGAGGGTAAAACGCCGATCGGACTGGCCCCGGCATTGGTCGGGAATGCCAACCAGCCCTGAGCTGTTGTTGCGCTGGGTGCAGCGCTGAATCAGCTTGCGTTCGGCATCCGACCACAGGCGCGAGCGATCATAGATGTGAGTCAGCTCGTGCACCACCGTGGCCAGCATTTCCCGGCGCACGGTGCCATGGGGGCGAAGGGTTTTCTTGGTCGCGGCGCTGCCATCGGTGAGGCTGGCCAGCAGGTTGCGGTTCAGATCGAGTTCGGACACCAGTGACGCCTGACCGTAGGCGTTGCCCGGCATGTCATCCGTCCAGTCGACGTCGATGCGTCGATCGAGTTGCTCGATAAAGCGTGGCGGCAGTGCCTGCATGGCTTCATCGAGCAGCGCCTGGCTGGCTTGCTGTTGCGCGGGAGTCAGACCTTCGGTCTTGAGCTGTAATTGAAGGCCAGCGTGGGCCGTGTTGCCGAGCAGCAACATGGCCCCGGCCAGCAGCCAGGCACCTTGACGCTTCACAGTGCGAGGATGGCTTCGGCGAGATCCTGGTCACTGGCGTCACGAGCTTCCGGCACACGGGTACGCAGTAAATCGAAGGCGGATTCCAAGTGAGCGCCACGAATGTCGCCATTGCTGGCAACGAAACTGGCGGCATCGTCCTGGGCTTCGCGCACGATTTTCGAATCGCGAATGGACGTAGTGGTGTCGGAGGTGAAATCGAGGGTGCGCTGGGTAGCACGGATCAGAATATTACTCGTGGCAACCAGAGTATGTGCCTGGGCCACATCGGCCAACAGCAGCAGACCTAAGGTGGCAGCAATCAGCGGGTTACGCATGGAATGACTCCAGAAAAAACAGGGATAACTATTGGACGAGAATTGCTTGTGCCAGTTCAAGGTCGTTGGCACGAAGTTTTGCCTGGGTTCGACGCAGATACCGCAAGGCCGACTCCAGTCGTGCGCCTCTCAGTTGGCCGTCACTGGCAATGAATGCCGCGGCGTCATCATGGGCAGCGAGCAGCAGTTTATGGTCGAAGGGGGCGGAGGTCACCAAACTTGTGGCGTAACCGCTGGCGACGATGCCTTGGGTGGACAGGTTGAAGGCGTCATAAGCGTGGGCCGATCCGCAGTAACCAAGGGTAAGAAAGGCTGGGGCGATCAAGAAACTTGAAGGAAAACGCATGAGACTCGACAGTTGAAAGTGAGTCCCAAGGCTAGCGCAAGGCCCGTTCTAGAGCCAGCGCCGAAACATTGGGGCACGTCGGGCGTGCCCCATGTCTTGTGCAGTCGTTTAGATCGTCAGGATCGCCTGCGCCAGTTGTGCGTCGGTTGCGTTCAGCTGTGGCGCCTGGCGGTGAATGTGGTCGATGGCGCTTTCCAGTTTCACTCCGCGAATGGAACCTTCGCTGGCGACGAAACTGGCGGCGTCATCACGGGCCGCGAGGACGATCTTGTCATCCTTGAAGGACGACGATATGACGTCGGAGGTCGCATCGGATGTGGCTTTGAGCGCGTTAACTACAGCGTCGGTGGTCACGATGAAGCTGGTTGCGCTGGCATTGGCTGCCACGGCAAACAGGGCTGCAGCGCTGAGCAGGCGGAGACGGGACATGGGTAACTCCTTTGGGTAAACCAGTTGAAAAATGGCGCAGTGTCTGCAAAGTCAGACGCCAGGCGCTTGGCGCTCGCCACGTTCTGACTTGATATTAGGCCTGAGTGTGTCAGTTCGAACAGCCCGTCATGCAAACAGGCAGTCAGCGCCAGAACGGTTTATCCAGTTCATTGATGCGCTCAGCGTCGCTGATGCCAAGATCCGATAGCTGACGATCATCGAGTTGAGCCAGTAAACGTCGTGTTCTCGCCCTTTCCAGGCTAGCGAAGAATCCTGTCAGCAGATCTCTGACCCAGTGCAGGCAAGGTCTTGATCGAAATGATGGGGTCGAAACATCCTGTAAAGAACTCATGGCGCGTTCCCTGTCCTGATAAGTGGAGGGCTCCATGCTGACACCGGTCGAATCTCCGTTGCAGACACACTGCGACGATATTGTACTCATTCAGTTTGTAGTTTTTGCAAACTGTACTGGTGTTCAGGGTTCCCTACTGTAAAAGCGGATTTGACAGGCCAAAACGACAAAACCCGTCGTGGCTTCCCACGACGGGTTTTGTTTTTTCAATTCGGGTTGCTGGCGGTGGACCTTCAGGTCAGAGCCAGCGACGCTAACTTAGCGCCAGAACGGCTTGCTCAGCTCTTCGTAGCGTTGTGCTTCGCTAATCCCGGCGTCAGCCAGCAGGCGCGAATCCAGACGAGCCAGTTGATGGCGGCTGGTGATGCGGCGCTGCCACAGCATCAAGTTGGCGATAACGCGCAGAGGCAGGGAAGCCTGGGTTTTTGCAGCGGTGTCTTCGAAGAACAGTTCGGAACTGAGTGTACGTTCCATGGTTTTCATCCTTCCGCTTATGGCGGGATTAGGTAGTGGCTTAACTGGTGCCCATGATCCTCTCGTTTGCCTAGTCTCTGTAGATACAGTTCATCTGTATTGTGCGAGCTCAGTTAACTGTTTATAGGGGGTGTACTGGTCGAATTTGAGGCAACTGTACCTATCTGCACTGTTAAGGTGCAAAATTGCTGTTTTGACTCGATAAGGTAGGAATTTCCCCTAGGAAATTACCGGTACAGTAGTACAGTTTTTTTCAGAGTGTGAAGTAGTAAGAGCAAGCTGACGAAACTGTGTTTGCGCCAGCTGCTATCTGTACCAATTACTTCTTCAGCATTTGCCCGGTTTCTTCCAGGTTGATGTGCCAGCTCAGGGCATCACGCAGGATGTGCGGGGTGTGCCCGCCGATGCCGCACGCGGTGGTGAAGTAATCATTCAGCGCCTGGCGGTAATCCGGGTGCACGCACTTGTCGATGATGACCCGGGCACGCTCCCGAGGCGCCAGGCCTCGCAAGTCTGCCAGGCCCACTTCGGTCACGAGGATGTCGACGTCATGTTCGGTGTGGTCAACATGGCTGACCATCGGCACCACGCTGGAGATCGCACCGCCCTTGGCGATCGACTTGGTCACGAACACGGACAGGTGCGCGTTGCGCGCGAAGTCGCCCGAGCCGCCGATGCCGTTCATCATCCGCGTGCCGCAGACGTGAGTGGAGTTGACGTTGCCATAGATGTCGAACTCCAGTGCCGTGTTGATGCCGATGATGCCAAGGCGACGCACGACTTCAGGGTGGTTGGAGATCTCCTGCGGACGCAGAACCAGTTTGTCCTTGTAGCGCTCCAGATTGCCGAACACGTCGGCATTGCGCCGGCTCGACAGGGTGATCGAACTGCCCGAGGCAAAACTCAGCTTGCCCGCGTCGATCAGGTCGAAGGTCGAGTCCTGCAGCACCTCGGAATACATTGTCAGGTCTTCGAACGGCGAGTCGATCAGGCCACACATCACCGAGTTGGCGATGGTGCCGATACCGGCTTGTAGCGGGCCGAGCTTGTTGGTCATGCGCCCGGCTGCCACTTCCTGTTTGAAGAAGTCGATCAGGTGGTCGGCAATGGCTTGGGTCTCGACGTCCGGCGCCAGCACAGTGGAGGGCGAGTCAGCCTGGTTGGTGACCACGATGGCGACGATTTTTTCCGGTGGAATCGGGATGGCGGTGCTGCCAATGCGATCGTCGACCTTGACCAGCGGAATCGGTGTACGGGTCGGACGGTAGGTCGGAATGTAGATGTCGTGCAGACCTTCGAGATTCGGGTTGTGCGCCATGTTGATTTCGACGATCACGTGCTTGGCGAAAATCGCGAAGCTGGCCGAGTTGCCGACCGAGGTGGTTGGCACGATATGCCCTTGCTCGGTGATCGCCACGGCTTCAATCACGGCAATGTCCGGCAGCTTCAATTGCTGGTTGCGCAATTGCTCCACGGTTTCCGACAAGTGCTGGTCGATGAACATGACTTCGCCGGCATTGATCGCCTTGCGCAGAGTGCTGTCGACCTGAAACGGCATGCGTCGCGACAGCACGCCAGCTTCGGTCAACTGCTTGTCGAGGTCGTTGCCCAGGCTTGCGCCGGTCATCAGGCTGATCTTGAGCGGCGTGACCTTGGCACGCTCGGCCAACGCCTGGGGGACGGCCTTGGCTTCGCCTGCGCGAGTAAAGCCACTCATGCCGACGGTCATGCCGTCCTCAATCAGAGCGGCAGCGTCGGCAGCGCTCATCACTTTGTCCAACAACGAAGGCAGGCGAATACGGTCACGGTACATGGATTGTTATCTCGGGCAACAGGTAGCAGGACGTGCAGTCTAGTGAATTGTGCCGGCTTCTGTCCCGCTACCAAGGTCGCAATCAAGGCGTCTATTCCGGGCCTTTCAAGCAAAACACCGTTACCGGATCGGTAACAAAAGGATAGTTTGTCCGACGATTTGCGCAAACAAAAACGCCCCGACGAGTCGGGGCGTTTTTGTTTGCCGCAGAGGGTTACTCGACGGCTTTGACCATGTCTTCGATGACCTTTTTAGCGTCGCCGAACACCATCATGGTCTTGTCCAGGTAGAACAGTTCGTTGTCCAGGCCGGCGTAGCCGCTGGCCATCGAGCGCTTGTTGACGATGATGGTCTTGGCCTTGAACGCTTCGAGGATCGGCATGCCGGCAATCGGCGATTTCGGATCGTTCTTCGCGGCCGGGTTGACCACGTCGTTGGCGCCCAGCACCAGCACCACGTCGGCCTGGCCGAACTCGGAGTTGATGTCGTCCATCTCGAACACCTGGTCGTAAGGCACTTCGGCCTCGGCCAGCAACACGTTCATGTGGCCGGGCATACGGCCGGCAACCGGGTGGATCGCATACTTCACGGTCACGCCGCGATGGGTCAGCTTCTCGGTCAGCTCTTTCAGCGCGTGCTGAGCACGTGCCACCGCCAGACCGTAGCCCGGCACGATGATCACGGTGTCGGCGTTGGTCAGCAGGAAGGTCGCGTCGTCGGCCGAACCGGACTTCACCGGACGGGCTTCTTTCGAACCCGCCGGGCCGGCCGCGTCCGCCGTATTGCCGAAGCCACCGAGCAGCACATTAAAGAAGGAGCGGTTCATCGCCTTGCACATGATGTACGAGAGGATCGCACCGGACGAACCTACCAGCGAACCGGCGATGATCAGCATCGAGTTGTTCAGCGAGAAGCCGATGCCCGCCGCTGCCCAGCCGGAGTAGCTGTTGAGCATCGACACGACCACGGGCAT